>JAWKLB010000014.1:0-78531 GCA_041392955.1 Chitinophagales bacterium | reverse complement strand
TAACAGTGCTGCCCGATCCCGGAAATATCATGTTCGTTCCAAATACTTTCACTCCGAACGGGGATAATGTGAACGATTATTTCTTTGTGTATGGATATAATTTCACCATGATCAGTCGCATGGAAGTATATGACAGATGGGGAGAGCTGGTGTTCTCAGCTGAAAATGTTTTACCCGGTGATGTTACAAAAGGCTGGGATGGCACCTTCAATGGTCAGCCTGTGAACAATGGTGTATATGCCTATATCGTGCAGGTGCAATTTGAAACCGGACAGAAAACTTCTTCTTACGGTAACGTAACTCTTATCCGTTGATCGTTCGTGTTTGCAGGGTAGTAGCATCTTTTTGTATGCGCTGATGCATGCGCATGCGTATTCCAAACCATATACTTGCGGGAATAAAATAGAGCAATCCGGTAATGCGATAGGTGGCTCTCGGACCGGGATCGCGAAAAGTCAACAGCCTGCGCAACGCAAGAGATCCCTGCGCAACACGAAATCTTTTGTGCACATAACGATGCAGTGCGCGATAAAATGCGGGTGGATAGGAACCGCGATACATCATGGCAAGATCATCGCTGTCGTCCCAGTTTTGTTTTTCCTGCAATTGATTTTTTACCCGTTCATAAAAGGATGTGCCCGGTAAAGGATAACTCACTGAGATGCCAATGTCGTACGGGACAAGTGTATTTACCATGTTTATGGTTTTGCGAATATCGGCAAAGGTTTCACCCGGATAGCCGAATTGCAAAAACAGACAGGGTTTTATTCCTTCTTTTTGCATATTGCGCACAGCTGTGAAGATCTGTTCCACTTTCGTGCCTTTATCCATAGCATCGAGAATATTTTGCGAGCCACTTTCTGCTCCGACCCACACTTCATCACAACCCGATTCGGCAAGTGCGCGTATATTGCCGGTGAATTTTTCACCTCCTTCTTCTTCCAGCAACAGATCTACACGTGCCTGTATTTTATAACGGATTTTCAGATCACGTGCACGGATCTCATCGCGGAATGTTTTTATCCAGCCGGGTTTTAATCCGAAAATATCGTCGCAGAACCAGATATGTTCTATGCCAAATTGCCTGATCAACATGTCGATCTCATCCACCACATTGCGCGGACTGCGCGCATTATATCTGTTTCCGTAAATGGGTTTTGCGCACCAATTGCATTTAAATGGACAACCGCGCGTAGTGCTCATATTGATGGAAAAATATCCCCTGTGTTTTTTCCAGACTGCAGCGTACTGTTGCATGTCAACCAGGTCCCAGGCGGGAAAGGGAATGGCATCCAGATCGTGCAATACATTGCGCGCCGAAGTGTTCTACTTCCATCTGATAAAAAGGCCAATCCGGTATTTTGATCAAGAGGCTTGTCTGATTCGTTCGTTACATATGATCAGTTCCTGTATGGTTTCTTCTATTTCACCCAGAAGTGCAGATAATCGGCACCGGCAGCCAGATATTCCGCTTTATGGTCGCTGGCATCACTGCTGCTCACGATAACGGTACATTCATTTCGTTTTGCTTCATCGATCATCCGGTGGCATGCAGATCGCATATTGACGAGGCACATTTTAGTGAGATAATTGAAGCCGTCGTCAATGATGCATACAATACGTCCTGTATGTGCCTGAATAGATGGATACATTTCCTCGGGGCCGGAAGCAAAAACGGTGTCAGAAAAACGAACGGTATATCCGTTGTTCCGCAAAACAGATGCTGCGTATAAGGATGCAAGTGGGGGATAAGGTTGCATATGCCGGAATTGCTTGGGGTCCAGCGCAAGGAAATAACTATTTACTATCAGTATATCTGAATTCATGCAATAGAAATGCCTGTGCGTGCTTCCAGGGATGTGCATTTATCCTGAAAAGCGCGCAGCACTTTTGTTTGAAATCCCTGAGGATGATGTTTGCTCACATCTTTTTTGCTGCGCATATTCAATGCGTAGGCCTCAGGTTGTAATGTGCGATATTTTTTCCGGAGAAAATAAGTGGTAATGCGGAAAGCCAAAGTGTCGACCTTATTGCCGAAGGAACCACCCAACAGCCATTCCATGCAATTTTTGAACACAGGGTCTTTGCGCGTGGGCATCTCTGACGGATAGAAGGCGTTATTGGGATAGTAATCAGAAGTCCACTTGTTTTCCTGAATAAATTGCTTGAAGATATCTGCACCGGTAATGTTTTTCAGGGTGCATACTTCCATGGCCGAAAAAATATTCTTATCGGGTATTTGCAGGCCATTTGTATCCACGTAATAATTGATGCAAAAGTATTTCCGGTTGTTAAATAAAAATAATTTCTTATAGGCGGTCAACAACAACTTACATATCCATAATCTGTCCGGTGCAGTTACGATGAAAAAATCAAAATCGGTGGTTTCATCATAATAATTCTTCGACATGGAGCCGCTGATATTTACACTCCGGACAAAAGGAAACCTATGGATGAATTGTGCCCGACGCGCCGCTTTGGGCATCATCTCCGCAGCTTTGTCGTTTCCGTGTTTCCGTTTGATAAAGCAGGATTCGTCATTGGTAATGCTATACAGGCTGCCTTCTCTGAAGATGACCAGATCTTCTTCCAGTTCTTTAATAACCGCATGCAAAGCATGCCCATCGTGTACCGGCGTATCACAAAAGCGCACCAATTCATTGAATGTAAGCGGATAGTGCCAGATATCGAAATAGGCCAGTGTGCGCAATACAGAACGGCGTAATGCTTGTCTGTGTGCCGGAATATTTTCTTGCAGATGGTGTTCGATATACATTACGCAGTGCTCTGTAACTCAAATATAAAGTGCGATTCCCGGAATTTCGATGCACGCTGTGTCATTTTCATTTGTATACCTGATCCGGCTGCAATGTTTTCGATCATCTGCAGGTCACAGGATTCGGATAATACCATATCTACATGTGTATCCGATGTAATAGCAGATCGCAATGCAGGAAATAATTTTCTGAAATACGCATGATCCTCACCGCAGTACCATGCTTGCTCAAAGCTGTTTTTCGGATTTTTTGGATAATAGGGGGGATTTATCACAATATGGTCAAAAATTCTTCCGGGCAGAGCAGAAAACAGGTCACTGTGTAAAATCTCTATTTCTACTCGGTTTGTTCTGGCGTTTTCGTGCAGATTTTCGATTACCGCAGGATTGATATCAATAGCAGTGACCCGGGCACCGGCTTTGGCAGCCACAAAGGATATCAGGCCGCTGCCTGCACCCAACTCGAGAAATCGCTTACCCTGCAGGTCATATAGCTTTATATATTCTAATAATAATCGTGTGCTGTAAAAATATCCGGGATGAAAAACACCGGGCGGGATGCGCAACCGGAGCTCGCGATACGTATAAAAAGTAGTACGGTGTATCCTTCTGCGGACCACCGGCTGATATATGGATGTATATATTTTGCGCAATAAATGCATTAAAATCCTTCTGTCTCAGGCTGCCGGTATTTCAACCAAAATTTTTGCAGTGCTTTTATCTCATAGGGCCGTGCATATATCTTATTTCTGTACCTCCAGGAAGAAATGGTATGCATGAGCCGGCGTTTTTTTAGATTCAATCTGGTGTCCGATAAAGTGGGATAATAACCATTCAATACCGTTTCGAAATTTTTGATCTTGTCGATCATGTATGGTTTCAGCCAGGGTGTAAGCGGGTTTTTTCTCTGATCAAAGTGCTCCCATTGTGGTGTAATCCAGTCCTGCAACTCTTTTGGAAATTGAAATCCGTTGTTTTTGACCTCTTCGAATAATGCGCTGCCTTCAGTAGGAACCGGGCTGTACACATAAATGATGATCTCTGTATCGGGATTTATCGTTTTGATCTCCCGGATGAATGCGATATCTGCATCAATTTGTTCAGAGACTTCTGTTTCATTGGCGCCGGGAGTGCCCAGCACAAAAGAATATTCCGGGATGATGTCAAATTGTTTCATGCGCGCTGCAAAAGCACGTATCTGATCGCCTGTTTGCGTTCCGCCTTTATCCATCATCTGCAATATCTTATCATTTCCTGTTTCAGCTCCAAAAAAGATCATGCGACAACCGGAACGGCGCAATTTTTCCAGACTTGCATCGCTGTATTTATCCATGGTATCAATGCGGCCTTCTCCCCACCACGACATATTTTCTTTTTCGATCAATTCCGCGAAGGCAACACTGCGTTTTTCTGAAACGAAAAAATTATTGTCGTGGAACTCGATCGCATCCCCACCGTAAGTTTCTTTTAAAAATTTGATATCGCGAAGGATCATTTCCGCAGAGCGGCCTCTCCACCTTGCGTTATAGATCGGCACAATGCCGCAAAATGCGCAGGTGAACGGGCATCCGATGCTGCTGTGGTATGCGATGGTTTTATTGCCCAGAAATGTTTTACCTAAGTAGCGGCTTATGGGGTAGAAGGTGTTGAGTTTTTCATAGGGCAACGCAGGAAGCGTATCCTGATCGTATAATTCATCCTTGTGGTTCCGCAATATCTTTCCATTGTCTTTCCAAATGAGATTGGGGATGAGATCCAGGGGGGCATCTTTTTGCAGATGATCCATCAGCATCGGAAAGGCATGATCGCCCGGGCCATATATGATATAATCCACTGCCCCGCTGTGCATCACTACCTGCCATTGATTGGAAGCAAAATATCCGCCCCATACAATAGTTACCGAAGGATAATGTGCGCGCATATATTGTGTAAAGGGAATGGCTTCTTTTAATTGCGGACCGGGCATGACGGTAGCTGCGAAGACGGTATATTTTCCGGTATCAAAATAGCTTTTCAGCTTGCTCAGCGGATCGCTTTCCAGGTTGCCGTCTACGATCACATAATCGCACTTACCCTCCACGGTAGCTGCTATCGATAATATAGAATTGGGAATGCGCGGTTTGTGCTGCGCTGCGCGCGGATTAAAAAATACTATGCCCGTGACCTTCCCCACAGCGCTAAATTAAAGATTACCTTTTTGTATCGCTAAAATATGCTGATACAGGTCAATATACATCTGTGTTGTTTCTTCCAGCCGGGCAGAAGGCCTCGGGGTATGATCGGCACTTTTTTGCAGAAACTGCGAAACGGCAGTCGTCATTTCAAACAGGGTATTACATATATGAATATTCTGATTTTCATTTCTGCCCACATCGAAACAGAATACATGCATGCCGCAGGAAACAGCTTCTTCTATTACCGTTGCCGAGCCTTCATATTCCGAAGTGTGCATCAGCACCTTACTTCTTTGCATCAACTGTAAAAGAACAGAACGCTCCACTTTACCGGTGCACAGGATATGATTTCCCTGTGCATCAATGGCTTTTTGAGTTTGGTCCAATAATGGGCCATCTCCGGCCATCACACATTTGATCCCGGGATATGCCCGCATAATGTCTATGCATGCCTGGACGAATAATGCTGGCCTTTTGCCCTTGGTGAAACTGCCGGCAAACAGAATGTCAATGTCTCTTTCCACTGGTTGAAATGCAGGCACATCCACTGCAAGGGGTATGATATGCATATTGTCGCACGGGTGATGCGATATAAACTCTTTTCTCATATGCGCATTGAATACTGCAATATGCATTTTTGAGACCGGTAGCACAGATAAAAAAATATTCTTTGACAACACATCCTGACCCATGGCTGTAGTGAGCATGGGGATCTGTCTTTTACGCGCGACAGGCAGGGCTGTTAGACAAGCGTCATTCAACCAGAAAGCATGCAGGATAGTGTTATTTTGCATGCTGACCTTCTTTATTTGCTGTGTCACACGCGACAGAAAAAAATATTTTCGGGGCCATTTGATATTTTGCCCGTTCATAGGATGCACAGAAATGTGATGCCATTGATACGGCGTTTTTGTATAGGGATAATGCAAGGCAACGATATCAATATGTTCACCTCCGATCGCCCGGCTCAAGGAACGCACATAATCCTGCAGGTAAGGGATACAGGTAGTATCCGCTTCATTCGCAGCAAAGCCCGGTGTCACAATAGTGATATGCATAGGCAAATTCACCATTTGCTCAGGAACATTCCTGTTTTGGCGCCAATGGATTTTATTTTAAATCCCGTCTTTTTTGTTTTATGATATTGCACTTCATTTACAACCCTGCGCACAGCATAATGATAGAAGCGCTTCGAATAATTGCGTTTGAAATCTATCTCACGGTCTGAACCTGTTGCCCAATCGGGAACTGACGTAAATACAGATTCGGTCTCGGTATATAATTCAGTTCCTTTTATGGGATAGGCCAGTGTAATAGTAAAATGATCCGGCTCCGACGCTTTCAGATGACGTATCGTTTCCTCGATATCGGCTTCTGTTTCTCCCGGATATCCCAACATGATAAAAGTGCCGGCTTCCATGCCGTGTGCGCGTGTCATCCTGATCATATCCCGAACCTGCTGCACATCCACTCTGCGGTCCATCGCATCAATGATCTTTTGCGAACCGCTTTCGGCACCGATCCAAACACGAAAGCAACCACTGTCACGCAATAATTGGATCACCTCGGCATTCATCCGGTCGGCGCGTGTGATGCATTCATAAGCTATCTGTAAATTATTTGCTTTAATGGCATCATGAAATCCCTTAAGCCAAACATGACTAATGGTGAAAACATCATCTACGAACCATATGGTATCCGGTGCGTATTCCTTCTGGATCTCCATTAATTCCTGCACTACCTGTTCCGGACTGCGGCGCCGGTAGCTCAGTCCATACACCGCGCGACTGCACCATTTGCACGTATAGGGGCAACCCCGCATGGTCGAAACAGAAATGGCATTCCTGCCATGTTTATTTTTCCATGCCTGCAGATAGGCATGCAGGTCTACTTTTTTCCTGTTGGGAAAAGGAAGCGTATCTAAGTCTTTTAATTTTTCCCTTTCAGAGGTAAATACTACTTCCTTGTCCATACCACGAAATGCCAAACCATGTATATGTAACGGAGCACCTTTTTGTTCAGCTGCCAAATACATGGCCAGTTCATAAAATGTTTGTTCGCCTTCTCCGAGCACTAGATAATCGGCACCGAATTCCAGAAAATGTCCGGCATGGTTGCGCACTTCCGGACCGCCCAATACAATATGCATGTTCCGCAATGCATCTGTTTCGCGGATAAAACGGATCACGCGCAATATATTTTTTCTGGTCATTAAATTGACATACAGGCCAAGTAATTGAGGCCTTTCGGTCAACAAATAAGCAGTAAGGTCATCAAATGTTGAAAAGGTGGTATCGTATACCGTGTGGGTTACATGCTGTTTTTCCAGATAAGCAGATATATAAAGCAATCCCAGCGGAACATAAGGCCGCATGATCTCTTTCTCTTTCGGATCCTCTGCCAAAAAATAACCATGTGTCAACGCAATATGCATACCTGAAATCAAAGTGAAATTACAATTTAATACCCGAAAGATGTGAATGGGTAATAGCCTTTCAGCGAATGTGTGCTTCCGACTTGTTTTTTTCCAACAGCATATAATAATGATCCGCCTGGTTAGACAAAAATGGGAATAGTCCGAAGAATTTTTCAAGCACAATACATAAGGATAATAAAAGAGGTATTTTCTTCATGCCCTTTTCCATATAAGATGGCGGGATACAAATTCCAACAGGACGTATTGTGCGCACCGTAAAATAAGGATGCAGGCATGCAGCCAATTCTTTCGGTGCATAGTAATAAACAGGAAGTAAGCCGCTACCCGTATTTGCAGGGACAGCATTTTTTGATCTGCGTCTTTTCCTGTTATGTTTATCTCCTTTCCATAAAAAATAAAATCGTTCCCAAAGACATTTTCTGCCCATGACAACAACGATCAGTTTACCGTTTTCCGGGAGATGATCGCGGAGTTGCAATCCCAGCTGTTGCAATGCTTCCGTATGCAGACAATTCCACCCGCCAAAATTGGAGAAACCCACCGCATACTTAGCATCACCAAGAGGTAATGGACCGTGCAAGTCCCATACAAGTGCCTTTCCATTTGTCTGACCAGCGATCTTCTTTTTTATTTCTGACACCATATTAGCTGCGCCATCGGTAGCGGTTACCGTATATCCTTGTTGTAAAAGGAATAGTGCATCTGTACCTGTGCCGCCATTCATTTCGAGTATGGAAGCGGGCGGATCGGGGAGGTCACGCAGCAGATAACGCCACACTATGTTGCGTTGTGCTTTGCCTATACGGGTATGCGTAAATGTTTGGTCGTAGATGCCTGCAATATCATTGAATCCCTGCATGTTGGCGAAGGCTTAACCGAGATCCCAGAGAGTTCCCTCTTTTCCGTCCTTTAATTGTACACCTGCAGCTTTCAATTGATCGCGGATCTTATCACTGGCGGTAAAATCTTTTTTCTCACGCGCATCTTTTCGCAATTCAATGACAAGCTGCATCACAGCTTCCAATACTTTATCGTTCCCTTCACCTTTCTCGTTCTTTAATCCGAAAATGTCAAATAAGAAAGCGCGGTATGTTTCCTGAATGCGTTCGAGTGTATCGGGCAGCACAGGTGCTTTGCTTCCCGGAGCACTATTCCAAGCGTTGATGCTGCTTGCAATAGTGTTCAAGGCGGCAATAGCTTGTGCACTGTTGAGATCGTTGTTCATTCCGGCATATACTTCCAACAGAAATGCATTGGCATTTTTTTCATCAGCATCTTGCACAGCAGGTCCGGCTTCCATTTTTTCCAGCAATGCATATGTCGACATCAAGCGGTTGTAATTCTTTTCGGCCGCTTTCAATCCCTCATTGGTAAAATCCAATGTGCTGGAATAATGAGCCTGCAGCATAAAGAATCGAACGACCATAGGCGGATAGGCACGGTCCAACAAAGGATGTGCTCCATTGAACAGTTCATAAGGTAAAAAGGAATTGCCCAGGCTCTTGCTCATTTTTTGTCCATTCACGGTAAGCATATTGGTATGCACCCAGTATTTTACCGGTGTGCATTTATTACTTGCTATGCTTTGTGCTATCTCATTGGTGTGGTGAGTGGGGATCAGGTCCATGCCTCCGGCATGTATATCGAACTGCTCACCTAAATATTTAGTACTCATCGCAGAACATTCGATATGCCAACCGGGATACCCTTCACCCCAGGGGCTTGGCCACCGCATGATATGTTCGGGTTCGGCCTTGATCCAGAGAGCGAAATCCAGTCTTCCTTTCTTTTCTCCCTGACCGCTCAGATCACGTGTATTATTGAGGAGTTCCTCCAGGTTTCTACCACTCAATTGTGTATATGGATATTCCGCGGCGAATTTCTCGACATCAAAATATACCGAACCGTTCCTCTCATAGGCATAACCGTTCTCAATGATCTTTTTGGTCATTTCTATCTGCTCTATGATATGGCCCGTTGCCGTGGGTTCTATACTTGGGGGTAAACAGTTCATGATCTCCATGATGCGGTGGAATTTCACCGAGTACTGTTGGACTATCTCCATAGGCGCTTTTTGCTCCAGCTTGGCTTGTGCAGATATGCGGTCGCCCGCTTCACCACTGGTGCTTTCAATATGTCCGGCATCGGTTATGTTGCGCACATAACGCACTTTATATCCCAGATGCGTCAAATAGCGATAAAACAGGTCGTAGGAAACAAAGGTGCGCACATTACCGAGATGTGGTTCACTGTACACGGTAGGTCCACAACCGTATAATCCGACAAAAGGAGGGTGCAGCGGTTCAAATTGCTCCTTTTGTCTGCTGAGCGTATTTGTAATATATAATGCGTTCTGATGAAATAATGCGCGGGTCATGGGGTAAAGTTACGGGCTAAATCCCAATCCTGTGCAGGGCACCCCCTTCGCCGTATGCAGGTAAAAGATTACTCCCGCTTTGCGGCGGTATGGAGGCCATCTATTTTTAGCCCGGGTTTTACGTATATGCGCCCGGCATAGCCGAAGCCATATATGTTTTTATCGTTGAATAGTTAGTTTGCTTTTAGTGATGGCTGTTGAATGCAGGTTCAACAGCCTTTTTTTATTCTGAAAGCCGGAAGCTGCTGATGCAGGCGTAGTGATCGCTGCTTTTATCTTTTATACGCCGATAGCCGGTAACCGTAAAAGCATCTTCATTATACAACATATAATCAATGCGGATAAACGGGAATGGCGCATACGTGGCACCAATACCAAAACCGGAATGCAAAAAAGCATCCTGCATGTTTGCCGACATCGTGCGATATGCATACGAAACCGGTGTATCATTAAAATCGCCACAGGAGATCACGGGATAAGGGCTGTGCGCAATGACCTGCGTAATGCTGTCGACCTGCCTGGCGCGCATGGAATAACCGGATTTTAATTTATTCGTAAATCGTTCAGCACTGAAATTCGTATCGTTATTATCGTTGGCCTCAATAAATTCCAGATCATAATGACTCAACTGGGTACTTTGTAAATGTGAAACAAACACTCGGATCGTTTTGCCATTTATATCCAGGTCGGCATATATGGTGGAATTCAATTTGCTTAGGGCCTCATAGGCGATGTTCCCGCTTGCTTTGATCGGATACCGGGAAAATAAAATAATGCCTACACTGCGGGTCGCCTTTTTATTTTCGTACGCTTTATAATAATAAAAATAGGGCAGGCCACACGCTTCTTTTACCATGTCGAGGCTGCTGGGTTCCGTCGGATGATTCTGGTAGGTATTGAATTCCTCCAGACAAATAATATCCGCATCTGCATCCCGGATATTTTGAATGATATCCGGCCGGTGTTTGAATTTTCCATCCTTATTATATGCATCAAAGGCTTGCACATTGTATTGTAGGATCGTGATGTCGTCTGTTTTTGGTTTTTTGCCAAATATATGCAGTCCGAAGTAGGCAAAATGTGCTTTCCATCCCAACACGATCACCAAACATTGCACAATGAAAATTCTTTTGCGCAAAAAGTACCAGGGGATCATAAGCAGCAGAAAAGCAATGAGGAAGGCGAGATAGGCCAGGCCGAAGAACGCTGCCGGCCAGAATGTTGCCGGACTGATGAACATGGAGAGGTAAGCCATGCATAATCCGGCACCGATGATCACTGTGATCACTGCAAGGATCTTCTGCCACCATTTCATTCTTTGTCGTTCGATACTTTAAATAAAAAGTCCTTTTCTGATTTGCTCAGACTATCGTATCCGCTCGCTTTAATTTTATCGAGTATGGCATCCAGTTTCTCCTGTTGTTTATCCTTCTCTTTGCGTTTGCTTTGTGCAGCATCCTGCTGAACATATACTATCCTGGGACGCCTTCTGCGGAACATATTTTGCAATCTAAGTGAAAACGTATCCCACCACCTGAACCAGTTTCTTCCGCGGCGATAGCTCTGCACATAAGCAAAGCCCGTGGCTGCGCCTGCAAGATGTGCCAGATGTCCGCCAACGTTTATTTCGCGCGGCATGGAAACCAGGTCGATAAGAATGACCACAAGGGCAATATACTTCAATTTCACCGGTCCGATGAACATTAAAAAGAAGGTATGATTAGGGGCCAATGTTGCAGATGCAATAACAATGGCCATAACAGCCGCAGATGCGCCAACCATGTTCTGTCCGGTGAGATCTTTCAGGGAAGGAATGATATGACAGGCGATCGCAAATACCAAGGCGCCAATGATGCCACCCGTTACATAGAGGGGTAGTGCATTTTTATGAGCACTGAATTGTACAAATACTCTGCCGAAAAAGAACAGATAAAGCATATTGAACAAAATGTGCAATATGCCCAGGGGGTCATGGAGGTACTGATATGTGATGAGTGTCCACGGTCGCGTGAGCAAATGGTGCCAGTCGGAATGCACATACATCCATTTGCCCAGAAAATCTAAAAAAACCTCGCGCTGACCGGCAAGAAAAAAGATGACCAATAAAATGGTTTGCACCACAAATGCCAACACATTCACCAGGATCAATTGAATGATGGTGTCGCTGTACCTGAATGTATTGCGGATATCGTTCGTGATGGACATGCGTCAATAAAACGTATTCTTGCTTCTATTCCAGAATTTGACCAGAAGAAAACCAAATAAGGCACCGCCGAGATGTGCAAAGTGGGCAACGTTATCACCGGGGCTATTGATAAATCCATAATACACTTCTATGGCGATATAAATGATAACGAAGAATTTTGCTTTTATCGGGAAAAGGAAATACACATAAATGAGTGTGTTGGGGAACAACATGCCGAATGCCACCAATATCCCGAATATGGCGCCACTGGCACCTACGGTAGGCACATTCAGCGCCACATTTACACGGGCTGCATACTGGTCCAAATAATTTTTTTGTTGTTGCAGCAGGTCATATCCCTGCATCTTGATAGTTTGCAGATCTTGCGCGCTGATATGTTGTATCGCCTGCGTATATTCATAATAATTGACGGCGGAATTCAATATCGAAGCACCCAAGCCACATATCAAATAAAATATCAGAAAGCGTTTCGGCCCCCACACATTTTCCAGCATCGTCCCGAACATCCACAAGGCGAACATGTTCAGAAAAATATGCCCGATATTGGCATGTGAGAACATGTGGGTCACGATCTGATAGGGATGGAACTCTCTGGATTCGAACAAGAACAATCCAAAATGCTCGTTCACCCAAGGAATAGTCATTTGCGCAAGAAAAACCAACCCATTCAAGATGAGTAGATTTTTAATGACAGGCGGTAAATAATTGAATCTGGTGAATTGGTAATTATTCATATTCTGCTACACATTTTTCCTGAATTGTTTTTCCAGTGCGTCCAGGGTAAAAGTAATGAATGTAGGTGTCCCGTAAGGCGATACGTAAGGGGTACTGCAGGCAAACAGGCTGTCGATAAGCCTGCGCATGCTCGCCTGGTCGAGTTCCTGGCCCGCCTGCACAGCATTACTTCTGGCCAAAGAGCGGGCTATCACCTGATGTTTATTTAATTGTAAGTCGGTTCCGGTGGTTTTATATTGTTCAATGAGGTGTTCTATTACCTCCACTTCGTGCATATGTTCAAATTCTGCCGGGATGCCGTGGATCACAAAACTGTTTTGCCCGAAGGGCTGGATGTCGAAACCCAGTTTATTCACATCATCCAGTAATTCCTGCAATAAGGCCGCATCACCTGCGGGTAATTCTATGGTTTTCGGGAACAGTTGCTGTTGGGAAAAATGTTGTTTGTTCTGCATCCTGTCGAGATACAGTTCATACAATATCCGTTCATGTGCAGCCTGCTGATCAACGAGGATATATCCGGATTTTATCTGCGTTACGATATACCGGTTGTGCAATTGAAAAACGGCATGTGTGAATTCTGCACCTGTTGATTTCTGTTCTGCATCCGTTTCGGTAAGGGCTTCCGGTTCTTCCCGCTCAAACACCTGCTTGCCCGGAAATTCTCCTCTTCCCGTTTCCGGCATTTCATTCATCCTGCTTTCAATGGTTTTGAAAGCAGGCTTTTCCTCCGTTTCCTGTTTGCGGAAGTAACTCGGCAGATTGGCAAAGGTGGGATCCTGTTCAAAATCCAGGGTAGGCGTGATGCTGTATTGTGCCAGGGCATGGCGCACACCCGCCTGAATAAAAGTATATATGATGCGCTCATCCTCGAATTTAATTTCCTGTTTGGTGGGATGCACATTCACATCAATGCGTGTGGGATCGATATCAATAAAAAGTGTATATAAGGGAAAACTGTTCTCCGGGAGCAGATCTGCATATACCGACATGATCGCATGATGCAGATAATTGCTTTTGATAAACCGGTTATTCACGAAGAAGAATTGCTCGCCGCGCGTTTTTTTAGCACTGTCGGGTTTTCCAATGAATCCCCGGATATTCGTAACGGAAGTATTCTCTTCTACCGGTACTAACTTCTCATTGTAATTATTCCCGAACAAATGAATGATGCGCTGACGCAGATTCGCGGGTTTGAGATGGAACAATTCAATGCCATTGTGCTGCATACTGAAGAAAATATTCGCATGCGCAAGAGCAACGCGTTCAAATTCTTCTATGATATGTTTTAATTCAACGGTATTCGACTTCAGGAAATTTCTTCGAGCGGGAACATTGTAGAATAAATTCTTGATAGAAAGATTCGTACCTGCGGGACACTGCACTTGTTCCTGTCCTTTGAAGGTAAAACCTTCGATCTGTATCCGTGTGCCCAGTTCCGCATCGTGTTGGCGGGTTTTCATCTCCACCTGTGCAATGGCAGCGATGGAAGCAAGCGCTTCTCCGCGGAAACCTTTGGTCCGGATATGAAAGAGGTCGTCGGCACTGCGGATCTTGGAGGTGGCATGGCGTTCAAAACACAGACGGGCATCCGTGGTGCTCATACCACAGCCATTGTCTATCACCTGGATAAGGGTTTTCCCGGCATCTTTGATAAACAGGCGTATATCCGTGGCACCGGCATCGACCGCATTTTCCAGCAATTCCTTCACTGCTGAGGCAGGTCTTTGAATGACCTCCCCGGCCGCAATCTGATTCGCTATGCTGTCCGGTAATAAATGAATGATATCGCCCATACCTTAGGTGCCTCCGCCGTCGTTCATACTCACTGAAACATACATGTTGCTTATGTCCACCTCGGAGAGTAACTGCAAAAATAACAATTAGACAGGCGCGTTTGTCCGAAATTGTGAGCGAAGCATGACATGTTCGTGTGTTACCAATAAACGATTAGGTTCGGATAACAGTATTTTTGCCACAGGTGTTGTAAAGGAAAAGTATGGCCATGTTCACGAAGTTTTTTTGGATATTCATTTTCACGGTAGGGTTTGCAGCCACCACCCGGCAAGTGGAGCCACCGCACGATGAGCCCGCCACCGAAGTTCCCTTTTACGACCGCAACTACCCCTGGGTCGACAGTCTGATGGAAAGCATGACGCTCGATCAGAAGATCGGACAGCTGTTCATGGTGGCCGCCTATTCAAATAAAGATGCGGCGCATGTGAGCTCCATAAATAAACTTATTTCCGATTACGGCATCGGCGGACTCATTTTTATGCAGGGCGGTCCGGCCCGACAGGTGAAACTCACCAATGATTACCAGCAACTCAGCGAAATACCACTGCTCATAGCCATGGATGCAGAATGGGGGCCCGCTATGCGCCTCGATTCCGTTATCTCCTTTCAGCGCCAGCTTACCTGGGGTGCCATGCGCGACGACTCTTTGGTATACGCTGCCGGTGACGTGATCGCAAAACAATTGAAACGATTGGGCGTGCATGTCGACTTTGCTCCCGTTGTCGACATAAATAATAATCCTGCAAATCCGGTCATTGGCGATCGGAGTTTTGGTGAGGACAGACAGAATGTGGCACTGAAAGGATTGATGTACATGCATGCACTGCAGGATAACCATATCATCGCATGCGCAAAACATTTTCCGGGACACGGTGATGTTACTGCCGACAGTCATAAAACATTGCCCGTGGTGAATCATAATTACCATCACCTCGACTCGCTGGAATTATATCCCTTCAAAGTATTGATGAACGATGGGCTTGGTTCTGTCATGCTTGCGCATTTATATGTACCGGCTTTGGAAGATGAAAAAAATATCGCCACCTCCATTTCTCCAAAAGTGGGAACAGCTTTGCTGCGTGATACACTCGGTTTTGGCGGGCTGGTATTCAGTGATGCACTGAATATGCAAGGCGTAGCTGCGTATTTCGATCCGGGTGAGTTGGAAGTAAAAGCGCTGCTTGCAGGTAATGATGTGTTACTTTTTTCTGAAAATGTTCCCGTTGCTTTTCAGGCAATAAAAAAAGCAGTGCAGGACGGTGTGATAACGGAGCAACGCATCGATGCATCTGTGCGCAGGATATTAAAAGCAAAAGCATTTGCCGGATTGGATACCTATACGCCCGTACATGTACAGAATATCACCTTTGACCTCAACACGACCGCAGCGGAGTTGATAAAAAGAAAAATAACAGAGAACAGCATCACACTTGCAAATATGCAGGATGATCTTATTCCATTTAAAGTGCTGGACACCATATCCATTGCAACATTGAGCATAGGTGATGGTAAGAGCACAACGTTTCAGGAATATCTGGGCAAGTACGCGAAAATGGATCAGTATACTATTTCCAAAGATGCAGATGCCGCTGCGTATGTGCAGATGTTTGAAAAGTTGAAAAAGTATGAGGTGGTCATAGTCGGGATGCACGACATGAAGCGCAGCGGCGGCTCTAACTACGGTATAAGCGGCAATGCGGAAAATATCGTCTGGAAATTATCCAATGCCACCAAAACCGTTTGTGTGTTGTTCGGAACACCATATGCTTTGCCGCGCGTGGAATCTGCCCAATATCATATAGTGTGTTATGATGATGATGCCTACACGCAACAGGCATGTGCAGAAGCGATCTTTGGAGCGATAGCATTTAATGGTTCGCTTCCGGTAAGTGCAGGTGTTTTTTTCGTGAATGATGGTGTACAAACGGAGGAACTCGGCCGGCTTAAATATTCCATCCCGGAAGATGTGGGCATGGATCCGGAATATTTAAAAAAGATCGACAGCATTGTAAAAGCTTGTATTGCCGCACAAGCAGCACCCGGTTGCCAGGTGCTGGTGGCGCGGCATGGAAATGTGATATGGGATAAAGCGTATGGTTATTATACTTATGCGAAAAAGGAAAAGGTAGAATTAAATACCATTTATGATCTGGCATCGGTAACTAAAATTTCTGCGACCACCGTGACCTTGATGCAATTGTATGAAGACAGTTTGTTAGATATTCATAAAACGGTTGCAGATTATCTGCCCGATACCAAAGGAACGGTGATCGCAGATCTCAAGATCAGTGATATTCTCACACATCAGGCGGGATTGACAGCATGGATACCGTTTTATAAAAAAACATTGATGCCGGATGGGACATTGAACGGTTTATATTATAACCAAACTCCTATTAAAGGTTTTTCAGTAAAAGTGGCAGATGGTGTATATATGCGCGATGATTACCGCGACACGATATGGAATATCATTAAGACCACACCACTGAAAGAAAAAAATAAATACGTATACAGTGATCTGAGTATGTATATCTCGCGGCGCATTGCCGAAAAGATCATGGGCGAACAATTAGATGCCTACGTGAACGCACATTTTTATCAGCCTTTGGGAATGCAAACAACAGGATTCAATCCTTTGGACCGGTTTGCAAAAAGCAGGATCGCACCCACAGAAAATGATAATTATTTCCGCTATCAAACTGTGCAGGGCTATGTTCACGACATGGGTGCTGCCATGATGGGTGGCGTGGAAGGACATGCCGGATTGTTCTCCGATGCCGAAGATCTGGCCAAATTATACCAGATGTTGCTGAACAACGGATATTATGGTGGACAGCGCTATCTGGATTCCGCCACTGTGGCCTTATGGACATCCAAACAAAGCAATATCAGCCGCCGTGGTCTGGGTTTCGACAAGGCAGATAAGGTCAATAGCTCACCCTGCAGCGATCTGGCCTCAGCAAAAACATTCGGGCATCTTGGCTTTACCGGCATTGCGGTTTGGGTAGATCCGGAGTATGACCTCATCTATATCTTCCTCTCCAACCGCGTGCAGCCATCGGCCGATCCCAACAAGCTCAGTTCCGAGGGCACCCGCAACAAGATCATGGATGTGATCTACCAGAGCATCCTGACGAATCAGACTCATGGCGGTGTAGCAGGCGGGTGAAGGAAGGGGCAGGAGCAGTTCTTCTTTAGTTTGTGTACTCAAAACATAGCCCTTAGCCCATAGCTCTTAGCTTAGTCTCAGTCACAGTCGCAGTCCCTCCTCATTATGGGCACCCATACTTAATTAAGTTCCTGACCCCTGACCCTTGACTCCTGACCCACAGGCAACACTTCTTCATTATAAGTACTCAAAACCTAGCCCCTAGCCCTTAGCCCCTAGCTCTTAGCTCAGTCACAGTCGCAGTCCCTCCTCATTATGGGCACCCATACTTAATTACGTCCCTGACCCCTGACCCCTGACAAATGACCCCTTAGCAACTCTTCCTCATTATAAGTACACACACTTAATGCATCCCCTAACCCGCGCAATAATCCCCCCAAATAGCCCGTTATCCCTTGATTCACTAACTTTGCAGTCCTTTCATGCAAATATTTCGCCGTATCACTTTTTACCCGGCCATTTTGGCCCTGTTCTTTGTCTCTCCATCTGCGGCCCAAGAGGTTGAGTTGGGTATTTGGGGCGGGGTGACCAATTCTTTCGGCGATATCAATAATTCCCTGGAAAGCATGTCTTTTGTAAAGCCCGGCGCCGGGGTTTTTTTTCGATATAACTACAACAACCGTATTGCCGGATATATTGGCCTCAGTGGCGGCCAGACCTACGGCTATGACTCCATTTCAACCAATACCTGGCAGCAACGCCGCAACCTGAGCTACCGCACCGATATCTACGATGCCAGTGCGCGCTTCGAGTTCAATTTTTTTCCCCTCGAAAGAGAAAAGCCCAAATACTGGTTCTCTCCTTATCTGTTTATGGGATTGAGCCTATATTACTTCAATCCGCAAGCCGAATTGAATGGCGAATGGGTTGATCTTCAACCACTTGGGACAGAAGGACAGCAATTTCCCGAGCTTAGCGGCAACGATAAATACCAGCGCGTGCAGGTGGGTATTCCCTTTGGCGGTGGTGTGAAATGTGTGCTCAACAAGAACATTACCGTTGGCCTGGAAGCCAACTGGCACTGGCTGTTCACCGATTATCTCGACGATGTCAGCACCGTATACGTGGATCCGTCCATTCTTGCTTCCGGGGTGGATGGCGCTACCGCGGTTGCCCTGGCCGACAGGTCTACCGAGATCGATGTGCTCCCTCTGGGAGAACCCGGTAAATTGCGGGGCGACAGCCAACATAATGACAAATACATGTATGCGGGAATTTTCCTGAGTTATACCTTCGTCGACCTCAAGTGTCCGCAGCCCGGCTGGAGACATAGATAAGCCCCGCTTTTGATAAATTTGCAGCCTGATGTCAGCTACGCATCCCGACCTTTCGCATATTCCCCGTCACATTGCCATCATCATGGATGGAAATGGCCGTTGGGCACAGATGCATGGCAAGGCGCGCATTTATGGTCACCAGGCTGGTGTCGAGGCGGTGCGCAATGTAGTGGAAACATGTTCTGAACTCGGAGTGGAATATCTCACCTTGTACGCATTCAGTACAGAAAATTGGAAGAGACCGGAAGAAGAAGTGAATGCACTGATGGAATTATTGGTGCGCACCATTCGACGCGAAACACCGGAACTGAATGAGAAAAATGTGCGCATCGATATGATAGGCGACGGACATAGTTTGCCGGTTGAATGTTTTGCAGAATTAAATGAAGCGCGCAAACTCACTGAAAAAAATACAGGCCTCCATCTTATACTTGCGATCAGCTATAGCGGACGCTGGGAGATCACACATGCTGCACAAGCCATTGCAGAGAAAATAAAAAATGGAGTACTCCAGCCGGAAGATATTGACGAGGAGACGATAGAACAACATTTGAATACAAGCAATATGCCCGACCCCGAATTGATGATACGCACTTCCGGTGAATTTCGTATCAGCAATTATTTGTTATGGCAAACAGCATATACAGAATTTTATTTTACAGAAACCCTCTGGCCCGATTTTGATAAGGAAGCGCTGCTCAAAGCCCTCATCGATTTTAATAAACGCGAACGAAGGTTCGGATTAACCAAGGATCAAATACAAGTTAAATGAAAAACAGAGTGCGTATTCTTTTTTTGTGTGGATGGATGACGTTTTTTATTACCCCGGTGATGGCACAGCATTTTGGCATCGATTCCAATGGTGTGGATTACGGCAACCCCAAAAAGTACGAGATCGGCGGTATCACCTTTGATCAGAGTAAGATCTCATCCAAATTTCTGGATGTAAACTCGCTGATCGCAAGGACAGGGCTCTACACCGGCATGGAAGTGACCATACCCGGCGATGATATCAGTAACGCAATAAAGGCCTTATGGAAAATGCGCCTGTTCTCCAGCGTTGAGATCGGTATAGAAAAAATATTGGGCGACCAGGTTTTCCTGGTGATACGGGCAGAAGAATTGCCGAAGATCAGTCGCTATGCACCTACCGGACTTTCAAAAAGTGAAAAGGAAGATATCATTCCCAAACTGAATATCACCGGCGGTGTTACACCTTATTCCGACTACACAAAAATATTTGTCGAATCTACCATCAAAGATTATTTTGCGGAAAAAGGATATTTAAATACAGTCGTTGATGTGTATGCAAAACCCGATAGCACTTCGGGTAATACAGTAACTGTTCGTATCGATGTGGCAAAAGGCGCCAAAGTTAAGATCAATGATATCATCGTATCCGGTAATGATGAGATCAGCGACCGGCTCATACTGCATCAGATGAAAGATACGCGGATGCGTACACAAGTGCACCCGCTCTACAGCGATCCGGAGCATCCGATCACTGCAGATAACTTCACACCTGCAGGGATAGTAGATATCCTTTCTTCCTTAAGTGTGAGCAATATTCTCGATTTTGTAGGGGAGCGTGCGCAGATCCGTATTTTCAATCAGTCGAAATACGATGAAGCAAAAGCGGAAGCCGACAGAAAAAAAGTGGTGGATTATTATCAGGGACTGGGCTATCGCGATGCACAGGTTACTTTGGATTCGGTATATCCTGTTTCCGACCGCGGACTTGGCATGCATTATACCGTGCAGGAAGGCAATAAATATTATTTCAGGAACATCACCTGGTCGGGCAATGCCAAATACTCTTCAGACACTTTGAATACTATTCTCGGTATCAGCAAAGGAGATATATATAATCAGAGTTTATTGCAACAGCGTCTTTCCTTCGACCTTACTAAGCGGGATATCACATCGCTGTATATGGATGATGGTTATTTGTTCTTCCGCGTTACACCGGTGGAAGTATATGCAGATAATGATTCCATAGATCTGGACATTCGCATTTTTGAAGGACCGCAGGCCACTATCAATAATATTGTTATCAAAGGCAACACAAAAACCAGCGAGCATGTGATACGCCGTGAACTGCGCACATTGCCCGGACAGAAATTCAATCGTTCACTGGTTATCCGCTCACAGCGCGAGATCATCGCACTCGGATTATTCGATGCCGAACAAATTGCAGTGAATCCTATCCCGCATCCCGAGAACGGAACGGTAGATATAGAATATACCGTAGTGGAAAAACCCAGCGATCAGCTGGAATTATCTGCCGGCTATGGCGGGCAGGGATATGGCGTTCTGGCGAGCGTGGGTATCGTACTCAACAACTGGAGCACACGGCAGATGTTCAAAAAAGAAGGCTGGCGTCCGGTGCCAACCGGCGACGGACAGAAACTTTCTTTCCGCATCAATACAACAGGTAAATTGTATCAGGCCTTCAATATCGGATTTGTGGAACCCTGGTTCGGAGGTAAAAAACCGAATTCACTTTCCGTGTCTTTAACGCGCACACAGCTCGGATATAATGTGCCCTATACATCCGTAAGTGATATCGAAGGGAAATTTGTGGCGAATGGTATATCACTCGGTTATGGTATCCGACTGAAATGGCCGGATGATTACTTTACCTTATTGAGTACTGTGAATTATTACAATTATAATCTCGATAATTATCCCTACTTCATCACTACCAATGGTGATTATAATAACTTCAGCTTTAAGGAAACCCTGGGCAGAAGTTCAGTGGATGATCCGCAATTCCCTAAATCTGGTTCTTCCATTGCGTTATCCCTGCAATTCACACCTCCTTATAGTTTGCTGAATAACAAAGATTATTCCGGACTGCCCGATGAAGAGAAATTTAATTTTGTTGAATATTATAAATGGCGCTTTAATGCCGATTATTATACTCCGCTCTTCGGCAAATTCGTTTTGCGCGCGGCGGTGAAATTTGGTTGGCTCGGATACTATAACAGCGATGTGGGTATTCCGCCATTTGAACGTTTCCAATTGGGTGGCGACGGTTTGTCCGGAGGATATACCAATACCTTCGTCGGAACGGACATCATTTCCCTGCGCGGTTACGATCTGTTCACCGATCCTTTTGCAAGTTCATCCACTTCTACCCGTACCGAACCGATCTTCAATAAATACACGCTGGAGATGCGCTATCCGATCTCTACCGCACAGGCTGCAACTATTTATGCGACCATTTTTGCGGAGGGCGGAAACCTCTATCCGGATATTGCTTCCTTTGATCCGTTCAAGGTGAAACGCAGTGTGGGCGTGGGTGTGCGCGCCTGGTTACCCATGTTCGGGCTCCTCGGTGTGGATTATGGCATAAGGTTTGACGATGGTATACCCGGCGACCTGCAACCGGCGAACGGATTTTTCGATTATATCACCAAAAACGGAAAATTCACCGTTGTGCTCGGGTTCGAACCGGATTAATAGTGATCATTAAATGTAACGTATGAAAAAAGTACTTGTCATTATCTTTCTGCTGACTGCCGGTATCTTCACCGCACAGGCACAGCGATTTGCGTATGTGAGCACCGACTACATCCTCAGCAACATACCGGAATATGAAAAAGCACAGGAACAGATCGAGAATCTGACCAAAGACTGGCGTGCATCGGTAGATGCAAAACAAAAGGAGATCGATGATATGTATCGCGATTTTCAGAATGAACAATATCTGCTGACCGAAGATCAGAAGAAAGCCAAGATCCAGGAGATCGAGGCGAAGGAAAAGGCGATGAAAGATTTCCAACGGGAAAAATTCGGTTATGAAGGCGAATTATTCCAGAAACGTCAGGAATTGGTAAAACCCATTCAGGATAAAGTATACGAAGCCATCGAACAATATGCGAAAGAAAGAGGCTATGATTTCATTTTCGATAAATCGAGTGGCACCACCATCTTGTTCGCAAATCCGGATAATGATAAAAGCAAAGATGTCCTGAAAAAAATGGGATACACCGCTACCAAATAAATGACCAGTTAAATCAAACCAAAATATGAAAAAAACACTCTTTCTGACACTTATTGTTTTGTGTCTTGTACAAGTATCATCTTTTGCACAAAAGATCGGATACCTCAATACCGGTGACCTGCTGGCGCAAATGACAGAAGTGAAAAAAGCAGATACCATACTCGCCCAGTATGCCGACGAGTTGAATAAAATTTATAATGGATATATTGTTGAGTATCAGCAAAAGCTTGCCGATTACCAACAGAATGTTGCAACGATGAGTGATGTGAAAAAGGAATATATGGAGGAAGAATTAAGTCAGATGCAAATACGCCTCAGCGATTTTGAAAAGGACTCAAACGACAAACTCAGCAAAAAGAAGGAAGATCTGTATGGCCCTATCCTGGAAAAAGTGAAGAACGCCATAAAACTGGTGGGTGAGGAAAATAAACTCACCGCAGTAATGGATGGCTCGGCCCTGCTGTACACCGGAACGGATTGTATGGACATCCTGCCCATGGTGAAAAAGAAACTGAATATACAGTGATGTCAAAAGATATCTGACGATCGGCGCCCGCATGCGGGCGCCGATTTTTTTTGTGCGTACATTTGCATACAGTATGTCGACACAGGCATTTCCCATAGGTGTATTTGATTCGGGTTACGGCGGACTTACCGTGCTCAAGGAGTTTGTCCATACTTTACCCGGTTATGATTTTATTTATCTGGGAGATAATGCGCGCGCGCCTTATGGCAGCAGGTCATTTGATACAGTACATGAATACACCTGGGAATGTGTCCAAAAATTATTCGATATGGGATGCCGCCTTGTCATACTGGCATGTAACACAGCAAGTGCAAAGGCCTTGCGGACCATTCAACAAAATGACCTTCCCAAATATGATAGTGCCAGGCGTGTATTGGGCGTCATCCGTCCCACTTCCGAGATCATAGGCAACTTCACACAAACAAGGTCGGTAGGTATTTTCGCGACAGCCGGCACGGTGCAGTCAGAATCCTATCCGCTTGAGATACATAAATTCTTTCCGGATATTCAGGTATATCAGGAAGCATGTCCCATGTGGGTGCCGCTCATTGAGAACGATGAATACGATAAAACAGGTGCGGATTATTTTGTGCAGAAGCATATTCACAATCTGATGCGCGCATCCGGAGATATCGATACCATCGTACTGGGATGCACGCATTATCCCCTGTTGATGGAGAAGATTAAAAGATATCTGCCAAAACATATTCAGATATTCTCACAAGGGGAGATCGTGGCACTTAGTTTAAAAACATATTTAGAAAAGCATACCGAAATAAACGCGCGCTGCAGCAGAAAAGGTGAGATCACTTTCTATACTACGGATTCAACAGAACTTTTCGACAAGCATGCAACGCATTTCTTCGGAAGGGATGTGGAGTCCAGGCCATTGCATATTTAATCTGTATTTTTCCCGGAGTATGCTAAAATTTAAGCGCTTATATTCGCTTATTTTTTTCGCTTTTCGCCCGTGTGCTCCGCGTGTCTTGAAAAATTTTAAAACCTAACAAGTCTTAAGACCTGTTAGGTTTAGTAAGGGAAACATCCACATATCCTTAATTTCTACCGCTTAATTTTTTTTTGCTACAATACTGAATCCACGGCTTTTTTGTAAAGTAAAGGGTCAACGTCAATGAAAAAAGGCCCTGTGGAACCGGCCATTTGTATCGCAGAATGTAGATCCATGTTTTCTTGCGTCTGATAGATCACCAGATTTTTCTTCGCCAATACTTCCACCAGATATTCCTGTTCGGTTTGACCGGGAGTGGGTATGCAAATGCATTTTTTATGTAGACGAGCCAGATCCATTAAGGTGCTGTAACCGCCGCGGCTGATGATGATGCGGGAACGCAATACCAGATCATATAGTGTGTTCGCATCGGCATAGGCTATACATCGAATATGTCCTTCGGGAAAATATTCTTCTTTCACTTCGGAAACGCCCCGCACTACTACACAGCGCAATCCTTTTGCATCCCGCAATTGTGCAATTGTTTTTTCTTCAAATACGGTGCGCTGTGGTTCGGGTCCGGATAAAATAACAAGTACATCGATATCACATGCAGGCATAACGGCGGGTTCTTGAAAACGTGTAAGCACTCCGATAAATACTGCATTCTTTTGTTGTTTGCGTGCATGGGAAAGGTCCGCTGCGATATTTACGTCACCCGGCGCATCGGGGATCCACACCTGATCGAATTTCCTGTGCCTTCCCTTCAACCATTGGTAAACTACCCATTCAGCCGGCCAAAACCCCGGCACCTTTACCATCATCTGATGCGTGATCAAAATAGATGGCACATCTGTACAGCGCACACCATAGCGGTTATCCGAGATGATCAGATCTATCCGATGCTCTTTGACCAGAGCAGCAGTTTGCCGGTGCTCGCGCATTATGCCCCGCAGTACTTTACCCAATTGAACTGCGATCTTTAAAATGAAACTTCCTTTTTTCTGATAGTAAATATTATAAGCCGGCATGTCCACACTGTGCAGTTGCGGGAACTCTTCCTGTAATAAACGAAGTGATCTGCCCGTGCTGGCCAGAACAACCTCGTGTCCCCTGGAGATGCAATACCGGATGATGGGGATACACCGTGTGGCATGACCCAGGCCCCAGTCGAGGGGTGCGATCAAAATGCGCTTTTTTCCCGTGCTCTCCACAGAATAATTCCTCCGATAATTCGTTTACCTTTACAGTGCACCGGGGTAAAACACCGGCGCCGCAAAGCTATGAAAATCAGGAACAAACTCTTCACCTGCATCTTGCTTACCCTGCCATTGTTACCTTCTTGCGGTCTGTTCCACGGCGGCAATAAATGCGACTGTCCGCATTTCGGTCAGGCAGTTCCCGCCACACCGGCAGATCTTGCTGCTGTTGCCGCTCCACTCGGTTGAGGTTAGAATTATTTTAAATAACGCCTTTGGCGAACTACATTTGAGGTGTACTGTTTAACATTGCATAAACTATTATATCATGCTGACAAAGAAAGTTGAACAAGCGCTGAATGCCCAGATCGAGATGGAAGGATATGCTTCCAATTATTATTTATCTGCTGCCAGTTGGTGCGATGCAAAAGGACTGGAAGGATGTGCCACCTTTTTATACGGACATGCCGATGAGGAGCGCATGCATATGATGAAAATATTCAATTATGTGAATGATGCAGGTGGACATGCATTGGCACCCAGCATCAAACAGCCCCCGTTAAAATTCAAATCATTGCTGGCTTTGTTCGAGGCCATACTCGATCACGAGATCAAGGTGACAAAATCCATCAATAGTCTCATCGATATCTGCATTCAGGAAAAAGACCATTCTTCCAATAATTTCCTGCAGTGGTATGTGGCCGAACAACATGAAGAAGAAAAATTGTTCCGCACCGTTATCGATAAGATCAAGCTGATCGGTGATGATCCGAAAGGGCACTATTGGATAGATAAAGAGCTTTCCAATATCCGAGCTACCATGGCGAAGACCGAAGGTGGCAACGCTGCCTGATCACCTTCAAATCTGAACGCATTTGCCTACTTTTGTTGTATGACAACCGCACAGGTCAATTATCTGAATATTGGGTTGATGTTGTTTTCGGCCGTGGTCGCATTCATCATTCCTTTTGAATTATTTCTTTTCAGTTATGCCGTCCTGGGGCCCCTGCATTATCTCACTGAGATCTCGTGGTTGCATAAAAGGCAATACTTCAGTCCGAAAAAGAGAGATTATGTTCCGCTGGTGCTCATTACCTTGCTCATAGCCATACCTTCCATTCTGTCTTATTACTATGAACACAATGGTGAACGCGATGCACAGGGCAATCTGGTAATGACAGAATCACTCAACAACTTTTTCCGCTTTGTATTTCTGGAGCGCACCTCAACGGCCCTGATCTTTATGGCCTTCGGTATTTCGCTCATTTATATTTTGATCAAAAACAGTACGCAGCGTTTCGTAGGCGTGCTATTGGTGGTGGTATTGGCCATTTTGTTGCGGATGAATAGTTTCATCTACATCATGTTCGCCATGTTCCTGCCCACCCTCGTGCATGTGTTCTTATTTACAGGTGCATTTATTTTGGTCGGGGCATTAAAAAGTAAAAGCACATCCGGACTGTTGTCCATATTGGTATTTGTAGGCTGTGCCTTCAGCTTCTTTCTTATTTTGCCGGATGGTGGTGGCTACCAGATCAGCGAATATGCGAAAGGCAGCTATGATGTGAGCTTCTTTTCTTTGAACACCCAAATATTTAAGTCCTTCCTGCATATTCAGGATCCCACAACCGATATGATATATGGCAGCAGCACGGGTATTTTGATCACCCGTTTCATTGCATATGCCTATACCTATCATTATCTCAACTGGTTCTCGAAGACCAGCATTATCAAATGGCATGAAGTGCCGCGCATGTGGCTCGTGACCATTGGAGTTTTGTGGGTGACTGCGGTTACATTATATTACTCCAATTATGAACTCGGATTGATGTGTTTATACTTCCTGAGTTTTCTGCATGTGGTGCTGGAATTCCCGCTCAATTTCCAATCTTTCAAACAGATCGGTGAACAATTGCGATCGAGGTTCAGAGGCGCTCAGGCAAGTGTGCCTTCGCAATAATGTTTTAAAGCGATAAGAGAAGTTTCCATATCCTTGCCCATCCAGCGCGGAAGGAGTTGGCCCAGTATTTTAGCAAAGCCTCCTCGGCGTGTTCTGCCACTTACCTGCCATATCACTGAGGTGGTATTTTTATCAGCAGGTTCAATGAAGAAGGTAAAATCCATTTTAAATAAGCCCTTGTTGAAAATGCAGGCTATCTGTATTTCCTTGTAAGGAGTGGTGTCTTTTATTTCCATATCACCACGGCCCATTTTCTTTCCCTTCCAGAATAATTTGGCACCTTTTCCATTGCGCTTGTCGCCAAATGTTATTGTGATATGCGGATCGTTGTGTGGGTTCCAGGCACTCCAGGTGCCCCAGGTTTCCAGATCGTCTATCTGCTGGTAAACATCCCGGGAATCTGCAGCAATGTCAATGCGCTTGCTGATCTTATATTTTGAAGGAATGAAGATGCCTGCCAGCACAATGGCCGCAAAAATGCCTGCAAGGATCAACAATATAGTGCCCAACATGAAACAAGATTATTCTGCGAAAGTAAAGCAAAGTGCGGATACTATCACTTTTGCTGCAGTTGGATGGTTTGGATCGGATAGGGTATGGAAATATTGTTTGCAGCAAATGCCTTTTTAATGGCCTTGATAGCTTCACTTTCAGCATGATATCGATCCGCTTGTCGGTAACGCTCTATCCAGAAACGAATGCGGATACCAATGGAGCTGTCGCCGAATTGTGTAAAGTACACTTCTATTGGTTTTTTAGCATTGTGCTCCACCTTGTTCTTGATGGTTTCATGACATACTTTTTCTGCCAGGTCCAGATCATCATTATAACTGATCCCAACTTGTATTTCAACACGTAATTCGCCGCGCAGAGAATAATTGATCAGCGGATTTCCCAATACGATCTTGTTGGGCAATTTTACTTCGGCACCATTGGTTTGTAAAATCGTGGTATTCCTCAAATTGATCTCAGTGATCGTTCCTAAATAACCGTTCGATTCCACAAAATCACCCACGCGGTAACTTTTTCGTGTGGTCATCACGATACCTGCCACCGCACTGGATAAAGTGTCTTGCAAGGCCAGACCAAGCACAAGACCAAGTATACCGGCACCTGCAAGTAAAGAGGAAACGGTTTGGTCGAGTCCTAAAATACCCAGTGCAATAAAAATGCCGATGAAAACAAAAATGATGGATATAAAACCGGCCATCACAGTAGCCACAGCAGGATTCCCCGATCTGCGGTGCATGATCGTTGTTGCAAGCTTGCGCACGTATCTGGATAAAATGATAAACAATATGACCACCGCCATTGCTGCGATCATATTGGGCAGCGCATTCACAAAAGAATCTCCCCAGTCGGAAAATTTACTCCAGGTGTTGTGGATCTCTTCAGATTGCAATAGCATGAGACAAATGTAAGGAATAAGGAATAAGGAATAATACAGTATGCAATGATGTGTAGGCCCTAACGCCTAACGCATAACTCCTAACAGAAGTGAATGGTGAATGGTGAATGGTGAATGGTGAATGGTGAATGGTGAATTATGGAAATGCAAAATTACTGATCATTCTTTATTGACTATCCATGACCAATGCCCAATGACTTATGACCGATAACCAGTGACGCATGACTCATTCCACAGCCCCGATTTGTATTAATTATGAGCACATATAATACATAACAACCCTAACCCTTAGCACCTAGCCCTTAGCACTTCGCACATTTCACCGAAGCAAATATCATTTTCAGTTACAATATTCCTACCTAGAAGAAATCAGCTAATTAGCACATTAAATAATGTTCTTCACATTTGGTTCAAGCAGGTGCAGACACCAGCCAGAGTTCATCCTGAGCAGTAAAGTCGTATGTAAATGAGAAGCGTTGAGATATAAAGCGCGGTACTTCGGTCGGTGTCCTCACCACAGCTGTTCGGAAGAAATTAAGAACTGTTATTAAATAGTGTGTCAAATTTTTCGGGATCACCACCCATCATAATGGTAAATTGCCTTGCCATCGACTTCTCGAGCTCATTTAGCAATCTAAGCTTAACAATTTTATAGCCCTTTTGGTTGGTTTTCTTTTTATATGCTAATAATATAATGGAAGCAATTAATGTGCAGTATATAATAGTTTTCATTCCATTCTCACTTCGATTGATAAAATGGCCAAAGTTTAGCTCTTGTTTAATAAATTTAAAAAATGTTTCAATATCCCAACGCCGTTTATAGTATCCTGTTATTTCTTCGGCTGATAGATCGGCTATATTTGTTATGAACCATATCGGTTCTTCAGTTTCCTTTTGAATGCCTTGTATGCATCTCAGTGGATGCTCTGATTTTTTTCCACCTTCTGCAAAAAGTGATATCCAACGGTCAGAATAGATTGTCAAACTCTGTGTTGAAACTGCTTTATCCAAGCTGTTACCTATTACTTCTACATGCTTACTTTTGGGGCGAATTCTCGTGATAAATGCGGTTCCTTCCTCCACCATCTGATCAAAGGTATTTCTGGCAGAGACCCCTCTGTCAAAGACTTTGATCAACCTTTGATTGAATGCCTGTGGGCCAAACATGGTCTTTTTTAATGCATAATTTTCACTGGCTGCCTGTTGCTCTGTATATATGTCGGAGAATTCAGGCAATTCGGAAAATCCTATCGAGATTTTAACTTGATTGTAGGTGCGACTATCACCTGGCAAATTGTATCCACTGTGCAACAATTTCGATGACAATGAAATTATTGTTGAGTCAAATCGAATTAGCGGTAAGCCATTTTGCTTAATCATTCCACCAAAGGTCTCTACACATATATAGTACAGCTTTTCGAAATACCTGTAATCTAATTTTGATAATTTCTCACTGATCGAACTATATCGTATTGTAGAATTTTTACTCCCTGAATTTATCAAACCGAAACCAATGGTCTCATATACCGATTCCATCATTCGTAAACTATTGTCTTTATAACTAAGTATGCAATAAATCAGCAATTTGAAGACAACTTGAGCCCTTAACTTCTTCGCATATTTGTTAACCCCCATTTCACCAGCAAGGTCATCCAGAACTTTTGTCGGAATTAATGAGAGGATTTCGTCAATCTGCACAAAGCAAAAATCAACCATAAATAGTTGATTGTCAAGCATATTTGTACACAAGGGTATGTGTATTTCTCAGCTTTTGCTATTTCTTCCGAACAGCTGTGGTGTCCTCACCGACCGAAATATATGACGAGTTTCAACTATCCATCGAAAACCGCTTTTACTGCTCTTTGCTTATTGCTTACTGCTATTGAATAGTCATGACCTTACATTGCCTATGCGTTCCAAATGCATTCACGCACTGCAATTCATACAGATAATTTCCGGGAGCGAGTTTGTATGGTGCTAATGCGATCTCAGCTGCATGTGTACCCGACGGAAGATCTGCACTGTACAGCTCTGCGATCTTTTGTGCATTGAGATCGTATAATGCAATAAGAACTTGAGATGCATTTGTCAATGTAAACGGAATGCTAATAAGATCACTGGCCGGATTGGGTGCATTCTGTGCGAGTGTGAATTGTCCGCCGGTCTCCGGTTCGAAATTGCTGATAGCCGTTCCAACCGGTGCCGATATGCCAACAGTGAGCTCTGCTGTATACCCGTCTTTTGTATTTCCGGTAACGGCCGACAATTCATATTCCAGATCACCGGGAGGCGAATTGAATATTCCGTCACCTGTATTTGTGGTGGGATTGATACCATGCGCTGCATACAAACCGGTAAGATTTACTTCGTCGTTGATGCTGTCGGGAAATGCCAATTGCGATGTCGCCTGCAGGGTTGCACCAATAAATACCTGAAAATGGATATGTTGCACCCTGCCCGGATACCATCCGGGATAAATACTTGTAAAAGTTACTTTTCCGTTTGCATCGGTCATTTGTATACCGCGGCAAAATGTCTCTCCCACATTATTGATCGTTCCCAAATAACCCGAATTCGTAAAACCGGAATAATATCCATCCTTATCGCAATGCCAGACATCTACTCTCGAATTTGCGATCGGTGCACAATTATCATTTACATTGACAATGGTTAGAATAAGTGTTAAAGGCAATCCGGGTTTTCCTTCAGTAATATCTGTCCGGAAAAATTCTCCTTCTCCGCTCAGGTCCACCGGGAATGGCCCTGCTGTTTCAGAAGGGATAAGCACACAATCAGCACCGGGATGCGGAAAAGACAAAGCCGATGCACCTGAACTTTTACCCGGAACAATACCGGCAATGCCTGCCAATCCGATACTGCGAAGGAAGTTTTTTCTTTTCATAGATTAAAATTAACAGAAAAGGGCAGCATATTTTGCTGCCCTCAATCTTTTATGACAATACGATTAGAATTTAATACCGATACATAAACCCATTGCGCGCAAACCGTAAAATCCACCACCCAGGTCAACATCTACCACATCATTACCAACAGTCGCGTCAATGGTCCACAAGGGTATAGGCGTATTTTCAATGTCACTTTCCAACTTGGCTCTGTCTTCCGCATCCATATCGCTCATATCATCGGTACCATGTGAATGACCCGACATAACACCGATCCATGGACCGAGTATCCACCAGTCGAGCACGATATTGTCTTTTGCACCCAACAGCCATTGCACACCCATCATTTCGCCTGCCCCAACGCCATTGAACGTTGTATTGATCAGCGGTGTATGCACCTTGCCACTGCTGGATGTAAATTGATACACTTGCTCGTGCGTCATGTGCGTATAACGCAAATAAGATGCAAGGTAAAATCCCTCCGGTGCCGTTTTACCTCCGACATAAAACCGGTATTCCGGTGTAATGTTGAATGCAGTAAATGAAGTGCTGTTTATTGCGGCAACGGCTTCCGCATTGTCGCCATAAATATTAAGTAAGGTTTCTTTAAATGGCAGATCGATATTTGGCGCTATACCAAGTCCGATCGCGATACTTTGTTTTGGGTTTAACACCATCTCATACTGCAAAGTGTAAATGCCAAAAGCGGTAGGGGTGATGTTGTATTTTATGATATTTCCCATCGCGGGAAGTTGTGCCCGCAGTGTGTTGCCAAATCCGAATAAACAGCATAAGGCCAGAACATATAGTGTTTTTTTCATAATAAGGATTGTTTATCGTTTCAAATGTATGGTGAAAATAGCTTTTCGTCCAAACATTTACAAGTGCAGGCAGTATCCTGATTTTTAAGCCGGATCCCGGCACAGAAAAAGAATAGGTTCCCCTTATAACTTCTCTTTCAGATACACACCGGTATAGCTGTTTTCCGCCTTGACCAGATCTTCCGGCCGACCCTGGAATACAACATATCCGCCCTGTTCACCGCCTTCGGGACCCAGGTCTATAATGTAGTCGGCACACTTGATGATCTCGAGATTGTGTTCAATAACGATAATACTATGTCCGCATTCGATCAGCGCATGAAAGGCGTCCATCAATTTATGGATATCGTGAAAATGCAGACCCGTAGTGGGCTCGTCGAAAATGAACAGGATATGTTCTCTTCCTTTCCCTTTGCCGAGGAAAGAAGCGAGCTTCACACGCTGTGCTTCACCACCGCTCAATGTGCTGCTGCTCTGACCGAGTTTTACATATCCCAACCCAACATCCTGCAGCGGTTGCAATTTATGTACGATCTCTTTTTCTGCTTTCAGAAATTCCAGTGCCTCATCCACACTCATCTCCAACAGATCGGAAATATTCTTTCCATTGTATTGCACTTCCAGTATCTCATCTTTAAAGCGTTTGCCATGACATACATCACACACCAGATGTACGTCGGCGAGGAACTGCATCTCCACAATGACCTCACCTTCACCTTTGCATTGCTCGCATCGGCCACCATCCACATTGAAACTGAAAAACCCCGATTTATATCCGCGCACTTTGGATAATTGTTGCTTTGCGAACAGATCGCGGATCTCATCATACGCTTTTACATAGGTAACAGGATTGGAGCGCGATGATTTTCCAATAGGATCCTGATCCACCATTTCCACCTGCGTCAGTTTTTTCAGATCGCCGCTGATGTTTTTGGAAATAAATGCCGTATCGGATGTGTCGTCCAGCATTTTTTGCAACTCGGGATACAAAATATGTTTGATGAGGGTTGTTTTCCCTGAGCCGCTCACACCTGAAACTGCCACCAGGCTGTGCAGCGGAATATGCACTTCAATATCTTTCAGGTTGTGCATGTGCGCATGTTTGATCGTTATGCGGTTGGCACTTTTTCTTCGATGTTTTGGTACCGGTATTTCTTTTATATGGGAAAGATAATTTCCGGTCAAGCTGTTGAGGTCCTGTACGATCTCTTCAAAATTGCCGGCACTCACCACTTTGCCACCGTGTATACCGGCAAGCGGTCCGATATCAATAATATGATCTGCATTTTTGATCACCTCTTCTTCGTGTTCAACAACTACTACGGTATTGCCCAGGTCGCGCAGACTTTTTAATACCCGCACTAATTTTTCCGTGTCGCGCGGGTGCAAACCCACACTCGGTTCATCTAATATGTATAAAGAAGAAGTGAGATTACTTCCCAGCGTGCGCGTGAGATTTATTCTCTGTGTTTCACCACCGCTCAGTGTATTACTGCGCCTGTTCAATGTGAGATATCCCAACCCGAGGTTGAGCATATATTCCAGGCGATATTTTATCTCTAATAAAATACGCGCAGCGATCTTTTCTTCATGTGCTTCCAGCGCAATGCTGCGGATAAAATCATTCAGGTCTTCTACCGGCATGTCCACGATATCGATGATGGACTTGCCGTTGATCAACACATATGCTGCATCGCTGCGTATTCTGCTGCCCTTGCATTCCGGACAAGTTGTTTTTCCGCGATATCGGGCAAGCATAACGCGGTATTGAATTTTATATGCATTCTCTTCCAGCATGCGGAAGAAATCATGTAAGCCATGGAAGTAATTATCACCACTCCACAACAATTCGTATTGTTGTTTGGTTAGTTGGCTCACCGGTTTGTGAATGGGAAAACCGTTTTTTGAAGAAGCCTTTACCAATTTATCCAGCCAGGCTTTCATCTTTTCACCTTTCCAGCAGGCAACGGCACCCTGATACACAGATAAACTTTTATCGGGGATCACCAGATCCGGATCAACACCTATGACCGTGCCGAATCCTTCGCATCTTTTGCAAGCGCCGTACGGATTATTCTGATTGAAAAAATGCGGACTCGGTTCTTCGAATAAAATACCATCCGCTTCAAATTTATTGGAGAAGCTCAGTACTTCTTTTTCATCTATCAGAACGATACATGCACCATGTCCTTCATAAAAAGCAGTGTCCACTGAATCGGCAACACGATGACGTGTTTCTTCATCATCTTCTTTCACCACAATTCTGTCTACCAGCAATTGCACCGCCGGACCTTTTTCTTTATTTGCTTTTGCTTCTTTGTGTCCGGTTGCTTTGTGTGCAGGGTTATTTAAAATATCTTCCAGTTTTTCGATCTTCCCATCGCGGAAAAAGCGCGCAAAACCCTTTTGACGGTACACACGTGCCAATTCACCCAAACTCCTCGATTTGTCGATATTGATATCTACCAAAACATACACTTTCGCATCTTTTGGCAATTGCAGGATGCGGTCCACCACATCGCTCACCTCATCTTTCTTCACCCTGGTACCTGAAACGGGGCTATAGGTAACGCCCACACGCGCATAGAGCAGGCGCAGGTAATCATAGATCTCGGTAAGGCTTCCCACCGTGGAGCGGGTGGTGCGGGTGCTCACTTTCTGGTCGAGGGCTATGGCGGGGGAGATGCCGCGGATATAGTCCACATCCGGCTTGTCGAGGCGGGTCAGGAACTGGCGGGCATATGCTGAAAGGCTCTCCACATAACGCCTCTGGCCCTCGGCATACAGGGTATCGATGGTGAGGCTTGATTTCCCGCTGCCACTGACGCCGGTGACCACTACCAGGTGGTTCCGGGGTATGGTGACGTCAATATTTTTTAGATTATGAGATCGGGCTCCTTTTATGAATATGTTTCCCGAAGCTCCCCTTTCCTGCTTTTTTTTCTCTCCCACGGCCTAAATATTGAAACTCTTTTAAAATTTTAACGTATTATTTAACCAAAACGATTTGATTTTTGTCAAAATCAAGTATATTTGTTTAGACAAACTACCAAAAATATTCGCCTATAAGGACTCCTCTACGCTTTAATTCTTATTGTATTTAGTTCATTATTAAAGCACAACCTTATTGTATGCAGGCGAATACTATTCCTGATAACAAGCTCGTACAATTGTATTTAGCAGGCGATGAAAGCGCTTTTGCTGAGCTTGTAAACCGCCACAAAGATAGGATATACACCTACATCTATCTCTTTGTGCGCGACACGTACCTCGCAGAGGACCTCCTCCAGGAAACCTTCATCAAAGTCGTTGACAAGCTGCGCACCGGCAAATATCAGGAACAGAACAAGTTTCTGCCCTGGGTGAGCCGTATGGCGTATAACCTGTGTATCGACTACTACCGCCGCGACAAGCGCATGCCCAAGGTGACCACCCGCGACGGGTTCGACATCTTCAGTGTGCTCAAGTTCAGCGATGGCAGTGCAGAAGACCGGATGATAGAGGATCAGTTTGCGACCAAGGTGCGCCGTATTTTAGACGAACTTCCGGCCGAACAGAAAGAGGTCGTCATTCTGCGTCACTACATGGATATGAATTTCCGTGAGATAGCCGAAATGACGGGCGTAAGCATCAACACGGCCCTCGGGCGGATGCGTTATGCGCTGATCAATTTGCGCAAGCTGATCGAGGCAAAAAATATTTCGATCTGACGCAATAAGGGTTTTTGTCGTGCCGTTTTTAATCTGTTCATTTATGGTTAAACCTAAAACGATACTGCATGACAAAAACCATTACACAAGACAATTTGATTCGATTCATGTACGGGGAGACTACCCCGGAAGAGAGCAGCCTCATCGAGGAGGCCCTCCGCAGTGACTGGGAGCTGAAGGAGCTCTACGAGACGCTGCAGGAAGGAAAAGCCGAACTCGACAAGGTGAAGCTCAGTCCGCGGAAAGAAGTGGTCGACAAGATCCTCCGCTACAGCAAAGACAATGCTCCGATGGAGGAGCACAGTTTGTAAAAAAAATGCCGCCGGAACGGGCGGCTTTTTTTATAGGAAATATTAAAACCATTTATTGATAAATAGATAAAACCCTGTAGGGGTGACATTATTGTAACAGATAACAACCACACATATATACATACAAACCCCGGATGGGTGACATTATAATCGCAGGGTCTTGCCTTATCTGTTGGTTGTATATAGGCAAGGACCCAAATCCACCAAAAGAAAACCCCGTAGGGGTGACATTATTGTAACAGAAAACTACAATGCGTACTTACGTCCGAACCCCGGAGGGGTGACATTATAATAGAAGAAATAGCATTCTATGTACAGAAACCCCGGAGGGGTGACATTATAATCTCAGGGTCTTACCTTATCTGTTGTTTGTATTATGGCAAAGACCTTGCTCCACCAAAATAGGCGTTTGATGTATTTCCATCTTTTGATCAGTTCTAAAACTTTGTATTTTTAAGTAACCACTAACCATAAAAGCAGATATGTGTTATGGTGAAAAATTAGGCTAGATGCTCTATCGATTATATATAATATTCTTTTTGATGAGTATTCGATTTGCAGAAGGGCAATCGCCTGAACTTTTGTGGGGTAAAACGTACGGTGGGAGCTCTGCTGAATTTGGCCACGTAAATAAGCTAAATAAACATTCAATTTATGTTTCGGGAGCCTCACGCTCTGATGATGGAGATCTTTCAGATAACTATGGTGAAGCTGATCTTTGGATACTTAAGGCTGAATTAGATGGAGATGTCATCTGGCAATATGTATATGGCGGAAGTCAAACTGAGAATGTCGAGGATATGAAATTGACAAATACTGGCGATATAGTTACTATAGGCTATACCCAATCTAATGACAATGACGTTGCATATTATTTTGGTGGATATTCAGATTTTTGGTTAACCAGAGTGGATTCGATGGGAAATTTAATTTGGGAACATACATATGGAGGAAGTGAAGCTGACTTTGGATTTGGACTTGATACTCGAAATGATCATGGATTTTATATTGCCGGATATACTAGCTCAAATGATGGCGAAGTTTACGGGATTCACGGAACAGGAAGTAGTGATATATGGGTTCTTCGTATTGATAGTCTTGGTGAAATTCTTTGGCAGAAATGTCTTGGTGGGACGGAAAGCGATTGGGCAACATGTGTTACAACAACCGCTGATGGGGGTTGCATTGTAGGTGGGTCTACCGCTTCCATGGATGGTGATATAAATGTATATAATGGAGGCTTAGACTATTTCATTGTTAAGCTGGATAGCTTGGGGAATACAGAATGGATAAAAACATATGGTGGTTCAGATGATGATAGATTGGAATATATTCAGCAAATAGATGAAGGCTTCCTTGTAGTTGGATATACAATGTCCAACAATGGAGATGTATTTGACAACCATGGTGAGGCTGATGTATGGGTCATTCGTCTCAATATTGATGGTGAAATTGTATGGCAAAGAACCTATGGTGGATCAGATAGTGAAAATGGGTTTTATATAAGCGAAACAGCCGACGGTGGTGCAATTATTTCTGGTAGTTCAAATTCAAATGATTTTGATTTATCGGAACATATTGGTGATAATTCACATAGCGATGCATGGATTTTTAAAATAAATTTCGATGGAGATTTAGTTTGGCAAAAGAATTTAGGGGGAACTAACGACGACATCTTTTATAATGTTAGTGAAATCGAAGATAGTATTTTCTATTGCATTGGTTACACTTATTCTGATGATATTGATGTAATAGGAAACCATGGAAATAGTGACTTCTGGCTTGTTAAACTCGGCTTCTGTACAGAGTCAACCTGGTATGCCGACCTGGATGCAGATGGTTACGGAGATCTCAGCTCGGATTCCACAGCATGTGAAATGCCCATAGGCTATGTTGCAGACAGCACAGATTGCAATGACACCAACGAAAACATCTACCCCGGTGCAGAAGATATTTGTAATGCCATTGATGATAATTGCAATGGCGAGATAGATGAAGACGCCATTTTTATTACCTATTACGCAGATGCAGATGGGGATGAATATGGTGATGCAGTTGTGGATTCCACTTCCTGTTCGGTATTAACAGGATATGTATTGGACAGCACAGACTGTGATGATACAAACCCTGCCATTTACCCCGGTGCCACAGAGGTCTGCAATTTCCTGGATGATGATTGTGATGGGTATATCGATGATAATCTCGCTTTTGTATGGTTGTATCTGGATGCAGATAATGACAATTATGGCAATGCAGGTATAGATACCCTAACATGTGAGTCCTTAACCGGATATGTCCCTGATTCCACAGACTGCGATGATACCAACCCCAACATCTACCCCGGCGCTCCGGAAGTGTTCAATGGTTTAGATGATGATTGTGATGGTGTGGCAGATGAAGGACTGGCAGTGGAAGAAAATGCTTCTCCCTCCATTTCCCTCTACCCCAATCCCGCGCAAAGCGCCATCACCCTGCTTTTCAGCTCCATCCAAAATGAACCAGTACAAGCCGAAATACGGAATAATTTGGGTGAGAAGATCAGGGATGTGCAGATAGATGATGTTGTAACGAAGATCGATATTTCTGCAATGACAGATGGAGTGTATTTTGTTGTGATAACGATTAGCGATGAAAAGGTTGTGTTGCCGTTTGTAAAAACGATGTAGGAGTAATAAAGTTAGAAAATATGTAAAAATTATAAAATTGGGTTCGGCTATAAGCAATTTGTGCACCGTTTTATTCATTGAAATAATTGGCCGTTGCGACGTGACGACGTTGAGTATCGTTTATATATTTATTTCATTTGTATCACCGGTTGCCCGGCTTTGGGTTCCTTAGGATATCCATGCTACGACGTTGCGCCGGTTCCCGGCTTTAGTGGATTTTTATTTTAATTATACGACGTTGCGCCGGTTCCTGGCTTTATCGGATGTCCATTTTTATCAGACGACATGGCGCCGGTTCCCGGCTATAGCGGATATCTATTTTTATCAGACGACATGGCGCCGGTTCCCAGATGATTGGGATATCCTTTTTTCATGCAGCAGCATACATGTTTCCGAATCAAAGAAAACCCCGTAGGGGTGAAATTATTGTAACAGATAACTACAATGCGTACTTACGTCCGAACCCCGTAGGGGTGACATTATTGTAACAGATAACAACCACGCATATATACATACAAACCCCGGAGGGGTGACATTATAATAAAAGAAAAAGCATCCTATGTACAGAAACCCCGGAGGGGTGACATTATAATAGAAGAAAGAGCATCCTATAAACAGAAACCCCGGAGGGGTGACATTATAATCGCAGGGGCTTGCTTTATCTGTTGATTGTATTTGGGCAAAGACCCTTCTCCACCAAAAAAAAACAGAAATAAAAGTTACGCCGGTTCCCAGATGATTTGGATATCCTTTTTTCATATGATATCGTGTCGATTATCTACGCATTTAAAACCCCGGAGGGGTGACATTATAATAAAAGAAATAGCATTCTATGTACAGAAACCCCGGAGGGGTGACATTATAATCGCAGGGTCTTGCCTTATCTGTTGGTTGTATACAGGCAAGGACCCTGCTCCACCAAAAGAAAACCCCGTAGGGGTGACATTATTGTAACAGATAACAACCACGCATATATACATACAAACCCCGGAGGGGTGACATTATAATAGAAGAAATAGCATTCTATGTACAGAAACCCCGGAGGGGTGACATTATAATCTCAGGGTATTGCCTTATATGTTGGTTGTATTTGGGCATGGACCCTGCTCCACCAAAATCAGCGTATTCAGTGTGACCAGCGTGTTGTTTCCAGCCCCGGAGGGGCGATATATTTTGAAAAACCATAAGGTGTAAAAGTCACCCCTCCGGGCCCGCAGGAATTTCTCACATGCACTGCGTGCTATTATAATGTCACCCCTCCGGGGTTCGCAGGAATTTTTCACATGCACTGCGTGCTATTATAATGTCACCCCTCCGGGGTTCGCAGGAATTTCTCACATGCACTGCGTGCTATTATAATGTCACCCCTCCGGGGTTCGCAGGTATTTCTCACATGCACTGCGTGCTATTATAATGTCACCTCTCCGGGGTTCGCAGGAATTTCTCACATGCACTGCGTGCTATTATAATGTCACCCCTCCGGGGTTCGCAGGAATTTCTCACATGCACTGCGTGCTATTATAATGTCACCCCTCCGGGGTTCGCAGGAATTTTTCACATGCACTGCGTGCAATTATAGTTTCACCCCTCCGGGGTTCTAGATCGGTCATAGGGTTCAAAAAATTTCTCAATAAAAGTAGATAGACCTAAATCTGAATGTACCCTAAAAATATTAGCGCAAATCAGCGTAATCAACGTCATCCCTTGCCTGCGGCAGGCCAGGCATTCAACCCGTTCGATCCGTGTTCCTAAACATTCATCATAACCGGCATCACCAGCATCAACAGGTCTTCACCGTCTTCACTTTCTGTCGGTAAGAGAATACCTGCACGGTTGGGTGTAGATAATTCAATGCGCACCTCTTCATTGTCCATAGCGTTCAGCATTTCCAATAAAAACTTTGCATTGAATCCTATTTCCATATTGTCGCCTTCATACGTGCAATCAAGGCGTTCATTTGCTTCGTTGCTGAAATCGATATCCTGTGCAGAAACCATCAACTCGCTACCTTTTATTTTTAACACTACCTGATGCGTTGTTTTATTCGAGAAGATGATCACCCGGCGCAGTGTATTGAGAAAGTCTGCGCGGTTTATAGTTAAACGATTCGGATTTTCTGTTGGAATTACTGCGTTATAATCGGGATATCTTCCCTCGATCAAACGACAGATCAATTTTACATTGCTATATGTGAAGAATGCGAAAGAGCTGTTGTACGATATCTGCACCTGTGTTTGTTCACCGGGCAAATTGCTCTTCAATAAGTTCAACGCTTTTTTCGGCATGATGAGCGAAGCAGATTCTTTTGCTTTTGCATCGGTCCTGCGGTAGCGCACCAGTTTATGTGCATCCGTAGCCACGAAATTGATACCGTCTTTGCTCAACTGGAATAACACACCGGTCATTGGCGGACGCAATTCATCATTGCCCGTTGCAAATGCTGTTTTATTAATTACTTTTTGCAACACACCGGAGGGCAAGGTGATCTCTGACGTTTGATCATCACTGCTGATGCGCGGAAAATCATCGCCGTTCTCACCATTTAATTTGTATTTACCGCGATCGGTGGTGATCTCTACCGCACTGGTCTCTTCGTCTACATTAAATGTTAGCGGTTGTTCAGGCAGTGTTTTCAAATAATCTACCAAAATACGCGCAGGAATGGCCACCTTACCTTCAGCTTTCGATTCGATATCCATCCAGGTGGTTATGGATGTTTCGAGATCCGTACCGGAGATGGTGAGTTTATTTTTTTCGATAACGAAGAGGAAATCTTCCAGGATCGGTAATACTGTATTCGGGCTCACTACGCCATTCACCGTTTGCAGATTGCGCAGAAGCGCCGTGGTACTTACAATAAACTTCATGTGTTACAGATTTTCAATCAAGGCAAAGGTAAACATTCAGGGTAAAAGAATTGTCCACATACGTGGATTTCAGCCTATCTTTGAAGCATGCCGCGAAATACTTACAGGGCGCTGATCGCAGGCCTTTTTGTATGCCTGTTCCGGCCAGCTTTCTGTCAAACCGATTCCCTTCCGTTCAGCATCAGCCTGGTAGAGGAAACACATGCGTCCTGGCCGGGCATGCACTCTTTTTCCATGGGTGCGGATGCGGGTCAATGGATACTGATCGGTGGGCGTATTGGCGGTATACATACCTTGCTTCCACCCGACCCTTTCCCGGTTTCTGAAGCGAACGACAGCATTTTTTTATTTGATCCTTTATCGGATGCTTACTACACTTCCGGTCTGAGCACCTTGCCCGAAATTTTGCAAGGACAATTGCGATCCACCAATGCGGAATATGTGCAGCGCGACGGGCATTTATATATCATAGGCGGATATGGATACGATATGGTATCGGATTCTTTTATCACCAATCCGCTGCTCACTGCGGTAGATCTGAATTTGTTGCATGCGGCTATCCTAGCCGATGGCGATATTACTCCGGCATTTCGCTATATAGAAGACAGTGTATTTTCCATTACAGGCGGAAATGCGGCATTGTTTGATGAGGAGGTGTGTATTTTCGGTGGACATGATTTCGGCGGTATCTATACACATCCCGCGTCACCTTTATTTACACAGCGATATACGAATAGATTTATGCAATTTCATTTGAATGATGATGGCACCGATATGTCGGTATCGGATATGACATGGGAAACAGACACTATCGCCTTTCACCGCCGCGATGGAAATCTGGCTCCTGTCATTTTTCCCGATGGAAATTCCGGCCTAGTCGCTTTTGGCGGCGTATTCCAATATGAGGCCGATCTGCCCTGGCAGGAGCCGGTGTTCGTGCATCCCGACAGCATATATACAGATACATCCTTTCATCAGAAATTCAACAGTTATACCTGCCCGCTTATTCCTATGTATAAAAATTCCACGCAACAATATTTTGCAATTTTATTCGGCGGTATCGCACAGTTCTATTATGATGCAATAAATGATACGATCAAAGAAGATCTGAATGTTCCTTTTGTAAAAGATATTTCTGCCATCGTAATGCAAGCGGATGGCGAAATGCAGCAAATAGTATTGCCCATACAAATGGATGGATTACTGGGCAGCAATGCGGTCTTTGTTCCGAATGACGCATTAATGGCATATGATAATGGTGTTCTCGACCTCGATGCAATGGCCGCAGATGTATTGCTCGGATATATTTACGGAGGCATAGATGCAGAATTTGCCAACTTTACACCATCTATTGCAAGCAATCGACTATTTGCCGTTTGGTTGCACAGAAATGATCTGCTGCAAGTTCCGCAAAGCGATGCGGGATATGTCAGCGTGATGCCCAATCCCTTCGGCGAAAAATTTGAATTGCTGAATCGCGGTGATCAACCCATTACGGAATACGCGATCTACGCACTTTCGGGAGAAGAAGTGTTGCGGAAGAACATTTTCATCTCTCCGGGGAATTTTCTTTCTGTGTATTGCTCCGGATTACCCGGAGGCATGTACATCTTAAAAGTGTGGAGTGGCGACAATAGCTGCGCTACCAGATTATTTCATATGCAATGATCACTGACCCTGGTTCAATGTATTGGGTGCAGATGTTCTGTTGCGGAAGAAGAAATTCGGCCCGATCAACAACTTCCCGAAAACGAAATTTTGTATGATGGCCAGGTCTTCATTATCGTTGAAGATGCCATAGTATTTATCCAGGTCGAATTCGATGGGTTTATCGTCGCTGGTGAATTGTGTTTTGGAGCGATAGGTAACAGGGCGATAATAAATATTCAACGACTTGCTTACATGGTTTTTGTCTGTTACGGTAATGATACAGGCAGGTTGCACTTGTAATAGGGAATCGCGTTTATCGTCTTCCAGAATAAAATTCTCGGCATTCAGTCTGCCGAATTGTTTGAAATAATATTGAATGATCTCCGGATTAACTTTTTTGTTCATGGTGATGTGGCTGAGTACTTCCATCTCGCCGTCTGCGCCACGCGCAATGGTAAAACTGGAATCAGGATATACATTGTAGTGCACATCTATCTGATCTATTTCATCCGCTGTATATGCGAATACTTCCCTGCTGCGCCATTCATTGATATTCGTAAAGTAAACGGCAGATGCATAACCGGTAAATCCGGGCACATTCACCACGAAGGGATATTTTGATCCTTCCATGAGCATGAAGGTGCCATTCAGTGTTTCTGTATTTTCACCCACATAGTATCCGCGAATTTTTTTGCCCTTGTCGTTGTACACTTCCACTTTGGTGCGTTTGGCAGAGATATCGCGCACTACATTCTCGAACATGCTGGATGCAACGGGAACGCTTACTTCAATTTGTTGCATGGTGGTCACCAGATTTTTGATGGCATCCGGTCGCGGTTTGTATTTCCCGTTCAGCGTCCAACTTGTTTTATTGCGTTCCAGCGAAATAGTATCGCCACCCAATGTGCTGAGCACGATACGCTGCATGTCCATAGTATCCTTAACTGCAAATTCTTTGTCGGCACGGCCATAACTGCTGTCTTTTTTACGTATCAGGGTGAAATAGGCAGCGGCTGCAAGAAGTAAGACGATAATAAGATACAGGAGGTTTCGTTTCATGTCAACTAGCGTATTTCCTGTTGCGGATGAAATGATATACTGCACCGAAGAGGTACAATATCAGCAACGGTGCAATGATATTCAATAGTTGCCATTGTAAACGATTGTTGGAGGCTTTTTGTTTGTCAAGCGGACGTAATTTTACTTCCTTCGCACGTGTTTCGATGAGTCCGCTGCGGTCGCATAGGTATTCCACGCAGTTCAATGCAAAATCTTTATTGCCGAAAATATGCCGCTCTATATAATTGATACCTAACACATCTGCCTGACCGTTCTTGTCCACATAATTTTTTAACAGATCACCGTCGCCGATAACGATCTGCCTGCTGAATCTGCCCTTGGTGAGCACACTGGTATCCTGATAACCGATACCGGCGGCATGCATGCGCTCGGTGGTAGGTTTCAGTGTGCTGAATGCCGATTGAAAATTGCCTTCCAATAATACGGCAACCGGCAGATACGGTTTATTGTACATATCATCCGTAGGCGCATAGCGATCATCCACGATATTGAAATTGATAGGCGCCCCCGTTTTGAGATATCTGCTCAAACTGCCGGTACGCAATAAAATGGTTTTTTGAATACCGGGAGTTGCTATGGTATCTACCGTGCTGACGAATTTGCCTTCCAGCGCATCCACATTTTTGCTGATAGGATTGCGCAGGTTGAAATTATTGAGGATGGGATTATAAGGCCAGGGCCTTTGAATGAATTCTTCTCCGTTCCGGACGGGTACATTGATATGTGTACATTGTTTATCCTGAATGATATTGCTATTGACGCGTGCGCCGTATTGCACCAGCATATCTGTGATATTCAGATCGCGGTCAACGGCCATGAATTGCCCATTGTTTGTATATAAACTGTCGAAGTCGGCGATCACAGGATCTATCATCCACAGCACATTTCCTCCGCGCATGATGTACTGATCGATGATGAATTTTCCGCGTTCAGAAAATGCAGTAAGCGGTTTGGCAATGATAATGGCTTTACATTCTACAGGAATTTCAAAGGTGCTGTCGCTTTCCAGATCTATTTGTGTAACGCTGTATAATTCGTTCAGGGAAACCGCAATATCTTTTACTTCAAGTCTGTTCAGTTCATCGTGTCCTGCAATAAATGCGATATACGGTTTATGCGTTTCAGTTAACTGACGTATCGCCTTCGTGAATTTGTATTCCAAAAGTGAAATAGAAACAGAGGGATCGCTGTCCGGCGTCAAAGGCAAGGTCATGCTGCCGCGATCTATCAACGGTATGGTAATTTCTTTATCGTGATATGTTACCGAAACAAAGGGAAAAACATATTTTACAGATGCCTCATCCGTTGCGCTTGCATAGAATTGAATGCTATAGACGTTTTTATCGTCCAGTTCTTTGATGAAGGCATTGCGGTTGTTCTCATCGGGAATGCTGAAGGGATCGAACACATCGTATTGCACATTATCATTGGCATACACACGGAACTGATCCAGCAATTCGGTGGTGCTGGTTTGCAGGCGTTGTAAATTCGGCGTGAGATCACCGCCCAGATAGATGCGGAAGAACACCACATCTTCCTGCTCGCGCAATAATTCTTTTGTTGGCGTGGACACCGAAAAGCGCTTCTCCTGTGTCAGGTCGATGCGATAAAAGAAGCCCGATACCAGAATATTGACCAGGACAATGATGACAATAATGAGCCCTGCACGCAACAATGCGCGGCGGCGGTTGCGCGCATGCAAGCTCGCAGCAGTATTCGGTATGTTTTTTTCTTCTACCATTTTCTGCTGCCGAGGGCTGTTTTGGTCAATAGAATAAATGCACTGATCATGCTGAGGAAATACACCACATCCCGCAGGTCGATATACCCTTTGCTGATGTTGGTATAATGCCTGTTGATGCTGATGGCATTGAAATATTTATCTACCGTTCCCACAAATTTTGGTATGAGGGAAAGGGAATCGAATGCGAGATAAAAAAAGAAACAGGCGAACATGCCGGCTATAAATGCGATCACCTGATTTTGTGTGATGGAAGAGGTGAACATGGAGATGGCCGCAAAGGTGGCACCCAATAAAAAAAGTCCGATATAAGAACCAATGATGCCACCCGTATCCACATTGCCAGCAGGTGATGCCAGGGAGCGGATGGTGAAATAATATAATATGGTGGGGATCACGCTGAAGACGACCAGTATGAGTGCGGCAAAATATTTTCCGAGTATGATCTGGAGGTCGGTGACCGGTTTTGTGGTGATGAATTCAATGGTTCCGCTGTTCTTTTCATCCGCAAAGGAGCGCATGGTGATGGCCGGAATGAGGAACATGAATATCCAGGGCGCGAAGCTGAAGAAAGAATCGAGTGTTGCGAATCCGTCGTCTAAAATGTTCGTATCCGGAAATACCCATGCGAACAATCCGTTTGCCACCAGGAATATGGTAATGGAGATATACCCTGTCAGGGAGCTGAAAAATGCATTGAGTTCTTTTCTGAATATCGCGATCAAAACGGAGTAATGAAGCAGCAAATTTATGCTATTCGGGGCTATATATCATGAACGATCACAGCTGCGCTTATGGTATAAAAAAAGCCCTCCCGCAGGGGGAGGGCTTTATCCGTTGAACGGAGCTGTGACCGATCACTTATTTTTCAATCACCAACTTTTGCTGGCTGTTGGAGCCATCAGGTAGAAGTGCCGATAAGGTATACACCCCGGCGCTCCACTCTGCACAACGAATGGAATATGTATTTTCTCCGTTTTGTACTGCTTGTGTTTCACTGTAAATCACTCTGCCGGTAATATCAGTGATATGCAATAACACAGTGCCGGTGAAAGAAGAAGCGATCTGAACCTGCACACTTGTGCTTGCAGGATTCGGATACACGATCATAGATCCGGTTTCTTCACCCAAACGACAATCTGCGCTAGCTTTGCAAATCACAGAGATGCGCGTACAACCATCTTTAGTGATCTGCACATGATAAACGCCGGGATATGCGATAGTGAGTGTGTTCGATGTTTCACCGGCTAACAGCATGTTGCCTTTATACCATTGATAGGCAGCACCCGGAACCATGGGGAAACCATTTGCGGTCCGCCGCACAGGTCGATGATGCCTGGTAGGCACGGGTATTTTTGAAGGATACTTCAGCGTTATGGTATTGGAAGTAGTGCTGCATGTTCCGTTGCTGGCCACACAGGTATACATACCTTTTTCAGTAGCTGAATAGGTGAGCTCTGTTGCACCGGGTATGTCCACATTATTTATTTGCCATTGCACATTTGCAGCCCCGGTTGAGGCACTCAATTCAACGCTGCCTTCATAGCATATTGCCGTAGCATCACTGCTGATACTGATCACAGGAATGCTATTTACAGTTACATGCGTGTTGTCACTTAATGTGCTGCACATTCCGTCAGTAACTTCCACGCTGTAATCGCCGCTTGTGGTAACGATGATCTCAGATGTGGTCGCACCGGTATTCCATGCATACCCGTCGTAACCGGCAGGTGCGCTGAGTGTAACAGATCCGCCATCACAGAATGTCAGATCGCCACCGGCGGTAACTGTTGCATCCGGATTCGGATGAACTATTACTTCAATGCTGTTTGATGTATTGCCGGCATTCTCGCAAGAATATGTTCCCGAACTTGACACCAAAATAGATTGTGTTGTTTCGCCGGTACTCCAGAGATTACCTGTTGCTTCTGAAGAAGTGAGCAGAACAGATCCGCCTGCGCAGAATTCTGTGTCACCGTCAGCACTGATGGTCAATTCGGTGCAGATCTCCACAGTAACTGAAATGGAAGAGGTAACTGCACTGCAACCGGCGGCAGTAAATACTGTTGCACTGTAATCGCCACTTGCTGTAGCGTCGATCCCGGCTGTTGTCGCTCCTGTGTTCCACAGGTAGGAATCACCTCCGGAGGCTGTCAGGTGCACGCTTCCACCACTGCAGAATGTGGTGGGACCGTCTGCTATAATATCGGCAACAGGATTCGGGTTAACGGTAATATCGATCGGATCGGAAATGTCAGAACATCCGTTGCCATCGGTAACTTCTACGGTAAATGTACCTGAGCTGCTGACTGTAAGCATGGCATCCGTTGAGGTATCACTCCACAGATAAGTACCCGAAGGTGAGGCAGTTAATGTAACGGAACCGCCGTCACAAAATTCTGTATCGCCATCTGCAGCAATATTTGCTACCGGATTTGCGTGCACTTCTATATGGATCGGATCGGAAATAGCAGAGCAACCATTTTTAGTGAGAAATACATCATAGTCTCCGGTACTGCTCACCGAAATAGTGGGTGTTGTTTCTCCCGTACTCCACAAATATGTATCCGGAGTAACAGGAACACTTAATGTAACGGAACCGCCGTCACAAAATTCCGTTGCGCCATCTGCATCGATGATCGCAACCGGAAGTGGGGTAGATTCTACTGAAATAGAATTGGAAGTGCGTGCACAACCCATTCCATTGTCAATAGTAAGATAATATTCATCAGTTAAGGTAACTACATTGGTTTCTGTAACAGAACCATCGTTCCAGAGGTATGCAGAATAATGATCTTCTGTTGCCAGGGTTACAGACTCTCCTTCGCAGAAAGTTGTTTCTCCCAACGCTGTAATAATAAGTGTATCGGGGCAATAACTGTTGGTCAGCGTATATGCACCGAAATAAGAGGGAACATTTGTGTAATACCGCACATAATAATCGCCTGCAGCTAATGCAACAGGTCCGATATTCAGTGTGCCTGCATAATTATTCACATGTGTTATCTCGCTTCCTGCGCTGTTGAGCAGATAGAAGTAGCTGTAATATGCATTGGTTTCGCAGGAAAGACTTAAGGTGCCATCTACGGAAATATGTATATGATAATAATCAGAAGTATCAAAAGTTCCGCCGTTATATCTGTAATAAAGATGTCCGGTTGCAGAACTGTTTGTCGGCATGTTCAATGCAGTTGCTATGGAACCATTGTTCTCGGCATCATTTGCCGGCAGTGGTTCTATCAATGTGTTGGATAAAGTATACCCGCCATAATATGCAGGTGTGTTTGTATGCACCCGGATATAGTAGCTTCCTGCGGCAAGGCCGTTTGCAGTAAAGGAAAAATCTCCTGCATAATTTGCAGTTGAACCTAATAAGGTTGTTCCGTTATTGTCATATAAATAAATATAGCTGTAATAGGCATCCGTGGAAATGCTCACCTGAATATTTCCATCTGCCGTAGTATTCAAAAGATAGTAGTCGTCTGCGTCATAATCCGCACCGTTATTGCGGAAATAAATATGTCCGGTTACAGAACCATTCATGTCCATGGAGCCTGCGGTTCCCGGTGTATCATTATCTTCCGTATCGTTTGCTTCAGCCTGCGGATATACTGTGTTTTTTACGGTATACCCACCGTAATAACCGGCGGCAGTGGTATGTACCCGGATGATATAATCACCTGCTGCAAGTCCGTTTGCTGTAAAGCCGAAATTGCCGGCATAATTTGATGTGGAACCGAGCAAAGTAGTTCCGTCAATATCGTACAGATAAATATAGCTGTAGCCGCAGGTGGTGTTGATAGAAATACCTATATCACCATCAGCAGAAGAACTGAAAACGTAGTAGTCATCTGCATCATACGAACCTCCGTTAAAACGATAGTATAAATGTCCGCTGATACTGTCATTTTCACCCATGGCAACAGCGTTGGCAGGAATGTTGTTTGGTTCTTCATCCTGATCAAAAGCATCTGTAATAACAGTATTGCTTACGGTATATCCACCGTAATATCCGGCGGCGGTGGTATACACGCGAATGAAGTAATCGCCTGCTGCCATACCATTAGATGTGAAGGAAAAAGTGCCTGCATAATTACTTGCGCTACCCAGTACGGTTGTTCCGTCGTTATCCAGTAAAGAGATATAGGAATATCCACAATTGGTTGTGATAGAAACCTGTATGTTTCCGTCTGTTGAAGTAGTGAATGCATAATAATCACTTGCATCGTAGGAGCCACCGTTGATCCGGTAATAAATATGACCACTGGCGCTGCTATTTTCATCTATGGGTGTTGCGGTTCCGGCGGTATTGTTTGGTTCGGGATCCTGCGTATATGGATCTGTGATCACTGTGTTGCTGAGCGTATATCCGCCGTAATATGTGTTGGTCAAAGTATAGACCCGCGCAAAATAGTCACCAGCGGCCAAACCATTTGATATCAGGCTGAAAGTGCCGGCATAGTTGGAAGATCCTGTCAGCAGGGTGGTGCCGTTGCTATCATACAATGCGATATAACTGTAAGTACTGGTTGTTGTTATACTTAACTGTATGTTTCCATCGGTGGTGGTTGTCAATGCGTAATAATCATTGTTATCATACGTGCCTCCGTTCCTGCGGTAGCTTATATGACCGTCCACACTTCCGTTTTCCGGAAGGATTAAAGCGGTACCCGGTGCATCATTCAATTCTGCATCATTTGTTACGGGATTTACCGCTTCATCTACAGTAAAAGAATAATTGCCCGCATAACCGGATCTGACCACAGCGAAATAATCACCTGCTGCCAATCCGTTCACTGTCAGGTCTGCATTACTGTAGTTGGATGCGGATCCGAGCAGGGTAGTGCCGTCTGCATCGTACAGGTCCAGGTACACATAATAGATATCACTGCTTGAATGCAGGTGAATGTTGCCGTCGGCACTCGTGCTGATAGCATAGAAGTCATTGTCGCCGGCTGTCGTGGTTCCGGTCACGGTGTCGTTCAACACCAGGGCATCTGCTCCTGCAGGGCTGTTGTTGTCCGGTTCCGTGTCGGCCAGGGCCGGGTAAGCAAGCGCTGTCAGGAAGACGGCGGCAAGCCACATTTTAACGTGTTTCATAATTCCATTTTTTTGGTGATTGAAAAGTTTGTTTGCGATCGCGACGCTAAAATGTCACAGATAACAGCTCTCCCACAAGGAAAGATTTTCTGTATTTTAGGAACAAAAAAGGGGAAAGGGCATATTAATAAATACATAAATTATTGATAATCAAATATTTATAATTTTTTATAAGAATAATTTTTAGAAAATGAAGCATTCCCGTTTACACAATCTTATTGCCTCTTTCACATCCCGGGAGGTTAAAGACTTTGCTGATTTTGTCGCTTCCCCGTATTTCAATAAAAATGAAAGGGTTAGGGTATTGGCGCACTATTTACTGAAAGCGCACCCCGATCTGGATGGTCTGCCGGCAGAAGAAGAGCAATGCAAAGTGGTATTTCCGGGCGAGGTATATGATTATCACTCGTTCAAGAATCTGACATCCGATATTGTGGAACTGGCGCTGCGTTTTCTGGAAATAGAAAACATACAAGCGAAGGACATACAGGCACGTGTGGCATTATTGGAGAGTTTGCGCACCCACAAACAAGATAAATTATTTGAGCGCACCTTGAAAAAAAGTTTGGAAGTATTGGCTGAAACTGCATTAACCGATCCTTTTCATATGTTGAAAATGCATTGGGTAAGGCAGGAAGAAATGCAATATGTAACGCAAAAGGATCCGAATACCGAGCATGTGCTCACGCAAAAAAGTTTTGATGCGTTTTTAGAATACGCCGTTATGCTATTATGTGATCATTATGGTTTGATGTTGCATGAACAATTGCAAAACAATGTGGATTATCGTCCGGATCTGATGGAGGAAGTACTTGCTTTTGCATTGCAGAGATACGACAGCTTTACCGATCTGACCAAATTGTACATCGACATGCTGGTGTTGGTGCGCGATCTGGGAAATGTGGAGATGTACTACAGGTTACAGAAGCGCATACGCGAGATACATGCGGATGTTCCATATACCTTGCTGGACCGCGTGTTTGTGCATCTGATTGATTGTTGCGCGCATCAGATGAATAAGTTGGGCAACAACGGATTTCTGCGGGAAATACACAATGTGCACCGGGACCTGGTGGAATTTGGTATACAGAAACCGGAAAATATCAGCTATCCCGATTTTTTAAATATTGTGAAGATCGCTACAGCGTGCAAAGAATTTGAATGGACCGAAGCATTCATGCAGTCGCATGGGAAAAATCTGGATGAACAGGTGCGTGATGATACCATCGCATTCAGCAATGCATTTATTGCATATTATAAAGACGACTTTGCGGAAGCATCCAGATATATGAGTATGGTCAATTTTAAGAACCATATCATGAAGATACAGGTGAAACAATTCATGTTGCGTTTCATGTACGAACAGAGATTGTGGACGCAAATGCTGGCATCTGTTGAGGCATTTGCGCATTATTTGCGCAGAGAGGCAAATCTGCCCGAAGAAATGATACACGGACATGAAGAGTATCTGAACAATTTGCGCGAACTCATTAAATTGCGTTTAGAGCCAAATATGGAAATGCGTGAAAAACGCAGGAAAGGCTTAGCGGTGACGATCGAAAATATGGGGAGTAATTATTTCGGCACAAGAGGTTGGCTGCGCAGAAAACTGGAATTGGATGGAACAGCTTCCTGATGTTATTTTTTTCCGGTGAGTTCCTGAAATATATCTTCCAGGCTTTGTTGTTCTACACTTAGATTTAATAAAGTAAGTTTATTCTCCACAGCAAAACGGAACAGCAATTCGCGGATATCTGCTGTGCCTGCATATACGATCTGCCAGTTGCCTTTTGAAAGTTCACGCACATTTGAAATGCCCGGAATGGCAGTCAGTGTTTCGGCTGCAAATACTTCTTTGAAGGAAACCTGTACAATGGTATTTCCTTTTTGTTTGTTCTTGAGCGCCGAAACGGTATCATCGGCAACCAGTTTCCCCTTATTAATAATAAGTACCCGGTCGCAGATGGCATTTACTTCCTGCATGATATGGGTAGAAAGGATGACGGTTTTCTCCTTGCCCAGGCGTTTGATGAGGTTGCGCACATCTGCCAGCTGATTCGGGTCCAAACCGGAGGTGGGTTCATCCATGATCAGCACTTTTGGGTCGTGCAGCATCGCCTGCGCCAGTCCGACGCGCTGGCGGTATCCTTTTGATAACTGGCCTATCTTCTTTTTTCTTTCCGGGCTAAGGCCGGTGGTATCGATCATTTCCTCTATGCGGTTGCCGGCTTTTTTCAGTCCGTGCATACGGGCGGCCATCTCCAGGTACTCTTTCACGTACATTTCAGGGTAGAGGGGGTTATGCTCTGGGAGGTATCCCACATGGCGGCGGACATCGATAGACTGTTTTTCCACGTCGAAGCCGCAAACGGTAGCTTTTCCCTCCGTTTGCGGGATAAAGCAGGTGAGAATCTTCATGGTCGTGCTTTTCCCTGCCCCATTCGGCCCCAAAAAGCCCAGGATCTCGCCGGGTGAGGCGCTGAAACTCACGTCATCAACGGCTTTCTGCTCTCCATAGACCTTCGTGATATGTTCTACCGAAACCGACATGCGGGGCAAATGTACTGCTTTGTGCTTGCAACGAACAAGGCAGGATACCCTACAAAAACGTGAACAAAAGAGGTTTTCGCACAAGATTTCCTTACCGCTAAAAGATCATGGCAATAATTTCATATTAAAATGTAAAAAATATAATTATATACAACTAGCTTTGCACTCCGAAATTCTAACCAAATAAACTTATGAAACTACTACGCACACTTTTCCCCGTCTGTATAATTATGCTCGCATGTGCGGGTGTTGCACAGGCACAAACTTTGTATACCTACGCTGCTGCCGAAGACGGTACGCCTGGTACGGTAGCAGCCGGTGTTACGGCATCTAACTGGACCCGTGTTAATGGAACCGTTTCTGCTGCGGCTTGTCCCAGTGGATTCGTATCTGACCATTGGAGCACTGCAGGCGATCCATGGAATGCATCCATGCCCGCAATTCAGGTAACTATTACTCCTAATCCCGGTACATCTGCAACTTTCACCAGCATGCAATTTGAATTCCGCCGCAATAACAACGGACCTCAAAAAATGCGTTTTGCCTATAGTACAGATGGTGGTTTGACGTGGACAAGCGGAACTACCAATGACGGTTATGACCACACGAATTGCTTCACTGCAACCACATTTACCTGGGATTTTGCCGATTTCACTACTTCAAATGCAGTAAGATTCCGCATTTATGGTTGGGATGCCAGCCATACCAATGGCGATGCATCTGTTCGCAATGGTTCGATCAATGGAACTACCTGCACATTGAATACTTATTATGCAGATGCTGATGGCGATGGTTTTGGTAATCCGGGTGTAACTACACTGGCATGCAGTGTTCCGGTAGGCTACTCTGCTGATAATACAGATTGTGATGACGCACATAGTACTGTGTATCCCGGTGCAACGGAAATATGCGACGGTTTGGATAACAACTGTAATGGTGATGTGGATGAAGGAGTTGTATTCGCAACTATCTCTCCCGAAGTTTCTGCCATCACATGTAAAGGTGATCCGCTGGAATTCTCAGCTAACGATTGCGATGGATGTACGTATCAGTGGTTCAAAAATGACAATGTGATCATCGGCGCGACCAGCTCAACATATGCTACAACTAAACCTGCATACTACTCTGTTCAGGTAACTGTTCCCGGTGGATGTTTTGCCGTTTCTGAACACACTTTATTGACAACCGTATTAAATCCGAATGCCAATATTTATAATCCGAACGGATTGAACCTGTGTGCACCTACACCCGGAAATAACATTCTGATCAAAGTGGGATACACAGCAACCAATACCTATCAATGGTATAAAGACGGTGTGGAATATACAGGCGAAGGCGCAACCAGCTGGAGAATTTATCCTTCAGAACCCGGTGATTACTATTGTTCCATCACCGCTGAAAGTGGTTGTAACAGGATAACAGAAACACGCACTGTGATCAACTCTTGCCGTATGGCAAACGACGCAGTAAGCGGATTGTCTATCTACCCGAACCCTGCTACTGATAAATTTGTAGTAAGCGCTGACGTAGATGCTTCAGTAGCATTTATTTCTGTTTACAATGCTACAGGTGCCCTGATCTCTTCTACACAAGTTGCCGTTACAAATGGTACAGTGAATGCACAGATCAACAGTGTACACTTCGCTTCCGGTATCTATATGGTACAGGTGCAAGCCGGCACACAAGTGCTGACACAGCAATTGGTGATCAATAAGTAATTGATTCCCACATATATACCTTACAGCCCCGACCAATTGGTCGGGGCTTTTTTTATTTCCCTGCATTCTTAACATTATGTTTATCTTCTGTAGGGGTTAGATTTGCACTAAAACCTTTCTTTTGTACCTGTAACCATATATACATTTTATGAAAAAAAGAATATTTACGCTTCTGACGTCCCTATTTCTGTTGAGCGGGACCATCATTGCGCAAACTGACCCAACACCGCAATCTTTGCCATACGAGCAGGATTTCAGTGCATTGGTGCATACATCCACAACCTATCCTGACGGGATTCAAGGTTGGAAGATCGGCAGTGCATCCACAGCAACTATTGTTACTACAGGTCCGATAGCTGATCATACCCTGACCGCAAATTCTTCTGCATCTTCCACTGCAGGTGGCGTGCACAATTACGATGGCAAGATCGGGTTCCTCCCTTCTACCAGTACTAATCCCGGTATCGCTTTGGCCATCAATACGACAGATGCATATAATATATCTGTGTCGTATGACATTATGTTGATCCGCAATCCATATAATGGAACTACAAATACGCGTATCAATGAAGCATTCCTGCAATATCGTGTCGGCACAACCGATCCATGGACCACCATCGACGCAACTTCTTATGTAAGTAACACGACAACACAAACCGAAAGTGGAAATACAACACCGCTGCATGCGGTAAATTATTCTATTCTTTTACCGGCGGCTTGTGAAGACCAGCCGGTTGTGGAATTGCGCTGGATGAATCACGAAGTAAGCGGTTCCGGTTCCCGCCCGAGTTTTGCGGTCGACAATATTTCCGTTGTGCAGGATTCGGATAACGACGGTTTCAATGCGTTGAATGATTGTGATGATAATGATCCTTCGGTGCACCCGGATGCAAGTGAAATATGTAATTATATAGATGATAATTGTGATGGCAATATTGATGAAGTTGGTTTAACAGCACCTGCTATTGAACCGAGTGGCATTATTTATTTGTGCAAGCCGGATGCAATTACTTTATCAGTCCCTGCGGGATATGCAAGTTATCAATGGATGAAAAATGGAAATCCGCTGGCAGGAGAAACAGGCAATACCTATACCACCAACAAGCCGGGATATTATCAGGTGGAAGTTACCAATGGGTTGTGCTCTGATGTGAGCGCGGTTCAGGCGGTGGCAGTAACACCATCCCCTTATAATAATATCTCTGCCCCTAATGGGACCTCGTTGTGCACTCCTGTCAAATTAAAAGCAAGCAATCAACCGGGCTATAGCTGGCAATGGTACCTGGATGGCGGCATGATCCCCGGAGCTACTAATTATCTCTACAATCCTACGGTGGCAGGATCTTACTATTGTACCATCATGAATGCCTATGGGTGCACAAAAAATACGGCAGCTTTGGATGTAACAGCATGCCGCGCATCGGAATGGAGCAATGCCGGAATTATCCTGTATCCGAATCCGGGGAATGGAACCTTCCATTTTACTGCGGATGATACCTATTCCGGCCAGGAGGCAAGTGTATACGTTAGTGATGTGACCGGAAAGATGGTGTATGCGCAGGTTTTGGAAAATGTGCAGGCCGGTGATGCTATCACCATCGCTTTGCCGGATGCAATACCCGCCGGTATCTATATGGTGCGCATAGAAAGCATGACGCACATTCGGACCGGAAGTATTTCGGTGCAGCGATGAAAATAAAAGACAAAAAAAAAGGCCGGAAGTTCTTCCGGCCTTTTTTTATGCCATGACCTGAACGGGATAGGCTTTGCTGATCAGCAGGCCGTATTGCGCCAGGGTGCCTTTCATGAGATCGGCAAACATATGCATATCATCCATATCGAAATGTCTGTTGCGCGTATGGAACTTGATCACTGATTTTGCCAGTCTGCTGTGAAATGTATATTCGGGAATGTTCTGATGGATCTTTTTAGAACGCAGATATTTTAGATTCTTTTCTGCATATAATGCACAGGCATCATATTTACCTGTGAGATAAAAATAGGCAACCGTCAATTCACGCAATGCGATCTGAAATTGCATAACAGATGTTTTCGTTACCGACTTATACAGCAGGTTCAATTTATTTCTTGCGGCTTCGTAGTCTGAAGTGAACAGATCGTATTTCGTCCGTTGAATAAGGGCAGAGGTGTAATAGCTGCCGCTCTTGTCATCTGAGTATTTCTCGAAATATTGTTCACATAATTCTTTTGCGGTATCGTAATGACCGGTAATGAGCGATACCTGGAAAAATTCGGCAAACAACATATACCATTTTACTTCCATGCTTTTTGTGATCGTGTCGAAGATGGTATTATATGCCGCATAGCTTTCTTCAAAGGCATTATCAAAATATAATGTCTGTGCATAATGCCATTGCATGGTTTTGATATCTTCATCGTTGAACACCTCCGGTTTTTCTTCCATAAGTGTGTCGATGGCCCGGAGATAGTTGCGGCTTTCGCTAAAATCTTTCAGGGTGTTGTGAAAGATCACACCACACAAAAGCGCCCGGTAGGCACATCTGTGCAATCCCAGTCTGGTGGCATCTTCCTGCAATTCAGCAATATTTTTCCTGATCTTATCCTGTGCTTCCGGTTTGTGGTAGATAGCATGGGATGCCGAGAAATTGATCTCGCGACGCAACAAAGTAATGCGGATCCAAAGTTCCGTTTCCCGGTATAATTCGCGGTCACAATGCTGCAGCATTTTCCCTGTATAATAGCTTATCTCTGCCTCACTGTATTGTTGTTCCGGAATGATGAGCAGCCATTCATGACAAAACTTGTAGAACTGAAATTTTTCCAGTGCGCTGGCCTGCACTTCCAGAACTTTCAGCTCATAATTTTTGAGCAGGCGTTTGCTGATATTCCAGGTTCCGCTTTTATAATTCAGATAGTTGATCTGATCGAAGATGTTTTTTCCTGCTAATCCTTCTACGGTTTTTTTAAGCAGTATGCTATTGATCTTATCCAGATGGGAAGGCTGGATGCTCAATTTTTTACAAATGGTAGAACTCGGGTAGAATTTTTGGTTGAGAGCAATGGTCAGTGCAAGCACTTCGCGTTCGCGGTCTTGCAAAGGCAGCATTTCTATCTCATGTAATTCTGCAGGAGTAAGGGTTTTAACCAGTTGGTAAAGAAGTGCCATAAAATGGGTTTTGCTGTTAGTTGCTTTTCGGCAAATGCCTTATGCATGGTAAAGGTATTTGCAGCCTGCATTGCTGGTTAGTCCGGAAGGCTATTTTAATGGAATTTTAATGCCCGGAAACGGGATCCCGGAACCCCGAAAAAAGCATATAATTTAATGTAATAAGGGGTGCATTTGTCGGGTAATTGTTTGTATTTTCACCCTTCCTAAATGCACCTATTATGAATAAATTTTCAGCGTACTTAGCAGGCTTACTGTGCCTGCTCTTATGGAGCTCAGCCAGGCTCTCCGCACAAAGTGGCATATATGAATCGTATGTCGTACTGAATATAAACGGTGGCGGCAATAGTTACTACGACCTGCAAGCCGTAACCGGCAATCCCGATTTTCAGGGGGCAGATCTGGGTTCTTTCTCTTCCGGTCAAACACTGGTGTTTGCAGGAGGGGAGAATAAAACATGGAAATGTGCACCCTGCGATATAACCAACGGGTACATCTGGTACCGGGTTTGGACGGGCTCACCTTCCGGCGCCTTCAACGGGGTAAACCTGCCATGGGCCGAAAATCTGGGCACCGGTTGTGGCGGAAATGATCAGAAATGGTCAAACACAAGCAATACAACGGATGTGCTCAGCGGGCTGACCCCCGGGACCTATACGCTGGAAGTATACTCGACTGCCGACTATCTGGGTTGCGGCACGGGAACCCACTATGCAAGCAATGGCGGCGCAAATTATATGGCGACCTTTACCATTTTATGCCCGGATATTACCGTGAATGGCACGGTCACTGACGCCAGCTGTGCAGGTGGTGGCAATGACGGCGCTATCGATATTACCGTAAGCGGTGGCACGCCCTTCCCGATCACACAAACACATACCGACAACTTTAATTCGCTTGCCAATACAGGAACTTCCAATGTGTGGACCGACAACAGCACATTGAGTGGATGGTATAGCAACCGGACCGTTTATATAGCAAGTACGGGAACGAGTGCAACCGGTGGCCTGTATAGTTTCGGTACCGACGCTTCTGATCGCGCTATAGGTTCACTTGGTTCCGGAACAGCCACACCCATACATTATGGTGTTGCGATCACAAATACAACAGGCGTCGTGGTAAATAGTGTTCAGGTGGCATACACCGGCGAACAATGGCGTTGTGGTGGAACAAGTGCTGTTACCAACGTTCTTGATTTCACGTATCAAATAAATGCGGCAAGTATTACTGCAGGTGTTTGGACAGATTATAATGCATTGGATTTCAGCAGTCCTGTATCCAGCGGTACCGCCGCAGCACTGGATGGCAATAATCCGGCTAACAGACAGATATTCGACCAAACGATTTCTCTTACACTTAATCCGGGTGAAACGATATGGTTGCGCTGGACAGATGTGGACAATACCAGTTCAGATCATGGACTTGCAGTGGATGACCTTACCGTTACTCTGCACGGTGCAGATGGTACATACAATTATCTATGGACAACGGGAGCCACTTCTGAAGATGTGAGTGGTTTATCTTCCGACCCGTATAGTGTTACCGTGACCGATGCAAATGGATATGCTGATGCCGGTACCGGAAATTTCAGCGTTGCTTTAAGTGGGCAATCAGACTTTTATGCGGATAGCGATGCAGATGGATTTGGTGATCCTGATGTTGCGGCATTGGCATGTTCTGCCCCGTCAGGATACGTAAGTGATAATACAGATTGCAATGACGCATCTGATTCCGTTTACCCGGGGGCAACAGAAGTATGTAATGGCATTGACGAAGATTGCAATGGCGCTATTGATGACGGTGCTTCCATTGCGGCTCCTGTAATTGATCCATCCGGCGTGATACAACTGTGTAAACCCGAATCGATCACATTATCCGTTCCTGCAGGTTATGATGCCTATCAATGGTATAAAAATGGAAATCCGCAAACGGGTGCTAACAGTGATTCATATCTGGTGTACAAACCGGGTTATTATCAGGTAGAAGTTACAGTGGGAACTTGCACCGCGTTGAGCGATCCGCAGGCCGTTGCTGTATCTAACCGCCCTGTTGCAAATATTTCCGCACCTTTTGGTACCAGTTTGTGTACTGCAGTAAAATTGAAAGTGACTTACGATGCAAGTTATACCTATCAATGGTTGATGGATGGCAATCCGATTCCGGGAGAAACGGATTATAAATTGGTGCCAACCGCAGGCGGTGTGTATGCTTGTGTAGTTACTAACCCTGCAGGATGCAGCAGAACTTCTGATGAAATTACAGTTACCGAATGTCGTACAGGAGCAATGGTAGATAATGATCTGCAGGTTTATCCAAATCCATCACAAGGTACCGTGTTATTGCATGCACAATTTTCAGATGCAACAGAAATGGTTGATGTGAAAGTATTTACAACACTTGGTGCATTAGTTTACAGCGATCAAGTTGCAATAGTACATGGTTCCTTAGCATATAATATGGATCTCAGTGCATTGCCGAATGGCATGTATTCCATACAGTGTAATGCGGGAATTGAAACACTGCATACACAGGTGGTGCTTCAAAAGTAAAAACCTTACCTCTGCAAAAAGGCCTGCATTTGTAAATGCGGGCCTTTTCTGTTTTTTTCAAATTCCTGTTTGCAGAAATGGGGCGATTCCTTACTGCTCTGTTTATTATCCTTTGCATGCTTTGCAGACACTTCTACCTTCAACCAGCTTTTCGAGCGACAAGAAGCATTTTTTTTATTCAAAATCTAATATGTATGCAAACCACATCTATCCAATTACAACGCACGGCAAGACGTATCCTGCCGGCACTGTTTTTTCTTTCATTTCTGATCTTGTTTGGTGCAGATCTTAAAGCAGAAGCAAACTATGTCTATCATGAACAAACTACAGCTAATCCCGGTTGTGGCGCTGCTAATTACATGAGCAGTACCAGCCCGAATAATACAGCAGCAGTTACATTGGCATGGAAGATAGAATATCAATTTTATACAACGAATACAGTCATTTACTATACGACCGACGGGTCAACTCCTTCAGGTGCATTTGGGGTCGGATCGGGAACCACTCAAGTGATTGCAGGCGTTTATTCCTGTTCATTTGGAGGTCCTGCAGTAGATGTGGCAACCGCTACTATCCCGGTCCAACCCGCCGGTACTATTGTAAAATATAAGATCGGAACATGGCATTCCGGTGGTGGCAATGAGATATTTGCCAATGGCCCGGGTGCGCCTTGCGGCTGTGGAACACCTACAAATAATGCATCGCTTGCAACACTTTTCAGTTATACGGTAACCGCATCCAATAATGTGGAAGTAACGGCGAGTGCAGGAACAGCACTCGCATCGTATGCAACCGTTAAAGCTGCTTTTGATGCAATTAATGCCGGAACACATACAGGAACTGTAAATGTGCGCATCTGGTCAAATACAACAGAAGTATCCACAGCTGTTTTAAATAGTTCCGGTGCAGGTGCTGCATCTTATTCTTCAGTTACCATACGCCCCTATGCCGATGCAATCACAGTTTCAGGTGCATTAGCCACGGGAAGAGGGGTGATTGAATTAAAAGGTGCAGATAATATTACGATAGACGGTGACAATCCGAACACATCCGGAACAAACCGCAATCTTACGATCACCAATACTGCGTCCAATACAACAACGTATACTTCGGTGATCCGCATAGCAAATGCAACTACCGTGGTAGCCAGTTCTGATAATATTACCATTAAGAATTGCAATCTGAACGGAAGTGCAACCAGCAGGAACGCGTCAGCGAATACTTCTACCACAGGTAGTGAGAATACAACCTTTGGAATTTATGTTGGTGGCAACGGAGGCTCTACTGCAACGGATGCACCCACCGCTATTTCTTCCGTAACATCAAATACGGCACCATCTGGTACAACCGTGAACAATTTGCTGATCAATAACAATGCGATCAATGCCTGTGCGCGCGGTATAGTATTCAACGGGGCAGCTTCAACTGTTTCATCGGGTGTTACCATTACCAATAATGTGCTGGGAGATCAATCAACACTGGTTGGTATCGCACCATATACAACACCGGCAAACACGGTATATGCAAAAGGTATTTTTATTGCAGGAACAAACGCCATTGCAATAAATAATAATACGCTGAAAAATATTATGTCCTATGTTGGTACTACCATAGTGGCCATTGAGCTAAATGGTTCAATTGGTACCGGCACTATTACCATAAACGACAATACAATTACGGGTGTGGTGAATAACGGTACTGTATCAGCATGTAATGCGATTCTGGTTTCAAGTGCAGGCACCGCGTATACCATACGTGGAAATGTGGTCTCGAATGTGCAGGCAGTAGCCGGCATTTCATTGGCAGGCGCTATTTCTGTAGGCATAGGTTCGGCAACGATCGAAAAAAACAAACTGTCCAATATATGGCAGCGCTCCACTTCTACTTTTGGCGTTTACGGTATAAACGTAACCGGCGGAAGTAACGATATCATTCAAAATAATTTTATTTGGGACGTTAATCATGATATGTCCGGAGGGGCAGCTTTCTCCACAACTTTTGGCGTGTTTGGTATTCGCATTGCTTCCGGAACAGGCCATCTTATATATCACAACAGCGTTAACCTGTATGGCGCCATGACAGGCACATCTACTTCCTCCTTGCTGTCTGCCCCACTTTGTATCGTTTCAACGAGTTCTACGGGTATGAACATCAGGAATAATATTTTTTCCAACAATATAACCGGAGGAACAACATCCATTGCACATGTATGTATCTATTTGCCTTCAGGTGCAACATCATCTTTGAATCTCACTTTGAATAATAATGCGTACTACAGCGGCACGGATAATGCACGACAGGGCATTGCACAAGCGGGCACAACTGCGGGAACAGGATTCTATCTTGCATCTAACTTTAATGCCGGTGCGATCCTGCCGTCGGGAAATTTGCGCGCATATACAAGTACTTTATCAGCTGCGGGCACGAATGACAATGCGAGCTATGCGAGCACTTCCACATCACCGTATACGAGCGATACAGACCTTCATTTAAATGTACTCAGTGCGGAAATAAATAGTGTAGAACAGAAAGCGGCAACCGGAACCGGTGTCACTGTGGATATAGATGGAGATGTGCGCCCCAATACCGGCACCACTATTCCGGATATAGGTGGAGATGAAGCTGCACAAGCTGCTTGTGCCGGAACTCCCGCCGGCGGTTCCATTTCTCCTGCAACTGCAACAGTTTGTTCCGGATTGACATATAATATGTCGGCAACAGGTGCTTCGGTTGGAACCGGAATTTCTTATCAGTGGCAGGTTTCAACAACAGGTGGTGGAGTAGGTTTTACAAGTGGTTGGCGGATCAGGCGCAACTACTACTGCATATACTACTGCTACACTTTCTGCAGTGCTAAATATTACAGATTGAAAGTGATCTGCACAACAGGACCCGATTCCTCTTTCTCAAATGAATTGACATTAAATGTAACGCAAACACCCTCTGCTCTCGCCGGAAGTAATAGTCCGGTTTGCCAGGGAACATCGATAAATCTCAGCGGAGGAACAGATGTGGGTACTGCATACAGTTGGACGGGCCCCGGTGGATTTAGCTCCCTTTTACAAAATCCGGTGATCGCTTCCGCAACAGTTTCAAACGCGGGAACGTATACGTTCATAGCAAGCAACGGAACATGTAACTCTGCCCCATCCAATACCGTTGTGGTAGTGAATGCAAATCCATCGGGTATAACTGCCAATGCAACGCCGACCACTTTATGTGCCGGTGGAACCATAAATCTTACATCGGGTTATGATCCTAATTTCGGATATTCCATGAATACTTCCGGTACTGAAAGCTTTGTGGATATTTCGGGTACGGGAACGGCAGTTTCCGGAACGGTGACGGACGATTCTGAACACGATGTTGCGCTGCCATTCGCATTTACATTCAACGGAGTGAGTTATACTAATATGCGCGTTGGAAATAACGGTGCTGTTTTATTCGGCTCGCCCGGTGGAGATATCAACTACACAAATCGTGCTTTGCCTGCTCCGATCGGTGCGAATAATACCGACGGATTAACCGGTGGCCTCGGCACATTGGGCAATATCGGTATTTGTCCATGGTGGGATGATCTGACGCCTTCAACCGGTATACCAGCAGGATCCATTAAAACACAAACCATAGGTTCCAAATTTATCATCCAATGGACAAATGAAGATCATTTCGATGCCGCCGGCACCGGAACGGTAACATTTCAGGTACAGCTGGAACAAACTACCAATAAAATACATTTTGTTTATTCCGATGTGAATTTCAGTGGAACCGCAGCAGAAGATCAGGGCGGTTCGGCCACCATCGGTTTGAATTTCGGAACGTCTTCTGCTTTGCAATACACACATAATACAAAATCACTTACTGACGGTAAATGCATCACATTTACACCTATACAGCCTGTTATCAGCTGGACGGGACCCGGAGGCTTTACATCTGCTGTACAAAATCCGACCATTCTTAGTGCAACACCGGCAGCATCCGGAATATATACAGTTACTTATAGCAATCCGGTGACAGGATGTTCTACTTCCGCATCAACAACAAGTGTAACAGTTAATGCGAATGTTACTTATTATGCCGATCTCGATGTGGATGGATACGGGGATCCTTCCAATGCTACCGTATCATGTGTTGGCGCACCACTCGGGTATATTACGGATAATACAGATTGCAATGATTCAAACGGATCCGTGCATCCCGGTGCAACGGAAATTTGCAATGGTTTGGATGATAATTGCAATGGACTTACTGATGACGGTTTGACATACACTACATATTATGCAGATACAGAAGGAGATGGCTTCGGGGATGCCGGATCTTCCATTTCTTCCTGCCTTGCTTCACCTCCTGCAGGATACGTTGACAATAGTTTGGATTGCCAACCATTATATATCACATACACGGATGCCGATGGAGATGGCTTTGGTTTCGGTGTTCCGGTGCCTTGTGGTCCGGTGATCAACCATGTTGATTGTGATGATACACAATGGTTATATCAGGATTCCGATGGCGACGGATATGGCGCCGGCGCTGCGGTTGAATGTGGCGTTCCGACAAATACCGACTGTGCACCATTTAATGCTGCGATAAATCCCGGAACAACAGAAGTATGTAATGGGGTGGATGATGATTGTTCAGGAGTTGCAGATGACGGGCTCACTTTTGCAACCTGGTATCCGGATGCTGATGCCGATGGATATGGCGATGCGTACACCGGTATTTCTACTTGTGATGGTGCTCCACTCGGTTATATTGCGGATAATACGGATTGTGATGACACACAAAACACCGTATATCCCGGAGCACCGGAAATTTGTGATGGTTATGATAATGATTGTAATGGCCTTGTTGATGAGGGAACTGTTGCTGCAACCATAACACCTGCCGGGACAGCAGTTACCTGCAAAGGAGTTCTGTTCACTTTCTATGCAAATACAGGTGTTGGATACACGTACCAATGGTTCAAAAACGGAAATCAGATCTTTGGTGCAACAGCTTCTTCTTACGCAACGAACAAGCCTGCTTACTACCAGGTACAGGTAAATACTCCGGAAGGATGTTTTGCACTCTCCGATCCAACATTCCTGCAAGTGAACCCCAACGTAAATGCCAATGCAACGGCGCCCCTGGGCACCAGCTTGTGTTCTACCGTTAAATTGAAAGTTAATTTTGATGCATCGTACACCTGGCAATGGTATCGCGATGCAGTATTGATCCCGGGAGCAACTAATTATTTATACAATGCAACAATACCCGGCGATTATACTTGTGCGGTAATGAATGCATACGGTTGCTCCAAAATTTCCAATACCATTACGGTAACGGCTTGTAAAGAAGGTGAGATCTATGGTGCAACAGAAGTGAATGTATACCCGAATCCGAATGACGGTAGCTTCCAGTTGGATGTAAGCGCAGCGGTTGCGGATGACATCGCATATATTGAAATATTCAATGCAGTTGGTGCTTCGATCCTGCACGCAGAAACGGCCGTGCATAATGGCCTGTTACATGTGTCCTTGGATATGGGTGATCAAATTCCTTCCGGTATGTATATGGTAAAAGTGACAACCGGCGGACAAAGTATCAGTAAACAGATCGCGGTACAACGATAACATTCTATAATTTTGTGCGGCGGTCCTTCCTGCTTGGGAAGGACCGCCTTTTAAATCCACACTATGCGTAAGATACAGGTCCTGTTGACGACTTTCATTATGTTGCTTTCGTTTGCCGCAATCGGTCAAACAGTGATCCTCAGTCAGGGATTTGAAGCACTCCCTTTTCCGCCTGCAGGCTGGTCGAACGTGCGTATATCCGGACCCACCCTGCCCGGGACATGGGCGCGATATGGCAATGGTGTATTCCCTGTTCAAACACCTCATTCCGGGTCGTTTCAGGTGCGCTACAACTCCCATAATTATCTTGCCGGAACTTCCGGTGATCTGCGCACCGGTGTTTTAGATTTTTCTGCTGCCGGCACTTATTCAGTCAGCTTTTGGATGTACCGCGATAATTGGGTCGCCAATGATATTCTGGAAGTTTTTGTGAATACTGCACAAACTTCAGTAGGAGGCACCCTGCTCGGAACGGTACACCGCGACAGGAATCAATCGCCGGTTGAAGGTTCCAATGGCTGGTACCAATATAATTTTACAGTACCCGGCTTATTCACCTCAACAACGAATTATATCATTTTTAAAGCGACTTCTGCATTTGGAAATGATATATATATGGATGATATCACGATCACCAGAACAGATCCAACAGCACCGGCCTGCCCGGCATCTACAAGTCCTTTATCCGGGGTAACAGGAACATGTATCAACACTACCTTGAGTTGGAGCGCTACTGCACTTGCCTCAGGCTACTATCTGAACCTGGGAACAAATGCACCGGATTATGATAATATTTTAAATCATGCAGATGTTGGTGTTGCACTTACCTATACAGCCATGCTGACAGCGTCCACAACATACGGATGGAAAGTAATACCTTATAATATTTACGGTGAAGCAACCGGATGTTCAACCAGTACTTTTACAACCGGTACATCTACATGCTATTGCATACCTGTATATCTGGAATCCAGTTGCGGGTCAGAAGATTATATCAATGATTTTAGCACTTCAGGCGGTGCCGTAAACATCTCCAATACGGGCACAGGATGTTCCGGTGGTGCTTATAACTACACGTATTTTTCAACGAAGACCGTTACGGCAACGCAAGGCGATATCATTGGTGTAAGCATGCAATCCGGGCCCGACTATGCCGAAGGCTATGCGATCTGGTGCGATTGGAACAACGATGGTGATTTTGATGATGCCGGTGAATATGTTTTTCATTCCGATTTTGCTACTACAACGATCGTGAATGGTTCGTTTCAGGTGCCTGTTTCAGCAACGCCGGGATTGTTGCGCATGCGTGTGCGTTGCGCATATAATTATGTGCCCGCAGAAAATACTGCATGCACAACATTTAACGAAGGCGAAACAGAAGATTATAATATTCAGGTAAATCCTTGCGGCGGCACATCCTATTATGTAGATGCCGATAATGATGGATACGGCAATGCGGGTATGAGCATCACATCTTGCGTATTCCCTGCAGGTTATGCACTGGTAGCTGGCGATTGCAATGATGGTAATCCCGCCATTTATCCTTCAGCACCGGAGATATGTGATTTTCTGGACGATGATTGCGATGGAGCAATTGATGAAGGATTACCCACAGCAACGTATTATTACGATGCCGACGTGGATGGCTATGGTAATAATGCTGTGAACATTGCAGCTTGTTCTGCTCCGGCGGGATATGTTGCACTCGGTAACGATTGTAATGATGCGCTCGCTGCCATACATCCCGGTGCAACCGAATTATGCAACGGTATAGATGATAACTGTAATGCGATGATCGATGATGGTGCTGCAACAGCAATCATAACACCATCGGGCCCGACCAGTTTCTGCAAACCGCTTTTTGTCACACTGGTTGCAAATAGCGGCACAGGATATACCTATCAATGGCAGCGCAATGGCTCCAATATCGGCGGCGCAACATCCATATCCTATAACGCGAATAAATCAGGCAACTATCAGGTGCGTGTTACCATCCCGGGCGGTTGCAATGCACTTTCCGCTTCCACGGTAGTTACAGTGTATGCTACTCCATCAGCTGCTATCAATACCCCGGACGGGACCGATCTGTGCGGCCATTCGAATCTGCGTTTAAAAGCGAATGGCGGTGCAGGGTATTCCTGGCAGTGGTATCGAAATAATGTGCTCATTCCCGGTGCAACAGGACAACAATATCTGGCAACGATAGTGGGCAATTACCGCGTTCGTGTGATCAATGCCAATGGATGTGATAAGCTCTCCGCCATCACTGCGATCACCACTTCCTGCCGGGATGACCAAGCTCTTTCTTCAGAGATTGGCGGATTGCTTATTTATCCGAATCCGGCTTCTGCATTACTGCATATCCATTGCGACCAGCTATCGGCTGCTGAGCCTGCCGGTTACTTCGTGCGCATCAGCGATATCAGCGGCAGGATACTGTTCGAAAGGCTAATACCTGCTAACGATGCAGAGCCTCTGGATATGGAGCTGGATATTTCCGGTTTTACCTCCGGGGCCTATATCGCATGGATATGGAATGGCTCAGATCAAAGGTCGGCACACTTCCAGGTCATTCGCTAAACATTTCCCTTCAGCTCCCTGCACACTGTCGTAGGTGTAGTGTTTCTGTTAAAATGTGACAGATAGCAAATTTTAATACCTTTTTAATTTGCTTACAATCTGTCGATAAAAATGACAGGTATATTATATAATTCTATGTCATAATATATTGATTATCAATATATTGTTATATAATATAGTGACTTGATCGCTTTATCCACATATCGCCTTAAACACTGGTTTTATGGTTGCTCCGTGCAACACAAATAACAATATATCTATCTTGCATTCAAAATACCTTATATGCGAAAATTATACCCCAAAGTGGTGCTGGTGTTGTTCGCTTTGTTTGCAGGATTCCAGCTGCAAGCTCAGATCTACACCTATACGGACGCCCCCGACGGCTCTCCGGCATCAGTTGCAGCCTTTGCCTCTGGATCAAACTTAAATCGCTTTAAGGCAGATACAACTATCTCCTGTGAAACCGGTTTTGTTTCCGATCGCTTTACAAAAAGCGACACCTTTAAGTACTGGCGTACTGCCATTTGGTTCACCGTGGTGCCTGACCCCGGATATGAAATGACGGTGGAGGATGTCAGTGTTGATCTGCGCAGGAACAACAAAGGTCCTTATCTGATGCGCTTCCAGTATAGCACGGATCACGCTGCTACCTGGGTGAACAACGGATTCAATCACACCTTTGAAGCTTCCGACTGTAATGCGATGTCGAGCTTTAGCTGGGACTTCGACGATCTGGTGCTGACCGACACCTTATATATACGGGTCACCCTATTCGGGTCTAATGGTACCAATGGAACCATACAATTAAAAAACCTCGTCCTCGGCGGCCATATCAATGATCTGGACGTGGACGGTGATGGTTTTGAATATTATGTCGACTGTGATGACACCAACCCGGATGTATATCCCGGTGCCACAGAAGTGTGTAATGGCATTGACGACAACTGCGACGGCAATATCGATGAAGACCTGCCGCTGTTCGTGTATTATGCCGATGCCGATGGTGATGGTTACGGAAATCCGGATATCACTACGGAATCCTGCAGCCTGCCCGACGGTTACTCAGAAGACAATACCGATTGTAATGATGCAAATGCCGCTATCAACCCGGGTGCAACAGAGATTTGCAATGGTATAGATGATAACTGTAACGGCGATGCCGATGAAGGATTGACCTATACTACGTACTATGCTGATGCGGATGGCGACGGTTTTGGTGATGCAGATGTGTCTGCAGAAACGTGTGATGGCGCGCCGGAAGGTTATGTTGCCGATAACACCGATTGTGATGATACCAATGCCGCTGTAAATCCGGCCGCTGAAGAGATCTGCAACGGAATAGATGACAACTGTAATGGTGAAGTGGATGAAACCGGCGTAACGGTATTTTATGCAGACGCCGATGGTGATGGTTACGGAGATCCTGAAGTTACTACCATAGCATGTGATGCACCGGAAGGTTATGTATTGGACAACAGTGATTGTGATGATACCAATGCTGCCGTTCATCCCGGAGCGCTCGAGATCTGTAATGAGATCGACGATAACTGCGATGGCGGTGTAGATGAAGGATTGGAATTCACCACCTTCTACAAAGACAATGATGGTGACGGCTACGGAAATCCCGACCTCCCCTTAAATACTTGTACCGGTGCTCCAGATGGTTTCGTTGTTGACAATACCGATTGTGAGGACTTCAACGCGGCTATCAATCCCGGAGAAACCGATATATGCAATGGTATAGATGATAACTGTAACGGTGACATCGATGAGGACGCTGTATATGTTACCTATTTTGCAGATGCAGATGGTGACGGCTATGGCAACTCGGAGATATCCACCGAGGCCTGCGACGGTGCACCCGAAGGCTATGTTGCAGATAATACCGATTGTAATGATACAAATGCAGCGATCAATCCCGGCGCAGATGAAATATGCAACGGAATAGATGATAACTGTAACGGAGATACAGATGAAGGACTTACCTATACAACCTATTATGCGGATGCCGATGGCGATGGCTTTGGCGATGCCGCAATGAGTACCGAAACATGCGACGGTGCACCGGAAGGTTATGTTGCTGACAACACCGATTGTGATGATAGCAACGCAGCGATAAATCCGGGTGCCGACGAGATATGTAACGGTATGGACGATAACTGTAACGGCGATGTAGATGAAGGAATCACTTTCACAACCTATTATGCCGATGCCGATGGCGATGGCTATGGCGATGCTGCAGTGAGCACAGAAACCTGCGACGGCGCACCGGAAGGTTATGTTGCCAACGATTCTGATTGCGACGATTCAGACGCTTCCGTTAACCCTGGCGCTGATGAGATCTGTAATGGCATCGACGACAACTGTAACGGTGATGTGGACGAAGGTGTAATGACCACCTGGTATGGCGATGCGGATGGTGACGGTTTCGGAAATCCGGATGTTACCACCGAAGCATGTGATATGCCGGAAGGTTATGTAGCCAATGACGGCGATTGTAACGACGAGAATGCCGCTATCAACCCTGCAGCCGACGAAATTTGTAACGGCGTGGATGACAACTGTAACGGCGATGTGGACGAGGGTATCGAAATGACTATCTGGTATGCTGATGCCGATGGCGATGGATTCGGTGATGCCGGTGCAACTACCGAAAGTTGTGATGGTGCTCCCGATGGATATGTTGCCGACAATACCGATTGCGATGACACGAATGCAGATGTAAACCCTGCAGCTGAAGAGATTTGTAATGGTATCGACGACAACTGCGACGGTGTGACCGACGACGCAACAACTCCGCCGATTGCCATAACACCTTCAGGTATCATAGACCTGTGTAAACCGGAAACGGTAACCTTATCCGGAACAGCAGGTTTTGACTCCTATCAATGGTATAAAAACGGTCTTCCTTTAGCAGGAGTAACCGGTGTTGACTACAACACAAATAAACCGGGATATTATCAGGTAGAAGGTTTCATAGGATTGTGTTCCTCCGGCTTATCTGAAGTGCAGGCAGTTGCCGTGCATGATCCGCCGAATGGTAATATTACTTATCCCGATGGTTTGGACATCTGTCTGGTTGATCCGCTGCTGTTGAAGGCAGATTATGATCCTACACATACCTTCCAATGGTATATGGATGGTTCCCCGATACCGGGTGAAACGGACAGAAATTACTATGCTACGGCAACAGGTGATTACTATTGCGTGATCAACAGTCCGTATTGCGAAACAACTACAGAAACAGTCACCGTATTCAATGGTTGTAAATACGCAGGTGAGGTCATTACCAAGATCGATCTCTACCCGAATCCTTCAAACGGCGTGTTTACGCTGCAAATGCAAACCAATGCGCTAAGCGATGCTTCAGTGGAAGTGCGTATAAGTGATATGGCGGGCAGAGTAATACTTGCAGATCGCGCCGATCTCATCAGCGGCAAGATCAATAAGCAGATCAACGCCGGCAATGCGCTGGATCCGGGTGTCTATTTTATTACTATTGATGCCGGAACGGAAAGTTGGAATGAAAGGATAGTGATCCTTAAATAATACAAGGTATGGTGTAACAACCATAAACCTGGAATCCCTGCCGTGTAATGCGGCGGGGATTCTGATTTTTAAGCCTTGCCCATAAAAAAGGCGTCCTTTCCGGGACGCCTTTTTTATATATAGCAATAGTGTATTATGCCTCGAAGCTGTTTCCGCAACCACAGGTTTTGGTCGCATTCGGATTGTTGAAGGTAAAGCCGCGGTTGTTCAGGCCTTCGACAAAATCTATTTCCATGCCGGCCAGGTACATGCCATGCGAGCGCTCCATGAGTATGGTAACATCACCTAACTGATATACCTGGTCACTCTCCTTCTGCAGGTCAAAACCGAGAATATAGGAAAGGCCACTGCATCCGCCGCCCTTGACGCCAACGCGCAAACCATATTCTTCCGGTATTTGCTTATCGGTAACGATGCGCTTGATCTCCTGGATGGCTCCGTCGGTCAATTTGATGGGGGATTCTGTTAAAACTTCCATATGCTTGAATTCTTTACAAAAATACAAACGCCAAAGGAATATGTTTAGTTTCGGGCCCGGGCAGATTTTGCATGGTTTGTGCAAATATTCGACGGTCTTTGGGCGTTCTCTAAGCTGTTGCCGATTTAATGCTGTAATTTTATTTTTGCAACCCTTTAAACCTGATCTATGGACATTGCTTTGCAGATACTGGGGTATTGTATACCCGCTCTGGTCGTTTTTTTTACCACATATATCGTTTTGCGTGCATTTCTCGACAGAGAGCAAAAGATGCGTCTGATCGAATTCCGTCAGGCACATATGCGCGAGGCCATGCCCATCCGCCTGCAGGCCTATGAAAGGCTCACCCTTTTCCTCGAACGCATTTCTCTGAATAACCTCTTGCCCCGTGTGCGCAAACAGGAAATGACCGTGGCAGAATTTCGATCTGCTCTGATCAGTAATATACGCATGGAATATGAGCACAACCTGAGTCAGCAAGTATATGTATCTACCGACGCATGGGGCATGATCCGCGTTACCAAAGAGGAGATCATCAGTATGATAAACCGCAACGCCATGGACCTGCTTCCCGAATTGCCCGGGATCGAACTGCACAAAAAAATTCTGGCAGAAATGGCCGACTCGGATGATGACGCTGCGACCGCAAAAGCGATCGTGCAGTTGAAGAGAGAGGTCATGTTATTATATAATAAGTAAGTTCCTGATCTGATGGGTTTGTCACAACACCATTCCTTTCGCAGAGGCACCCGGAACGCGTTGTTCCCGGCTCTTTTTCTGCTGTCGCTGGTCTCCTGCACGTATTATTACAGTCCGGCATCGAGAGAGACCGCTCAGGTGCGTGTGAACGAAACCATAGCACCCGACACTGCCATTGAACATATAATTGCACCGTATAAAGAGGCTTTGGATGCAGAAATGAATGATGTGGTCGCGGTATTTGGAATGGATATGCGCAAAGCAAAGCCCGAATCCCAACTCGGGAATTTTGTATGTGATGCCGTGCTCGCACAAGGGGAAAAAATATATGACGGGCCCGTCGATTTTGCGGTATATAATTACGGTGGTATCCGTATAGATAATATATCTGCAGGTCCGGTGACAAGAGGTAAGATTTTTGAGCTTCTTCCTTTTGAAAATTTCGGGGCAATAGTTACTTTAGACGGGTCGGCAACAGCGCAACTATTTCGCAAGATCATAGCAGAAGACGGGTGGCCAGTTGGCGGTGTCACTTTAACCATTCACTCCGATTACACGTTTGAGGCCATGATAGGTAATACTCCTTTTGATTCTACCCGGTCGTATCATATCATTATGAACGATTATATGGCGAACGGTGGAGATGATCTCAGTTTTATTCCCGCCGAAAATGTTGTTTTTCTGAAAACCACCATACGGGATATGGTACTCGATTATCTGCGTTTTGAAACAGAACAGGGCAGAACCATCCAGGCAAAAGTAGAGGGGAGAATTACGTATGCAGAGTAGGCGAACTTTCTTGAAACATTTGGTTTCCGGAAGTGCGCTGATCGGATTGGGTGCATTTCCCCGGGAGGCGTTTGCCGCCGGCGGGATACTAAAACTTACCATTCTGCATTCCAATGATGTGCATTCGCGCGTAGATCCGTTTCCGGATGATGACAAAAAATATCCCGGCATGGGTGGCATGGCCAGAAAGGCAGCACTTATCAAACAGATCCGCAGCGAAGAACAGAATGTGTTGCTGCTCGACAGCGGTGATATTTTTCAGGGCACCCCGTATTTTAATTTTTATCACGGCGCACTGGAAATGCAGTTGATGCAGGAAATGGGATACCATGCTGCCACCATGGGCAACCATGATTTTGATGCCGGTATCGACGGCTTCGCCGAGCAGTTACAACATGCTCAATTTCCTATTATCATTTCAAATTATGATTTTACAAATACCGCCATGCAGGATCGTTCGGTTCCATGGAAAATATTTTATACAGGAGATATTAAAGTAGGTGTGTTTGGCTTAGGCATTGAATTAAAGGGACTTGTACCGGATAGTTTATATGGGGAGACAAAATATATCGACCCGATAAGCGTCGGACAAAACATGGCCAGCTTTTTAAAATACGATCAGGGTTGCGATTATGTGATCTGTTTATCGCATCTTGGCTATGCCTATAAAAACAATAAAGTGTCTGATATTGTATTGGCTGCACAAACCCGGGACATCGACCTGATATTAGGTGGCCATACACATACTTTTTTAGATGCGCCCGTAGTTTACAAAAATCTTGCCGATGAAGAAGTGGTAATAAACCAGGTTGGATGGGCAGGTGTTTGGCTGGGGCGTATAGATGTTTTTTTTGAACGCAAAAAAGCCAAAAAATGGCATTCTGGGAAACCTGTAATTGTGTCCAAAAAAACAAGGGAATAAAAATTTTTTTTAGAAAATATTTTTTCACACCTTCGTTACCCCGCTGTGAATAAAATATTAAAATTCTTTTAATTCTGAGATGAGTAGCAAAGATTTTCAAACCGTGTGGTCCAATTGTCTCAAGATCATTAAAGACAACGTAAATCTTCAGAGTTATAAAACATGGTTCGAGCCGATCGAGCCCGTCAAATTGGAGGATGATATTCTCACCATCCTGGTTCCCAGTCAGTTCTTTTATGAATGGCTGGAAGAACATTACGTAACCCTGTTGCGTAAAACCATAAAACGAGAACTCGGTGCGAACGCCCGCCTGGAATACCGGATCGTAGTGGAGAACAGTTCCGGAAATAATTCTCCGTTCACCATTGATTATCCGAATTATAATACGGGTAACAATAAAAACCCCGAAGTCGCAGCACCTTTAGTTATGGGAACCAGCATTAAAAATCCATTTGTCATTCCGGGCTTAAAAAAAGTCAATATAGAATCCGGATTGAATGTCAATTATAATTTCGACAACTTTATAGAAGGTGATTGCAACCGCTTGTGTCGCAGTGCCGGATATGCCGTGGCGCAAAAGCCGGGCGGAACCGCTTTCAATCCGTTGGTGATTTACGGCGGCACCGGTTTGGGTAAAAGCCATCTCGCGCAAGCCATTGGTAATGAAGTAAAACAGAACTTTACCAATAAGACCGTATTATATACGAACGCCGAGCGATTCACCAATCAATTCATCGAATCACTGAAAAATAATTCCGTTAATGATTTTGTGCATTTCTATCAACTGATCGATGTACTCATCATTGACGATATTCATTTCTTCGCGAATAAGGCAAAGACACAAGATATCTTCTTCCATATTTTCAATCATTTGCATCAGGAAAGTAAGCAGATCATTTTAACCAGTGACAGACCGCCCCGCGATCTGGAAGGTGTGGAAGAGCGATTGTTGTCCCGTTTTAAATGGGGATTAAGTGCCGACTTGCAAGCTCCTGATTTTGAAACACGTGTCGCTATTCTCGAAAAGAAGATGTATGCAGATGGCATCGAATTACCCAAAGACGTGGTTGAATTCGTAGCCTATAATATCACCAATAATGTGCGGGAATTGGAAGGCGCCCTGGTGTCCCTGCTCGCACAGGCCTCCCTCAATAAGAAGCAGATCGATCTCGACCTGGCGAAAAAGATCGTAAAGAACTTTGTGAAGAATATGTCGCGCGAGGTGTCTATCGACTTCATTCAGAAAGCGGTATGCGATTACTTTGAGGTTCCGGTAGACAAGCTGAAGGAGAAAACCCGTAAGCGCCAGGTTGTGCAGGCCCGTCAGCTGAGCATGTACCTGTCCAAGAATTTTACCAAACATTCCTTAAAGGCGATCGGCAAACATTTCGGCGGACGCGACCACAGTACGGTTATCCATAGCTGCCAGGCCATCCAAAACCTGATGGATACAGATACCAAATTCAAAGAGAGTGTCGACGATCTGCAGAAGAAGATCCAGATGTCCATTTCCTGAACTTGACCAAACCTATATACAACGAACGCCTCCGTAATCCGGGGGCGTTTTTGCATTTTGGGCAGATATTTTCGGCTTATGCATTCTTAGAAAAACCGCATCTGTTTTATTACCTTTGCCGTCCCCTGAAAGGGTAGTGATTGTTGAGTTGACCACCCCTGACGTTCTTAAACATACTGTAGTAGCAATTTAATTTAGTATATCACCCGGTGAGGTGGGTGAGTGGCTGATCCGCCGGCTGGCGGATGCAAAACCGTCGACCACCCACCCAATGAAGTTCTTAAACATATCGTAGTAGCAATTTAATTTAGTATTTCACCCGGTGAGGTGGGTGATTGGCTGATCCGCCGGCTGGCGGATGCAAAACCGTCGACCACCCATCCAATGCTGTTCTTAAACATACTGTAGTAGCAATTTAATTTAGTATATCACCCGGTGAGGTGGGTGAGTGGCTGAAACCAACGGTTTGCTAAACCGTCGTACGGGTTAAACCGTACCGAGAGTTCGAATCTCTCCCTCACCGCATTGCTTTTTTGTCGCGGGGCGTAGTTCAGCCCGGTTAGAATGCCTGCT
>JAWKLB010000013.1:0-79963 GCA_041392955.1 Chitinophagales bacterium | reverse complement strand
GAGTAGCGTGTTTATATGGCTGCGCCACCAGATCGGCAGCACAAAAGAAATTGCGTACTTCTGCATCGGAGATAAACCGATCGAACAAATGCACTCTATTTCCCAAAGAGTGCATCATGATATCATAGCCCTTGCGTTCGGTATAGAATTCTCCCGCAACGATCAGATGGATATCTTCCTGTAAGATGCGCGCATCGCTGAAAGCATCCAATAAAAGGTCCAGGCCTTTATAATCGCGTATGAAACCAAAAAAGAGCACGTATTTTTTTCCCGGATCAAGTCCCAATGCCCGGCATGCTTCTGCTTTGGATATTCTCTCTCCAAAATTATCGAAGAGCGGATGTGGATTGGTGGCCCGCAATTTTTTGCGATCGAACAAAGCGAGATCGGTCAATACCTGTTTGCTCATGACCACAAAGGCATCCATGCGTTTAATAAAATACTTCGTCAGCATGCGGTCGTAGAAATGCTTTTCATGCGGGACGATATTATCTGCGATGCAAATGACCTTTGTATGTTTATTTTTCCGGACCGCGCCGGCAACATACCCTAGTGCAGGTGCGAGAAAAGGTGTCCAAAATTTAATAATGAGCAGATCGGGCTTCTCCTTCTTGATAAAGCGGGCCGCACGTATCCAGCTCAGTGGATTTACACTACTTAAAGTGCGCTGTATATCAATATCCGGCGCAGGACGATCATCGGTTTGTTTTTCTCCGGGAAATAGAAATGCGGGGTATTGTAAGGTAAAGGTTTGTATGGAAACATGGTCACCTTCTTGTGCGAACTCCTGCATCAGCCGTTCATTGAAAGCGGCAAGTCCTCCTCTGTAAGGCCAGGCAGTTCCCAACAAGATGATGCGCATCAGGTGCCGCTGCGTTTATCGATGGGATAATTATCGCGTTCACTGGCGTTGCGGGAAACCAATTCTGCTATAAATCCGCCTACAAACAATACCACACCGACGATCACCGCCACAAGTGCTATGTAAAACAACGGCTGATCTGTCACCTGGCGGAACTTGTCGCCATGGTGCATACGTATCAATTTATTCGCGATAAGCCAGATGGTGATGATACCACCGGCCAGAAAGGAGAGAAAACCCAAAGTGCCGAACAGGCGCATGGGTTTTTTGCCGAATCGGGTTACGAACATGATGGAAAGCAGGTCTAAAAATCCGTTTAAAAATCGCTCCCATCCGAATTTGGTCTTGCCATATTTTCTCGGACGGTGCTCTACTATTTTTTCGCCGATCTTTTTGAAGCCGGCACTTTTTGCAATTTGCGGAATATAGCGATGCATCTCGCCATATACTTCTATATTCTTCACCACATCTCTGCGATATGCTTTCAGTCCGCAATTAAAATCATGCAATTGGATACCGGTGACCTTGCAGGTCACCCAGTTAAAAAATTTCGAAGGGATGGTTTTAGAAAATGGGTCGTGCCGGACCTTCTTCCAACCACTCACCAGGTCGTATCCATCTTGCGTGATCATGGCATATAACCCGGGTATCTCATCCGGGCTGTCCTGCATATCGGCATCCATAGTGATGACCACTTCGCCCTGTGCCTCGCGGAAACCTACGTTCAATGCCGGGCTCTTTCCAAAATTTCTGCGGAAATGCAATCCTTTGATATTGGGATTTGCAGCGGCCAGCGATTCTATGATGGACCAACTGTTGTCCGTGCTGCCATCATCTACAAAAAGCACTTCATACGTGAAATTGTTTACACGCATTACCTTTTCTATCCACGTTGCCAGTTCACGCAGACTTTCTTCTTCATCCAATAAAGGTATGACAACGCTGATCTGCATTTATCTGGTTCGGCCTGTGAAAAGGGAAGCAATAAGCGTGAGGATAACACCAAAGAAACTAAATCCGAACAATACCATAATGAACATACCAACCGGCGTGAAAGACATATTGACGAATTTCATTCCTGCCTGCACTTCTTCATCTGACATACCTTTTTCGCGCAGTGAATTTTCGGCAATAGTGCGCATGTCTTGCAGCAATTCAGGTCCAATGGCAATAAAAAAGATCAAGGTGAACACGCTGTAAATTGCTGCCACCAACAGCGTGAAGATCAAGCCGGTACTAAAGGCACTGCCGAATGGCATAATGCCATTGTAGGAATTCTCTCTTACCTGTAATTGGGTAATAATAATGGCAATAAGTAATAACCCGTATTCCACCCATGAGATCAAGGTATTCTTCTCCATCATCGTCTCACGGAAAATATGTGTCATCAGCAGCATGATGATCAACAACATGGCGAATACACCCGCATTGCGTGAGATGATCTTGAAACGCGGTGTTCCCTGCGGCTTGTCTAAATCAAATTGCTCATCCATCTTACAATATATTTAGTTTACCAAAAGTAAAAGTGGCTATCGCTTTCCCCAGGAGTTCCCGGCCAATGAATCCTGCATTTTTAGAACGGGAGCGTATATTTTCAGCACTGCATTCCCATTCGGCATCCGGAATGAAAATAGTCAGTTCTGCTTCTGCACCAAGTTGCACACCCGGGATTTCCAGGCCTAATATTTTGCGCGGATTGATGGCTATTTTTTCTATAAGTAATGCCGTGTTGCCGTCCAGTGCAAAGTGCGCGGCTCCAAAGGTGGATTCCAGCGTTTCCATGCCAAAAGATGCATTTTCAAACTCCACATCCTTTGCATCCGCTTCATGCGGGATATGATAACTGCACACTACATCAATAGTACCGTCTTTTACGGCTTCCACCAAGGCGAGCACATCTTCTCTGCTGCGCAAAGGCGGATTTACTTTGAAGTGGGTATTGTAATCAAATAATTCACTTTCATCAAAGTACAGATGATACGCACTTGTTCCGGCTGTGACACGAACACCCGCTTCTTTAGCTGTGCGAATATGCGCTATACTTTTTGCGGATGAAATAATTCCGAGATGTATGCGCGCATTGGCGTACTCCGCCAGTTTTATATCACGGATAACAGATAACTCTTCCAGCACATCCGGAATTCCGTACATGCCCAGATGCACACTCATCTCCCCTTCATTCACATTTGCATTTCCCATAATGCGATGATCGTTGGGAATATCAATGATCACTCCGTCGAATGGGCGCACATATTGCAAACTGCGCAGCAGAACCCCCGCATCGCGGATCGGTTTATCGGCATCTGTAAAAGCAACTGCACCAGCCTCACGCATGTCGTACATTTCTGTCAGATCCACCCCTTCCCTGTTCATCGTAACAGAACCATAGGGTAAAATGCGCACCGGTTTATGCTTTGCTTTATTGAGGATGTATTCAATATCTGTTTTTCTATGTATGGCAGGATCAGCCATGGGCATCAGGCATACGGTGGTAAACCCACCGGCAAGTGCTGCATCTATACCGCTTTCAATCGTTTCTTTTTCTTCGTGTCCGGGATCGAAAAATGCGGCGAGCATATCGCACCAGCCCGGAGAAACACATGCACCTGCCACTGCAAACAATTCGGCGTCTTTTGCATCTGAAATATGGTCGGCAATTTCATCGATCTTGCCGTCGCGAATGGAAATATCTTTTTTGGTATTGTGAAAAGGTGAGGTCGGATCGATGATCAATACTCCCTGGAGAATGCAGTGCATAGTTTTTTTTTACTATGGCAGCAGGCGTATCAGGAGGATCTCAGCTGCCAGAAATACCAGTACAAATATAACACAAAATTTCCACAGCGGAGTGCCTGTGCTCAGGCGATTCACAAGGCCGGAAAGGTCTTGATGCACATTGTCTATCAAGCCGGTATGATCACCTGCATACATATCGCGCAGCGCATCTTCCGTATAAAAACGCAGATCAGATTCACGCCTGTCATAATTCAGGGATAAAACAAGTTCAAGCGGCTTACTGTTGGTTGCGGATACACCTTCTACGCTATAGCTTCCGGCATCCTGTATGTAATTTCCACAATTGATCTCAACGGTATTACCGCTTTTCCGCATCTCCGGTATGAATTCATCATCGGCACCTTTTACTTTGATCACATTGTCACCTGAAACGGCAAAGTCGCGCAAGGGGAACCATTTATCCGTACCGATGACCGCATACACCGGCAATCCTTTATGCGCGCTCACTGCTATCTTATACATCAGTGCAACGAACCAACTGGACTGCAGCGGCAGATCGGTATAAGCGGTATTCAATGGGACGGACGAGAGATATACATAACCGTTTGCAACAGGATATCTCGCCAGCATAGGTGTGCCATCCGCAAAAGTCATGATCTGTTCCTGCAAACTGCGTGAAGAAGTTTGTATCGGGTAACTCAATGTTGCATAAGGCAGGGCCAGGTTACCCGGTATCTTTTCAAATACATCGGATAAAATATCCAGTTGCACATTTGCTTTGCTCACATTTTTTCTCTGCGTGTTCTTTACAGCAAAGGAACCAATATGGAATGTATTTAAAAAAGTATTGACAGAGGATACGTCCATATTATCCGAAGGGAAAAGTATCACATTGCCGCCATTGTCGAGTTGCTTTTGTAATGCCTGCGCCAACCCGCTGCTTATGGTTGTGGTATTTTGCAGAACTACACTTGGATAATTATTCAGGGTCGCGAAATCGATCTGATCAAAGCTGTTGTTCTGCAATACAAAGGTTTGTTTATTGCCATACACCGAGCGCAGAAAAGGATTTTCATTGCCATTATTTATGCAGAGCACCGGCACCTTGTCCACAGGCTTGAAGGAAAAAAAGAAATCATCATCAAAGGCTACCGGATAATCCCGCACATTGACTACGCCTTTTTGCCAGCGGGCATCCTGTAATGTAAATGCGAGGGTGTCTATTACTGCACTATGTGCGGGTATATCGAGATTGGTGAGCGACTTAACCTGTCCGTTGAGATTCAATGTCACCGGTGCGTTGCGCATCTCCTCATCACCATAGTTCTGCACGCGGATGCACAATTTCGCCTGTTGAGATAATAAGAGAACCGGACTGGTGAACCAAAGAGAATCCACGGTCATATTCCTGTTCTCTGAGCTCTTCAGATACACCAGGTAATGCTGCACGGTAGTATCTTCCGTTGAGGCTCCGTTATTTATTTGAAAATCACTTAAAGAATAAACGATCTTTCTGGCATCCTGCTCGTGCGACAGCAAGTCGAGCTGCCTGTTGAATATTTCCTGTTGTGTACGCACCTGCGGACTTACGCGCACCTGCCGGATCATCTGCATACATTCTTCCTTGCTCAACAAACGCTGATGCTTCGCTTCCATGTCGTTGGTTAGCAATTGGAATTTATCATCAATGGAATAGGCAGATGCTATCTCTTCCGCTTTTCTTTTGGCGATATCCAACAATTGTTCATCGTCCTGCACGGCTTCCATGCTGAAGCTGTTGTCTATATATATGCTGACAGCGTTGCGTTGTTTTACGTCGCCGCTTTGTATTGCGGGCAGGTAGGGTTGTGCGAAAGCAAAAACAAGAAAGGCAATGGCAAGCATGCGGGCAATGAGTACGAGCAGATGTTTGAGCCGGTTCTTAGTGGCGGTCTCTTCGCGGATATTCCGCAAAAAGCGAACATTTGTGAACCATACGGTCCGGAAACGACGAAAATGGAACAGGTGAATGACCAGCGGTACAGCGAGCGCCAATAAACCAAACAAGAACCCCGGATATAAAAAATGCATGTGCTCGGTCAACTATTGATTAATAACCCAAAACAAACACAAAATCGTGTACCCCGGTAAAAAAAGCCACTTTTCTTAATACTCCTTAACGGCGGGGTAAAAATAAAGCTGCCAAACAGCAGCTTTATCTACTTGTCGGGATGACAAGATTTGAACTTGCGACCCCACGCCCCCCAGACGTGTGCTCTACCGGGCTGAGCTACATCCCGTAACTTTCAGGCTGCAAAAGTAGCCAATGCGCAGACAAAAAGGAAACCCGCGTGAAATATGCGCCCGCCAAGGCCCCGAAGGCGTTATAACAGGCAACTTTAACGCATATTTACCTATATTGGCATGGTTTTGGAAACATACTAAGCATCAGTAACAAAACTAAATCACAGTATATGAAAAAGATCTTTCTGACAACAGCGATCCTTCTGGCCGTATGCAGCGGCAGTCTTTTTGCGCAAAGTACCGAAGCGCAACCTAAACAGCCTGCAGTGAAATCGGTGCAGACCGAAAATGGCCAAAAGATCAAGGTAAAAAAAGCCGATCGCGCCAACGTGACCGAAGGCAAAACTGATGCAAAGGATGCCTCCAAATTACAAGTGCGTCAAACCAATAAATCGGTGAAGCTGAAAACCGAGAAGCGCAATGAAGCTACGCAGGGTACACAGGCGAAAGAAGAAAAACCGAAATTAGAAGTTAAATCTACCGGTAACCGCAAAATGGTGAAAGCAGCAGAAATGAAACGCGGGAAACAACATAAAGCGGTTCCTGCCGGTGATGAATAAAGTTATAATTCAAGTTGGTTAAGGAGTGAAACGACCGTACCGGTTAATCCGGTGCGGTTTTTTTATGCATGCTTGAATAAAAAGGACAGAAAGAGCACCACCCACAACACATCGATAGTATGCCAATAGGTGATGACCAGTCGCAGGCGGATGCGGCGAATCGGATCCGAGAAAAAAACAAGTGCTTTAACCGGATCCTTGGTATGTATAAAGGTGCGCACATTGGCAACGATCAAAAAAATTAGTCCTACCAACACATGCAAAGCATGCAAACCGGTGAGCAGATATAAATAGTCGAAACCGTTAGAACTGCTGACAGCGTATGTGCGCACTGCTTCGCGGCTCAAGCGAAATAATGCTGTCCAACCAATAATTTGAAAAATAATGAAGAGCACCCCCAAAAAAAATGCGGCGAATAATGTCCAGCGCAAGCGCGAGGGCCTGTCGGCATCATATAATTGCAAAACAAGGCGCATACATACACTTACCAGAACAATAGCGAGTGTACTCAGCCAGAACACCTTGGGCAAATGAAAAGCCACCCATTGTATATCCGTAGTGTACAAATAACCGTAAGTAAGACTGAGGAACAGCACCACGATACCGGCCATGATGAACCTGACCACGATAAGAAACGGGTATCGCTTATACGGGTTCTGTGTGTTCGATATATCGCCGGTTCCGGGCATGACCCAAAATTAAAAAGCTAAACGATTAATCTGTTACCTTTACACAAATAACAACACTGCATGAAACAAATTTGTTTATTTCTAATGCTGGGCGTTTTCAGCCTTACTGCCTTCGGCCAGAACAAGGTTGCCAAAAGCAAGCGGCATTATTACGTAGATATAAATGACTCCTCCTTTGTTGCTGCTATGCCCGAGAACGGCGCCACCATGCGCGGTTATTTCCGGAATGACACCATCTACCGTATTGAGACCTGGTTCGGTTTTAATTTCGGGGAGGTTACGCGCGTATATTATTATTGGAAAGGCGAGTTGTCGCTGGTGAATGAGACACAAAAACTATACAATGCCAAAGCAGTGTCCAAAGAGCAATCCGATTCTATCAAAGTGAGTTATACAGGACGCTATATTTTCAAGAACAGGACACTTACCGATATTTCGCAAAAGGGCACCTACAGTATCAGCGATACGCCAAGCAGCAAGGAAGAGACGCAAGCCGCATTACTTATGCTCAGCGACAAGTATCTGGGCTTGCTATACGACCGGCGCAACGAGAAAAAGAATCGCCATAAGATAAAAGGCGATGCCGACGAGCAATAATTCGTATTTTAGCGCAGCTAAATCACACTTATGGCACATGCATTATTACAGGGAAAGAGGGGCATCATTTTCGGTGCACTCGATGATAGTTCCATAGCCTGGAAGGTTGCGGAAAAATGTTATGCGGAAGGAGCACGTTTCACACTGACCAATGCACCCATCGCCATGCGCATGGGCGCTATCAATCAGCTGGCAGAAAAATGCGAGACCAGTGTTATCCCTGCCGACGCAACTGTTGTGGAAGACCTGCAAAAACTGATCGACCAAAGTGCCGAGCAACTCGGTGGCAAGATCGATTTTATTTTGCACTCCATAGGCATGAGCCCGAATGTGCGCAAGAATAAACCCTATACCGATCTCAACTACGACTGGTTACAAAAAACACTGGATGTTTCAGCCGTATCTTTTCATAAAGTGATCCAATCGGCATATCAGAAAGATGCCATGAATGAGTGGGGAAGTATTGTTGGCCTCACGTATATCGCTGCACAAAGGACCTTCCCGAGTTACAGCGATATGGCAGATGCCAAGGCAACATTGGAAAGTATTGCACGCGGCTTCGGATATCATTACGGCAAATTCCGCAAGGTGCGTGTGAATACCGTTTCGCAATCGCCAACATGGACAACAGCCGGCAGCGGCGTACCCGGATTCGACGCATTCTTCAATTATGCAAATACCATCTCACCGCTCGGCAATGCAAGTGCGGATGCCTGTGCAGATTATTGCATCTTCCTGTTCAGCGATCTGAGCAGAATGATCACCATGCAAAACCTCTTCCATGACGGTGGATTTTCCACTACCGGTGTGAGTGAGGAGATCATGGGGATGATGGGCGGGAAATAATGTGTTGATGTGGCGATGTGCCAATGTGCCAATGCTCTTCTGAGGATCATTTCTGATGAAATGGAGATTTTTGCTTCGGCGGGATAAATAATTAGTCAATGTGCTGATGTGCCGATTGTCTTCTAAAGTGATTGGGTTATAATAATGCTGTTTGTTGACCTTGAAGAAGGAATAATTCGTCAATGTGCTGATGTGCCGATTGTCTTCTAAGGTGGTTTCGATTACATATTTATGGTTAATTCTCCGGCGAGGTGAGGAAGGGTCATACCGGTAATTAATACTACATGTGGTCAGGTCAGACAAGTATTTATTATGGATCTGAATAATTTGAATAATAGGCTCTTCTATTCCTTATTCCTTATTCCTTATTCCTTATTCCCTTAAAACTTGAGAAAATAAACATCCTTAACCAACAGTAAAAAACGTTAAAAAGAAATCTGCGACTGTGAATAAAAAAAAGGCCCCCTGAAACCAGGAAGCCTATTGTATTTTGATCCATGCCGTTTTGCGGCGTTACGCTTTCTCTTCTTCTTTCTTTTCCCGCTTTTTCTTGCCGCCGCCGGAGTTGATCACGAGTTCGTTTTTTTCTTTGTCGTACTCAACAACCAGCGTATCCCCTTCTTTGAACTTACCGCTCAGGATATTCTCTGCCAGCGGGTCTTCCAGATATTTCTGGATGGCCCTGTGCAAAGGACGTGCTCCAAATTGCGGATCATATCCTTTCTCACTCAGGAATTCTTTCGCACTGTCTTCGAGTTGCAATTTGAAATTCAATGCTTCCAATCGTGTGCGCACATCTTTCAACGTGATATCGATGATCTTGAAGATATCTTCTCTGCCCAGTGAGTTGAAGATCACCACATCATCTATCCTGTTCAAAAATTCAGGAGAGAAGGTTCTCTTCAATGCTGTTTCGATGACACCTTTCGTGTTCTCTTCAGCCGACATTTGTTTGGCATTGGTATTGAAACCTACACCTGCACCAAAATCTTTCAGCTGACGCGCACCGATATTCGATGTCATGATGATGAGCGTATTTTTAAAATCCACTTTTCTGCCCAGACCATCCGTGAGGATACCATCATCCAATACCTGTAATAAAATATTGAAGATATCGGGATGTGCTTTTTCTATCTCATCCAACAGAATGACAGAATAGGGCTTGCGGCGAACTTTTTCTGTCAGCTGACCACCTTCTTCATACCCCACATATCCGGGAGGCGCACCGATGAGACGGCTCACAGAGAATTTCTCCATATACTCACTCATATCTAGCCGGATCAAAGAATCTTTGGAATCGAATAAATATTCGCTGAGCACTTTCGCCAGTTCTGTTTTACCTACGCCTGTCGGTCCGAGGAAAATAAAGGAGCCGATCGGTTTTTTAGGATCTTTCAATCCCACTCTGTTCCGCTGTATCGCCTTGGTGATCTTTGTGATGGCTTCATCCTGACCGATCACGCCGCTGCGCAATTCTTCGGCCATGCCCACCAGTTTTGCGCCTTCGCTTTGTGCGATGCGTTTGGTAGGTATACCGGTCATCATGGCAACCACTTCCGCAATATCATCTTCGGTAACGGGGTAACGTTCCGTTTTCACATGTTCTTCCCAACGCGTTTTTGCTTTGTCGAGATCTTCGAGCAAACGCTTTTCATTATCGCGGAGTTTTGCTGCTTCCTCATAGCGCTGACTCTTCACCACTTTATTCTTCTCTTCTTTTATTTCTTCTATCTGCGCTTCCAGTTTCACGATCTCTTCGGGAACGTGAATATTTTTCAGGTGAACACGTGCACCTACTTCATCCAGCACGTCTATCGCCTTATCCGGTAAATACCTGTCGGTGATATACCTTGTGCTCAGGGTAACACATGCCTTTATCGCTTCATCAGAATAAATGACATTGTGAAACTCTTCGTATTTCGATTTGATATTGGTGAGTATCTCTTCTGTTTCTTCAGGTGTTGGCGGATCCACTAAAACTTTCTGGAACCTGCGATCCAGTGCACCATCTTTTTCAATATACTGGCGATATTCATCCAGTGTGGATGCACCGATACATTGCAATTCACCGCGCGCTAGGGCCGGTTTGAAAATATTACTTGCATCGAGGGAACCGGTGGCACCACCTGCACCCACGATAGTATGTATCTCGTCGATGAACAGGATCACATCCCTGTTCTTTTCGAGTTCATTCATGATGGCCTTCATGCGCTCCTCGAACTGGCCGCGGTATTTCGTTCCGGCAACCAGTGCCGCGAGGTCGAGCATGATGATGCGTTTGTCGAATAACACGCGGCTCACCTTGCGCTGAATGATGCGCAATGCGAGGCCTTCCACAATGGCGGTCTTACCCACGCCGGGTTCACCAATGAGGATAGGGTTGTTCTTTTTCCTGCGGCTGAGGATCTGGGAAACGCGTTCGATCTCGTCCTGACGGCCCACGATGGGATCCAGGCGGCCTTCATCGGCAGCTCGGGTAACATCACGGCCAAAATTGTCGAGGACAGGTGTTTTGGATTTGACATTGCCGGCTTTGCGGGGCACGCTGAATCCGCGTTCGCCTTTTTCTTCCTCTTCGAAGCCCTCATCCTCATGTTGGGCCGATGGCGGCAATTCTTTGTTGCCCTGCATATCCTGCATCACATAGTCGAGTTCCTGGCGGAATACGTCATAATCCACGTCAAATTGTCCTAATATCTGTGTAGCGATATTGTCTTTATTTTTCAAAATAGAGAGCATCAAATGCTCGGTTCCAATGGTATCGCTCTTGAGGACCTTGGCCTCGAGTACGGTTATTTTGAGCACTTTTTCGGCTTGTTTGGTGAGCGGGAGGCTGCCTGCATTGAAGGGCTGACGTGCGGTTTTATCGCGAATCGCCTCCTCCACTGTCTTGCGAAGTGTTGCCACATCTACATCCAGACTCATCAGCACTTTGATAGCCAACCCGTCACCGTCGCGAATGAGGCCCAGCAGCAGGTGCTCTGTGCCTATATGGTCGTGACCCAGACGAAGCGCTTCTTCGCGGCTGTAGCTGATCACTTCTTTTACCTTGGGAGAAAATTTAGCATCCATCTTTTAGTATCTATTCAATAATTGAACCAAGAGCGCGCAACTGACAAAATAGCAAGGAAATATACGTTTTCCGGGCTCCCGGTATGTCGTGTAATTGTAAACGTTTTTTTCCAAATTTAATTCCACTGGCCTGTGTATATCCCGCTCTGCTAACAAATTTGGGTAAAATTTTAATTACTTACCTTCGCGGGGTAAACATTATTTTTACACCCAATTAAGCCTTTATGAAGTTTACAGTAGACAAAAAGGAACGTTATTGCATATTTACGTTGGATGAACCCAGGCTGGATTCCATTATTTCTGCCAACCTGAAGAGTGAGCTGGTGATCCTGAACCAGGAAGGCTTCCGCAATATCATCTGCAATCTCAGCATGGTCAATTTCATCGATTCATCCGGTTTGAGTGCCCTGCTCATCGGCAACAGGTTGTGTAAGGAATCGAAAGGCACTTTTGTGCTGAGCGGTTGCACTGAATCTACCCTGAAACTCATCAAGATCTCACAATTGGATACGATTTTGAATGTGGCTCCCACCGAAAGCGAAGCTTCCGATCTCATCCTGATGGAGGAGATCGAAAGGGAGATCGACAACGAGTAAGCGGGAATGACCTTTTCAGTTACCATCCTTGGAAGCAATTCGGCCATCCCGGCACATGGCAGGCATCCAAGCGCACAGGTGGTAAGTATCCGGGACAAACATTATCTGGTTGATTGTGGCGAAGGGACGCAAATGCGTTTCAACGAATACGGCATCAAGTGGATGAAGATCAATCATATTTTCATCACGCACCTGCATGGCGATCATTATTTCGGATTGATCGGACTAATTTCCACCTATCATTTATTGAAGCGCAACAGGCCGCTGGATCTGTACGGACCTGCCGATCTGATGGATATCATTCAGGCGCAATTGAAAAGCGGACAAACAACTTTATGTTATGAACTGCATTTTCATCCACTGGACCCCAGGGGCGGAGAGCTGATCTACGAAAATGAAGATATCACGGTAGAGACAGTTGAATTAAAACATCGTATTGCATGCACGGGTTTTATTTTCCGGGAGAAGCAGCGCGACCGCAAGATCATCCGCGAAAAATTAAAAGAGTACGACATTCCACTTGACCTGGTGCCTGAAATAAAAAAAGGAAAAGATATCCTCGACGAGAAAACGGGTGAACGCATTTTAAATAATGAAATAACTACCGATCCACCGCGTGCGCGTTCTTATGCCTATTGTTGCGATACAGCTTTTTTTCCGGAGATCGCAAGCAAGATAGCAGGGGTTGATCTGTTGTATCACGACAGCACCTTTGATGCTGCAGGTGCGCAACGCGCAGCAGATACTTTTCATAGCACTACACAGCAAGCGGCGGAGATGGCCAGATTATCCGGCGCAAAGCGATTGATGATAGGACATTATTCTTCTAAATACGATGACCTGACGCCTTTACTGTTGGAGGCACAGGAAGTATTCCCTGAAAGTATACTCGCAATTGAAGGAAAGACGGTGGAGATATTGGCGACGAGTGTGGAGGATTAAGTTGAATGGGCAGGAGCAGGAGCAGGGGCAGTTTGTTATAAGGATGTTTTCGGATAAATGAGTGGGACTCTGTTTTAGGGAAAGTAAAAATATTATTGATCGTATAATTGCACACAGAGGTTATTGATCATTCATTAATGATTATTGATTACTGCTTATTGCTCATTGCTTATTGCTTGTTTCACACAGAGGGCACGGAGGCACAGAGATCGGATATCCTTTCATTTTTAATTTTTCCACCCTGCGGGTGATCCGCCTTCCGGTGGACATTTTTCCTCTCGCAGAGACACAGAGGTTCGCCTTGCGGCGATGAAAAAATTATTGATCGAAGATCACGCATTACTGCTCATTGCTTTCTGCTTATTGCTTTTTTCACGCAGAGTGCCTTCGGCAATGCGCTGAGTAGTTTTAAGAGGACCATCCCTGCGGGAGGCAGGCGCAGAGGTTCACTGTTCTGCGACAAAAGCATCATTGGCTACACCCCACCCACTGCTTATTGCTCCCTGCTTATTGCTTCATCTCACACCAAAGCATTCACCACCACAATAAGCACCCAAGTTGCCAGTGCAATGATCCCAAGACCGATCAGCATATTGAAGAGGTCTGTCCACACAGGATTTTTTTCCGCAGGTTTTGCAGTGATCGTTTTTTTAGCCGCCTGTTTCTGTGTTTTCGATGCAGCCATCAGTCACGTTTGAGGTTGTACTTCTCGATCTTGTTGTATAGATGGCTTCTCTGGATATCCAGCTCTTCGGCTGTTTTGGAAACATTCCAGCTGTTTTTATTCAGTCGGTGCAGAATAAATTCTTTTTCTATATAATCTTTAAAATCCTGGAATTTCTCAAAGCGTTCATACAGATCTTTTGGACTGCCGCCACTTTTCGGCGACTGCGCATAATTAATTACGTCTTCTTCTGTGATCTTTTGATCGCTCAAGATCACCAGTCGCTCGATCACATTGCGCAATTCGCGGATATTTCCCGTGAACTGAATGTTTTGCATTTCGAGCATGGCCTTTGGTGTGATCACTTTTTTATTGATGCCATAATCTTCACATATCTCTTTCACAAAACGCTCGGCGAGCAGCGGAATATCATCTGTGCGCTCATTCAGGGAAGGAACGTGGATCAGGATAACACTTATCCTGTGATACAAGTCGATCCGGAAATTATTCGCTTCCACTTCCTTCAGCAGATCCTTATTGGTGGCCGCAACAACGCGCACATCCACCGGTATCTCTTTATCTCCTCCAACGCGTGTAATTTTATTTTCCTGTAATGCGCGCAAAACTTTTGCCTGCGCACTGAGGCTCATATCGCCAATTTCATCCAGGAACAAAGTGCCGCCAGTAGCTTGTTCGAATTTTCCAATGCGCTGTTTTATCGCAGAGGTAAATGCGCCTTTTTCATGTCCAAACAACTCACTTTCTATGAGTTCTCCCGGTATGGCGGCGCAGTTCACTTCTACCAGCGGGCCATTTGCGCGGTTTGACCGTTCATGTATCCAGCGCGCAACCAATTCTTTACCTGTTCCGTTATCGCCGGTGATCAGCACACGTGCATCGGTAGGTGCAACGCGGTCAATGGTTTCTTTTATTTTTTGGATGGCCGGGCTCTCGCCGATGATCTCGCGTGTTTTGGTCACACGGCGCTTGAGCACTTTGGTCTCCGTAATGAGGTTCGATTTATCGAGGGCGTTTCGGATGGTGATCAGCAATCTGTTCAGATCCGGTGGTTTTGCCACATAATCGAAAGCACCTTTTTTAACAGCCTCGACGGCGGTTTCCAGGGTGCCATGTCCGCTGATCATGATGAAAGGCACATCGGGATTAGACTGGGTGGCTTTTTCCAGCACTTCCATTCCATCCATTTTGGGCATTTTGATATCACAGAGTACGATATCATAATCGCCATCTTGTATCATGCGGTAGCCTTCAGAACCATCGCCCGCTTCATCTACATTATATCCTTCGTATTCCAGGATCTCTTTGAGGGTTTTCCGGATACTTTTTTCGTCGTCAACCAATAATATGTTCGCCATTGTTCAGGTGTGTTTGGACAGATATCTGTCCACAAACAGATACTTGCCTCGTATACTTTTATAAACGCACGTAAATATACTTTATTGGACAGGAAGGGAGTATTATTTGTATGTTTTTTTAGATAGAAGGAAAAGTAACCCACACGGTTTCCACCTCAATTGGCGGGTCCGTCCATCACATTGCCTTTTTCATCCCAATATTGCCAGTCGGCATTCTTTTTATCATTGGTGTAGGAGCCTCTGGCCTTCATCTTCCCGCTTTCGTAGTATTCTATCCAATTTCCGTTGCGCATATTATTGGAAAAATTTCCATCGGTCATCAGAACGCCTTGTTGGTTGTAGATCTTTTGCGGCCCGTCGATCACGTCATTGGCATAGGTCTGTTCCATGGCCAGTTTCCCGTTTGTAAAATACCAGCGTGCCGTGCCATTTTTTTTGCCATTGACGTAGGATATCTGCGATTGCACATAGCCCATATCTGTATAGTCGATGCAGGTGCCATCCATAAGCCCATTTTTGTAATGGTAAATAGATTTTACAAAGCGGACATTTTTATTCGTGCTGTATTTGCGTTGCTCACCATTCAGTTTATCATCCGCATAATATTCCTGCACCATGACTGTTCCGTTCTTATCACATTCCAGATACATGCCGTTTTTCATTCCATTCGCATATTCAGCAACAGAGAGCAAGACACCATTCGGATAATAGGTCATCCACTCGCCCGTTTTTACCAGGCCTTTGTAATAGCCGTCGAGCAGGGTATATCCATTCTCATAAATGACCACATGTTTGTAATCGGTTTTGGCATCTAAAACAGTTACTACCGTATCCACGCTGTTTTTTTGCGGAATATTCGGCGGGATGTAGGTGACGAGATTTTGCGCAAAGGTTGCAGAGCAACCCAATACATACAGGATGCTAATGCTCAGGATCAAATTCCTTTTCATTTTGTTTGGTATTCTGTGATTGTGTTTCTTTTTTTTCAGATGTGTTCTGTACACTTTGTTCACCTCGGCAACACTCATCAATGATGGTCTTACAAATGGCACATTGGCCATGACCGTGCACCCAGATCACTTTGGTGAGCTGACCACAATACGGACAAATAAATATTTTCTGCTCATCAGCCATACATGATCCTTAAGGTACAAGCTACCGCAAGGAAAAAAAGTTTCTGCAAACTCGTAAGCCGGATCCTGTTTTTGCCCGAAGGCATATCCTGTCATTTATCTGGTCCCGTCGTCACCGACAGGATCTTGCTGCCTACCCGTTGAAGATTAGGACGAGCAGCCCTTCTTGAACTCCAACTTATTTGGCATTGTAACCCGCAAGGTTTACCCTCCTTATATGTTACCATACATGGCCGTGAGCTCTTACCTCACATTTTCACCCTTACCGGAAAGCAGCGTCATCAAAGATGACACGCAACCCGGCGGTTATTTTCTGTGGCACTTTCTTTCCGCCTGTTAGCAGACCCATCTGTTAGGTGGTGCGGTGCTCTGTGTTATCCGGACTTTCCTCCCTCCGCATAAGCGAAAAGCGACAGAACGGTTCGCAGAAATAATATAAAGAACATTTGCCGGGGTCACTCCAAGATAACCTCCGTTGCTCCGTGGCCGAAGCGTGGTGTGTAATCGGTATTCCAGCTTTTTACAGCGGGATATTCTTTCAGCATCTTGTGCACTTCCGACTTCAAAACGCCTTTTCCGTGACCGTGCACGAGATAAATCTTATGCAAGTTAAAACGAATTGCCTTTTCCAGAAAATCACGGGCATGTTTTAACTGAATATTTAAAATCTCGGAAGCCGGGACAGCCTGCACATTTGCCAATAGTTTTTCGGCATGCAGGTCGATATGATCCGGCAGATGCGCCTTTTGCAACAATTCATGCATCTCTTCGAGCTCATGGCGTTCACGCGCTTCCTCTTTGAGCGAAACCTGCAAATTGTCCTTTGCAGCAGCGAAAGGCAAAATCTTTTCCAGAATGATCAATCCTGTTTGCAAAAAGGTATGTGCTTTGATCTTTGTGATATACTGTTTGGGCCGCAACCTCGTCACCACATGATATTCTTTTTGATAGGTTTCCGGGACCTCAGCAAGCAGGAGGTGCAGATCAAATTCCGGTGCATCATTCACATCCTCCTGGCGGAACAGATGCAGCAATGCCGTTTCCCCCGGAGCAAGTTGTTTCTTGATAGCATACTGCTTTATATCACTGTGATAAAATGCGTAGTCCATTAAAATAGCAACCGGAAAATTATTGATGACATGCACCTCGAACATATTCAGTTCACCATTGCCGAAATACAATGCTTTTGCCAGGAGATAACAAGCTATCTCGCCATGGATGCGGAGCACCTCTTTTTTATCGTCCGGCGCATCGCCTGATGTATTTTGCAACACCAGGTCAGAAAGGGCACAGGAGATCTCATGGCCATCCACTTCCAGAATGATCCAGTCGTCGTCATAATATTCTTTGACCACTCCTCTTTTGCCACTTATTTTCAGCAACACCTGTGCTCCTGTTTCTATCCTGCGCAATTATGTAGTTTTACGGCGCAAAGGTACGCAATGAAGAAAACGCTGAAATGGAATCTGGCGCAGAAGGCTGAATTAAAATGGTGGGAGAATTACCTAAAGGGTAAAGATGTGGACACCTACCATATCTGGAAGCGGGCCTATTGGCAGAAATTGCTCGACCTGATCGCAGCCCACTGCCCTGTCGAGAAGGGCATGGATATCCTGGATGCAGGATGCGGACCGGCGGGTATTTTCATGAATCTGGAAGGATGTTCTGTGGATGCAGTGGACCCACTTTTGGATGAGTATGCGAAAAATCTAAAGCATTTTTCTACAGCAGCTTACCCGTATGTCACCTTTCATTCCCTGCCGCTGGAAAAATATACTTCAGACAATAAATACGATATCGTTTTTTGTATGAATGCGATCAACCATGTATCGGATATTGCATTCAGTTATGATCTGCTGTGCAGTCTGGTGAAGCCGGGCGGAAAACTGGTGGTGACCATAGATGCACACAACTATACTTTTTTCAAATATTTATTCCGTGCTGTTCCGGGTGATATTCTGCATCCGCATCAATACGATCTGAAAGAGTATGATGCCTTTATCACAGACAGAGGATGTACCATGTTACAGGTGGAAAGATTGAAAAAGGAATTTTTCTTTGATCACTATATCGAAGTGGCAGAGAAAAAATAACGGTCAGGTGCAAACACGCACTGCCATTACCATAAATTTTCATCAAAAATAGACAGGCACGAAACGCAGTCCGTGTCCGGCATTTATTTCGAGTGCAGGTGCAGGTATTTTGACGATGTTCAAGAGATTGAGAATGGCATTAATGGCTTCTGATCGCGTATGTATCTGACTCAGGTCTACATCGAGCGAAAGATAATATTGCCGGTAGCGGTCTATGGAGGAGTAATCGGTGAGGTCAGCGGGATCACATTCCTCGGGTTTTATGAGCGGATCGTCGCACCATTTATTTTCATAACCTCCGAGCAGGCCCTGGACGCTATATCCTCCGGAGATCATGAGCCATTTTGGGAATTTGGTATCCTCCCGCATGAACATGGAAGGATTTACGGATAACCAGGTGGTTTGTCCGTTGTAGTCTTTTAAAACTTTTTCCGGGCCACTGGTTCCGAACAGGTTTGCAGCGCGATCCTGCACTGCCTGATCATAGGAGGAATAATCCGTAAAATGGGAAGAGAATTTCACGCGGATGCGCTGTTCATCCCAGAGATAATTTTGTCCGGCGGACAATCCGGCGCCAAGCGTATTGGCTGCAAAATCGCCGACAGAAAAACCCCATTTCTCGGAGAAGCCGTCGAATACTTCGATGGTGAGTTGCAATATGGAACCGGAGAGGGCACCCATCCAATAGGCGTTCTCGTCTTTCACGCCTGTCCATTGATAAAAACCTTTGGTTATGTTGGATTCGAGGTAGGCGGTGTAGAAATGGCCCATCTTGTCGTATTGCAACCATTCACCGTTGTCGTTGAAGGTGTGGAATCTGATAAGGGGATAATCTTTGTACCAATAATTATATAGGGCAATGGTTGCACCGGTATAGATCACAACTTCCGAGCCGAGTATAAGTGTAAATCGTTTGGAGTTGAAGGTATCGGAAGGTGTGAGGAATTGGTTTAATCCTGTTTGGGCATTTATATTCATTGTGCCTAACGAAAAGAAGACAAAGAACATAATTGCCCATAAAACAATCTTATTCTTCAGATTCTTCATCATAATTATTAACAACTCGATATATACCATCAATTAGTCTGGAATTCCAAAAATTAATGAGTAATCCAATATTCAAATTAGTCAGGCGAAGATAGCTTAGCACCTGCATCTTAGCAACCTTTGGCAGTGACTCGACAGATTTTATCTCGATCAAGACCTTACCGTTTACAATTAAATCTGCCCTAAACCCCACATCCATTTTAATGTCTTCAAAAAACACGGGGATCCCCTGTTGTTGCGTGACCGTTAAACCATGTTCACGCAATCTGTAAGCCAGTACCGTTTCATATACCGACTCAAATAATCCTGGACCAAATTTTTTGTGTACAAATATGGCTTCGCCAATAATAATTTCAGTAAGTTCATTCTCCTTCATACAACACCTATTTCAAACCTCACAATGAAACCCAAAAATAAAAATTTTAGTGAAATTTCACGCAGAGTGCGCAGAAGTCTCGCTGAGTTCGCAGAGTAAATAGCTAATTCTAATATTGTTTCAACACAGAATTAGATTTCGATGAAGGAATCACATAATTAACCAGAGAATTACTCAGCGACCTCCCTTTCCTCTCTGTGTATGTTCATCGACAGATGAACCTCAGCGTGAAATTATTCCGCAAGTAAAAGCCCCTTTACGGTGCTGAGGATGTCTTCTGTTTCGGATTGGGTGGGTGATTCGGCGTAGACGCGCAGGAGCGGTTCGGTGCCGGAGGCGCGGATCATCACCCAGCTGTTTTCACTCAAATGGAATTTATACCCGTCGGTGTCTTCCAGTTTTTGCACGCTGAATTTTCCAAAGGAAGTATATGCACCATTTTTACATTTTTCCATGATACTGTTCTTCAACGCATCAGTCAGATGCAGATCATTGCGATCGAAGAAGAAACTACCTGTGATGGCATATACTTCTTCTATCAATTGATTCAGACTCTTTCCGGTCTTTGCCATGAATTCCAGCAATAACAATCCGCACCAGATGCCGTCGCGTTCGGGCACATGCCCTTTTACCGCGATACCTCCACTCTCCTCTCCACCCAGCAACACATCATCGGTCACCATCTTTCCGCATATATATTTGAACCCGATCTTGGTCACTTCATAATCGAGTTTGTAATGTTCACACAAACGTTTCACTTTCTCACTCACACTAAATGCGATCACTACTTTACCGGTATATTTTTTATAAGCATGCAAATAATGTATCAGCAACAAAATGATATGATGCGAGTCTACAAAATTTCCATTTCCATCATACATGCCAATTCTGTCCGCATCGCCATCATTTGCCAAACCGCAGTGCAAAGAACTATCGTTCTTCACCAACTCGCTGAGTTCTGTCAGATTGCGATGTATGGGCTCCGGTGCCTGACCGTGAAAGCCTGGGTTCTCATCGCAATGCAGCGCGACCATATTCTTCAATAATCGTTTTGCTATGCGCTGTCCTGCACCGAACATTGCATCGTATCCCAAACGGATACCTGCATTGTTGATCGATTGCATATCGAAACTCTCCTGCACATGTTCGTAGTACATTTCTTCCAGATCGACATATTGCAATAAACCTGTTTTCTCCAATTGTTCCAGAGTTACATCCGGTATAGCATGCACATCTGGGATCATGCTCTCTACCCATGCAATATCTTCCGGAATGGTGGGGCCGCCGTAACCACTTTTCAATTTAAAGCCATTGTATTCGGGCGGGTTATGACTGGCTGTTATCACCACACCTGCAGCGGCATTTAATTTCTTCGCACCAAGGCTCACCATAGGTGTGCTCACAAATCCTTTTGCCAGGAATACATGTACGCCGTTCGCACACATCACTTTTGCCGTCACTTCCGCGAACATCTCCCCGGCAAATCGGCAGTCGTGGCCGATCACTACCGCGTGCCTTTCACTGCTGTTTTTTATCCAAAGGGCAGTTGCATAAGCAACACGGGCCACATTGTCGTTCGTGAATTCACGCGCGATCACTGCGCGCCATCCGTCTGTTCCGAATTTGATCTGTATCATACTCTGGTTTGGTAAGAATGAAATGCAATGTTAACAAAGCAAGGCTGCTTCTGCAACGCAAACTACAAATAAAAAAGGCCATTCCGCTGATGGGGAATGGCCTCCTGATATCCTGCATCCGGTTAATCTTCCGATTTCTCGTAGAATGCCTTGATCTGCTTAAAATATTCGTCGCGGTTACTGCTGAAATTCTTGTCGTTGTCGACGCCTTTCACCACATAAATGGTAGTGATCTTCTTTTTCATTGCCTGCAATTCCAGCATATCGTTATAGGTCATAATACTGCCGTTCTCACCGATGATAAGCAAGATGGAGCGCAGGTGATCACCGTTGTCTTCCAATGCCATTTTGGGTTCGAGCAAGGTCACATTATAACCTATCGGCATCATGATACGCGTGCCGGATTTTGCTTCATAGCGATTTTGGATCGTCTCAAAGGTGGTATAGGGATTATCTGCGATGATATGATGCACTTTCAGGTTGTTGGCACCAACACCCAGTGAAAGTCCGCCACCGATACCCCAGCCATACAAATCGATGCTGAGCAATGCGTGGTATTTTTTTACATAATCAATTACAGCGGTGAGGTCAGTGGCAAATTGCTGATAGATAAAAAATTTCTTGCTCACATTAAAATCGCTGCTGGCACCATATCCGCGGTAATCATACATGAACACATGGTAACCCAAACCGAGAAATTTACCTGCCTGTTCCAAACCATTGGCCATGTTGCCATTGCCATCGCAGGAGATGATAACAGATTTTTTTTGTGATTTATCATTTTTTTCACCCGGATAGAGATGCCATCCGAAGAGACTCGCTCCGTCGTCCGTTGGGATGCGGATCGTGTCAAAGATCAAACCGAAATCGGCAGGTGTGATATCATATTCCTTTTGCGGATTCAAACCGATCGTTGATTGAGCAGAATCCGTCACCGTAAGGAACAAGGCTGCCGGGAGGAATAATTTGTTAAGCAAACGCATATTTTTTTACAATTTTTTAATGGTGTTAAATGATCTGACACCGTGTTTTGTCAAATATCATGCCTGTAAAAATAGGATTTCGCCCGAAAAATGATTTAGCTACATATTAAATTGTGGATAATTTCCGGACAAAAGTGGAAAGGCATTTCATTTTCTGTATTTGCTTTGCGTTCCCGACTTACCTGCAGATGCAAGCTTTGGACACATACCGGCACAAGGGCCTTCGCCAGAAACTTACGGATCTGATCCGCAGCAAGGGAATACAGGACGAGCGTGTGTTAGCGGCCATCAATCAGGTGCCCAGGCATTTATTTATGGACGAGGCATTTCTGGAACATGCCTATGACGACAAGGCTTTCCAGATCGGCGAAGGGCAAACGATCAGCCAGCCATTCACCGTTGCCTATATGAGCGAATGGCTCGAAACAGAGCCCGGCATGAGCGTTCTGGAAGTTGGAACAGGCAGTGGCTACCAGGCCTGTATTTTGTCTGAGATGGGATTAAAGGTGTATAGTATAGAGCGTTTTCGGAGGCTGCACGAAACAGCCAAGAAGCAGCTTTTTGTGTTGGGATACAATAAAATAAAGCTGTTTTATGGGGATGGATACGCGGGTTTGCCCAAATATGCCCCCTTTGATCGCATCATCATCACCGCTGCTGCCCCCGAGATCCCACAAGAATTGCTCAAACAGTTAAAAACCGGCGGCATTATGGTGCTTCCCCTTGGTCATCAGGAGGATCAAATGATGGTCAAGATCACCAAAACGGGTCCTTCCGACTATAAAAAAGAGGTGGGTGATAATTTTCGCTTTGTTCCCATGCTGCCCGGAAAAGTGAGCTGAGAAATCTGCTGCCCGAACCCCTTAGCCTGCAACTAAATCTGTTGTATTTCAATCTATACTGTCTATAATCATTACCTTTGCGCCTGATTTAAACTAACATTATGAAGAAGCTCATTTCATTGGCTGTTATTGTCGTTTTGGGAACAAGCACCCTGCTGTTGAACGGTTGTGCACGTGGAGAAGACGATCCCTGGCTGACCTTTCATACGCGTGATGCACGCATTTCACAACCCTGGATCCTCAAAAAAATGACAGGGACCATTGTGACCACCACTAACGGAAATACGGAAAATATTGAATATGAGTATGACGGCACCCGGATATACATAACACATGACGGTGTCACCACTTCGTATATTTATTCCTTCACGATGAATTGCAAGGACAACGGTGAATTGTTCAGCACCGAGAGTATGGTCAATGAGAATGATGGTTCTACCTATGCCAGCAGTTCAAAAACCAGTTTCTGGTTCTGGGGAGATGACAAACAGAATAAAACGAATGTGAACCTGGACCTCACCGGTTTATTTGCATCGTATCCGACGTATGATATCCCGCGCCTCGCATGGAATGACATGTCATTGGATGTGGACTACAGCGATAATTATACTATCTGGAATGAGGTAACAGAGCAATATGATTCTTTCACGGAGTCTGTTTTATTGCAATTACAATTCGATGTGGATCTGACCGCAATAAAATAATACAAGCTTATTTATATTTTCTGAGGGACCTTTCGAGGTCCCTTTTTTCGTCGCGCTGTTTGATGCTTTCACGCTTATCGTACACTTTTTTACCACGGGCAAGTGCGATCGTCAATTTGGCAAAACCGCGTTCGTTGAGGAACATGTCGAGCGGGATGATCGTAAAGCCACGCTCTTTCACCTTAGCCTGTAATTTGCTCAGTTCTTTTTTGCTCAGCAATAATTTGCGCACACGTAAAGGTTCATGCTGCCACATGGTGGCTTGTTTATATTCGGAGATATGCAGATTGCGGATAAATAATTCCCCATCCTTGAATAAACACCAGGCATCCTGCATGCTCACCTTGCCATCGCGCACACTTTTTATTTCGCTGCCGCGCAGTACGATACCTGCAACCATGCGATCGATCACTTCGAATTCGAAGGTCGCCCTTCTGTTTTTGATATGTACGTTCTGCTTTTCCATATTCAGGAGCTCAGGGCATCCATTAATCTGTCGAGCTTTTCGCGCGCTATGATCTTTTGTCCGGTGTTGCCTTTTGCGATGAGCCGGTCGCCGATCTTCGCTTCAAAGGAGCACAATACTTCATGACCATTCACTGCATCGAGTCTTGCGTAAAAATCTACTTTACTCCCCACCAGCGCAGGTGCGATATGATCCACATGAATAAAGGTGCCTATACCTTCTTCGTGCGCCTCCTTCATCTGCAATACGAATAAGCGGGTGCTCCACTCAGCATCTTTAGCTAACGCGAATGTAGCATATACATGATGTACCACACCACTGTCGAACGCCGCGATCTCCGTTTCCTGTACCACTTTCGTATATACCAGAATATCACCTATGGCAAAGGGGGTTTTCATATGCTTTGCATGAACAGCACAAAAATACACCGCAGTAAATGATTTTAATTATTTAACGGCAAGTAACGGAATATGGATGCGGTGTCGCACCGTATTTATCGTTTGACCGAAAATAAGGTCTTTCCATCCGCGGTGACCATGTGCACCCATGACCAGGAGATCTGCACCCGAGGTATTTACGATCCGGGGAATGACCGAGGAAGGCCTCCCGAAACCCAGCTCAATATCCACCGCATATCCTTGCTTGCGCAATGACTCGGCATAATTATGTAACACGATATAATCCTGTTTACTCTCCAGATCGGAGGTTTCTCTGCCAAATGCGAGTGCCGCTGCCGTTTCCACAATGTGAATGAGTACATATGTACATTCCATGCCTCCTGCAGCAATGGCATGGGTAACGGTAGTATTATCACGATCGGAATAATCGAGTGTGATCGCGATCTTTTTGAACGTTCCCCTGCTGGCAAATTCCATATCTAAAGGTACGGAATGTACACCTGCCGGCTGCAGTTGCGGTGCCCGGAACAATGGTTTGAACGTGATATACAACAACAGGAAAATGCCATATGCGCAAACGGGTAGAATAAAAACATATACCCACCAGTTATTTTCATAACGCAGCATATCCTGAATGGTATCATTCACCAGTTTCAGATTCAATGCGATAATGATGGCGGCAGAGATCCATGCTGCCAGCTGCACATACCAGCGAATGGAAAAATTGCCCATCTTCTTTTTATCGCTGACAAAATGAATAAGTGGTATAATGGCAAATCCAAGTTGCATACTCAAAATGACCTGAGATAAAATAAGCAGCTCGCCTGATTTTTCATCTCCTCCGATATAGATCACCAAAAATGCAGGAATAACAGCGAGCAATCTGGTAATTAACCGGCGCAGCCAGGGGGTGATCCGCAGGTTGAGATACCCTTCCATCACGATCTGTCCTGCCAGTGTTCCTGTGATGGTACTGCTCTGACCGGACGCGATCAAAGCAACTGCGAATAAAATGGGTGCGAGTTGCGTGCCGAGCAAAGGAGCCAGTAATTCATGTGCTTGTTGTATCTCGGCTATCTCTGTCATGCCCCGTTGAAAAAATACGGCAGCAGCCAAAATGAGTATGGCTGCATTGACAAAAAACGCCAGATTTAGCGCCACAATACTGTCGATGATATTGAATTTAATGGCCCTGCGTTTCCCTTTCTCATTCTGTTCGAATTTGCGTGTTTGTACCAATGCGCTATGCAAGTACAAATTATGGGGCATCACGGTTGCACCTATGATACCAATGGCAAGATAGAGGGCTGTGCTTCCGGGCAGTGAAGGAATAAATCCATGCGCAATGTCCACCACATCGGGTTTGGCAAAAAATATCTCCACAAAAAAAGAAGCGCCCATGATAAAGATCATGCTGATGATGAATGCCTCCATTTTGCGAATGCCAAAACGCAGTATGAGCAGCAATAAAATACTATCGAATACTGCTATGGAAACACCCCATATCAAGGGCATTCCAAATAATAAATTCAATCCGATGGCAAGTCCCAACACTTCGGCCAGATCACATGCTGCAATGGCGATCTCTGCAAAAAGGTATAAGGGGATATTGATAAAGGCGGGGTATGTTTCGCGACTAGCTTGCGCCAGGTCCCTGCCGCGCACTATACCCAAGCGCGCGCATAAACTTTGCAGGAGGATGGCGATCAGGTTGCTCATGAGCAACACCCATATAAGCCGGTATCCGAAGGCGCTTCCCGCGGCTATATCCGTGGCCCAGTTGCCGGGGTCCATATAGCCAACGCTCACCAGGTATGCCGGGCCGGCAAATGCCAGCAGTTTGCGGAACCAGCCCTTACGGGAAGTGGTGTCCACGCTGCTATGCACGTCATCCAGGGACTTACCGGTTCCCCGGCCGATAATATGCCCGTCCTGCAGATTTTTTGAAAAGCGCACGTATTCAAATTTTGGCAAAGGTAAAAATATTTTTAGACTTGTCTAAATTTATGGGACTTATATACATGATTGACCACAAGGGAGAGAAAGGGTTTTATTTTTAATTTCTAAGGAAGTCCGAGTTAATTTTGCCGATTAATATAATCTCCAAGCATTGGTACCGCAAATGAATATTTGCCATGTCTATTTTTATAGATAAGACCCGCATAAATCAATTTGGCCAGTAGACTATTGATATAATTCGATTTGAACGGGTCTTCCAACTCAGTGGACTTCGTTGCAATCTCCTTAACTGTAAATTCATCATTTGAATTTGGTAATTGAGCTATTATTTTCAATAATTCTCGTTGTCTGTCAGTAATAAGGCTCCAACGGCCAGAATAAAAATCACTATCTAATTTTTTTATAATATCGTCAGCAGTAGTCACAGGCTCATCAATTCCAACAGCCTTCTGTTGTAAATAGCTATCAAATGCCTCTTTACAAAAAAATTGGATAAAATACGGATACCCTCCCGATACTTCAATAATTGTATTGATTGCGTATTCACTAAATGATACAGGGCATTTATCCGCTATTATTGGTTTCATAATCGCCTCTCTACTTTCTTCCCTAGTTAACTTGTCAAGTTCTATTATATGGAACATTCTTTCTGTGTATGTCCTTGCTTCTACTAAATCTGGAAATAATGTTGGAAGGCCAGTCAAAACAAGTAAATATGGTATCTCTTTCCGCTGTAAATACTGAATTATCTCCAATAGAACAGACAACGGATATTCTCTATCGGTAGCTTTATCTTTTAAATTCTGAGCTTCATCATATGCTAATACAATCCCCTTTACCCGTTGATTAACATTGGACCAAACAAATTCTAAAACTGATTTTAACTTGTCTGATACTAATCCAGGTACCGCATTATAGATTTGAGTTAATAAACTATAATTTACAGGGATCTCTTCTTGCTCCGTGGGCCGATTGAATCCTATAGCTCGAGCCTTTTCTACTGAAATTGCAAAAGGAGAAGTTATCGTGGCTAAATCTGTTATTAATCTAATTGCAAACGCCTCTTCGTTTATGCTTGCAGATTCACTCATGTCGGTTCCGGCCCAAAACCAGCCTAGTTGGTAGGCAATAGGCTTTAAACTTTCTAATAGCACGGTTTTGCCAACACCCCTTAAGCCAGTCAAAATAAGATTTTTCAAAATCGGCGACTGTGTTAATAATTCTCTAAATTGTTCCTGCTCAGTTTGTCTACCCGCCAGAAATGGAGGTATTTGCCCTGCACCGGGTCTAAAAGGATTTTTGAATACGTCTGACATAGCCCTAATTTTTTTGATTATTCACAAATATACACAAAATAATGTGAATTCACAAAATAATGTGATTATATAAAAAAATGTGTATCTTTGTGAATATATACACTAATAGCTATGAAAACCTTCAAAAACCTTGTTGAGTGTGTAGAATACTTCAAAGATGAAGATGTGTGCTTGAGGCATTTGGCAGAGATGCGCTGGAAGCATGGCATAGCCTGTCCGCATTGTGGCTCTGTCCGGTTCTATTCCTTTGCCAATGGCAGAACCTACAAGTGTGCAGAGAAAGAGTGCAGAAAGAAGTTCAACGCTAAGACCAAGACCATATTTGAAAACACCAAAATACCCTTGTCAAAGTGGTTTTGCGCCCTGTATTTGATTACCTCGCATAAGAAGGGCATTAGCTCTATTCAGGTAGGTAAAGACCTGTCAGTAACTCAAAAGACTGCTTGGTTTATGATGCACAGGCTCCGTTATATGTTCCTTGCTCCCAAACTCGCCAAACCACTCAAAGGCATTGTAGAGATTGACGAAACCTATGTAGGGGGCAAACTGCAAAACAAGCACCAACAATACCTTACCCGCATGACCCCCACAAATAGAAAAAAGGCAAGAGAGGAACGCCGTAAAAAGGATAAGAAGGGCGCAGTTATCGGGATCGTTGGGCGTAAAGGGCTTGTCATTACTAAGCATGTAGAAAATATTGACAAGGCTTCTATGTTGAAAATCGTATACGACAACATAGACGTAAAAGCGCACATAATGACAGACGAGGCGAACGTGTACAAGTTCTTACCCTATTTAGGCTATAAGCATAATTTCGTAACACCCAGATAAAGAATACGGGGACGGGGATATGCACACGAACACAATGGAGGGTTATTGGAGCCTGTTTAAGCGCAGCGTTATAGGTATCTACCACCATGTAAGTCATAAGTATTTACAACAGTATTTGAACGAAACCGCTTTCCGATATAACACACAAATACAAAAAGAGAATGAGCGTTTTTTCAACTCCCTGACTTTGTGTGATAGACGGTTGAAATTTGATGAACTTACAAGGAAATAACCTATTCAACGTTATAGAACTCAAAAATACAATGCGCCCCAAGCCCAGACGCACTAAACTTGGCAAACGTTCTATTAGCATCTATGGAAAGGGAGTATTTTTGATTTAGGGTATCATGTAGCCAATAAATAGTAACATCATCACCACCTACCGGAATGATTTGAATATCATCAATTACAAATGAAATCATATTTGTAACAGGCGATTTCCAACCAATAGTATTGTCTTTGTCGTTGAGTAAAATCAGATTTTGTTGGGGGATAGTACAAAGTTCCTCCGATGTAATATCTAAAAGTGAAAGAGTATTAAACTCAATCAGCTCCGCTTGTCCAAAAGCGAAATGAAAGCTAAACACTATGAATAATAAGCTCAATATCTTTTTCATAAATAAATTGTGGAACCAAATATAAGAGAAAGGAGTATATTTGTATAAATAAGCCCCACCAACTAGGCAGGGCTTTGTACCTAAAATCAGCGATTAAGGATAATTTCTAAAAGCTGAATAAGAATTGATAAAACGGAGAGAACGATTTGCCAAAAATTACCGCTTTCCGTTTTTTTCTTTTTAGGTACCCGAACTCTTCGAGTTACCATTACAAGAAAGTTTAATATGTTTCCACGTTTAACCTTCGCACTAAAGGAGAGAGTAGTAAAATACTCGGAATAAATATAGGTCTAAACAGCCAGAAACCCTTACGGTACTAAGGTTGTACCAACATTCTACTAACATTTAAAGCTATTCAGCACCTTTTTAATATGCCAAAAGGCTCAAAACAGGCTAATAAGCCCTAAAAACGGGGAATTGTCATCCAGACATACCTTATATCCGATGAGGCTCTAAAGTTGGCTGAATCTACCGAACCGCCTAAAGACAAGCCCACAAAACCTACTAAAAGGCACGAAATAGGCTTTTTAAAGTACTTCAATATGCCTTTTCACTTCCAATTATGATCTGTCCAATACTAATTTTAGACGTTTTCCTTAACACTTCATTTTTTTTCTGAAACTATTGCAGGAGTAGCATTGACCCCATTAGGTCAAAGTAGTATATTGTCGCCAAATTTATTTTTTATGCTGCCCTCTGCGTAATTTTTCCATCGAATCATCACATGGAACCGGGAAGAGCTATAGATGATATACAACACTATGACGAACCGAATGCTGATTTTGCAAGCGGCTGGCAACGCTTTGGAAATTATTTCATTGATGCCTTAGTGATCCGCTTCGCACAGACGCTTTTGGCCATGTATCTGTTTTCATCCTTTGATCCGTTTTTTGCGATCACTATGTTTCTCATCAGCTATTTTGCTTATTACACCATTTTAGAATCCACCTTCGGAAAAACAATAGGCAAATGGATCACCAATACCGAAGTGCGGAATTTTGAAGATATCGGAAAGATAACAGTGCAACAGGCATTGCTGCGTTCCCTGATACGCGTTGTGCCCTTTGAGCCACTATCTTTTTTCGGAAGTGAAAGAGGCTGGCACGACAAATGGAGCAATACAGTAGTAGTGCGTTCGAACAGTATTACAGCAAGCGCTATTTAGTTCTTCGGATGAGCAAATTTGCAGCAACCTTTCTGCTCACATTGATCTCTTTTTTCTGATTGATAGCAATGAGTTTACTCTGATCATAATCCTCTTCGTCTTTTACCTTCACTTTCGCGTTGATCACCAATTCCATCTTATCGAGATATTTTAAAAAATCGGTGCTGTGGTCAATCACACCTACAATGATGCCGGAATCATTCTTGTGCATTTTATCGAGCGTCACATCCTCATGGTAAGCGATGTTCCCATTCTTATCGGGTATGGGATCTCCATGGGGGTCGAATTTCGGATAACCCAGAAATGCTTCCACCCTGTCGGTCAGCAGATCGGAATCGATATGTTCCAACTGTTCGGCGATCTCGTGCACCTCATCCCAGGTAAATTGCAGTTTCTCTGCCAGAAATGTTTCCCAGAGCCTGTGCTTGCGGATGAGGTTCTTTGCCACTTTTTTCCCTTTTTCGGTAAGGGTAACGCCATAATATTTCTCGTGAATGATCAGCTTTTTCTGGGCGAGTTTTTTCAGCATATCGGTCACTGACGCCGCTGTGGTCTCCAACTTTTCAGCAATGGCATTAGTGAGCACTTTTGCATTGCTGTTGTTCTCGCTCAATTTAAATATGGCCTTGAGATAGTTCTCTTCCGTATGTGACAAGGCGGCCTGCATGGCGGTAAAGTTACGTGCTTTGGGCAAAATAGATGTTTCCGTCAGGTCGTAAAGACGGTACTGAGAAATTATTGTCAGAACTGCCCTGTTGAAAGCAGCACAAGCGTGCAAGCTTCGGTGGTTTCTATACCGGCAGCATTTGCTTTTTCTTCCAGTATATCATTTTCAGTTCCGGGATTAAAGATGATGCGCCTGGGATGCAGTTGCAGAATTTGATCGTAATACTGCTCCTGATTTTTGGGATTCATATAGAGCGTTACCGTATCCACATCTTCCCCTTCGGGCCATTCTTTGACAATGGGCACATCCATGATGGCACCTGTTCTTCTTCCAACTGCTACCACCGGATGACCATGTGCACGCAATCGGCGCACGGCAAGATTGGCATAGCGCGCAGGATTTTCTGATGCACCCAACACGAGTGTTTTCTTCATCGTCATACGTATAAAAGGTAAAAGCAGGAGATAAAGTTCTGCATTACATCAGCATGCGCACCGGATCTTCGAGGTACTGCTTCAGGGTTTGCAGGAAGCGTGCACCAACGGCACCATCCACGCTGCGGTGATCACAACTCATGGTGAGTTTCATGATATGTCCGACAGCGATCTGTCCGTTTTTAACCACCGGCTGCTCCACGATACCGCCAACTGCGAGTATACAGGAATCCGGCGGATTGATAATGGCCGTGAACTCGTCAATACCCATCATACCGAGGTTGCTGATGGTAAAGGTATTGCCTTCCCAATCCTGCGGTTGCAATTTGCGGCTGCGCGCACGATCGGCGAGGTCGGCAGTTTCAACAGATATCTGCACCAGCGATTTATTATCCGCAAAACGGATAACAGGAACTATGAGTCCGTCATTAATGGCAACAGCAACACCAATATGCACATGTTTATTTTGCCTGATCTTATCACCCAACCAGGAGGCATTCACAGCAGGGTGCTGACGCAAGCTCATGGCAACAGCTTTCACGATCATATCATTAAATGATATCTTGACCGGCGCAACGGCATTGATACTTTTACGTGCAGCCATCGCATTTTCCATATCGACGAAAATGGTCAGATAAAAATGCGGCGCACTGAATTTACTTTGTGCGAGACGCGCAGCAATGGTCTTGCGCATTTGCGATACGGGAATATCTTCATAGCTCTCCTCACCCACATATTCCGGTATGGAAATGACCACTTGTTTTTCTTTGCTTGCGTCTCCCGATTGTGGAACAAAATTCTCCACGTCACGCTTCACAATCCGACCATCGGGGCCACTGCCTTGAATGCGGAAATATTAATACCCTTATCGGCAGCCATTTTCTTGGCGAGCGGTTTCCTTCACACGTCCGTCATCTTCAGCAGCGATCTCTTCAGTTATTTTTTCTTCTGTAACAGGCGCCTTTTCTTCTTTTGGAGGGGCCTCCTCTTTTTTCTCTTCCTCAGCATCCGTTTGCGGAGTTGCCGATTCGGCATCTTTCAGCAACTGTGTATAATCTTCACCTTCTTTACCCACAATGGCGATGACCTGATCCACTTTCGCACTGGCTCCCTTTTCGACCCCGATGTAGAGCAGGGTCCCTTTCACGTAATTCTCCAATTCCATGGTAGCCTTATCCGTTTCCACTTCGGCGAGTATGTCGCCGTTCTTAACCGTATCACCCACCTTTTTGAACCATTGCACGAAGGTTCCTTCGGTCATGGTATCACTCATACGGGGCATTCTGATGACTTCAGCCATATCTGCAAGCAAATTTGAAGCGAAAATAACGAGGATTGCGCAGTTTATAAAGAAATAGCACAGCTGCGTGATCAAACAGAGCATGCATACAAAAGCCCGGATGGCGCTGACCATCCGGGCTTTGCGCTGAAATATTGCTTCAATATCCGAATATCTCTTCCAGGGTCAGTTCTTTGACCGGGCCCAGTTTTTTGAGATAATCCATATTGATCTGCGATTTATCTCCCATCACCAAAATGGTGTAATTCCTTCCGGAAATATGGGTGTTATAAAAATCTTCCAGGTCATCGAGCGTAATGCCTCTAGCCTGCAGATAAATGTCCCTGCGATAATCATAATTGATGCCCATATCCTGTGCTGATTTGTAACTCCAGAATATAGCGGCGCGTTTTACCCTTTCACTTTCGATCTGTTTCTCGACAGAGCTAACAGCATTATTGAACTGATCATCGGCACGCGGCATGTCCTGCATGATCGCCATCATGGCGTCGATGGCCTCGGGCATTTTATCGGCCTGACAACCAACAAATGCACGCACATAATGTGCATCCTCTTTTTTGGCAGGAGAAGTATATAACGCATAGGCACTATATGCCAAACCTTTTGTTTCCCGTATCTCCTGAAAAACGATACTCGAAAGTCCGCTGCCAAAATACTCATTAAAGATGCGGGCCTGTGGCATCAGACTCAGCGACATGGGTACATCCTTAGAAACGAACATGATCTGTGTTTGCTTCATCGGATAATCCACAAATAATACTTTCGTTTCTTTTGTTTCCAGCTCAGGATATTTTTTTGCCGGCGGATAATCTGCCAGGTTGCTGCCGGTCAGGTGCTGTGCATTGAGTATCTGCACCACATCCTGCATCGGTTTATTTCCATAATAGAATACCTCGTGCTTGTAATTTAACAGTGTGTTGAATTTGTTTACGAGGTCTTGTGGCAGCACATTGCGCATTTGCTTTTCAGATAGAATATCCGTCATAGGTGATAAGGGCCCGTACTTTGCATAATTGTACATCCCGGCATTGAAAATGGCCCCTTTATTCGTCTTGGAGTCATCTCTGTCCTTCACAACACCATCTACCAATTCCTTATATGCTTTATTATCTGCTTTCACATGATGCAATACTTTTTCAAATATCTATACCCTTTTCGAAATTTTTCCCCAAACCGCTCAATTGTAAATAGGTCCGGTCGTCGGAAGCATTAAAAGACAACGTCAATCCGTACCGGAATAATTCTTTCTGTAATTCAGCGGGCGACATATCATCTGTTCCGAGCAGGGAAACATATTGCAAGGCCAGGTCCAATTCGGCGTCATTGCGTGTTCCCATATCCAGCAGATAATACAGCTGGAAGTACTGATTCTCAGAATTATTTATATAGGAAAAGGTGATGTCGTTATTGAGTTTTTCTGTCTTGATCTTATCGGAATAATTGACAAACTCAGGTTCGGTATGTGTGGAGGGCAGGCGCATGAAATCTTCCACGAATTCACTTTGTTTATCTCTGTTTGCCTCCACCGGTGTGATAGCGGGTTTTTCGACGCGTTTCACATTGGGATCGGGCGCCTGCCTTTTATATACGATGACATAATTGTTCTTGCCCAGATAAGTATCGGCAAATTGCATCACATCCTGTTTTGTGAGCTTGCCCATCATATCATAATAGTGCAGATAATATCCCCAGTCGGTATTGAGAATAAAAGAAGATACAAAGGCCCCGGCCCTGCCGCTGTTCGATTCAAAGGAGCGGATGCGCGACAACTTATAATCATTCACAACTGCCTGTATCAGCCAGTCATCGAAATCACCGGTGCGCAATTTTTGCAATTCACTTTGTACCAGCTGCTCGCATTCTTCAAGTGTTTGGCCTTCCCGTGGATCAACATACAATCCCAGCACGGTATATTGCTTCATGGTATTGCTATATGCACCGGCATACAACACTTTTTGTGCCTGGTTGAGGTCCAGATCGAAAAGCCCGGCTTGCTGATTAAATAACATACCGGAAACCAGATCGGTAAGCATAGCTTCTTTGGTATTTGCACCCGGCATGCGATACGCCATATCTATCTCTGCTGCTTCGTTGCCCAACACCTCCCGTTTTTGTATCTCGGTAATAGGCGCCTCCTCTTTGAACATGGTCTCACCAACAGGCTTTTTGATATATGCACCGAAATATTTATCGATCAGTGCGATGGTTTTGTCGTAATCGATATCACCACTCAAACAGATCGCCATATTATTCGGAACATAAAAATTATAGAAGTAGGCCATGATATTATTCATGGAGGGGTTCTTTAAATGTTCACCTTCACCAATGGTGGTTTGCGTGCCATATGGAGATGTCGGGAACAATGCGCGATACAAGGTCTCATATACTTTGCTGCCGTCGCGGTCCTGGCTGATATTATACTCTTCATACACTGTTTCCAATTCGGTTTGGAATAAACGCAACACGCAGGTGCGGAATCTTTCACTTTCCACCACCATCCATTTCTCCAGTTCACTGGAAGGAATATCGTTTACATATACGGTGCGCTCTTTACTGGTGTATGCATTAGTTCCTTTTGCACCCAGGGAGGAGATCATTTTATCATACTCATTGGGAATGGCAAATTCTGCCGCCTGCTGACTGAGTTTATCAATTTCAGCATAGATGGCTTTCTTCTTATCGGGATCAGTTTCCTTGCGATATTGTTCATACAGATTTGCAATATTTTGTATGACCAGACTTTCGCGGTTCCAGTTGCTGGTGCCAAAAGTATTGGTGCCTTTGAACATCATATGTTCCAGGTAATGCGCCAGACCGGTGGTCTCCCGCGGATCGCTGTTACTTCCTGCTTTTACAGCTATATATGTTTGTATACGCGGCTCCACTTTGTTAACCGACAAATACACTTTGAGTCCGTTGTTCAATGTGTAAATACGCGTTTTCGTCGGATCATCCGGTATAGCATAATAACTGTATGCATTTCCCTTCGCCGGCGGTTTATTAATAGCGTTGGATGCATTTGTTTGCATGAACATCTCCACCGATGTGGGTGTTCCCGCTTCTATACGGGCCGGGCCGGGAGGCACATTTCCTTTATTTCCACCTGCTGAAGAAGAGGCGGATGAAGAGGAATTGGCAGAGGATGAACTGTTCGGATTCGTCGAGGTAGACGAAGAGCCACTGTTTTGCGCATTAAGCGGCAACACAAGATAACAACTGATGCTAAGCGCTAAGGCGGCTTTTAAAATATGCTTCATATATGTGGTGGTTAGTAATGTATCGATCAATAATCCAATTCAAATCCAAGTGCGTTCTTCAACTCTTTGATCACAGGATTGTTTTCTTCCATTTTTTTGTATTTCTCCTGTGTAGTATACGGTCTTTTATTTCTTTCCTGCTTTGTCGTTTCCACAACAAATGCAATTTCAAAATTATTTGTTTCCAGTGATTCACTGAGAAAAGCGCGCATCTCGTTGAGCATTTCTTTGAGGATATTCACTTCTACGGATGCCTCGAGTTTGACATCTATCTTGTTGTCTTTGCCGATGGTAACCTCTGCATGGTCCATAATGATCGCAACGCGCTGATGATCTGCGCGGATAAGGTCGGCATATTGTTTCCAGGCAATAAAGAACAATTCCGGCGAAATACTCGCCGTATCGGCTGCAGCAGCCTCGGCTTCGCGTTTTTCGCGTTCTGCCTTTTCATCTTCCGCCTTCCGAATGATGGTGCGCAGATCTGATTTTACCGGCATGGCCACGGTTTCCACGTTGCCGTTATCCTCTGCTTTTTTGCGTATCTCCACTTTGGCAACCGTGCTCTTTTCTGCAACTTCTACCGTTTCAAGGGCTTGTTTTTCGTCTTGTTTCTGCCCATTTTTTTCGGGCAATATCTCCGGCATTTTCTTATCCTCAGAACGGGTTAACGGGACCTTTTTCTGTTCCGGCTGAACGATCTTGTTCAGTTCAGTCGTTTTTTTTTCCGTACCCGACAATTGACCGGAAGAAATAGCATGTTGCATATAGCAGAGCTTCATGATAGCAAGCTCCACATGCAATCTTTTATTTTTGCTGATGCGATATTGAATATCCGCAGTATTGAGCACATTCAATGCAGACAATAAAAAAGAAGGTGAGATCTTTCCGGCCTGTTGTTTATAGCGTTCGATCACATTTTCACTGGTATCCAGCAGTTGCAAAGTTTGTTCATCATTGCACACCAATACATTTCTGCAGTGTTCTGCCAGTCCGTTAATGAAAGTATCTCCTTCAAATCCTTTATTCACCACTTCATCGTACAATAACAATGCAGCTGTTACATCTTCTGCCAAAAAAGCATCCGTCATTCGGAAATAATATTCATAATCCAGAATATTGAGATTTTCGATCACATCGGATGCCTTGATCGCATTGCCGGAAAAGCTGATGATGCGGTCGTAAATACTCAGCGCATCGCGCATGGCCCCATCCGCTTTCTGTGCGATGAGGTGTAATGCTTCGGCTTCGGCATCTACATGTTCTTTCTTGCAGATGGATTCCAATTGCTTGACCATGTCGCGGATCCTGATCCGGTTAAAATCGAAGATCTGACAACGGCTGAGGATAGTGGGGATGATCTTATGTTTTTCGGTAGTGGCCAGAATGAATTTTACATATGCCGGCGGTTCTTCCAGTGTTTTAAGAAAGGCATTAAATGCCTGAGAACTCAGCATATGCACCTCATCGACGATATATATCTTGTATTTACCGCTCGCAGGAGCATAACGCACCTGATCCACCAGACTGCGGATATCCTCTACCGAATTATTGGAAGCCGCATCTATTTCATGTATGTTGAAGGAAGCATTCTCATTGAAGCTATTACAGCTTTCACAAGTATTGCATGCCTCGCCGTCGGGCTGCAGGTTCTCACAATTTATGGTCTTGGCCAGAATGCGCGCACAAGTGGTCTTACCCACGCCACGCGGGCCGCAAAACAGGAAGGATTGGGCCAGATGCTCGTTTTTAATGGCATTTTTCAGTGTACCAACCACCTGGTCCTGCCCGATCACATCTTCCCAGCTCGAAGGCCGGTATTTCCTCGCCGAAACCACAAAACTTTGCATGTGGTAAAGATATAAAAATACGGGCTACCCGAAGTTTTACGATTGGGTATACCATCACCCGAAAACACGGGGCCGGTCATTTTTGCAGTTGTTTAACCATGCTATATTTGCAGCAAAATTGCGCATTTTGGAACGCGGCCCGCATTTAGATTTTAACGATACGGAGATAGCCTTCTCCGGCAAGACGAATAAAGAACTCAAATGGGAATATTTTCTGTTCCGGGTGATGAACAACTCGGGCATCACCAAGGTGTTGACCACCCTTGCCCGTTTGACCATCTCCTTACATCTGCCCTTCAAGTGGGCCATTAAAAGAACGGTATATGAACAATTCTGCGGCGGGGAAAATCTCGAGGAGACCATTCCGGTTTTAGAGCGATTGAATGCATTCCATATCGGTGCCATTATCGATTACGGTGTTGAAGGAAAAGAATCAGAAGAAGAATTCGAGCGCACTAAGAATGAGCTGATCCGCATCATTCGCTTTTCCGCAGGTAAAAAAAATATTCCCTTTATCAGTTGTAAAGTGACCGGTGTCACGCCTTTCGCTTTGTTGGAAAAACTCAATAACGGCGGCCCTTTGAGTCCTGAGGAAGTAACCGGAAAAAAAATGTTGTATACCCGCATGCACGCCATTGCCAGTGCGGCCGCCGACAGCGGGATCGGTTTATTCATTGATGCAGAAGAAAGCTGGATACAGGATGCTGTGGACGAGCTCACCTTCGAGCTGATGCGCACATACAATAAAACCAGGCCGGTGGTATTTTCCACACCCCAAATGTACAGGCATGACCGACTCGCATTCAGCAAGCGATCGTTGGAAGATGCGCTTCAACACGGGTATATCCTGGGATTAAAACCGGTGCGCGGTGCCTATATGGACAAAGAGCGGAAGCGCGCGCAGGAAATGGGATATCTTTCCCCGATACAACCCGATAAAGCAGCTACGGACCGGGATTACGATGCCGTTTTGTTGTTCTGTCTGGATCATTTGGACAGTGTTGCGGTTTGCGCGGCTACACATAACGAAAAGAGCAGCAAATTGCTGGCAGATGAACTGCATAAACGGAATATCCGCCATGATCATCCGCATGTATCCTTCTCGCAGTTATACGGCATGAGTGATCAGATCACCTATAACCTGGCAAAGGCGGGATATAATGTTGCCAAATATCTGCCGTACGGACCGGTAAAGGATGTTATTCCCTATCTGATCAGACGCGCAGAAGAAAATACCAGTGTGAGCGGTCAGATGAGCCGTGAACTCGGCCTGATCCACAAAGAAATCAAAAGGCGCGGATTGTAGCTTTACATCGAACTATTCCAAGTACATACAGCGTTATTACCATTGTGCGGTGCGCTCTACGGGCGTATTTTCGTACATTTGTACACTCAAAGAATAGAACATGCCTTTTTATCAGAAACAGGGGAACATCCCGCAAAAAAGACATACTCAATTCCGCAAACCCGACGGCTCCTTATATCACGAGGAACTCTTTTCCACCGAGGGTTTCAGCAACACATACTCTCTGCTGTATCACCTGTATCCACCAACGCGTATCCAACAGGTTGGCGATGCATATAGTGTGGAGCCCAAGGTTGTGCTTTCCAAGCAGCTGAAACATCGCAGTTTAAAGGGATTTGAAGTGAAGCCGGCAGATGATTTTCTGGAAAGCAGAGTACCTGTGCTGGTAAACAGTGATCTGCATGTGATCCTGGCGGCACCGCGCAAAAGTATGACCGACTATTTCTACAAGAATGTAGATGCCGATGAGATGATCTTTTGCCATGAAGGAAGCGGCACTTTATATACGATGTATGGGGAGATCCGTTTTGAATACGGCGATTATGTCATCATACCGAGAGGAACTTTATATCAAATACATTTCGATACAGATAAGAACAGGTTGCTTATTGTTGAATCTTTTTCACCGATAGAATTTCCCAAGCGTTATTTAAATCGCGTGGGACAGTTGATGGAGCATGCTCCCTTTTGTGAAAGAGATATCAAGACGCCGGTCAATCTGAAAACATACGATGAACAGGGTGATTACTTCTTTAAGATAAAAAAGCAGGGAATTATCTACCCCTATCATTACGCAAATCATCCGTTTGATCTGGTAGGATGGGATGGATACGTATATCCCTGGGCATTTTCCATTCATAATTTCGAACCGATCACAGGCAGAGTTCATCAACCACCGCCGGTGCATCAAACTTTTGAAGCGCGCAATTTTGTGGTGTGCAGTTTTTGTCCTCGCTTGTTTGATTATCACCCGCTTGCCATACCGGCACCGTATAATCACAGCAATATCGATTCCGATGAAATATTATATTATGTAGATGGTGATTTCATGAGCAGGAAAAATGTGGAACGCGGACAGATCACTTTGCATCCCGGTGGCATACCACATGGTCCGCATCCCGGTACATATGAAGGCAGCATAGGCAAAAAAGAAACACATGAATTAGCCGTGATGATCGACCCCTTCAGGCCGCTTCAACTGACCGAGCAGGCGCTGGAGATAGAGGATAAAGATTATTATTTGAGTTGGCTGAGCTGATTAGCCAATTAGCTGATTAGCCAATTAGCCAATGTCCGGTGGATGGCAATTATAGTGTTGAACATTATTTATTTTAGTTGGATTATTTAACCCCAAAATCCAATACAATGAGTTCTTATAAAGATGGGAATGCAATACTGAACCTCTCCTTTGCTTTGGCTATGGATGTCATGCGCTATTGTGACACCTTAGAAGAAATGCGCAAATATTCTATGGCTAGACAACTTTGGAGATCAGGAACTGCAATCGGAGCAATGGTACAGGAGGCTCAAAATGCAGAAAGCCTGTCGGACTTTATTCATAAAATGAAGATCGCCGGCAAAGAAGCCGATGAAACAATGTATTGGATCCGATTATGCAAACAATCAGCAGGATATCCTGTTATTGATCCGATCATGGAAATTGCAACCGGTGTTTCGAAATTACTGAATGCGATCATCAGCTCTTCAAAACGAAAGCTGAATGAGGATCGCTAATAATCGGCTAATTGGCTAATCAGCTAATTAGCTAATAAATTAAAATTATGGATACAACAACATTAAAACAACAAGAAACCGCCGTGGTAGACTTTCTTCCTTTATTAGGTACCGACCACATTGAGTTTTATGTAGGGAATGCGAAGCAATCTGCTTATTACTACCAGAGTGCCTGGGGTTATAAACTGGTTGCGTATGCGGGATTGGAGACCGGAGCAAAGGATAGAACGAGTTATGTCTTGCAACAAGGCAAGATCCGGATTGTGTTGACCACATCCTTTGATCCGAAAAGTGAGATATCTGAACATGTGAAGAATCATGGCGATGGGGTGAAAGTGCTGGCATTATGGGTAGACGATGCAACGAAGAGTTTTGAGGAGACGGTAAAACGCGGCGCAAAACCAGCCATGGAACCTACGACCTTAACAGATGCATACGGGGAGGTGGTGGTTTCGGCGATCCACACGTATGGTGAAACTATTCACAAGTTCGTGGAAAGGAAAAATTATCATGGCGCCTTTATGCCGGGATTTGTGGCGAAAGAATCTGCCATGGAAATACAGCCTATCGGCTTGCAATATGTGGATCATTGTGTGGGCAATGTGGAGTTGGGCAGAATGAACGAGTGGGTAAAATTTTATGAGGATGTAATGGGTTTCAAACTGCTGATCACTTTTGATGATAAGGATATCAGCACCGAATATTCTGCCCTGATGAGTAAGGTTGTGAGCAACGGGAATGGTTATGTGAAATTCCCGATAAATGAACCCGCTGATGGAAAGAAAAAATCGCAGATCGAAGAATATCTCGAATTCTACAAAAGTGCCGGCGTGCAACATATCGCAGTTGCTACGGACAATATTTTAGAAACCGTTTCAGAGTTGCGCCGCCGCGGCGTTGAGTTCCTGCGTGTTCCGGATGTATATTATGAAGATGTCCTGGATCGCGTTGGCGAAATAGATGAGGAGCTGTCTGCCTTAAAAGAATTGAATATCCTGGTCGACAGGGATGAAGAAGGTTATCTGCTGCAAATTTTCACTAAACCTGTTGAAGATCGCCCCACCGTATTTTATGAGATCATTGAAAGGCATGGCGCAAAAAGTTTTGGTAAAGGAAACTTCAAAGCACTGTTCGAAGCCATTGAAAGAGAGCAGGAATTGCGGGGAACTTTATGAAGTAGAGGAATAAGGAATAAGGAATAAAAAAAGGGAGCGATGCTCCCTTTTTTTATTTACAGTTTTTGGAATTGTTTACTTAATGTTTCAGCACCTGAAATGCATTCCAACACATACATCCCCGCAGGTAACATATCGATCGCAATATCCATATCTCCGGCAAGCATATTCTGTTCAGGTATAATCATTCTTCCCATAATATCCCGAATAACGAATTGCGTATTTGGGTCAGCTGAGGAAGATGTATGTATATGCAGAACATCGGCAGCCGGATTAGGATACACCTGCATTTCTGTGGTATTAAGCACATCCTCTGCGCCCAATAATATGATGCTGTTGTTCAGCCAGGCCAACTCTGTAGTTGTAGTAACACCTGCGGTTGTCGTTTGTTGGTAGGCATATATAAACAGCGGTCCGGGGGTGCCTTCCCGAAACCAATAATACGTAGTAAAATCATAGTCGTTAGTAACCGGCACACCAACAGCCTCATCGGAATAGGTTTCTTTTAATACTACACGGAACACTTTGTCGTATGTACCGGAGGAGAGCTTTAGCGTGCCAAATCCATCGGCTGTAGTTGTGCTGGAGCCGCTGCGAATGAAATCGACGCCGGAATTGAAAGCGCAATACAGATCATCGGAAAATTCATCCCCGAAATGTATCGGAAAAGTATACAGCTTTTCGGGGTCAGTATACACCTGAGTTACGAACGGAGTTACCAACCCATAGAATGAAAATTCTGCCGCTGTTAATTTATAGTATGCATATACACCGGAACCTTCGTCACTGGAAAAATTAGCCCCCGGAAAATCTGCGGCATAGGGTGTAGTTGAAGCATCTATCCAGGTATACCCATAATCGGTGCCACCGGGTGTGGCAGCACTAAAATCCCAAAACGCTGCATTGCCATCTTCTCCCGGATCAAACCCATCGGCATTAATTCCTGTGAAGGAAACATGATCACCAAATGTACCGACTATGGAGGAAGTGAGGATCGGTTGCGCAAAAAGGCAATTACACAAAATACCGATAAAAAATAAAAGAGATATTTTTTTCATATCCGTGTGTGGTTAATATGTACAGGTTTACAATTTTTGAATTTGTCTATTCACTAAACCACCGGGGGTGATCAGTTCCAGCATATAAATACCTGCCGGTAATTGAGATAGGTCGATATCAAATCCATACATACCGGGAACAGCTGTAATGGGTACTATGCTTTTTCCTGTCATATCCGTTACGCTGTAATCCGTAGCACCTGTCAGATCATAACCGCCAATATGAACTATCGCCGTTGCAGGGTTTGGCCAAACAGAAACCAATTCTGCACCGGGGATTTGATCATTTATCTGCAGCACGATATCGTCATTTACATACAGACTTTTATAGTTACTTGGCGCTCCGCCAATGGTGACATCCTGATTGAAATATTCCAATAGCGGTCCCACTGTGCCCGGGCGGTACCAATAATATTCTGTAAACAAATATTCATAGGTCAGCGGAATACCGTCCGGTACATCCTGATAATCTTCCACCGCTTTTACCCGTAAAACATTAGTGTATGTACCACTTGGCAATTTGAGTGTTCCATATCCATCCACCTCGACAGTGATATCCCCGTCGCGGACAAAATCCACACCACTGGTAAATTCAGCGTGCAGGTGATCAGTAAACTCATCCATAAAATGAAATGGGAATTGCAATAATTTTTCCGGATCGGAATACGGAACGATCACACCACCTGCAGAAGCACCATACAGGGAATAGGAAGTTCCTGTCAGGCTGAAGTATGTAAAATTTCCTAATCCGTCGCTTGCTGCAATATTTGCTCCGGGGAATGCACCTCCATCTCCTGTTTTTGCCGGATCAACAAAGGAATAACTACCACTACCGGCTGAAACCGTGATATCAGAAAAATCCCAGGTAACACCTGCACCGCCGGCCCCCGGATCAAAGCCCGCATTATTATAAGCTTTAAGATTAATATCATCACCGATACTGCCAACTTCTGCGGAGGTCAATACCGGCTGAGCCTGCAGGACAGAAATACCCATCCAGGCCAGGAAAAAAATGTAGTGTTTTTGCATAGCGTTTGTTTGTGAATAAAGATAATCAAATTACATGTAAGCACTTATGGCGCGAAAGAATGCGAGCGGCTGATCGGCGTGCACCCAGTGCCCCGAACCCTGGATGGTAACTAATTGGCTATCGGGGAACTGCTCACGGATCGCCGGCCAATCGACATCCGGAATATAATCCGACTGTTCACCACGGATAAATAAAGCCGGTACCTCTACCGGATGTTCACTCTTTATTGCGGCAAGAATATGATCGGTATAATTGGCTTTCAATGCTTCCAGGTTACACTTCCAGTGATACCCTCCATCGGTATTCCGACTGAGGTTTTTCATTAAAAATTGCCTGACTCCTTCACTATCGATGCGCTTTGCCAGCAAGGCATCCGCTTCTGCACGCGACCGGATATGTGCAGGGTCCAGAGATAACATGGCGGCAAAAATGGTATCATGTCCTTCCGGATATCTTTTTGGCCCTATATCCACAACGATGAGCTTGTCAATTTTTTCAGGATGATCCACGGCAAATTGCATTGCCGTTTTTCCACCCATACTATGCCCGATGATATATGCTTTTTGCAAACCTGCTGACACCATCAATTGATACAGGTCATCCGACATCAAAGGAAAGCTGTGCTCCGGACTATGCGGGGAGCGGCCGTGATTCCTCTGATCCACCAGATACACCGAATGATCGGTTTCCAATAGCTTACCTATCGTTTTCCAGTTATCCAGCATGCCGAACAATCCATGCAGAATAATAACCGGGGATCCATTTCCTGATCTTAAAAAATGCAGTTGCACAATTACGATTTACGCATTGGAAAAATAGAAAATAATGCCGAGAACCGGGAATGGGGAATGGTGAATGGGAAATAGTGAATGGGGAATAGTGAATAATGAGTAAAGGGTTTCTAATTATTGATTACTGCTTATTGCTTATTGCTAACTGCTTATTGCTTGCTGCTTATTGCTTATTGCTTATTGCTTCCTGCTTGCTGCTCTGCTCACTTCATCTTCATCCGTTTCACTAAATACGGCAGCAGCACTTGCTTGAAAGACTTATTGATATCCGCTTCAATAAAATCGATGCCGTACTGACCGCAGCGCAGTTTCAGTTCGCGGTTGAATTTCTGTATCTGCTCCGTATAATGTGCTTTTACTTCGCTGCTGCGCACTTTTACTTTCTCACCACTTTCCATATCTACAAAGATGTAAGGGCGATTATCATATGCAAAATCCACCTCATGCGCTTTATCTACCACATGGAACAAGATCACTTCGTGTTTATTGTGTTTCAGATGTTGCAATGCGGAGAAAAGGTCTTCCGTTTGCTCTTCACCTTCGAACATATCGCTGAATATCACCACCAGGCTTCTGCGATGTATATTTTCTGCTATCTGATGCAGGCAGGCTGCGGCATGCGTTTTTCGGTTGCGCGAATGTTGACCAATAAACTGCTCCAATTGCACCTGCAATAATTTGTGATGTGTATTGCTGGATGCCGCTTTGGTATGTGTAAGTAATTCGTCGGCAAAAATGGAAAGCCCGGCTGCATCGCGCTGTGTTTTCAGCATATAGATCAGCGCGCTGGCGCAAACCGAAGAAAACAAAACTTTGTTTAGAGGCACCCCGTTGGCATTTTCCCCTTCAGGGAAATACATACTGCTGGATGCGTCGATCACGATCTGGCAGCGCAGGTTGGTCTCTTCCTCATATTTTTTGGAATACATGCGATTGGTGCGCCCATACACCTTCCAATCAATATGCCGGGTAGATTCTCCCGGGTTATAAATGCGATGTTCGGCGAATTCAACGGAGAATCCATGAAAGGGCGATTTATGTAAACCAAGAATGAAGCCTTCCACTACTTGTTTGGCAAGTAATTCGAGATGCTCAACGTGGCGGAGGTCTTGCAGGGATATGAGCTGAGATTGCATGTTGTGCTATAAAAGTAAAAAACCCCTTATCAAACGACAAGGGGTTTCAAAAACGTATATGTTAATTACATATGTTGCTTCACTTTGGCATCGAGGACGCTCTTCGGCGCTGCACCAACCTGTTTGTCAACCACCTGGCCATTTTTAATGAATAAAATGGTGGGGATGTTACGGATGCCGTACATCATGCTGATCTCGGGATTGAAATCCACATTTACTTTACCAATGTTCACCCTTCCGTTATATTCTTTGGAAAGTTCTTCGATGATCGGACCCACCATGCGGCAAGGTCCGCACCATTCGGCCCAAAAATCGATCACGGAAAGTTTGTCGCTGCTAAGCACCTGCTCTTTAAAGGTCGCATCTTGAAATTCTAATGCCATAGTTTCGGTTTGTTGTTATTTGGTAATCAAATTTGTTATTCAGTATGGGTATGAACAAAGTCTACCCGATAAAGTTCCGTTCTCGACCGCGCAAAATTAGTGCACGGCTATCAAATCCACTTCTCCCAGCCTTTCCAGATCGCGAACTGCTTCTCTGGCCACCCGCAATCCCCTTCCCGAGCTGCGGAAATGGACGTCGTACTGCTCTTTTTCATCCACCACTTTCAGGATGAGCTTGTCGTTGCCGGGATATTTCTGTTAAAACCCCCTCCATTTTCTCCAAAAATCCGCTATCTATGGTATCCAGGCCCACCCGCATGGTGATCTGCATGGTCTTCCGGGAGCGCACTTCACTGAGCAGATCTATTTCGCTCACCCAAAACCGCGTCCGGGTGGGGTCATTCCGGTCGGTTTGATAAGCCCCTTTAACGTACAACACATACCCGGTTTCCTCCACATAATTGTGGTATTTGATATAGTTATTCTTAAAGAGACCGAGTTCGATGTTGCCCGTAAAATCCTCCAGGGTGAAGATGGCATATTTATCTCCTGTTTTACCTGTTTTGGTTTGTGTGCCCGCAACGTATCCAACCAAAACACAATCGCCCATATCCTTGAATTTTTCCAGATCGGAAATATTCGCGGTTTTGAATGCCTGCGCTTCGATCTTGAAATCGTCAAGCGGATGCCCGCTCAGATATATCCCGATCACCTCAAATTCTTTCTTCAATTTCTCAATGGTATTCCATTCGGGCCATTCCGGAATATGTGGTTCCAATATGTCAGCATCAATAGTATCGCCGAATAATGTATTCTGAACTACTTCCACATTGCCGCTAAAACTATTGCCGTATTTAATGGCATTTTCTATTACGTTGGTCGTGTCGTTTTTCCCCGGCGCAAAATATTGTGAACGGTTCAATCCGAAACTGTCCAGGGCACCGGCATATACCAGTGCTTCGAGGGTCTTTTTATTTACACTGCGCAAATTTACACGGCGTGTCAGGTCGTGCAAACCGGTGAACGGACCGTTCGCATCGCGTTCGCGGATCAGTTCTATCACTGCGGCTTCGCCGACACCTTTTATTGCGGTCAAACCAAATCGTATCTGACCATTTTTATTTACCGCAAAGGTGACATTACTTTCGTTCACATCCGGTGGCAGCACTTCAATACCCATGCGGCGACATTCATCCATAAAGAAGCTCACCTTATCGATATTGCCCTGGTTATGTGTGAGCACGGCACTCATATACTCTGCCGGATAATTCGCTTTGAGATATGCCGTTTGATAGGCTACAAAAGCATAACAGGTTGAATGTGATTTATTGAATGCATATTGCGCGAATGCTTCCCAGTCGGTCCAAATTTTTTCACATACTTTTTTGTCGAATTGCTTGGCAGATGTTCCGTCCATGAATTTCGACTTCATCTTATCCAGCACGTCGCGCTGCTTTTTACCCATGGCCTTGCGCAAAATATCGGCTTCTCCTTTGGTGAAACCGGCGAGCTTTTGCGAAAGCAACATCACCTGCTCCTGATATACCGTAACGCCATAGGTCTCTTCCAGATATTCGGCCATTTCTGCAAGGTCATAATGGATCTCTTCCTTACCATGCTTGCGGCGGATATAGGTGGGAATATATTCGAGCGGTCCCGGGCGATACAATGCGTTCATAGCAATGAGGTCCTCGAATTTATCGGGCTTTAATTCACGCAGATATTTCTGCATCCCCGGACTTTCAAACTGGAAAGTGCCATTCGTTTCACCGCGTTGATATAATCCAAAAGTGGATTCATCTGTAAGCGGGATGGTATCTATCTCAATTTCAACACCGTGGTTTTGCTTTATGAGCGCAAGCGCCGTTTTAATAATGCTCAGCGTGCGCAAGCCAAGAAAGTCCATCTTGATCACGCCGGCACTTTCTATCACCTCACCATCGTACTGCGTTACATATAAACTGGAGTCTTTGGCCGTTGCAATAGGTATCAGTTCCGTCAGGTCGCGCGGCGCGATGATCAATCCCGCTGCATGTACACCGGTGTTCCGGACAGATCCTTCCAGAACCAGTGCTTCCTTTATGATCTCACTGCGCACATCTTTCGTGTCGTCGAGTATGTGCCTCAATGCCTTTACGTGTTCCATTTCATCGGCAGAAAGATTTTCTTTTTCCGATAAAGAGCCATCACCGGTAATAGGTGCATGGATCAATCTGTTCAGGGAAATGCCGGGACGCTCCGGTACCAATTTGGAAAGTGCGTTGCTTTCGTTGATCGGTAGATCGAGTACACGCGCAACATCTTTGATACTGGTCTTTGCCGCCATGGTGCCGTATGTGATCAATTGTGCAACCTGATTCTTCCCGTATTTTTCTACTACATAATCGATCACTTTTTGCCGACCCTCATCATCAAAATCCGTATCAATATCGGGCATGCTTTTGCGATCTGGATTCAGGAAGCGCTCGAACAGCAAATTATATTTTATCGGATCGATATTCGTAATACCGATACAATAGGCAACCACTGATCCAGCAGCTGATCCTCTGCCCGGGCCGACAAATACATTCAGTTTTCTGCCCGCAGCAATAAAATCCATCACGATGAGGAAGTAACCGGCAAAACCCATGGTTTTGATCGTGAACAACTCAAAGTTGAGCCGCTCCTCCACCTCTGCGGTTATTTCGCTGTATCTTCTTTTGGCGCCTTCGAAAGTGAGATGCTTCAGATATTCCCATTGATCCAAAACATCATCTCCGTGTATCTTAAAATCATCCGGGATAGGAAAATTGGGAAGCAGAATATCGCGCTTCAGGTCCAATAATTCTATTTTATCTACTATCTCTCCGGTATTATCTATCGCTTCAGGCACATCAAAGAAAAGTTCACTCATTTCCTGTTGCGACTTGAAATAGAACTGATCATTATAAAAAGCAAAACGCTGACCTTTCACGTGCACATCATCATCAAAGTCTTTTACTTTAGGTGTGGCCTGCTTTTCCCCGGTATTGATACACAACAAAATATCATGTGCATTGGCATCGCTTCGTTCCACATAATGCGCATCGTTGGTTGCGATCACCTTAACATGGTATTTCGCAGCAAACTTGAGCAACACTTTGTTCACCAGATCCTGATCGGGGATCTGATGGCGCTGCAGTTCTATATAGTAATCATCGCCAAACAGGTTATGCCACCATTGAAAAACTTTTTCTGCTTCCGCCTCCCCTTTTTTCATAATGGCGCGTGGCACTTCAGCAGCAAGACAACAGGTAGTTGCTATCAAGCCCTCGTGATATTTCTCGATCACCGACTTATCTATACGCGGATACTTGGAATATAAACCCTCCATATATCCCAGGGAACACATTTTGACCAGATTGCGGTAGCCGATGTCATTCTTCGCCAGGAGCACCTGGTGATAGCGCTGGTCACGTTCTTCCCGTGTGAACGATTTCCGCGTCATATCTTCCACTACATAGAATTCGCATCCTACGATGGGCTTTACGAGCGGCTTTCCATCTTCCGCCTTATGTTTATATGCCTCAGCCACGAATTGGAACACACCGAACATATTCCCGTGGTCCGTTATGGCGAGTGCGGGCATCTTATCTGCCGCGGCTTTCTTATACAATCTGCCTATATCACTGGCTCCATCGAGCAGGGAATACATGGTATGATTATGTAAATGCGAGAAAACCGGCATAAGCCTGCGAAAATACTTTTTACCCTCTTAAAATACGGAATTTACTGCGGCCGACTTATACAACGATGTGCATAAATTTTTTATTCATTAAAACTGAAAATAAATAAACGGCTGCGTTCCCGCGCTTACCGTTTGGTAGAGCAGAAATACGATACATACTGCAATGGCAGCCAGGGCGGGCTCTGAGCGCGAAGAGAACCAATCTCTGTAGCGCACTTTAACATTCTCGGGTATCCAGTGGATAAGATAGGCGAGCAAAAGAACGATCAACACATTTTTGTAGCCGGCGATAATGGAAAAGATCAGGTTGCCGCCAAAATGATGGCCGATCCGGTTGAAGATGATACCAACGGTATCCAGACTGTCGCTCCGAAACCAGATGCGCGTAAAACTGATGAAAACGAGCGTGAGAAAAATACACCAGGCACGGTATATACTGCTCGTGTTTTTAGACAATGGGGAGAATCTCTCCCATCCCTTATGTATCATCAAACCGAGGCCATTCAGTCCACCCCATATGATGAACATCCAGCTGCTGCCATGCCATAATCCGCCCAGTAACATAGTGACCAGGATATTGATATTAGTGTTCACGGAATGTCTGAAGGCAGGAAAAATACGCGCGGCCAGAAAGAGCATCAGGGCAACACCTGCGCTGAAATACAGAACTGTAAATGACCCGAATAAAAGGCTCATCACGAAACATAATATACCGATCGCGATATAAGAACCCAGAGTTCCATTGCGGTTACCACCCAAGGGGATGTATAAATATTCTTTCAACCAGCTGGACAATGAAATATGCCAACGTTTCCAGAATTCGCTGGTGCTCACTGCTTTATAGGGAGAATTGAAATTCTTGCGCAAACGGAATCCCAACAGCAGTGCAACACCGATGGCAATATCGGTATATCCGGAAAAATCGAGATAGATCTGCATGCTGTAACCAAATATGCCAAAGATCACCTCCACACCCGAATACAGTCCGGGATTTCCAAATATCCTGTCGACGAAATTGACGGCGAGATAATCGGCAACAGTTTTTTTTGCGAGGCCATTCAATACCCAGAATAGAGCTAGTCCGAATTCCCTTTTTGTGAGATTGTACGGCGCATAGATCTGATATAAAAAATCATGAGCCTTTACAATGGGCCCTGCGACCAGATGGGGGAAGAAACAAACAAAAAAACCGTAATCATGTATGCTGCGCACCGGCTCTACACGCCGGCGATACATATCAATAGTATAAGAAAGCGATTGAAAGGTGAAAAAAGAAATACCGATGGGAAGTATAAGTTTATCGACCGAGAAACCGGTATTGAACCAGGTATTCGTAAAGGCAGCAAAATGATTATAGAAACTGATATCGGAACCTGTCAGGGCATTGATGTTCTCTGTAAAGAAATACGCATACTTAAAATAGCACAGCAAGGTGAGATTAAGGACGATACTTGCAGGTCAGAAATAATTTTCTTTTCCAATCGGTTTGCGTCTTTGCGAGCAATCTGCCCCAATTATAATCGCTGATAATGGTGAATATCAGCAACAGGAGGAACACACCACTTGTCTTATAATAAAAATAGAAACTGGCCAGCAATAAATAGGCTGTCCTGATCCCCGGTTTTTTATATATGATGGAATAACCGAGCAATACCACCGCGAAGAAGCCCCAGAAGAACAATCTGGTAAAGATCAGCGGATGCTCCGGATCATATTGCAGGAGTTCAGAAAGCCAATGCATGATGCCTTGTGAGCGTTTTAATTTTTCTGCGCACTGTGATATAAATAACTTTTATGCCATGCGCTGAACATCATACCGGCCACCATATAATATCCCTCGGACTTAAAATGGATACGGTCAGAGGATGCCAATCCGCTGCGATACCATTTATCTATGCTGCCATATCCACCCATAACGGTATACAGGTCCCACACACCTGCGCCATATTTTTCAGCCACTTTGTATATTTCGGCATTCACATCCAGACTGCGCTTGTTTTTATATTTTCTGCGGATATAATTATCGGTAATGGTGCAGAATAAAATGGCACAATGGGGGTTAACGGCCCGTATGTTTGCACACAGAGAATCATATCGCGCATTAAATCCGGCAGCCTGGAAATTATCGTCCTGCGAATCGTTCACACCAATAGAGAATATGACCAGATCGGGCGGTAAGGTCGCCAGCTCTTTATTGAACTCAGTGCACTGCAAAAAGGAATAGGTACTGGCGCCATTCACGCCAAGCGATGCAAAATAAAATCCGGGGTCATTATTCTCAATGCTCCAACCGCGCAAAAAGAATTCAGAATTATCCATCGCCGTTTTGTGCAGATCAAAATGTATGGTATCTATCGGTTGATCAAAAATAAATTCCGTGTACCCTCCTTCCGGAAATTCCATCCTGCGATACGTTGCCGGAAATGAAGCGGGTAATTGGAAGTAATAGGATGGGTTGAAATTATGATATACGCGTATATCATTGAATGCAGAAATATGTGCATTGGGACGCAAAACAAAACCAAAGCTTGCCACCGTATCGGTGGTCACTGCACCCATACCGCACAAACCGAGTCCTTTGCACATTTCAGAAGGCACTGCCCTGCAGCGTTTCCAGGTGCCGTCACCATGTGTGCGATAAAACGGCGGACCATTTGTTTTTACCACGCGGTAGGGAAATAAAAAAGCGCCACCACCGGTATATCCGCCCAGGGCCTGAAAACTGTCGGCAAGTGCTTCTGTCCAATATCCCGCCTGAATATGCGAACCGCCAAAATGAGCGACGCGAATTTTTTGCATTTCTCCACTCTGCATTTTGTCAATGAGATCGAAGAAATACATCATGGTGCTGCTGTCACCCGGGTATTCTATCCGGCTGGAATCGGTTTGAATATATGAAAGGGTTTGCGCGTGCATTCCATGCATCACACAACATAATCCAACTGCTGCAAGTACTCTTTTCATATTATTGTATACTGTTCCTGATCAAATAATTATTGTATTCCATCATCAGTGCCTGGTAGAGGATGACACCGATCTTTTTAGCGCCATCCGGACTAAAATGAATTTAGTCTTTCGATGCAATGCCTGCTTCTACCCAGGCCACCATGCTGTTTCTACCACCCATAGCCGCATACATATCAAAGTAGGCGATGCCGGTGCGCTCCGCCGCTGCCTTCAGATCAGCATTCAGCGTTTCCAAAAGCGGATGCGTTACATATTCCGTTCCTTCCTTTACACTCATATCGGAGGGTCCCACAAACAAAATGCTCGCATCGGGTGCCAAATTCTGAAATGCCCTTATCTGACTTTCCATGGCCTTTGCATAACGCGCTGTTCGCGCTGTATCATTTTGCAGTGCAGGGATGGCGTTACCTCCAAATTGCAGGATCACCAAACGCACATCCATTTCGCTGAAGTAACTCTTTAGTTGTGCCTGACTCAGTCCGGTAAAAAATTCGCCGCTGCTTCCGCGCAATGCAAAATTGTCGACCAGCACTCCTCCGTCGCCTTCAAACGAAAATCCATATATATCCGGACTGTCATTTCCGGAAAAACTGAACTTCAATTTTTTAGGTGCGTTATTCAAGCGAAACGACATGGTATTTGTATTCCCGACGCACAATAAGGTATCTCTATGCACCTCCGCATCATCGGCAAAGCAAGTGACCGTAACAGGCAGAGACGCACCACCGTAAAACATTTTCACGTTGCGGAAATTAATCAGTCGCGCACCACCATAATTATTCGTGCTGTATTGGATCCAACTTTGTTTTTTCTGCGTGAGGACAGCTGTACTGTCGTGTATGGGCATGAAACGCACAAAGGATGCTCCCGGCCCGAAAAACCGATGTGGCACCGATTTATCTCTTCCTGCGAAGGCCTGATGTTTTTCCCAACCGTCGCTCAGCGATTCTTTAACAGCGACACATTCGGCTGCGGGAGAGCAAGTGATATAACCGGGGCCTGAACCACCGAACTGTCCCTGCAATCTTCGGCGCAGGTATCCGCTGATGCGATCGGCCTCAATTTGTGAATCACCATAATGCATTACGCGCACTGTGCTTCCATCTGCCGTTGTTTGTTGCAATGCAGCAAAGAATTTATCCAATGCATCCGGCGCGCCTAACAATATGGGTGCTTTTACTTCCACACCCGAATCAAGCGGAACGATCCCGGCAATTGCAGAGGTGTCGATCTTTTTGATCGGCTCAACGGTGTCTTCTTCTGTTTCGATCGAAATGATGTCTGTTATGTCAACGGCAGTGGTATCTGCCTGAAAATAATCAGCAATGGCAGGAAAACGGATGGTGACATCCGGACCAAGCCGCAATCCGTTTTTTGGCATCACCATACTGATCAAAGCCAGTGTAATAAATACCAAAATGAACCAGCGCAATATCTTAAAGGGTATGAAATTATGCATTGCGGAATAACGGTATGCTATTGAGTTGCCGAATCAAAATGTGTAGTGAAAGTAACGGATAAAAAGTGCCGTTATGTATATCGCAATAAAAAAATATACACAACTATAAAAAAGGTGTAGCCATTTTTATCTGACCAGAATTACATTACCCTGAACCACTCCGCTTTCACCGGTCAATCGGGTATAGCTTATCGTATATACATAAGTGCCTACATCGCAGTCTGCACCGTTGAATCTGCCATCCCAGGCCCCATTGTAATCCGCAGTTTCAAACACCAATTCACCCCATCGATTATATACCATCATATGATAGGCACTCAGAAAATCGCAATCCACTTGCTTGAACACATCATTCACGCCATCCTGATTCGGGCTAAAAACATTTGGTGCCGTAACGATACATTGACAAGGATCGGGTGTTACGAGTAAAGAGTCAACCGTTGTACAACCATTGATCGTCATTTCTACCCAATACAACCCGGGGCCATTGATCGTATATATATTGCCTGAAGCTCCATCCTGCCATGCATAGGTAGCCGTAGGTGTACCTGCATTTATAGTAAGGCTGCTGCCAACACAAAGTTCAATATCGGGTCCCAGATCCAGCACAGGTGCCACTGAATAACTCACCAATACAGAATCTTTATCCTGACAACCACCAATAGTAACGGTTACGTAATACAAACCATCGTCTGTAATGGTAAAAGTTGGTTCATGCGAGCCATCCTGCCAGGTATACGTAGCACCGGGCGTTGTCACATCAATAGTGTATTCCGAACCTATCCCGCAGATAAGCGTATCCTCGGGCAAAGTGATATCAGGCGCGGGAACATAATTTACGCTGATGGTATCTCCGTCTATGCAAGCGCCATCCGTAACTACTACAGAATAGGTTCCGCTTTCATCAATAGTAAGTGTCGGGCCGGTGCTGCCATCATTCCACAGATATGTTGCACCGGGAGTCAACACATTGAAGGTCCACAGTTGTCCGTCGCATAAGGTAAGATCTGGCCCCAGATCCACAAAATCTGGGTAGCCTACTTCAACCGTCACGGTGTCATAAATGACAAAGCCACAGAGATCGGTTATCGCAACCGTATACGTTGTTGTTGTTTCCGGAGAGAACCAGGGATCGGCAATGGTATTATCACTAATGCCTGTATCGGGTGTCCACAAATAGGAAGCAAATCCTTCGGGCACGGAAAGTTGCACGCTGTCGCCCGGACAAACCGTAGCATCAACAAGTGCATCTATTTCTGTGATATAATCAAAGCAAACAACCTGATAATTAAATAATGAGCCGGTTCCGCCGGTAAATCCAAAATACACATTGGGATCACCACCGAAAATATCATTGATGATATCTCCGGTATAGCTAACGCGCAGATCACAATCAACATATGCTTGCAGCGTTTGCGCAGCAGCATCCCAGGTTATTTTGATATAATGATCATCGCCATCTTCTGCATTGGGTGATCCGGTTATAATATTTACCGGACCATCGAGATTGGTCGCAGCGGTATGATTCAGATTTCCATCGCTGGTGATCGCGATATGGTCATATGCCGGATCTCCATATCCGCCATTCTGGTAGGTATCGAATTCCACGCCTACGGAAGGCGTGATGCCTTCATAACCCATACCACCACCGGCAGCACCAAGACCTGTTCCCAATGGTTGTAAAACAAAATACACTCCATCGGCACCATTTACATCCAGATCGCCGAGGTTTATGGTAAAATTGATATCGAAATTCTCTTCCAGAGTGACCAGAGTTTCGTACCAAATACTTCCGGCGCTATAGGTAACCTCATCGGTCAGTTTATAGCAGGTGCCCCCGATATTTTCCGCATCGCCATTGAGCACAAATTGCGCATGTACCGCGCAGCATGAAATGATCATACTGAGGAGGAGAACTTTTTTCATAAGCCTGTCGTGTCTGGTGTCCAAAGGTAAAACAGAGATCGGCAATTTAGCCGGATATTTGTCGTTAATTGTCATGCGTTCTCTGCGGAGCCTATTCGTCATCATTTTCTGTTCACCTGCGCTGTTGTTTGGACAGTCCAGCTGGACCCTCACACCGGTATTCGATTCTATATTGAATATTGCCGGGCGAGGCGACACCATTTGGATGGCTACCCAAAATGCGGGCATTGCATTTTTTTCTTTGGGCAGTGGGCAGAAAGGCTATCTGGACCCCACGAACAGTGCCCTGCAGGAATGGGACATGCGCTCCATTTGCCTTACCGGAGATGCAATGTATGCAGGTGGAAATACTACAGGATTATATGTGATAAAAGGTGCAGAGGTCGTGCATTACGATTCGTTACTTTCCCTTTTACCCGGAAATTCAGTTACTTCCATAATAGCCGATCCCTTAAGTGATACGGTATATATGGCCACCAACAAAGGTCTGGTCAAGTGGCTGGATGGCGTAAGCGCCATATATGATTCTGCGCATTCAGAAATCGGAGCAGATATGCTCACCAAATTATTCTTCGACAGTCAGCATAACCTGTGGATCGGCACCCGACATAACGGCGTTACAAAATTTGATGGGACAACATTTACCAATTACAATTTTGACAATGCCGGTATCAATGATAACTGGGTAAAATGTATGGCCGAAGACAGTTATGGTATTTATTTTGCAGATTATCTCGGCGTAGATAAATATCCTGCAGGAGATGACTGGCTTTTGTTTATAATACATTTACAGCACCCATGCAAAGCAGTAAAGTGAATGCTATTGCGTTCGATGAGCGCGGAGACCTTGGTTTGCGACACACGGTGGCATTATTAAAGTAGACTTCGACGGATACTGGGAGAATTTCAACAGCGAAAATGCCCTTTGCAGAATGAAATATCAGATGCCGTTTACTACGATGAAGAAAAGATGTGATCTGACAGGAACATTTGGTGGTTTATTGCTATCATCCGGATGGTTCCTTTCTACCTGCATATCCTGAACAATTATTGTCTATCCATCTCCGTGCAGACGAACTTTTTATAGAAATAATCGGAGCCCCTTTTGTATCTATTTATAATACCGCGGGACAAAAATTATTCAGTGAACAGATACTTACAGATATATCGGGAATATATACCGCCTCCATTCCCGTCACCGATCTATCTCCGGGCGTTTATTTTATAGAAGTTAAAGGAGAAGAAAGATGGGTGAAAGCTTTTGTGAAGCAGTGAGTGGTGAGTGGTGAATGGTGAATGGTGAGTGGTGAATAGTGAATGGTGAATAGTGAATGGTGAATGGTGAATAGTGAATAGTGAATAGTGAATGGTGAATGGTGAATGGTGAATAATAGATCTTCTTTATTTAAAAGTACCCATTCTTAGAACATACTGTGACTGCGACTGTGACTGCGACTAGGTCAGGGGTCAAGGGTCACGATCGTATTTAATTATGAGTACTCATATTTAAGTCAGACTGCGACTGCGACTGTGACTCAGTCAAGAGTCAGGAGTCAGGGGTCAGGGGTCACGATCGTATTTAATTATGAGTACTCATATTTAAGTCAGACTGTGACTGCGACTGTGACTGCGACTGTGACTGCGACTGCGACTGCGACTAGGTCAGGGGTCAAGGGTCACGATCGTTTTTAATTAAGAGTACACATAATTAAGTCAGACTGCCCCTGCCCCTGCCCCTGCTCCTGCTCCTCTTCCCCAACTAAGAATGACGATTGTATTTAATTAAGAGTACTCATAATTAAATCAGACTGCCCCTGCCCCTGCCCCTCCGGATCAACTAAGAATTCCGATTATGTTTAATTATGATTACACACTTTTAACCAAATCCCCTCTACCTTTGTCCCATGATCAGCTATGAAGATTTTGCAAAGCTCGACCTGCGGGTAGGCACCATCATTGAAGTGAGCGACTTCCCCGAAGCGCGCAAACCTGCCTATCAGCTCACCATTGATTTCGGCCCCCTGGGCATCAAAAGATCCAGTGCGCAGATCACCACCCACTATACGAAAGAAACACTAAGCGGTAAACAGATCATTGCTGTCGTGAATTTTCCTGTAAAGCGCATTGCCGGATTTTCTTCTGAATGCCTGGTGCTTGGCAGATGAACCAGACGGCTCCATAAACTCCTGCAACCCGAAGGCGCTGTTTCCAATGGCAGCTCCGTCAGCTGATGTGCTATTTATACATTGTATAAATTAGCTGTAGGTACATATAAAATACTAAAATCGGGATACCTTTCGTTCTGCTATAAAACGAATATGCATAAGCGCATCCTTCTTCCGGTACTCTCCCTGATCACATGCACCATTATTTCCTGTGGAAAGTACGGAACAAACTGCAGCGCAAACATCGATTGTTCAGGTATCACCTACAGCGGTACCATCAAACCTTTGGTGAATGAAAAATGCGGTCTTTCCGGATGTCATGCAGGACAGTATACTACTTACAATGGACTGAGCGCCATTGCGAACAGCGGCTCCTTGTATCAAAACGTGGTTGCCACGGAAAATATGCCTGCAGGTGGGGTAAATATGACCTGCGAACAACGTGCACAGATAGAGTGCTGGATAAATGCGGGTGCTCCGAATAACTGATCAGCCGCCGGCCAGTTTGAAGCGATATCCTTCTTTTTGCAGGATCTCTGCGATCTTTTTTCTCTGATCACCCTGGATGATGATCTCACCGTCTTTGGCACTGCCGCCGGTTCCGCATTTCGTTTTCAATAATTTACACAGGGCTTCCATATCGGCTTGTGTGCCCACAAAATTGCGGATCACACTTGCCTCTTTTCCACCGCGATGATTTTTTTCCAGCCAGATGCGCAGTTCCTGTTGTGCAGGTGTTAGCGTTTCCTGCTCATTGTTCCCGGAATCACGATAGGTAAAATCGGGGTCAGTGGAATACACTACACCATCACGTCTTTTATTTTTGTTCGACATCTGTATCAAATCTAGAGGCATTTACCAAAACGCGCAAGGCCTTTGGCAAAATGGAAATATGAAAATCTTTATCCTTATGCACGGTCTCACCATCTACCTGCAAATATGCATGGCGTGATGCCTCCACATACATGGCACTGCATTTCATCAGTCGCACATATTTACTCTTCATATGTATTTGCAAAAACACGCGGAGAACCAGGAAGGGAATTTTCCATTTCGGCAAAGCATCTACCATGACCACATCCAGCATTCCATCCTGTAAACTGGCCTGCGGCGCCACCTTCACGTTATATCCGTATTGATTGCTGTTGCAGATGTTGATCATGAAGGCCTTGCCTTTTTCTTCCACACCATGGTATTGCATGGTATACGCAAAGGGCTCGAAGCTGCGCACACTTTTTAAGGAACACCACAAATAGGTAAGAAATCCGCGCGTTTCTTCCCGGCTGAACACTTTGGCTACATAGGCATCGAATCCGATGCCGATCAAACTGAAAAAATAATAATTATTCACCCGGCACACATCGATCTCGCGTACAGCGTGCGCATTGATGATTTCAATGGTGCTGCGCATCAGAATAGAATACCCCAGATGCCTCGCCAAACCGTTACCGCTGCCCGCAGGAATAATAGCCAGACAGGTCTCACTGCCTATCAATCCGGTTGCCACTTCATTCACACTGCCATCTCCTCCTGCAACACAAACAATATCATACTTATCTTTTACTGCTTGTTGTGCTATTTCCGTTGCATGTCCCCTGCCTTCCGTATAGATCACTTCATAATCATATCTGTCGTGATCCAACCATGCATTGATGGCACGCGGAATGCGGTCTTTCCGGCGCACACCTGCAACGGGATTGATAATAAATAAGATCCGTTTTTTCACTCAGCAACCAGTTTGTTATAGATCATCGCATGGTTATGCGCTTGTATAATGGCTTTCAGTTTCTCTTCTAAGGAAACGGTCAGGTCAGGATAATCATTCATCACATTTCTGCTCAAAGTGGAGTCCTGTTTGTACTGATACAGCCCGATGGTTTTGCCGTCGTTGAATTGCAAGGCAAAATCATCATTAATGATCATATATTCTGAAGCGTGGTAATTAAATGCATAATGTTCCGACAAGGTATCAAATACCGAATTGCCGAAACTCATATATTTTCCGGTATAGCCGATATAATCCAATACCGTAGGCATAATATCCGATTGTTGCACCACCATATCACTGGTGCCCCTGAATTGCCCGTTGGGTTTATAGAGCAACATCCAGGTGCTGTGTGCACCAACTTGTTCCTGATAAAACTCATCTTCGGGCAGCGGCGGACCGGGATGATCTGCCGTGAGAATAAATAAAGTATTGTTATACCAGGGTTGCATTTTTGCTTCTTCAAAAAATTTACGCAACGCATAATCGGCATAACCAACCACTTCCAGCATCGGAATAGGCCCTTTGGGAAAGGAATCGATATACTGTGTCGGCACGGTAAAAGGGTGGTGCGAACTGATGGTAAATATCTCGCTGTAAAATGGCTCCGGCAAGGTGCTCATTTTATTGGCTGTCCAATGCAGGAAGGGCCATCAAAAATGCCCCAGTTGCCATCAAAATCTTTATCGTTGCCGTATTCATTTCTACCGAAATATCCATCAAACCCCGCCTGCTGCATAAAACGATCGAATTCCATGCTGCCATTATTTGCCCCATGGAAGAAATAACTTTTATAACCAACACGATGCAACAAAGTGCCCGTTCCTTCAAAGGCATTGTTGCGATACAGGGAAGATATAAATGGCTCTTCCATCATAACCGGTATACCACTGGTTACTGCAACGATGCCCTGATTGGAAGATTTACCATTGGAGTAAGCATTGGTAAAACACAAACCTTCAGTAAGCATACTGTCGAGGAATGGCGTATATCCCTTACCGTGATTAAAATACCCGATGTATTCTTTGCTGAAACTCTCCAATACGATCACACATACATTGTCCGGCTTATCCGGTTTTTGTATGGTATCGGGCCAATGATAGCATTGCGCGTTCTCATGGAACATCGAATATTTTTTCGGCAACTCTGTTTCATTGAAATACAGTGGTTCCTGTAATTGTCTGTGACCGAATGCATAAATAACAGAGAATGGCGTATTGATCACCAAAGAAGATAAACGACTGTCATTCACACGAACTATCGCATTGTCCGGAGATAATGGTTTTTGCTGAATACCTCCGCGCGCACCAATGAAAGAAAAGGTCAACACACCCAGCATGATGATCAGCTGATAGGGATAATGTATCACACGGCCTGTGTGCAGATTTATTTTACCCGGACGGTGATATTCCGTTTTGCGATATAAATATTCTACCCCTGCTATGAGCACCAGCGCTATGACAAAAATGATCCAATAATCTTTCAAAACCTGCGGTAAAATATTTGTGTCGCCGGTCAATCCCAATTCATGGGTAGATGTTCTTTTCAATCCGTAGCGGAAATAAATAAAATCACCACTTTCGAGCAGCAAAGCAAAACCGTTCGCAAAGTAAAAGAGGATCTTCAGCATGCGCTGATACCAGTTCCTGTCGAACCAGGGCGTGGGCAAAATATGCAAGGCGATAAATACGCAATTGACATAAATAATGGAAGAGATATCAAAGCGCAAACCATACCACATGATCTGCATGAACTGACCGGGAGGTATGTGCGGAAAGAGGTCGCGGTTGAAAATAAAGAACAGGATACGGCACAATGCGTACAGGAGCAGCACGATGCCGAGCCTTCTAAGTAAAACGGTTATATGCCAGAGGTGCTTTTGCACGGTTGGTTGTTGGCACGGCAAAGTTACTAAGAACCTGCATTACGGATGTTTAAATTTGTTAAGGGCAGATGTGCACTGTCTATTTATCTACTACGGCTTTGAAGCTGAGGTCCAGACTGTGCAATGAATGGGTGAGCGCTCCTACTGAAATATAATCCACGCCAGTCTCAGCTATAGGGGTGACGGTATCGAGGTTGACGCCGCCGCTCGCTTCTATCTCGCAGGCACCATCGATTCGGGCAACAGCTTCCCGCATGGCTTCCTGGGAATAATTATCGAGCATGATGCGATCCACCTTACCACTGCTGAGCACTTCTTCCACTTCCTGCAGATTGCGTGTTTCGATCTCCACCCTCAGATCGAGGCCATTGGCATCCAGATACGTTCTAACCTTTTCCAATGCCTGGGTGATGCCGCCACAAAAATCAATGTGATTATCCTTTACCAGGATCATATCATACAGGCCGAAACGATGGTTGTGGCCACCACCGATACGCACCGCCCACTTTTCAAACTGCCGCAGGCCCGGTGTTGTTTTTCTGGTATCCAGGATCTTCGCTTTGGTATGCCGCACCTGCTGCACAAATATGTTCGTTTGGGTGGCTATGCCGCTCATGCGTTGCATGAAGTTGAGCATGGTGCGTTCGGCGACAAGTAATGCCTGCACACGACCGGTCACATTGAAAGCGATCTGTCCGGGTTCCACACGGGCCCCATCGGGAATAAAAATGTCAACCTCGAATTCGGGGTTGACATGCTTGAGTATCATTTCTGCGAGTTCGACGCCGGCGAGTATGCCATTTTCTTTCACCAGCAATTTTGCCGAGCCCATGGCATCGGGATCGATGGTGGATAGCGTCGTGTGGTCTCCCTCCTGAATATCTTCAATGAGGGCCTCGTCAATTATATCTATGATATCGGGTAATTCAATGCTGCTCATCAGCATTACTCATTTTCAAAGTTCAATTCCTGGATGAGAAATTTCTCACCTACTTTTTTCATATATACATAAGTACGGAATTTTCCTTTGTCGGTTTGCAAAGAACCGATGGCATATTGTGCATTGTTGCCGCCACTCGGACCCTGGTGTAAAACCTTGAACGATTTAGGAGGATTTTTAGTGAAAAAATCTTTCACCACCGCCTCAGCCTGACTTTTGCTGTAAGCGCCTTCTTTATTCAGGATCTTAACTTCCACAGTGTTGTCAAAGTATGCGGACAAAGCTTTTGAATCACCGCTTTGGATCGCAGTTGCTATCTTGTCGAGATCACCAACGAAAGTGGCAAAAAGCATTACCGGAGCAACCAGCAAAACAAGAAGCATTTTTTTGTTACGTAATGTGAACATGGCTGTAATTTTTGGTCAACACTTTGGTGTTTGCTAAAATCATACCAAAAATAGGGAAAAACGGGAAGCTTTGACGCCGGGCGCCGCAAACCCTTTGAAAACAGGCATTTATCATTAACCACGATTGTGTTTCTCCTTACCTTTGTACCATGGTACAGAAAGCGATGCTGATCATTATGGACGGCTGGGGACATAGCAGAAATGCTGCCGCCAGCGCCATTGCACAGGCAAATACCCCTAATGTGAACAGTTTTTACCGTTTATATCCGCATGCAGAACTGCGCACGGACGGGCACTTTGTAGGACTCCCCGACGGACAAATGGGCAACAGCGAAGTGGGGCATTTGAACCTCGGAGCGGGGCGCATCGTGTACCAGGAATTGCAGCGCATATTCAATGCCATTCAGGATGGCACACTGGAGCGTTCTGAAACCTTGCAAAAAGCATTTCAGATCGCTAAAACAGGAAAGAAGAAATTGCATTTCATGGGTTTGGTGAGCGACGGCGGGGTACACTCACATATCGGACACCTCACCGCATTACTCGACCTCGCGAAAAAAGCGGATCTGGAAATGGAGCATGTATTCGTGCACGCTTTTACCGATGGGCGCGATTGCGATCCGAAAAGCGGAAAAGGATTTATTGCCGATCTGCAAAAACATATGCAAACAAGCGGCGGAAAACTGGCGAGTGTATGCGGAAGATATTATGCGATGGACCGCGACAAAAGATGGGAACGCATTAAAAAAGCATACGACCTGCTGACCAAAGGTGCAGGTGAAAAAACGAAAGATGCTGTGAAAACCATTGCATCGCGTTATGCGCAAAATGAAACGGATGAATTCTTATTGCCCATTGTGTGTGTAGACGGAGAAGATAAACCTGTTGCCATTATTGAGAATGGTGATGTGGTGATCTGTTTCAATTTCCGCACCGACAGATGCCGTCAAATAACACGCGCACTCACGCAGGACAATTTCCCGGAGCAGGATATGCACACGCTGGATCTGCATTATGTTACCATGACCAGATATGACCACACCTTTAAACATGTGGACGTGATATTCGAGAACGAGGACCTGAAGAATACGATGGGTGAAGTGTTGGAAAAAAATGGATTGAAACAGATACGCATCGCGGAGACAGAAAAATATCCGCATGTCACTTTCTTTTTCAGCGGTGGCAGGGAAAAAGAATTTGAAGGGGAGAAACGCATCATGATCCCTTCACCGAAAGTGGCGACATATGATCTGCAACCGGAGATGAGTGCCTATCCTGTGAAGGATGCCATCATCCCCGAGATACAAAATAAAACTGCTGATTTTATCTGTCTGAATTTCGCGAATGCGGATATGGTCGGGCATACCGGTGTGTTTTCTGCGGCAGTAAAAGCATGTGAAGCCGTGGATGCCTGCGTGGGTGAGATCGTGGAGGCTGCATTGGCGAATGATTATGCCATCATCTTAACGGCAGATCACGGCAACAGCGACAATGAGATAAATCCCGACGGCACACCGAATACACAACACAGTTTAAATCCGGTCCCTGTTTTTTATATCTCAAAAGACAAGCGTTTTACCCATATCAAAAACGGCAAGCTGGGCGATATCGCACCGACTTTGTTACACATCATGGGTGTGGATGCTTCGGAGGAAATGAGCGGGGAAATATTGGTTGGTTAGGATCTAAAAAAATGAAAGATGAAATATGAAAAGGGTTGACCTGTTAGGTATGGAATACTATTTCATTTCTCATCTTTCCTCCCAAAGGGAGATCCGCCCATCGGCGGACATCTTTCATATTTCATCTTTCATTTTTCATCTTTCATTTTTCATCTTTCATTTTTCATCTTTCATCTCCGCATAATACTTATAAAACCACGGCAGCGTTTCTATCCCTTTATAATAATTGAACAAACCGTAATGCTCATTCGGTGAGTGGATGTTATCGCTGTTCAAACCGAATCCCATCAAGATACTTTTGGCTCCCAGTACTTTTTCAAAGAGGGCAACAATAGGGATACTTCCGCCTTCGCGGGTAGGTATCGGTTTTTTACCGAAGGTTTTTTCCATGGCTTGCATGGCAGCCTGCATAGGCGGAAAATCCAGCGGCACCACAACGGGCTCTCCACCGTGCATGCGTTTTACTTTTACATGCACGTAAGGAGGCGCAATTTTTTTGAAATGCTTTTCAAAGAGTTCGGCGATCTTATCTGAGGACTGATTTGGCACCAGGCGCATGGAAATTTTTGCGTGCGCTTTGGAAGGAAGAACTGTTTTACTTCCCTCACCGGTATAACCGCCCCAGATACCGTTGACATCCAAAGTAGGACGGATGGAAACGCGTTCCAATGTAGTGAAACCGGCCTCACCTTTTACCTCGTCCACTCCCAGATCTTTCTCATATTCTTTCAGGTCGAAGGGCGTTTTCGACATTTCTTTTCTTTCGTCGTCGGAAACGTTCAGCACATCGTCATAAAAACCATCAATAGTGATATGGCCGTCTTTATCAATCAATGAGCTGATCATATCCGTGATGGTATTTATCGGGTTGGCCACACCGCCACCGTAAACACCACTGTGCAGATCGCGGTTCGGGCCGGTCACTTCTATTTCCATGTAGGTGAGTCCGCGCAAACCGACAGTAACACTCGGCACATCATTGGCAATAATGGAAGTATCGGAGATGAGGATCACATCGCATTGCAGCATGTCTTTATATTCAGAAATAAAAGTGCCGAGATGTTCGGAGCCCACTTCTTCTTCCCCTTCGATAATGAATTTAATATTTACCGGAACGGCATTGTTTTGCATCATGGCTTCAAATGCTTTTACATGCATGAACACCTGACCTTTATCGTCGCAGGAACCGCGCGCGAATATCTTTTCATCTTTCACCACCGGTTCGAAGGGAGGTGAATCCCACAGATCGATGGGATCGGCGGGTTGCACATCATAGTGGCCGTAACACAACACTGTTGGTTTACTGGGATCAATGATCTTCTGACCAAAAACGATAGGATGACCTTTGGTGGGATACACCTGCACATCATCTGCACCTGCTTCCTTCAATTTTTGCGCAACGGCATCTGCACATTTTTTCACATCGCCTGCATATTTGGGGTCAGCACTCACAGAAGGTATACGCAGCAGCTCAAATAATTCATTCAGCAGGCGGTCTTTGTTATCGGAGATGTATTGGTTGATGAAATCCATGATCAGGTGTTTATTATTAGGTAAAATTAAAAAATATTGAATGAACATTACGAGGCCACAAAGACACTATGGCTCAAAGATGCACGAAGAATATCTATGTAAATAACGAACCAAACCGGTATTCCCATCCTGCAATTCCCTGAAATCCCCCCGTATGCAGAATGGCGATCTTTTTGTTCTGTAGTGATATATTCTGTTGCAACAATTGCTCTGCAGCAAAAAATACTTTTCCGGTATACACAGGATCCGTAATGAGATCATATTCTGTTTTCCATCGGCGCATGGCAGCAATTAATTCGGGAGTGTGTTTTGCATATCCGCCAAAGTGATTTCCTGTTGCTAATTCCCAATTTGCATTATGCATTTCCTGATCCTCCAGCAAACGGCGTACGTCAGCCTCCAATATATCTTCTCCGTGTAAAACCGGTATGCCGATGATCTTTGCGCGCAATCCGGGTGTAGAGATCAACCCCGCCAGTGTTCCGCCTGTGCCCACTGCACAATAGATGACGTCAAATGCATCTTCCAATCCCCGCAATATCTCACTGCATCCTTTTACCGCATACGCATTTGTTCCTCCTTCGGGTAAGAAATACACATCCCCGAATTTTTCCTGCAGTTCTTTCCGGAATATTTCGTCCTGTTTCTGCCTGTATTTTTCACGGGAAATAAAATGTAACTGCATGCCCATTGCACGCGCGAATTGCAGCGTTGGATTATCCGGGTCCTCTTCTCCCCTGATCACCCCGATGGTGTTAAAACCATTTTCCTTTCCCTCCACTGCCAGTGCATGGATATGATTGCTGAATGCACCGCCGAAGGAAAGTATGGTGTCCTTCCCGGTATTACGCGCTTCCACCAGATTATATTTCAACTTGAAATATTTATTCCCCTCTCCGTTCGGAAATGCTTTTTCCAGATGCAACACATCGCATGCAACGCCGGATAAATGGATATGTGAAACAGGGATCTCCAAAATAAAAAACCCCTGCGTTTCAGACAGGGGCTTTGTGGAGACAATGGGAGTCGAACCCACGACCTCTTGCATGCCATGCAAGCGCTCTAGCCAACTGAGCTATATCCCCGGGGGATTGCAAAAATACGCAAGTACCTGTTTTATGAAAGCATTTTTACAATAAAAGATGCAGCATTATCACTGGCGCCACCACCCAGCTTTTCTTCCAGACCATGATATGCCTCCAGCATCTGGTTGCGCAATGCACCTCCATCCAACAGGGAACGCAAATGTTTTGTCAGCTCCTTCCGGTTCATATCGTTCTGTATCAACTCGGGAACGATCTGTGCATCGGGTTATCAAATTCACCAGCGAAATGTATTTCCCACTTGAACAGTCGCCGGGTTGCGACATAACCGATGGCTGGAACCTTTATAACACACCACTTCCGAACATGAAAAAGTGCCGTTTCGAGAGTTGGTTGTTCCTTGATGTGACCAATGCCGCCCTACCACATGCAGCAGATCGTAGGTGGCATTATGGCACAAAATGCACATTGGTATCGTGCGCAAAAATCGTAAAAAGGTCATCCAGTGATGGCAGGCAACAACAAATTGATATTCCGGAAAATCTGCTGTAAGGGATAACATCACCTAGCAGTTTGATACTAATTTCTGTTTTCGCCGTTCGGGCAACAAGGTAATGATCTTTCTGTTATCCAGTCCGTTCTTTTCTTTGAATTGCGGGTCCGGTTGAAATTGTTAAGTAGCATCCAATAAAGGATGGCCTACAATGTGCGCTTCTGTATTGATGCTTCGATAAAAAGTTGCTCAGCGTAAGATCAGTCGAACTATGTATCCATAAATTTTTTATCGAGATCTCCACGCGCTTTTTTCCAGCGCCCAGAATTGCGGAGAGATATAATACACTACTTTGAATCCATACCTTTGCAAAGATGCAAATTGAAACCGGGATAACTCACCAATATGATCATACATCGGGGGTTATATGCGGCTATATCCTTTTTACACGCCGCAATATTGTTGAGGGATCTTGCGCAGGTGCATAAGCACTTCGGTGAATCCCATATATGCGGTGTCCATATAATGCCGGAAAAGTTCCACGCCTATGCAGCCTGCATTTTACGCGCCGAATCCACGAATTGCGCATCTTCCATCTCGTGCACGCAAACATTCAGGTTAGATGCATGCAGGCTTCCTCCTGTATGGGAAGCTCGCTATGATATATTGAAGCATCAATCGATTATGGAGGTATGTCCGTAGATATAATAGAACATCATCACGAAAACGGCCATCAACACCGTGATACCAACACCGCGCATGGCATTATCCTTTTTGCCCGCATGTAGATGATGAAGGGAACGATATTGATAAAACCGACATGGTAGCGGATGAGCCACGCAAACATTCACTGGGGCATCTGCCCATGGCAATAGTGGTTCATGGTATGAAGGGAATAAAAGATGGCCACCGTTAAAAAGATAGCGCGACCAGCGCTTACAAAAACATTATCCGAACGTGAAGTGTGCTCATAGATCATCCTAAACCGTGAACTGATTTTGAAATATCTGAATCATCCAATAAACGCTTATCTGCACCACTATCATAAAAAGCAGTTCAATGCTTATAGAAAAAAGCGATGGCATGACAGTGTGAGACTATTGAACGGGAACTACAGAGAACATAACCATGTGTGAGCGCCCATCTGTCGGTGTCGTCACCATTATCATACTGACAAATTTCCCGGTCAGCCATTAAGATATGCGGCCGTTCGGGTCTTGCGTTCATCGTATTCTTCTTCCTATTTTGCAACAGCCTGACGGCAGATGCGCATGCCTTTTATTTCGCCCGTAGCTAATTTGGGAATATTCACATTCAATAAGGTATTTTCCTGCAAGCCGCTTTGCAACACCATTTCCGGCAATACGAGCCGCATACACGTGCTGCGCCGCTGAAATCGGCATCTGCCGTATAACCAATAAGGAAAACCCACAGCGGAATGCCGATGCTCTCCACAGCAGCGCCCATGGTCCCGAATAGACCGCACATAGAAGAATTGAGCCGTGGTTGATCCCGGATACACAGAGATCCGGTTGGCGATGCAATATTTTATCTTTTGCCAGTTTCACACAAATCGACAGGTGTTCCCGAACAGGCATACGCTTTATCACCAAAAATAGACTGCTTTTTCACCGCAGAGGATCATTGATGGTATTTTGCGCCCATACCACTTTGCGGCTTGTCCGGGGCTATCACTACTCACATCTTCCGCAATGCGTTATTTCCACCAGTATGAATTCCTTTATATGCACGCCATCATCGTTTGTCACTTCAGTAACAGAGGTCGCTATTCTGCATCGGATACAAAAAAATACAGCTATAAAATAAGTTTATATTGTGCAGAGAAGAAGCAGATGTTATATCTGCAATACATTTCAATGATCACCGTCCGGAGCCGGATGATCTTCTTCCGGTTGTTTTTCCTGCCCGCCGATGAGTGGTTGCAAATTCATTGGGAACGCACCGTTGTTGGAGTTGCATTGCCGAGATCTGCAACAATATTATCCAGGAAATCCTTTCACGTGCGATACGCAGCGTTACATTACTTCCCTGTAAACTGCTCACATCCACCATGCCGCCGGGCATCTGATTCACCAATGACCTGTATTTTGGACTTTCGGCAAAGTGACCTTTGCTTATATACAGGCTTCATATTGTTATCATGTATGTAGCATCTTTTACATCACCCAGTGCAGTGACGTCGAATAAATATCATCGGCACCTGCAATTCGCCTGAGCGGTCAAAGGTGCAAAATAACCTTTTCTCCATTTTTCATTGCAATGCCGAAATCATTTGCAGGTGACCACCGGCAATCCTGTAAATTCACGGGAAGGGTCCATTCGCCTTCCCGCATGCTGCAAAATATCGAGTCCGCCACAACCCGGCAGCCAGTTACTGGCAAAATACAGCCGCTCGCCATACGGAACGGAAACATTTCATCTCCGAGGGGCCATCACCGCTCTCATATTCATGGTATGACCAATCATCACCTTTTGCGCACAGCATAATACAGATCGATCACCGTAGCCGCCCGGCATATCCGAAGCGAAGATGAGAATGTTCCCATCCGGTGAAACTGCAGGTTGACCTATGGAATAGGTTTTATTATTCAGATCAAAAGGACGTGCTCCGGTAAAATTCGTTCCGTTGAAAGGAGCATAGAACAATTCGAGTTTCACCTCGCCGTCTTTCGATGTAACGGTTCTGTTTTTATTGTGATTATTTCTTGTGAAATATAAAATACGTTTATTCGGGTCGTAACAAGGTGAGGCATCGTGCACGGATGAATTGACCGTTTTTTTCATCGGAGTAATGCTCCACACGCTGTCGCCTTTATATTCTGCATACTGCAGGTCATAAAAAGTTTGTTCAGCCCGCATGTCCACAATTTCAGCAGGTCGTTGCGCGAAAATGATGCCTTTGCGGAAAATAGTTGGCGTCATTTCTGAACCATCGGTATTAAAGCTGCAATTCGCTATAAAGTAACCAGGTGCATTTTCCATGTTGCTCAATGCCCAGTCGCAGGTGGAAGCCAGATAATAGCCGGCGTCATCATAGGCGGCATATTTGAGGAACCATTCTTTAGCCGTTTTATACTTGGCATTTGACTTCAGTAATTGGGCATACCGCAGGATCATTTCGGGATCACCGGTATTTTGCGTCATCAGCACATCGTACCATGCCACCGCATTCTCATACTGGTGCATATTGCGATAGCATTCAGCCAGTTTGTAGTTGACCGTATAGTCATATTTTTGCTGCAGCATGGTGAGATACATCTCCGAAGCTTCCTTCCAGGACTGTGCTGCATAAAATGCATCTGCTTGCTTTGCATATTTATCCTGAGCCGTTACCAACAGCGGTAAAAAACCAAACAATATCACACTGGCTATGCGCAAACGGTTCATAGTTTCTCTGCTTAAAAAAATCTCGGGTTTTTAATATCCGGATGCTGATTGTAAAAGCGGTAAACAATATACACTTCATGGGAGGGTCCGAAATAGGTGGATGCATTGCCCAACATAGTATTAAAGGAATATCCCAAACCGAATTCATGGTCTTTGATCCCATTTCCTGCATGTAAAATATATTCTCCGGTTACGGAAACACTTCCATTGGTCCGGTACCCGCCGCCTAACATAAAAGTATTATTGAAAACTACACCGAGGTTGGCATCCAATTGTGCCGGCGTGTATTCACTCAGCTTTAAAAGAAAAGATGGTTTCAAGGCCACTTTATCTGTGATATCTATCAAAAATCCCGTCGTGAGATAGATATGTCTGATCTGTTCAAAAGAAACTACCGAGGTATCCGGTATTTCGCCCGTATAGGCATCTTGTGCAAGTAAACCGAGCGAAGATAAACCGATATAATATTTTGCCCCGGCGAAATAAATACCTGCGCCGGCATTGGGTACCCAAAAGCTTTCGTTACCGGAAAAGGCAGGGTCGCCGGTAGCATATGCTTCCAGATCGGTATAGCGCACATTATAATTCGTAATACTGCCTTCCAGGCCGATGGAAAACACCAGGTCGTTATTCAAATGCATGCGATATGCATAATCGATGGCGAAATATTCTTTATTGGTAACGCCGATATTATCGTGAAACGCTTTAATGCCAAGCCCCACTTTATCATTGAACAGCGGCATATGTGCCGTTAGAGATTCTGTAGATGGCGCACCGTCCATACGCACAGACTGGCGATGCAGAAAAAAGGAAGTCTCCAGTGCCTGCCTGCTGCCGCAATAAGCGGGGTTAAAGATCATCTGGTTGAATTGATACTGATCGAACAAAGGCTGCGTTTGCGCATGCAGTTGTCCTGCAGAAAAAAGCATTCCTGCGACCATCCAATGATATAGCATCTTCTTCCTGCTCATCTCTTAATGACAATATATCCGCGCAAGGGATCCGGTTCGCCTGCCAGTGTAAGAATATAAAAATAAGTGCCTTCCGGAACATCGCCGTTTTGTGAAATAAAATTTACATTCGATTTGCCGTCCCACCAGGATGTTTTATTGTCGTTCTCGTACACCAAATCGCTCCAGCGATTGTAAATTTTCAAATTAAAAGATGCATAGTTCTCCAGACCACTGATCACCAGTACATCATTTATCCCGTCGTTATTCGGTGAAAAGGAATCCGGTACGTGCAATGGTAAATTCACCGGTGGTTCATCTACTGCCACCACTTTTACTTTGATCTGGGCAGTATCGCAGCGAACAGGAATATTATTATCACAGACAACATAGAGAAAAATATCGGTGCCTATACTCGCCGGCGTATAGGATACAGCATTATCTAAAATAGTAGCAACCCCTGTAACGCCTGCCGTGAATAAGGTAGTCACTGTAAGTGCGTCACCATCTCCGTCAAAATCATTTGCCAGTACATCAATAAGGATGGGTGTGATCAGATCTGTTGTAATGGTATCATCCTGTGCAAGTGGTGCATTAAAATTGACCGACTCAACTGTTATATAAATAAATGCTGTATCACAGAGGTCGGGGTAACCCAATTTGCAGGATAGGTATTGAATGGTGTCGCCACCCAGATAGTTGAAAAAAGGTTCGTAGTAAATGGTATTCCCTCCAACAATGGTCGTTGCACCATGTGTCGCATCATCCAAAATATCCAGTTCCAATCCCTCAGCGTCCACATCATCATCATTGCTCAATGGTGTTATGTTGAATGGAGTATTGACAAATGTATTTTCGTAATCATCTACTGCAATCGGTGCATCGGGTAATGGATTGATGGTAAGAATTACAGTCCCTTCTGAACAAACGGGATCCAATACATTCGCACAGCCGGTATAATTGAATATTTCCAATCCATTATAATTCTCATTGGGTGTATAGGTAATGGACTGCAGATCTCCGGCAACGGAAATGGCGCCGTGCAATGGTGTAGAAACTGCATCGATGAATACATCAGCAAAACCCGTGGTATTGATATCATTCTCCAATACGAAGACGGTGACTGAACCATCTTCATCCAGAGTATCGAGGTCATCAACGGCAGTATAGAATTGCGCTTGTGCAGAATGCACAAAAAACATACTCAAACATGCAAGCAGAAAACCTGTACGTCGCACTACGCCCATCATTTTTCAAAAATAGGGATTATTCCGCATTTAGGAACGGATAGCGGTAATCCACAGGAGGCACAAATGTCTCTTTAATTGCACGTGGCGACACCCAGCGCAACAAATTCAAAACAGAACCCGCCTTGTCATTTGTTCCCGAGGCGCGCGCACCTCCGAAAGGTTGTTGACCAACCACTGCGCCTGTCGGTTTATCATTGATATAGAAGTTCCCTGCTGCATGGCGAAGTGCATCTGTTGCCTCGGTGATCGCATACCTGTCCAGTGAAAATATGGCACCTGTCAGTGCATAGGGAGAAGTGCTGTTCACCGTTTGCAAAATTTCTTTCCAGTTCTGCGGTTCATACACAAATATGGTCAGCACGGGTCCGAATATTTCTTCACACATGGTCCTGTACTTGGCATCCTTGGCCATGATCACGGTGGGTTCTATGAAATACCCATTTGACTTATCATAATTTCCACCGGCTACGATCTCCATACCATCGGCCTTTGCCTGAGCTATATATCCGCTGATCGCATCGAAAGCTTTCTCGTCGATCACCGCATTGATGAAGTTGCTGAAATCGTCGATCACACCCATACGCATGGATGCGAGGTCGTCCTGCAAATATTTTTTTACTTCCGGCCAGATATTCGAAGGTATATATGCCCGGCTGGCGGCCGAGCATTTCTGCCCCTGAAATTCGAAGGCACCGCGACTGAGTGCTGTTGCCAGCGCCTTCGGATGCGCAGAGGGATGTGCCAAAACGAAATCCTTGCCACCTGTCTCGCCAACGATGCGCGGATAGGATCTGTATATACTTATATTTTCTCCAATGGTTTTCCATATCGTGCGGAACACCTCTGTTGAGCCTGTAAAGTGGATGCCTGCAAAGTCGGGGTGACTGAAGATCACCTTCCCTGCTTCCGCGCCACCCACGTGCACCAGATTGATGACACCATCGGGCAGTCCTGCTTCGCGCAATATCTCCATGATCACCCAGGCACTGTAGATCTGGGTATTGGAAGTTTTCCAAACAACGGTATTGCCCATCATGGCGGGTGCCGTGGGCAGGTTACCACCGATAGAAGTAAAATTGAAAGGCGTGAGGGCAAAAACGAAACCCTCCAGAGCCCTGTGTTCCATGCGATTCCACATGCCCGGCTGGCTTTGGGGCTGGTCTTTGTACACCTGGGTCATGAACTCCGCGTTGAATCGCCAGAAGTCGATCAATTCGCAGGCTGCATCGATCTCGGCCTGAAATGGATTTTTACTTTGTGCCAGCATGGTGGCGGCATTCATGGTATAGCGAAACGGGCCGGCCAGCAGATCGGCGGCCTTCAGGAATATGGCGGCGCGCTGCTCCCAGGGTGTGTTCTCCCAGTCTTTTTTTGCTGCAAGTGCCGCATCAATCGCCTGGCGCACATGCCCTTCATCCCCTTTATGGTATTGCCCTAAGGTATGTGCCAGTTCATGCGGCGGATGGATAGATATTGTTTTATCCGTCCTGACCTCCTTGCCTCCAATGAACATCGGGATATCCAGCTGACGGGATTTCAGGTCTGCAATAGCCTCTTTCAAAGCCTTTCGTTCTGCCGTTCCGGGAGCATAGCTCTTCACCGGCTCATTCACTGCTATCGGAATTTGAAAAAATGCGTTCGACATCGATCTGTTGTTTTAATGAAAACCCCGGTTTGGGATGTAATGTTCCTGCAAAGATAACTTACCGGCATCTTTCCGGCCTTCGATGCCTGTCACGAAAGCGGGTAAAATGTATCTCATGCGGAACATTTTTTTAGCCCTATCTTTATTTCATGTTGCGACGTATACTTTTTTTTCTGTGTATAACCTTTCTGATGGGAAAAGCTTCGGCCCAGGTCACCATCTACGATACCATAATCAGCGGAGGCCTGGAGCGCGATATGCGTATTTATATACCGGCTATATATGATGGCAGTTCCGCGGTGCCCCTGTTATTCAATTTGCACGGATATAGCTCCGATAATTTTGGACAGGCATTGTACGCCAATTTCAACCCCATGGCTGATACTGCAGGATTTATCACGGTATTGCCCAACGGCACGCTGGACGGAAGCGGATTTCGCTTTTGGAATTGCTGGGGTTTGCCTGGAGAAGGTGTTGACGATGTACAATTCATCAGCGATGTAATAGACTACATGGCCGCTCATTACAACATAGATCTCAACAGAGTGTATTCCACAGGCATGAGCAACGGCGGATTTATGAGTCATACCCTCGCCTGTGAGTTAAGCGATCGCATTGCTGCCATAGCCAGTGTGGCAGGAACGATGAGCCCCATTCGGATGGCTTTCTGCGATCCCCATCACACTACTCCTGTTATGCAAATTCACGGCACTGCCGACGATGTGGTACCCTTTAACGGAAATATTCAATTTATTTCTGCAGACAGCATCGTTCATTATTGGGTAACGCAGGATCATTGTAATGCTGATCCTGCATTTTATGCCGTACCGGATATCAATACGGGTGATGGATGCACTGCAGAAAAATATACCTATCCGAATTGCTGGAAAGGAACCGAAGATGTTTTTTATAAAGTGATCGGCGGGGAACATACCTGGCCGGGCACGGCAATCACTTTTCTCGGTGTTACCAATCTGGATTTCAACGCCTGTCTGGAGATATGGAAATTTTTAAGTCAATATCGTTTGGATGAACTGCTGCCTGTTGAACAAACACCCGTTGAACAGACAATGATCTATCCGAATCCCGTTGCGCATGTTATGCATGTATCCGCGCAACAGATCATAGAGCATGTCGAAGTGATCGATATGCAAGGCAGGATATGTTATAATGCATTTCCAAATACTGCGCAATGCACTATTCCACTCGACGGACTGCAAAGCGGTATGTATGTGGTGCGCTTGCGCGGCGAAACAGGTACGGAAATACGTCAGATCGCAAAATACTGATCAATAAAAACCAAGTCTTTGTTGGACATTTTTCGGTAATACAGGTGCTTGTTCACTTTGTATCATAAAGCTGGACAACATAGCGAAGTCGCGGAAGATATAATGTTTATTCAGTGCGCCCTGCAGATAATCTTTGCCGGAGCTGCCACCAGCATCGACACGACTGCCTATCATGCGATGCACCATATTGATATGCCGGAAACGCCAGGTGGCCATTTGTTCATCAATATCTATCAGTGCCTGCATGAGTTCAAAGGGAAGATGTAATATGGGATAGCCGCGATACATGGAAATAAATAAGGCATTGCGCATGGCCGCGCGACTGATGGTAGTATATTCACTTTTCCCATCACCTAAAAAAATATCTTCAAAAATGGCCCGGTTTTGTTTTTCACCTTCCACCAGCGAAGCGGTATATGCTTCCAGATAATCGTTCCAAAAAGCATGGTATTTACCATTTGATGTATGAGAGGAATAATCCCTCCACAGTTCCGCATCATCAAAAAAAGGCATGCGGCTGAGCCAGGCATCTATGTTCTCCAATAAAGTACTTTGTTGTTCCACTTTTTTAACCAGATCCACATACTGATCCTTCAACATGGAAGTATAATATTCTTTTCCGTGGCGCTGATCGAATTTCAAACCCAATTTCGCCTCGAGCATTTTGAATTGCCAGCTCTGAAATCCGGATGCCGGCCGCAACATATCGCGGAAGGTGTGAAAATCCATCGGCGTCATCGTCTCCAAAATATCTATCTGATGCACCAACACCTGTAAAATGGTGACCACTCTGCCCATGCGATGGACGATGGTTTGCAGTGCGGGAGAATTGTCGTTGATCTTTTCAGAACGCATCAGGTCCAATGCGCTGTCCACTTCAAAATGGATCTGCTTGAACCACAATTCATAGGCCTGGTGAATAATGATAAAGAGCATCTCATCATGCGCATGTGCATTGCGCTTGTCGCTTTCGAGCTCTTGTGCCCGGAGTATCTTGTCCAACTGCAGATATTCCGTGTATTCAACCGGCTTGTCCATCGTTTTTTGTTTCAAAAATAAACCCCTCACGGCTCCTTTTCCAATATGCGGGTGAAAATCGGCGGAACTATCCAAAATATCGGACAAAAGGATACGTACTGCGGGGAAAAATGCGTTCAGAGGGCCGGCCCTTCTATCTACCTTTACCTTCGACCAAGTGTATAGGGCAACAGCATGGCAGAAAAAAAGAAAAAAGCAAGCAAGGCAAAAGAGGGGCGATTGTCTTTCCTGCAGGATGAGCGCTTCAAGAAGATAAGCGGTGTGGTTTTGGTACTGATCAGTTTTTTCCTGCTCGTATCCTTTGCGAGTTATTTACTCACCTGGAAGGCCGATCAGAGTCTGATCTGGGAACATCCCTGGCGACAGGTTTTCAATTCTTCCATAGATATTCAAAATCATTTGGGCAACCTCGGTGCAGTGGTGAGCCATCAATTCTTTTATCGCTGGTTCGGTATCGCCAGTTTTTATTTTGTGGTACTTTTTTTCGGAGCGGGTATCAATATCTTCTTCCATAAAAAAGTGTTCCCTATGGTCAAACTTACCGGACAGGGAATACCCGCCATGTTGTGGCTGAGCACCATGCTCGGATTTTTGTTATACAATGCAGGGTTTCCCTGGGGCGGTGCATTCGGAAAAGGAAGTGCATTTTATCTGGAAAGTTTTTTCGGCAAAATAGGTGCCATCGCATTGCTCAGCGTTTTGCTTGTGATATATCTCATCCTTTTCACGAAAGTGGAATTCGGTTTTCTGATGCAATTATTCCGCAAAAAAGAAACAGCACCTGCTGCGGATGCAACGGAAATGCAAACCCAAGAAAATGCGAAAGAAGATACTATTGTTGTGCCGCCGGTGTATACTTCCAATGAAGACGTTGCCCCGCCACCTCCACCTCCACCCATCACCGTAGAATTAAAAAAGGTGGAAACACCAAAAGTGCAAGAGATCATTGAACCGGAGCCGGAAGCTGATGACACCATCGTGGTAGCCGGTGAAGAAGAACATAAAATGGATCACCAGGACAGTCTGCAACTCGACATCGAAGAACGGCATGAGGAAGATGTGGTTGTGGAAGACAGCAATTTTCATTTCGATCCGGTGCTGGATCTGCCCGATTATCAATATCCGCCTTTGGAATTATTGGAAGAATACGGCAGTGAAAGTGTTTCCATCAATACAGAAGAATTAGAACGCAATAAAGATCAAATCATCAACACACTGAATAATTACAATATTCAGATATCGAAGATCAAAGCCACCATAGGGCCAACCGTTACTTTATATGAGATCATTCCTGCTGCCGGTGTGCGCATCAGCAAGATCAAGAATCTGGAAGACGACATTGCGCTGAGTCTTGCCGCTTTGGGCATACGTATCATTGCACCCATACCCGGAAAGGGAACCATCGGTATCGAAGTGCCGAACGTGAACAAAGAAACCGTGAGCATGCGCAGTCAGATCGCATCGGATAAATTCCAGCACGCCAAAATGGACTTACCGGTTTGCT
>JAWKLB010000012.1:0-81005 GCA_041392955.1 Chitinophagales bacterium | reverse complement strand
CGGGTTTTGCGTCAGGCGGGCTGCGTGGAAACTTGGAGCTTTTTGCTTCTAATGAACTTTGGTAATAAATTGATACTTTATGCTCCGAATCCCGCCCGAACGCAAAGCCCGAAACCGTTAGGAGCAACTCTATTAACGACAATAAATATGAAATTTCTTTTATCAACGGCATTCATCGTTTTTTATGTGGTTGCATTCGGGCAGGACATTGACAAAGAAATCAAGAGGATTAAAACGGTAGACCAAGCTAATACTTTTATTGATGAAAATCCGACACTAATTGCAGAATTATTGGAATTCAATTCTAATTCCGATAGCTCAGAAATTGCAAAAAATATATTTGGTAGTAAACTACAAAGCGTTATTGAAATTGACGGTTATATCTACAAAATAATAGAAACCAAATCATTTCTTTTTCTCAGAGCAAGTTACATCTATTTAAATGGGGACAAGCTTTCTATTCAACAAATAGACTCTTTGAGAAAAGTGATTATTGATAAATACAACTATGGAGTACCGTTCTCTGACCTCGCAAAAGAATATAATATGGACGGAAATCCCAATTGTGACCTGGGTTGGTTTTCGGAGGAAATGATGGATAAAGAATTTTCAACTGCAGTTAAAAAGCATAGAAAGGGTGACATTTTTACAATTGATGTGCCCGATAAAAAGTGGTATTACGTTACATTAAAGCCTTTTGACAATAGACAAGTTAAAATATATAAGGTGCTAAAGATTAAAATCAGCACATAAAACGGCTTTTGCTTTAGTGGGCGGATAGTGCGAATAGAAACATTTGAGCAGTTAATAAACTTTCGTGCTGGCAGACAATTTTCGGTTTCAAAGGCCCACCAACACAAAGCCCGAAACAGTTATAGGGAATGCGTTGACGACAGTGCTAACTTTAAAACTGGCTGGCTAAATCGAACTTTGACATATAATCAAATCAAGACATGAGAAAATTAAAACTGCAGATGAATATGACCATTGACGGTTTTGTCGGTGGTGTAAATGGTGAGCAGGACTGGCTTGAACGAAATCAGGACAGTGCGTTTATACAGTTGTATCAGAAAGACATAGTTGACTCGGCTGACACACTTCTATTGGGCAGAAAAATGACAGACGTATTTATCAGTCATTGGGAAAGTCAATATGATAATCCTAATGCGGTGTTCGCTCGTAAACTGGTTGACATACCTAAAATTGTTTTTAGCAAAACCATTACAACCATAGCAGGGAGAAACGTAAGAGTTGAAAATGGCGACCTGGCCACTATTGTAAACCAACTGAAAAGAGAAAAAGGCAAAGACATTCTTGTATATGGTGGAGCAAGTTTTGTATCATCACTTGTCAAACACCATTTAATTGACGAGTATAATTTTTTCATTCACCGGACAGCAATTGGAAATGGACTAAAAATTTTTACAGACGCAACAAAACTAAAACTCATAAGCAGCAAGTCGTTTGAATGTGGTGTAGTTGCCAATCAATATAAACCTGAACTATGACCGGGGCTCGTTAAGCTGTGAGCTGACGAACTCCAATAGAAGAATAGCACATGCCGCAAACCCCGAAACGTTAGTGGTCATTGTAAAAGACGACATCTGATAATAAAATTGAAAATATTAATATAAAAAATATCAAAATGACAGAAAACAACATTCCGACAGTAGAAACACAAATGCTTATCAGAAAACCTGTCTCGACAGTTTTTCAAGCATTCATTGACCCGAAAATCACCACCAACTTTTGGTTTACAAAATCAAGCGGACAATTAGAAGTCGGAAAGACAATAATTTGGGAGTGGGAAATGTATGGTGCTTCGACAAATGTGTTAGTAAGAGACATAATCCCAAACAGAAAAATATCAACCGAGTGGGGCGACCCATCAACTACTGTTGACTACGAGTTTACTTCATTAACATACGATACGACTTATGTAGTAATCAAAAACTACGGATTTCAAGAAACAGGGGACGAATTAATTCAAGTAATCAAAGACAACACGGGAGGCTTTACGACTGTTTTGGACGGACTGAAAGCATATTTAGAACATAACATTAACCTCCATTTAATTGGCGACAAATTTCCAAAAGAAGTTAGTAGTCACGGACAATAACATGAAAAACATGACGCAAAAAAACAACGAACTGCTAACACGGGTTTGGCAAACGTGGCGGTTCAGTACCCCGCAGACACATTTGTGGTTGATCAAATTTTGGTTCTCCGCATCAACATTTGTGGCGAAAATCACCACTTTCGCCAATCCTGAAACCGTTAGCAGTCATCCAATGAAGACAATGCATACAACATACGAAAGACACAAATTGAAATATTTTATCTTCATAATATTGGTTTCATTCTTTGCATCGTGTGACAACAAGACAACAACTATACCTGAAAGTTTGGCAACTGACAGATCCCAAACGGACTCTTTAGCAACGGACAGCGTTTTAACCTTTTCATTTGTGACCAACTTTAGTCATAAAAACATTTCTAATACATCTGACAGACAAATTGATTTGCTTTATAACGGTATTGACAATTACTTAGGTGGTCATTCAAATCATAAAGTTCACTTTCAAACAGAGTGTTTGGCTTGCGAACCAATTCAACAATATATGGGCGGACTACTTTTTGCAAAACGACTTCTAATTGCCACAGACCAAATCAATTATTACAAAAAGGACTTTGACATTCCTGACAGCATTAACCGCATAAAATTCTCTTCTGACGGCAGAGAAAGAACAAATCCAAAGTTTCAATTTTCAGACGGAAAAGGTAGTATCAAGTATATCGGCATTTCCTGTAATGATGCTGACTTTAATAAAGTTCGACTGACATATCCTACAGGCGAAATAGTCATTGACAGTTTAATTAACGCTTCCTTTTTCGAGTATGATTTAAACATGGATGGACAAAAAGAGCAGTATTTACTGGGGTTGAGAAGTTGCAGTCAGGAGTTTGTTATTTTACGAATAAGAAAAGCTAGCGACACAAAATGACGGCAAACTACAGTCAGCAGACCTTCATGGACAGAAAAGCACGAACCGCTGACATCACATTTTCAATAGGCGGGGTTTCGAGCTCCGTAGATAGTTTTGTGGTTACAAAAAGTTTGTATCTTCGAAAAAAACATTTTCGGTAAAAAATCCGCCCATCGCAAATGTGCATACCGTTATAACCAATGGTTTAAGAGAATGTAAATCCAATTTTAAATTTAACGAATAGTGAACATAGTGTATTAACGGAAAAGTGCAAAGTAATATAACAATACGGTTAGCAGAGTATGCAGCTTTTGCGGCAAGTGTTTTAGTTATAGCTAACAAAGCAGAAGCAGAGGTGATATATACTGATATCGATCCCGATATTGTTTTGGACAGTAATGGTGAAGGAGCGCTGGTGGATATGGATAATGATGGAATAAATGATTTTGGATTCCTCAAATCAAGTGCATTATATACTTATTACACTTATTTTTCATCCTTTCCTGAAATTAGATTTAGAAATTATATTTGGGCTGGCCCGTCCATAGACGGAAACAAGATAGGAGGCGATATTTTATTCCATTCGTGGAGCGGAACTTACTGGTACTTATGTGATTGTTTTGGATATTCTGCAGTCATTAATAGTAATAATAATTTTTATAGCAATGGCAATCAAATAATGGCGGGATTAATTAGTTTGCAGTTGCAAACTGGAGGGTTTACTTCTTGGTCAAAATATGGCTATTGGTTTGGCAAGCCGGATCGTTATTTGGGTGTTTATTTTGCTGACAGTGATCATAACTATCATTACGGCTGGATCAGATGTTCTGTGTCAGATAGTGCGGATGTGTTGACTATTAAAGATTATGCATATAACGCAGAACCGGAAACCGGATTGCTGGCCGGGACATTGATAAGTGGTATACCCGCTTCGGGGAATACTCTTAAAGCGGAGGTGTATTCCTTTGCTCAGAATGTTTACATAAACATAGAAAATGTTCAGGATGTAACGGTGAGCATTCTCAATATGCAAGGAGAGTCCGTTTTAATAAAGAATATCAACTCGAGCAATGAGGTAATTGATATGAGTTACTTCTCTCCGGGTGTGTATTTGATTTCTGTTCAGCAAGACAACAAAGCGTATGTGAAAAAGGTAGTGATAGAATAATAGACCACTGGCACTAACAGCACATTTGCAATAGACGGGATGATGCACCTTGCAGGCTGTTTGATGGTAGTGGAATATATTTTAAACCGTATGAATATTTAGGCTGGTGAACCCGCCTATCGCAAATCTGCAAACCGTTATAATTAAAACTAAAGGACAACAAAAACGACCTGGCAGAAATATGGAAAACCGTTACCTTATTCTAAATGACCTGTGCTATGTTTAACAATAATTTTGTACATGTCAAACGCACGCGTTTTTAAGTAACTTGGAAAAATAAGTAAAGTCAGCAAATGGATAGTTTACATATACATAAATTAAAAAACGGAGACCAATGTAAAGTCATTGGCGGAACACATAAAGGGAAATCCGGCATTGTGCAAGATTTACATACCAGTAAGTCGGGGCATATTACCATTACTGTTTTACAAAGTAATGGTGCAAGATGTAAAACACTGGGGAAAAATGTTGAAAAGGTGCAATGTTAAGAATAACGCCAATTAGCCCTCATGTCCATGTGACGGCAATTACCTGGAGCTTTGTCCCTCTAATAAACTTTAGAAATACATGTAAACATTCTGCTCCGAAACCCGAACGAACGGAAAACCCGGATCCTTAGTATGCAATTAAAATAATCGTTATGCCGTTTATGAAAAATGATGACAATTAGAAATCCCCATTTAGTTCTGCTTGTGACTCTTGCTTTGACAATATTCCAAAGCAAGGTGATGGCTTGTAGTATGTACAAAATATCAGTTGACGGAAATACAATGGTGGGTTGTAATCACGATGCATGGCTGACTACACCCAAAATATGGTTTGAGAATGCCAAGCATAATAATGAGTATGGAACCGTTTTTACAGGGTCAAGAGAAGTTTCTCCAAACAGAACAACTCCGCAATCGGGTATGAACACGGCGGGTCTTGTATTTTCACGTTTAGCGTCATTCTATCCTGCAAAAAATGACCCATTTACACATAGACTGAAAATAACAAATGAAGCTGACTACTTGTCGGAGATACTGCATACATGTGCCACGGTAAAAGAGGTGAAAAAACACATTGAGCAATATGACCATAGCTTCTTTTTGAATGATGTATTTATATACATTGACAGTTTGGGAGATTATTTAATTGTAGAGCCTTACAATCTTATAGAAGGCAGCAACCCCAATTATGTTTTGTCTAATTTTTGTCCTTCCATAACAGATAACAATGAAGCCCGAAAGCTGGATAGATATAGAAATGGAGAGGATTTTTTAAAAAAGAATAATGCAGTTGCTTCGCTGGACTTTTGCACTGCGCTTTCAGATACAATGTCCGTTTGTAGAAGTAGAAATGGAGATGGTACATTGATCACTTCTATTTTTGACACCAAGGAAAAAAGGGCAATCATCTACTTTTACCACAACTTTGACACCTTAGTTCAATATAGCTTAATGGAGGAGTTATCTAAGGGAGATCATATTCTAAATATTCCTGATATATTTCCAAAGAATTCTGAATTTGAAAGACTGGAAAACTTTAAAACGCCATCAAATACAGCTGTATTAGAAATCTTGCTAATAGTGTTTGCAGCGTTATTAACTCTTTTTTCTTTTGCTTTAATCTTTACACTAATATGGAAAAATAGACCTCCTGTTGTTTCAAATAAGGCAGTCTTTATAATATCATTATTAAATGTAATTCTTATAGCTTACATATTCGTGTTAATTACCAACCAGAGTATTTTTTATTTTGACGTTCCTTATAAACACTATAGTTCTATTTTAATAAGTATTTCCTCGTACACCCCATTCCTGTTATTGTTGTCATGCATACCCATTTTGATCTATACCAGAAATACATGGAGATCAAATAAAACGAAGTTTTGGATTAAATCAACACTGGTATTAAATAATATAGTTTACTTCATTCTGGTTTTGGGATTTGGATACTGGGGTTTATATAACTTTTGGAATTAGGAGAAGGAATACTGCATACAATATCACTTATGCGCAAGCAGGAGTTTCTAGCTTCCTGGTACAGGAAAGTGGTAAATTTGATGTTAGTTCTTCGCAGGAAGTTCCGGCGTGAAAATTCCCGGCCTGCGTATAGCTGAACCCTTTAGTTACCAAGAATCACGAAAGAATGGATTTTAAGATCAAGTACCTCGTGCAAGTGGATATGGACACCAATATGTTCCAAAGGGAGCATTTTATTAAGCTCATTGCTCAATTAAGGGTAACGGAAGATGGTGATCATTTGGATAAAGTTGACTTTCGAAAATCGAAGCTTAAGAATCTTGACCTAAGCGGACTTAATCTGTCAAATTTTGACTTTAGTGCATCTGCCTTGCGGAACATAGACTTTTCAAGCAGTAATTTGAATGGGGTAACTTTTGAGAAGGCTATCGTAAACTCCTGCAAATTCACCGGTGCATCAATAGAAAAATGTGATTTTGCCCATTTGCAGGCGAGGGATTGTGACTTCTCAAATGCAACGCTACAAGGACATCTTCGTTGGATGACAATGGAAAACTGTATATTTCGCAATGTTAAATTTGGGCCTATGTCAATGCTTGCAAGTGCGAATTTTCGTACATGCCTTATGGAAAACAATACATATGGAGCGTCTATCGAATATAGTGGGGTAATATTTCCTGAAGGTAAGTCCTTCCCGTAAAGCACTCTTAAGAGTACTTAAAAGAATTTGGCGGCACGGTGGTCAAATGAAGTTTTGTGCATCGCAGTAAAGCGCCCGAATGGATGACAGTAAAATGGATCGAAATCGGCACATCAAGGTAGCAGAAAGACGTAAACGGCCATAGAAAACCGATTTCAATCGAAAAAAAGTAAAGAAATTAAATATGGACTTTAGCGTAACAACAGAACTTCAACAACATTTAGACAATAACGAAAAGCTTGTTTGGACAGGACGACCTAAAACCGGAATAGTATTTAGGACAGCTGACATTTTATTAATACCATTCAGCCTTTTATGGTGTGGATTTGCTATCTTTTGGTTTACAACTGCATGGTCTTCCGGCGCCCCATTTTTCTTTGTAATATTTGGAATTCCATTTGTTATCATCGGACTAATATTTGTTTTCGGGCGATTCATTATTGACGCCAAACAGCGGGAAAATACATATTATGGCTTGACAGACGATAGAATTATTATCAAATCTGGTATTTATAGAAAGGTTATCAAATCACTCAACGTAAAAACGTTATCTGACATTGAATATGTTGAGAAAAGGGACGGCAGTGGGACAATTAACATTGGACCAAGGAATCCAATGATGATGTGGGGCAACGGAATGAATTGGTGGCCTGGAGTAAAAGCAACACCATCTTTGGACTTAATTCAGGATGTCAGAAAAGTGTATAATAAGATTATTGAAATTCAAAAAAGTAAATGAAACAACGAGCCGTTAATTGTCATTACGCAAATACGAAGCTGTTGTACCTATATAACAGTGCAGTGCCATATGCAAGCTCTGTGGATCAAATGAAGTTTAATGCTGTAAATCCCAGCCTTCACAAAGCGGTAAAACATTAACGGCAATTATGAAAACCACTTCCGCAATACTCATGTTGACATCTCTCTGGGCACTTTTTTCATGTGGTAACAAACAGTCAACCACACCAACTGACATGAATTGGAGTTTACACTCGCAACAAGACACAACAAACAAAAAAGTCAAGCAGAACATATTTGGTGAAGAAACAGAGTTTAACTATTCTGACTTTTATGATTTGAAGAATAACAAGTCATACGACAGATTTTTTACGGGCGACCTGGCTTTGCCGACAGGGCAATTTGTTTGCGCCGACCCAATGTACAGAGCATTAGGGCTGCCTCAAGTGTGGACAACAAAACCTGGTGACTATCCGGTATACCTATACATTGGGCTTTATGACGATTTTCGCGGGCGGGTAGCGTATGCAGAGCTCAACATAAAAGATGAAATTCCTGCTTACTGGGAGTGGTCACTTATATCTGAAAAATTACTTGCTGATGACTTTGAGAAAAAGATGAATGGTGTGTATCCCGTTGAAAATGGACTCGGTAGTTTTTCCGATTATCAGACATGGAAGATATACAATCAGGAAATTACCGATTACTATGCATCCAAAAAAGGCGGCAACTACTATACAGACATTCTCGAAAGTCATTTTAAAGCAAATGTGAACAGGCCTTCAAGTTCAAGGGGTGAAGATTGGATAAACTATAAACCTGCTAAGGCAAATGGAAACATAATAATGTTTGGCTCGGGTATGGGTGACGGCTTGTATGCAAGATATGTAGGTTACAATAAAAACGGTGAAGTTATTAAATTTATAACTGATTTTATTCGGCTCGCCAACCATGCGGACGAGTAGTAATATAATAGTCGTTAACAGGGTTTGGTATCGGTTTGCTGATGTTCAAGCGGGAAGGTTCTTATGGGCTTTTCTGCCTTAAGGTCAAGCCCCCGGCCCCTTAGCAAACAGTAAAGAATACGCTCAAAATTAAAATAAATTAGTTGATAATTGTCATTAAAATATAAACAAATATGAAAAATAATAAAATTAGGATGATGTATCTGGGATCAGTCATCATTGGGATACTTAGTTCGTGTTCTGCATCCAAAAATAGCGCAATGAATAATATGGTTGCCAGGATGGAAGTGAAAGAGCCGATAGAAGGCGTTTGTGATAACGCAAATGTATTTGCTATTCTGCCCATTCCCGGGAATGGACAAGTTAAAGCAAAACCTCCAAAAACCAATGAAGAAATTGCACAAGAACTAAATGCAACAGTGAGCTTTCTGAAGGATAAACCGGATTATGAGGATAAGGGGATGGTCAATTTAATAGTAAATTGCGAAGGCGAACTTGTAAGATGTGAGATAGATAATAAAACAAAAAGTCCCGAATTGGATAGTCAGATCGTTGCAGTATTCGCAGAATTAAAAACCTGGACTGCGGGAAAAATTAATAATAATTATGTTGATACTTCCGTATTGTACAGTTTCACTATTAAAAATGGAATAATTTATTTAAACTAATAAAATACAGTGTTCGCTAACAACAAGCTTGCAATAGTCCGTGTGCGTACTCGGTATGCTGTTTAGTTCTAGTCGAATGTTCAAACGGACAGGGTACTTAAAACTGAAACGAAAGAGACTCTATCGCTAACTCCGGTTTTGCCGCTTGCGGGGTAAGGTGCGAATGTAGTACCTTTCGCATCAGTTTAAGCTAAGCACGGGTTGAAGGATGATAGTCTGAAACTCGCCCAAATGCAAAACCTGAAGCAGATAGTGGCCATTTAAACAGTCAACATCGGAACTGACATGATGCTGAAAAAATATTACGGATTATATGGTGGAATTTTGGTTGGTGGACTGTACGGTCTACTAATGAGAATGGTTTTGGGGTTAAACTGCAATCGCGATTTTGCCGACTTATTTTCAATCACATTTGTTTGGATTCTTCCCATCCTTGTCGGTTTGACACCCTTAATGTTTTCACCAAAAGAAGATTTGCAAAGCATTGGATTTAGAATATTTTGGCCGGTTTTCTCTGTTCTTGCCTTTTTTATTCTTTGTTATTGGACCGGATTGGAAGATATCATTTGTATTCTGATCATTTCGATTCCATTTGTAATAGTGGCGGCGATTTCAGGTGTTATTTTTGGTGGAATAATTTTGCGGTATCGAAAGAAAAAGGGGATTATTTATTCAATTATTCTATTGCCAATTCTCACCGGAATAGTAGAACCAAAATTCCCAACACCAACAAAACTTTATGAAACAACTTCCTCAATAATAATTCATGCCAATACATCTACTATTTGGGAAAATATTGTAAGAGTGGACACCATCGGGGATACCGAATATACAAAAGGGTTTTTTAATTACGCAGGCATTCCAAGGCCTCTGTTTGCTGAATTGGACAAAGATACATTGGGAGGAACCAGGATCGGGCACTTTGAAGGCGGCCTGGAATTTCAGGAAAGAATAATACATTGGGAAAAGGACAAGTCTGTAACTTTCGACATAGAAATTATTCCATCAAAGGAAAATAAAACGATCTTTGAAAGACATATGCTCGATGGGGAGCATTTCAAATTTCTAAATGCCACGTACAAGTTGACAGAATTGAATAATGGACATACGGAATTGCAATTAACAACGAAATATCAACTGGATACTAAAGTGAATTTCTACGGTGAATTTTGGGGTCAGAAACTATTAACGGATTTTCAAGACAGATTAGTAAAAGTAATAAAGACCAGATGTGAAAAGTAGCCTTCTGATAACTTCTGTTTGGCAGTATGGATGAGCAGATAATTCCGATCTGGTTTTTGAAAGCCGCAGAAAAATAGAAGCCAAAAGCAGGGGAGATTCGGGATGTAATTTGTTCAGTTGAAATAAAAAAAATATAAAATGGAAGTAGTTAATCTTGATTTTTACACTCAATACAACCAATTCTACATTTGCGATGAAAATTCGCCCATGGAAACTGGTTCGGAAGTATTTTGGACCGATGAGGCATTTTCAGATCGTTTTGCTATGGAAGTTGGTGTTATTGGTGTAGCAACCGGAAGCTATGGACCTGTGAAAGGTGAAGTGCTGCTATCACAGGCAGAAAACCTGAATTATGATGCATTGAAATATGATCATATTGTTGAGGGAGGGTTGGATATCAGTTCCGGGGTCATACAGGTGAAGGATTGTCCGATCTCTGATATTCATGCTGAGATCAAAGTGCAACCCGGTGTATATCGATTCCGTATCTATTCTTTACATTTGGATACAGTAGTTGATGACGAAGGTGATGACTATTACAAGATAGAAGTTTGGCAGGGAAACATTTTGGATAAACGAGTGATCAAGAGGTATGGGAAATAATTTTAGCGTTGACAGAAATACTATAGATTGAAAATCCTGAGAACCTATATATTGATTTTGTTTGTAGTGAGTGCTAAATGTGTGATGGCACAGGTAACTTTTCAAAAGAAATATTACCTGAGTGATGCAACCAATGGAAAATCGGCACAACAAACCATGGATGGCGGATATATCATCGCAGGGACAACTGAACTCGCTTTTGGACTTTCCTGGGAGGACATTTGTTTAATAAGAACAGATGAAAAGGGTTGTGTGTTATGGACAAGTGTTTTTGGGGGATTGAGTGGGGATTATACTTATTCCGTGAGAGAGACATCTGATCGTGGTTTTATTGTTGCCGGTATGACATTAAGTTTCGGAGAAGGGAGTTGGGATATTTTATTGCTTAAAACTGACTCTTTTGGCAATATTTTGTGGTCAAAAACAATTGGTGGGGCAGGTGATGACAGATGTTATGCAATTCGGGAGGTATCAGATGGCGGGTTCATCTTGACGGGAAGTACCTCAAGTTTTGGTGCAGGTTACTATGATATCTATTTGGTAAGGACTGATGGACTAGGTAATGTTCTTTGGTCAAAAACCTATGGTGGTAGCGCAGGTGATTATGCATACTCCATTGAAGAAACGATAGATGGTGGATTTATTATGACCGGAGAAGATCAAAGTTTCAGTATTGAAGGTAATGTATGCCTCATTAAAACAGATATTACAGGAAATGTCGAATGGTCTAAAGTATATGGTGGATCAAATGGTGATTGGGGGACTTCCGTAATGCAAGCACTTGATGGGGGATATATTATAGCCGGGGGAACATCAAGCTTTTCAGCATATCCCAAATCGGATTACTATATAATTAAAACGGATCAAATAGGCAATCTTATTTGGTCCGGGATGTATGGCGGATCAAATTATGATAATGCAACCTCTATTTGTCAGACCATAGATGGTGGTTATTTGATAAGCGGAAACACTGTTCTGGAAGAAGATGGGGTGTATCACTGTTCTATTATAAAAATAGATGCATTTGGTAATTTACTTTTTTCTAATACTTTTGGCCGAATAGGTTATGACTATGGAGATTATTATTTGCAACGAACTTACGACGGTGGATATATTGTTGTAGGAACAACTGTTAACTATCCTGAATCGGACCGAGCAATATACTTGGTAAAGACTGATGCGTTAGCAAATACTGGTTGTGATGATAATGCTGTTGTACATCATATGGATATCCCGGATACTCAGGTTAACACCCCAATGACAGAAGTCAACCAAGTTGAAAGTATTGTTTCCAGTGCTGAATTGCTCGTTAAATCTACAACGAGTAATACGTCAACAGTATGCTATAATGAAAATGATACTCATTATTCATTATTTGTTTATCCAAATCCTTGCATAGACCAGGTTCTTATTTCCGGGACAGGGGCTGATGGTGTCTTGTCAATATATACGATTACGGGCCAATTAGTATACGAATTGCCAACAAACTCCTTTGAAACCATTCTTAATACAGCAAGCTTGACACCTGGAGTTTACCTAATTAGGTACAACAATGGATCAATCGAAAAGTATGTTAAATTGATAAAAAATTGAATATTTATTGGCTAAAAGAAATAATATATACATGGATTTTGTGGATGCAGATCAATTCAAGTTTACTATGAAGGGTATACCACCCAAGATATCAAATCATATTATTATTTGGTCAGTTATAAGTAAATTACTTGTATAAATCATTTTCTGTATTTGAGAAATGGATACATGAACAGAATACTTGAATTATTGCAAGAGTATGAAGATTTTGAATTGGCGTTCCTCGTGAAGTATAAATTACATGCCTATCTCCCGGAAACCGGAAAAATGATCCAGGCATATATCGCTTCCCGGGGGATGAATGAAAAACGGATCCGGGAACTGATTGCGGAATATACAACGAAGAAGTTCGAGGATGATCACTTGAGATGCCCAAGATGCAAATCAAAAAAAAGAATAGTTGAAGATATCGTGTTCTATAATACAGATAAAAGAACAAGTATGGATGTTTGGTTTGATCATCCGGTTAAGGTGAAGCAAGTGAAATGCCAAGTCTGTGAGTACTTGATCAAGAACCCGAATAGCGAAAAGCTGGGTCCTCAGTAAATATGGAAGTAGATAAAGATATATGTAGCCCAATGTCTAATGGCAGAACCTATGAATTGGAGTCGAAGAAATTGGCATCAGCAATTGATATTGCTATCGAGTCCCTGACAAAATATTGTCCGGAAGATTTTTCGAAAGAAATATTAGCCCATTTCGTAAAGACATATTTAGGTTGGAAAGAGTCCTGTCTGCACCCGGAAAAAAGATTTAGAAATTTAGTTTCATTACAATATGATATGGAATCTGTGTTTAGTTTTTTCCGCGATGGGACTGGCCCGGCAGTTGAATATTTTTGGCAAAGGATAGCGGAAGAAAATCTTGGATACAAGAGAGAAGATAAGTTGAAGAAAATATGAGCAAGAGGTAAAATTAGAGGAAAAATGGAATACGATTACATTGTAGATGTGTATGTAGCAGCTCAGCAGGAAAGAAGACTCACTGCGGAGGAAGCACTTCAATGGAATGAAATGCTATTAGCTTTCGAAAAGAAAAATAAAGGAAAAACCGCTTAGGATCAACAATATTTGAATCTATTTTCATGGAAATTACAGAAGAACAACACAGTGCTGCCGGTGCAATTGTTGAACTTATCAGTGAAAAACTCAGTGTTAAGCATAGGATTCATGCCGCTACTGCCATTACTGCAGGGGCCAGGCTCGCGGGGAGTTTCATGTTCAGATCCTTTGGGTTTGAGCTGAAAGATGCAGAGCCGGGATCAGTGGTGCTTTCAGAAGAGGCCAATGAGAAAGGTCCTGTTCTGATCGGCGTGTTGCAGGCAACACTGGAGAACTTTGGTGTGCGGGTCGAAAAGGAAATGGTCGAAAAAACAGAAAAGGCCGATGCACAAATTTCGTTCATGAAAACAATGAACACATTACAGGGTCCTGCGCATGACATCATGCAGCGAAATGCATTGCGTTTTGAGCAGATGGCATACTCCTGCGCAATAGCAACAGCGTTCATCATCAAAGAATGTCAGGCAAATCTTGATATTGGCTCCGCTTTCAATACGGCCATGTATGGGTTTATCGAAGGGAGTAAGACATGTCCTCCTGAAATACGCGAATCAGTTCAAAAGAAAAAAGATTTTTTTTCATTTTGGAAAAAAATGCGATAGATATTTAAATTGTTATATTAGATTGCAACAATTATCTTTAACGAATCTGTTGCATTAAAAAGAAGGTGTATATGAAGAACCTAATCTCCCTTATGCATATGTCCCTCGACGGGTTTGTTGCCGGACTGTGTATCGACTATCTTTCGAAAGTTTAACAAAGGGTATTCAGAAGCTTTTTATGAAGACAGTTCAAAAAGTGTACATGCTGCTACTTATTGGACTCTTTTCCGTAGGTAAAGTTTCTGGACAAACGAGTGCAGATAAAGACATTTTGATTTCATTTGTCGACACAGTGAATAATCAATGCGGTTACAAGAATGTAAAAGGTGATATAATTATCCCTTTAGGCAAGTATTCAATATGCTGTACAGACACCTTCAAAACGTTTGCTATTGTAGCAATTCCCCACAATGGTTTTGTGGTCATTGACAGACAAGAGAGCGTGCTTTACAACGTTTTTCCTTTTGACAACGGACCAGACTATTCTTCAGACGGACTTTTCCGGATGCTCATTGATGGCAAAATTGGCTATGCTGATTCAGCAACAGGAAAAATTATTATTACACCACAGTTTGACTGTGCAGAGAAGTTTGAAAATGGTATTGCAAAAGTTTCAACAAACTGCGAAACAAGATCAGACGGTGAGCATTCAGTATGGATTAGCGATAGTTGGTTCTATATAGACAGGACAGGAATGAGCGTTGATCCGCCAAGAACAAAGTAAATAATGAACAGAAAACGGTTGTTAACATCGATTTTACATAACAAAACCGAGCTGTAAATTGGTAGGTTTGTGATATAAATGAAATAAATGTATACATCGAACATATGTGCTCCCAAGCCCATCGGAATGCAAATCTCATATGACTAGCCAAAATGAAAGATAAAGAAGAGTATACCGACTTATTTTTGCAGCGTAGAGATTACTTCCAAAGGAATTTTGAATGTAAAGTGAGTGGCCGAAGAAATGATGTTGAAAGAAAAAAGAAATTCAAAAACTCCTGTCCGGTTTGTGGTTACCTGACTTTACAAGAAAGAGATTCGTTTGACATTTGTACTATTTGTCTTTGGGAAGACGATGGATATGACGACTTCAATGCGCATGAAGAAAGCGGGCCAAACCATATGACGCTAATTGAAGGACGGGAAATATTCCAGAAGGCGAAAAGAAAATTGGTAGCAGCAACGGAAGAGGACAATAAACTAATACATGCTTGAAAATTAAGTTTTTGACTCTTGACCGTGCGATCGAATATGAAAATGTAGACCGGTTTGAAATAGTAAGCATGCTAAATGAAGTCATTGATTTGCTGGTAAAAAATAAAATATATGGGCTGGAAAATTTGTTCAAAAAGTAAGATTCGATCTGTTTACATGCCATTGGCATTGAAGGAGAATCTGTGTTGCTCAACTAATCATGAGGGGGCAGGCAGTCTGGTGCCTCGCTTCCAATGCCTCTCCATGGGCCAAGATGCTATTCCATCGATTTTGAATATTCCGTACAAATAAATGGGCCTGCCATGCCAGACGAACGAGAAGTAGCAAATGCTAACTTAAATAAAGCACTACATTCCATCTTGAAAGGTTCCCTGAATCGAAACGGATTTACAAAGCGAACGAATAGAACATATATGCGGATTACTGACGGTGACTTGCTCCAATCCATTGGTATTCAAAAGCATTCCTGGCAAACAACTTTTACTATAAACATTTTCGTTTATCAGCTGTATCAAGGGCAATTGGATGAACATTTGACAGCGATTATCACAGTTCGACAAGGGAGTTTATATACGGCTGCGTATCGGAAGGATAAAAGTATTGAAGAATTAGATCATTGGTTTGACTTTGGAGATTTAGAAAAGACTACTCGTTCTGTTGAAACACTGAGGTCTGAGCTTGAGATGTTTATTTTTCCATTTCTTGATGCTGTGAGCAGCAATATGCAATTAGCTGAATTTGTATTTGAACGAACTGTTGATCAAACTCCGGATTTTATTCAATCTTCTGCCACCTGGTCAAACTATTTGGCAGGTATGCTCGCATTGAGATTGGAAGACCCCGACCATGCAATTTACTTCCTGAATCAATCAATTAAAAACGCAGGAAAAATAGAATATGCTTGGGGTAAAAAATTACGCAAAGAGGCAATGTCCCTGAAAGAATTGTTTGAAAAGGATGAGGAACAACTTAATATGTATTTTCAAAAAAATATCGCCAATAATATGGAGCGAATTAAACTAAAACAGTCCTGACAAAAAATATGCAGACAGTTGGCGTAGCGTTTGCCGGATCGGAGATTGTTTATTTCGCAAACACTTTCAAAACCAAAGAATACCACGTTCACAAACCCCGGAAATTACAGTCGCACCTAATAACATAAAAATGATCTACAAATTTACCACCCCAATTCGACCAATATTTTTATTAATTTGTATATGGATCCTGGGTGCTTGCAGAAACAGCTCGGACAAGATTAGCGACAAAACTGCAGAATCTGAAGATACCTTAAAGGATCAAGTGATTATATCAAGGGCGACCAAGGGCAAGAACGTATATGCTCAGTACTGCGCGACTTGCCATATTAGCCCCGACCAGCATGCTAAAGATGCATTCTTCTTTAATCACATTTTTGATCGCTATCCCCAACCAGGCGAATCGTATTTTATTAAATACGTTCAGGACAGTCAATTGCTTAAATAGAGTGGGGACCCTTATGCAAAATCACTTGACAATATCTACAATTCAAGCTGCGAGCATTGTTTTATGGATTCCTTGACCGATCAGGACTTTCAGAACTTAATTGTATTTATAAAGTCGACATTTTATTAGGATATTTAGCGTTGGATGGATAGGATTCTCAGCATATTGATGGTGTAATGCAAGTTCAAAATGATTAACAAGAATTATATTTGTTACGGCTCGGCAAAAATTGGCATTAATCGCGCATTATCCCGTGCTGGGAGTGGTTAAATATAAAGTGACGCTCGGCCGTCAATCTGAGAGGTATGCGGACAGCAATAATTATCATATTAACAAGCTTAACCTTAAGTTCATGCCGCTATGATTATAAACTTTGTGACTGCAATTCGTCAGACGAGCAAGTTAAAATGTATAGTGACATATTAAACGAGCTAGTGGAGCGCCAATTTTACAATAGATATTTGGGCGAAGACGCAGAGATGATTTATGATGCGTATGCTTATGATGCTCCGGACACTGCGAAGATGCGAAAACAGGTAATACGCTTACAGAACAAACTGTTTAATGACACAACACGTTTTTGCAATGTGTACTTGGATACAATTTTCAAACCTCATTTTAAGCAATGGAGCTATTACCAGGACGATACGGGAAGTTTTGCAAGGGAAATGAAAGACTTGGTCAGTGCTTTTTCTGATAACGGACAATCAGTAATTGACAGTTTGAATGGTATGCAATCGAGATTAGAACCGAGCGATTTTAAACTTTGCACTGCACGTATTTTATCGGTTCGTGATTTAGAAAGTCAAAAGGGAAAATGTGGAATTGGAGTTGTTAGTTTTTCAAAAGTATTTCTGGATAGTACAAAAAGCAAAGGACTATTATATTGCAATTTCCGATGCGGTGGGCTTTGTGGTTTTGGACATATATTAATCATTGAAAGAGTAAAGGACAGATGGACAATAACTAAAACAATAGAGACTTGGATTTCCTAATGCTGTCGCTGGAAAAGTGAAAAGAAGGCGTTTACAGGTGGTATGCGATATCTTGGATTTTGTCATTACATTACACCTTAAATGTTAGAGTTGCGCACTCAAAAAACTTTTGGCATCTTGACGACTATTTATTGACCAACTAAGAAACCGTAAATTTGAGTACTATATGGGACTATTCGACTTTTTAAAGAAAAAGGAAAAAGCACAAACAACCTCTCGGACAGAAAGTTTTCAGTTTACGGAAACTGAACCATATCTCGGAGATTTGAACAAGACAAATGTTCTATATAAGCTTGTGCAAACAGCGAGAAACGAGCGGGATGAAAAGTGGCGGCAAACATTTTTGGATAACATTGGACAAGCGAGTTTTCGATGTGGTGATCCGCAGGTTAAAACAGGGCCGGATGGCTTTCCATATTTTAAGCTCTTTCTACCGGAAGCTAATAAGGAATTTCAATGCTTTGTAATAGATAAAATGAAAGACGACTTTTTACTGGCTTCGGGATTTGGTGTGGTTATTAACCCTACACCTGATGGTGCGGATTGGGTTTTATCTTATGGAGATATTTTAAATTTTCATTTAAACAAGACATTTTACACAACAACCGAGACAGCATTCTCAAGAGAAACCAATAATGAAGTTATTAATGCAAATGAAGAAGTGTTGATAGCACAACCTTCGGAAATACTGCTGCCTAAACAAACCCGAAATCTTCTGGCAGAATTTCTAAAAAGAAATGGTATACATGCGCCAAAAATTTTGCTATTGGTAAGACCTGGGTCCGACGGGAATGGAGTTTCGCAAGATCTTGTTTTTAATTTGACGCCCAATAACTTTACAGACGAAAATACGTACAATCGTGTAATGCAGATAATAAGTTGGTATTTACCTCGTCACTATTCTTTTGTTGGAATGGATGAAAAAAGTTTTAAAAATGAATTTAGACCATTGTAATCAACGCATATACTAGAAGTTCTGATGTTGGTGGGCCGGCAATGTGTTAGAATACGGTGGAACAATACTACATTTCAATTTTGGCAGATGGTTACTCATTCTAAAGTGTACTAAGGTAAAACGGGAGAATGCCATGCACTACTCCCAAGCGCACACAATTCAAATGTAATGATTCGATATGCTATTTTTTTGTGCATCGCACTTTTAGGAACGATCTCATGTAACAAATCTTCTGACTTCAGGGGCCAATCCCAAATAGTATTGGCTGCTGATCGCGAAGCCCCGGTTGGTTGGGTAAGATTTTATGCTTACTCAGACAGTACCTTTGAATACAGCCTGCGTTTGCGAACCATATTTAGGGGTACTTATGGATGTAAAGATGATACGCTTATATTATCATGTAGTGATCAGAATATCGGTATTGATACAGTGATCATACAAGAATCATCGCTTAAGTTTTTGGGAAAACAGAGTCCTCTTTTTGCCGGGATCACAATCAATAAGCTCACGCATTAGTTTTACGTGTAATGTAAACCATAGAAAACGAAATAAGCGAACTTCTGTGCCGCAGATGGAAGTAAGAGAAATGAGGGCGCCTCATTATGACCTGTATATTGTCGGCTTTCTGTATGACTTTACATATGGGAGTAATTGCTGTGCGATGAACCTGTATAACCACTTTGGATTGCGGGATCTTACCTCTTTAAAATCGACAGTAAAGAGAATACATAGCATGCTAATTTGGCTAACATATAGTACCTTTGATTGGTAAGTATATAATTTATTGTATATGGTATTACTGCAGGCTGCAATCGCAGCGGGGTTTTTTATATTAATTTTCATTCTGGTAGTATTAGTGCTTAGTTCCGCTGGTGCATGGATTTATTTTTCATATGCTGCTAAGAAAAATGCGCAGAATGAAAAAATCGGGAGAAGGTTGGTTTCCCGCCTTGTTAAAAGTATAGGAGTGGGGATTGTAGTTATTATAATTGTTGTTTTACTCCTACTTTTTTGGAATCCTGATCTTGAGTAATAGGCGAAAGTTGCCTTTTCTAAATAAAAATATTTGTGACGTTGAAGACTTAAAAGAATTTTGTAAGGATGCTTCAGATGATACGGGTATGTACCTGAACTACTACTTATAAAGTGTTATATTTCGGATGGTTATGGCATACTACTTTGCTGAAAACAATATGATGAACAATCGTAAAATGATCGTGGCCGTTAAAAATAATATTCTGTTTTTGGCGTTACTGGCAATAGGATTCCGGTCTTCGGGTCAATCGAGCTATGGTTATATCGATTATGAGCAAGTAGTCCGTGTTGTGCCTGAATATGCTGAATTAAAAGAGAAAATGGATCTGAAAATGAATTCATTTCAGGATTCCATGGATGGTTTAGTTTCCTGCTATTATGATCTGCTGCAGAAAGAAACACCGCATAACAAAGTTCCGGATTCAACATATACGGCCCGCATAGAAATGATCGCAGAGGAGTTTGAAAAGAAATTGGAAGATTTTGTGGCCTTGACCCAATCTGAAATGGAAACAGAGCGGGAAGCAATGCAGTCTGTTTTGTTGGAAATTATTTCAAAGGAATTAAAAATATATAGTCTTTCTAATAGTATTGTGTGCATAGTGAATAAAGATCAGGTATTGTATTGTTTAGATTGTATAGATTACACAGATGATTTTATACTGTATTTGAGTCGTAATAAATAGAATTGATATTTTGTTTAACTGTATATGAGTCACTTGTGCCCATTTGCCATTGGTAATTGAAATATCTTATTTTTAACCTCTCCGGATAGAAGGAGGAAAAGCAACAAAGCAGTATGTGATTTCTGCCGTAATATTATCCAAATTTTACAGAACTTGATATGTATAAGAAATGGGTAATGCATAGGATAATATTTGTAAACTACCTCGCAATTTTATTGCTCGGTTCAGTTTCGGTTTTTGGACAAAACTTTTACAAAGTGACATATATGCAAGATACTATGTATACCTTTAACACCAGTGCATTTTATGACACATCGTTTAGAAAACCCGACTCGGTTCCTGATGGAAAGTGGATCATATTCAATAAGGACTCGCTTCCGATTTACCTTTTTAAAACGTATCACAATTGCATTCATGGTGAATTCTCAGAATATTGGGATGGAATTTTGAGATCCAAAGGTGCTTATCGAATGGATTCACTATGGACGTTTCGATTTAACCCAATGGACCGGAGATTTAGGGATAGCACATGGTTGTATCATGGGGGATTAATTTGGAGTACGACGTTAAATAAATTTGTTGATTTTGAATATGCTTTTGACTTTACGAACAATACATATTATCCCAATGGAGTGAGAAAATATGAAAGACGAGAGCCTCACATTGAAGTTTGGTATTATCCAAGCGGCACAATGAAGGCAATGACTGCAGTCTATGATAGTGATAGAGATGAAATTACTGTTGAACAAAGCTTTGATACCATTGGAAATTTGAGTAGAATAGTAACCATTAGACGAACAAGTATGATTAAAAACAAGGTGTATATAAGCGGGATCTTTATTTCATCAGATACTGTCGAGTACAGTGGAACCTGGAAGACTAAAGAAATAGTGGATGATAATAAGCATGTCACAACAATTTACTACGGTAACGTCGGACAAGAAATAGATCGGGAAAGGCATAAGAAGAAAAAATCAAAGAACTCATTCGGATGGTAAAGTGCAGGATTGATATATTTTCTTATCTCGGATAAGAGTGTTCGTAATTAGCGGCATCGGCATATGGTACACATGTAATGATACGCTGCATTTTCATCTTGCCGTTCTGGTTAAGAACTTTGTATTTTTTTAAAGTATTGTAAGTGTTTGCACTGTACATGGCAATTGTCATGAAGCTGACAATGCGTTTGTTGTGAACGAGATCGCTTAAATAAAGTTTATATTCAATTATGGATATATGTGTCGGGGATCATTCCCTGCGCGGCATAGTAAAACAGGCGTGTATTTGTATCCTTTGGATGTAGTATGTTGATCGTATTTAATTTCGATCACTTCGTCAGCCAGCGCGATCTCAGTCCCTTGCCTGGTTAGTACCCCTAATGTAAGTCACACTAATATACGACCCGGAAATATACATATAACCATATGTCCGACCCGATGAACGGACGAAAATTTTTGAATCAAGATAAATGTCAAAAATTGTCGGGTGAGTAGCGATGCTTTTATGTTGTTGCATCGTGTAAAATAATCTGATAGTACCGAACTTCACTTGCATATTTACCTGCGGCACTGTTTACATTTGAAGTTGTGCAACCGGCACAGCGATATGGCATAATGGCTGGTACCATGTTTCGTATGAGGATTTTGTTGTGGGTTCATAGGCGCTGCTTCGATTGAACTTTTATGCTTAAGGCCTACCACTCATCCTAGCCCCAAACCGCACCCCTAACTCCCCAAAGCCGGACAACATGAGATGCTAAACAATATGCTTACCGGCTTGCCGGGCCGGCGGAGGGCTTAACGGAAGCTATTTGGATTTGCTTTATGGTAAGTTGTGATTCTTTTATTTATTTTTAGATAGCAAAAGAATACCGACATGAAAAGCATCCACCAAACCTTTATTTTGTTATGCGCTATCACCATATTATTCGGCAGTTGTGCTTCGCTGCCTGAGGATACAAACCCTTGCATTAATCTTACCGTCAGCATTGTTCAACAAGGTACCAACGACTTAACTTCCATAGTCAATGGGGGGAAACAGCCCTACACCTATGAATGGTCGACCGGCTCAGTTCTTAGTGCTATCACAATGTATAGCTCAGGCACCTATTCGCTAACAGTTACAGATGCCAATGGCTGCACCGCAACAGCGAGTTTTGATTTTATTTATTTTAATGGCTGCGAGGTCGACTCCATTACAGATGCAGATGGAAATGTGTATGCCGTCATTACCATTGGCAACCAATGCTGGATGGCCTCAAATCTTAAAGTGAGCGCGGGTATTCCGGAGGTTACAGACAGCGCCACCTGGGTAACAACCACTTCACCCGCATGGTGCTATTACGATAACAACCCGGGCAATGCCAACTATGGTAAACTTTACAACTGGTATGCCGTGCAATCAGGCAACCTTTGTCCCGAGGGTTGGCATATTTCAACCTACGCCGACTGGGATGAGCTGGAAAACTTTCTGGGTGACGAACCGGCCGGGCAATTGAAAACTATCGAGGGATGGGTTACCCCAAATGTTGGCGCAACAAATAGCAGCGGTTTCAGCGCAATTCCGGGTGGTTACCGAAGCTACCTGAGCAGCCATTTTACCGGCCTATTCGAATACACCGGTTTTTGGACCTCAACAGAGGCTACATTCTATACCGCACATTTCCGCGCCATGAGTTTTGACAGTCCATGGCTTACAAATCTCTCGACTGACAAACATCAGGGATATTCTTGCCGTTGCGTAAAAAACTGAGCACAAGCAAACAGGTGTTTAATAATGTACAATGTAAAACATCGCTGTACCTAAAATGGCTGTAACACAGATAGCTGTTGCACAACTTTCGTTTAAGCAACCACTTTAACTACTTTGGTTTGTGTGCGCATTATATACTTTATGCGTTGTAGATCCGTTGGTATTTAATTTCGATCACTTCACCCGCCAGCGCGATCTCAATACCCTGATGGGGTAAAACCCTTACACCACAGCAACAAACAAATTCCTGTTATCATCATTTTTCCATTAAACTATATGTGCTTCCATTTCTTCTACTCTGAAACTACCTGCCGGAATGGATTCTATGTAACTTTAGACAATTAGTTCATTATTGCCATGATCCTATTAAGACCAACAGAGATCAGTGACCTGGATATTTTATTTCAGTTCCAATTGGATGAACAAGGCGGATATATGGCAGCATTTATGCCAAAAGACCACGACGATAGAGATGCATTTATCCGCAAGTTTACGAGATTGCTGCAAGACCCGTCTGTACATAACCGGACTATCCTTTTAGACGATGTGATCGTCGGCAGTATTGCCAAGTTTGTTATGGACGGCCATGCCGAGATCACCTATTGGATCGACAGAGCATATTGGGGAAAGGGCGTAGCCACGGGTGCTCTAAAACGATTTTTGCAGATGGAAACTTCCAGGCCCATCTTTGGCCGGGTTGCATGTGATAACTTTGGTTCGCAGAAAGTTTTGGAAAAAAATGGTTTCGTCAAAGTTGCCGAGGATAGCGGATTTGCACAGGCGCGTCAGGAAGTGATCGTTGAATATGTATATACTTTGCCGGCATGATGCAAAGCGGAAATTTTATATTTGAACAGCAAAAGAAAAGACAAAACAGCATATGAAAAACCTTATCTCCTTTATGCATATCTCCCTCGATGGGTTTGTGGCCGGGCCGAATGGCGAAATGAATTGGATAACCTTAGATGATGCATTATTTGAACATGTGGAAAATCGCATTAAAAGGAACCAGGCAGCCCTGTATGGCCGCGTCACCTTCGACATGATGGAGGCATACTGGCCAACGGCCGGCGACCAGCCCAATGCCTCCAGACATGATAAAAATCACGCTGCATGGTATAAACAAGCGCATAAGGTGGTTATGTCTAAAACATTACAAAATACAGGGATGTCTGACCGCACCATCATCAGCGATGATCTGGCCGAGCAAATACATTTGGTAAAACAGCAAGAGGGTGATGAGATCCTGCTCTTCGGAAGCCCTTCTGCCACCCACGTATTGATGAAACTGGGGCTCATCGACGGCTATTGGTTATTCGTTAATCCCATTATTCTCGGAGCGGGCATTCCACTGTTCAACGGCTCTGTAGGAAGGACCCCATTGACCTTGAGTGATACCCCTAAAACATTTGATTGCGGAGTTACAGAATTGAAATATCTGGTCAAATAATCGCGAATACGCGCAGCACAGTAGGATGATCCTTATAGTAATAATGATATCACATTGACGTATGGAAATACAAAAACAAATAGATGATTACATCACCTCCCAACCTGCAGCGAAACGCGATGATATGATCGCTTTACATAAGGCGATCCTGACCCTGAATCCAAAATGTCGCTTGTGGTATCACAATGGTATAGACGAAAAAGGTAAAGTAGTTTCCAACCCGAACATTGGTTACGGACAATACACCATTCAATACGCCGATGGAAAAACAAAGGAATTCTTTCGCATCGGACTAAGTGCAAATACAAGCGGTATATCTGTCTATATCATGGGGCTTCCGGATAAAAAATACCTGCCTGATACCTATGGCAAAACGATCGGCAAGGCAAGTGTGACGGGATATTGTATTAAATTCAAAGTGTTGAAAGATATTCACATGCATGTATTGGAAGATGCGATACGCTATGGATTTAATGTGTCCTGATCCGGAACAGTATTATATTTTATGCGCTGACATCGGCACGTTCAGTCCTTCTATCTCCTCCTTATATGCCGACGGCAACAACATGTGCTTCAGCATCCAGTCCATCTTCATTAATTTGCTGATCTTATACAGTGGAACAACAGGTGTGAGTAGTGAGAAATCAGTAAAATCCAGTAATTCTTTTACCCTTTGCGGCACCACCAGTTTCTGACCTTCCACCAATACTTTGAAGCGCATCGAGCCCAGGTGTTTTTTATATTGTTTGAAGAGATCCACAGTATAAGTGCTTTTTTGCAGGTCTTCCATCAGATGAGCTTCCCTTACCGGCAACCAGGATGCATATGTATCCGGTAGTGCTTTCAGTCCCATTCTGTCGCCTACGCGATAAAAAACGTCGTATACTTCTTCTTTTTCTTCCCGGGACAATTTTTTTTCCAGCAATTCATGCGCTGCAATAGAATAATGGATGAGCATGAATAGCACATCGCGATAAGCCCAATCGGGAATGGCATATCCGCGGGATTGCTCCACCGATCCATGTATCTGCCGCAACACGTCTATGGCAGCATGTGCATCATCCATCGGCGCAAAAACGATCTTGCGCGCGTAACTTACCGTTGAGAACAGGCGTGCCAGCGGGTCCGCGGGAAGCTTGCCGGTGAAATACAGCCAGTCGACCGCTTTATTCAGTGCAAACTCACCTGCAGCGCCGGCAAATATGAAGAGTATGGTATCACTTTTCCCCCATATTTTTCTCACGACAGAATGTTGTTGAACGAAGAATTCCATTGGACCGATTAGGTATGTAAAGTTACATATTTTGAAGGTGGATTTAGTTAAGTAGACCCAATAACACTAACCTTTTAACCATCCTTAAAGTTTTGTAGGTTTGGATCATGGATGCACACTTAAGAGAAAAGTACATTGCGTACTTCATTGCCACATGTTTCGTTATGATGGCATTATTCAGCATGTCTTCCCTAATTATTTTCCCACCTGATTTCAGCAATACGTATCCGGTTTATTCCCCCAACCTTGTTATGCTTTGTGAATTTGGCATGGCCATGTATATTGGCGGACTTACCCTGTTAGGGATAAAACTGGCGGAGGAAAAGCAAACCATGGCAGCTGCAGGATTTACCATGCTCGCTATATCTACCGGCGTTACAGCAGTTTCTTTCCTCGAAATAGCACAGATCGTTTCCGAAGAAACCTATATTCAGTTTTATTATGTATTTGCCAGTGGTAATTTTCTGTTCATTCCTGCTATGTTGCTGATATCCACTTACGCGGCTTTTCGCAAATGGATACGCATAATTGGCCTGGTAGCCGCAATACCGCTGCTTACATCCAGCTTCCTGTTTCTGTTCGGTTCCAGAAACTTTCATATGCTGGAAAATATTTCAAATACCGGGTTTATGCTTATGTTCTTTACACAGCTCCTTTGGGCATACAATGTCTTAATAAATTATAAGCAGAAAGTAAAACATATTTTGCAATAAACGCGATATCGTTGAGCATTTCCAGGATGCATCAAAAGTACACATCATCCATGGCAGGTTTTATACTCATTTTAAATAATAATATATATGGTCACAGCAACTCAAAAAGATAAAGCAGAAAAATTTTTGCAGTATCATCTCGACGAAGAAATTTTAGTGTTATTGAACACCTGGGATAAGGGCACTTCGAAATTGGTGGAAGCCTGTGGTTATAAAGCCATAGCAACTACCAGCATGGGTGTGGCAGCTACCATGGGATATCCCGATTGCCAGGTCATGCAATTAGAGGAGTTACTTCCTGTTCTCTCCGGCATCGTGCAAGCTGTACAGCTGCCTGTTACGGTCGACTTTGAAGCAGGATATGGAAATACCCTGGAGGAGATATTGTATTCAGTAAAACAAGCAATTTCAACAGGTATCGTTGGAATAAACATAGAAGACAGTGTGGATATGCAGCCCGAACTGACCGACGAGAAACTGTTTTGTGAAAGGATCTCTGCTATTCGTGCACTATCCGATTCCTTGGGATTCCATTTGGTGATCAATGCCAGGACAGATGCATTTTATACTAAAAGCGGCACCCCACAAGAAAATTTACATACATCGATACGCAGGGGTAATTTGTACACAGAAGCCGGAGCGGATTGCATTTTTGTGCAACCGGTGTGGGACAAAGAAACCATTGCCACTTTGGTAAAGGAAATAGATGCGCCTGTGAATATTCTTGCCAATCCCTCCAATGGCGGAGGATTGCCCCCATCTGTTCAGGAATTGCAGGATCTGGGTGTGGCACGTCTGAGTATGGGTTCCAGTGTTATGAAAGCCACTCTCGCGCTGGTCAGGAAAATAGCTGATTCTGTGCGTGATGCAGGTTCATATGAACTCCTGATGCAAGCAGTATTACCGATCCCCCAAACTGTATCTGCTTATAAGATGGCTGTAGGAATGAAACCGGAGTAAATGTATCCGCATCTGCACAGTGGTACCTTTTCTGAAAAATTGATCCCCGGGTTGTACATTTATACTCCATATGGACCTTATGCGCAAGACAAGCTACATCTTATTGCTTATTACCGCATCCTTTTTATGCGGATTTGCATCTAAATCGATCATTACTAAACAATCAACAGAACAAACACAAATGAAAAGAGTAACAGGCATCGGCGGTGTGTTCTTTAAATGTAAAGACACACATGCATTGAACGAATGGTATAAAACACATCTGGGATTCGAGACCAGCGAATACGGTACCAGCTTCGAATGGTTTGCAGAAGGAGATACCACCAAAAAAGGAATGACACAGTGGGCTCCTTTTTCCGAGAACACCAAGTATTTTGATCCATCTACCAAAGAATTCATGATCAATTATATCGTGGATGATCTGGAGGCGCTGGTCGTGGAATTGCGCAAAGAAGGCGTAACGATACTGGATGAGATGGCCACCTATGATTATGGGAAATTTATCCATATTATGGATCTCGAAGGAAATAAGATCGAGTTGTGGGAACCCAGTTGATCGAAGGGTATCAGCCTTCTTATTCACCGGATCATCCGGTATACTTTTGAATGGCCTGAACAGCACAAAGTTTTCTTAAAAAAAAAGGAGTGAAATTGACGATATCTGCGCACCTGCAGGAGAATAACACATGATATCCGCTGCGTGCTAAGTACCGGAATCTTTTTATTTTAGTGTATATTTAACAGCATATATGAAAAGCCCACACACTACGAATCTGTATGTCAGCATACTTTTGATTTTTGTTTGCCTTCAGTCTGCTTCAGCGCATATGTCCACAAATAATGCCAGCGGAAGAGGCCATCTGCGCAGTTTGCCCGATCCGGCGCGCAATGCATATGTGCAAATACTCGAACCCGATAATGAACGCATGACAAGCAATGCAATTCCGCTCAGCATGCAACCGGATGGCACGACAGCCGCGGAATTGGAACAGGAGTTTGTTAAAACTCTGGGCGAACAGGGCTTTACTTACTATGGTGCCATTGCAAATGAGTCGGGTGAAAATTACGCCTATAAAGAATTTAATGTGGATAGCTGGACCACCATTACAGCCATTGCTATTACGGAGGGTCCCTGTAAAGCATTTGTGACCATCAGTAGTAACAACTATTTAAAAAACAGTCCGGTATATAGAGATTACCAGATATCAAATATCAGTTATGATGCCATGACTTTTTTTACAACTTCTGACGCGCAAAATTTTGAATTCATGTATGGGTATAAGGCTGCGGATATTGGAAAGGGGAATTGCAACACCTGGCTGCTGATATTTTATAAATTTGATTGAAACTTAAGAATGGCTGATGTCAGGACAGCTTGGGTTTCAATGGAACACATCACAAAAGGATTCTAATTACCATACCAACTTGCGGATCGACCCATGCACCGCAAGGAGTCTATTTTTTCTGCAGGAATTCTTCGGCTTTGATCAGATCTTCGGGTGTGTCTACACCGGGCGCCGCAAAATCTGTTGAACAAACCTGAATGGTATAACCATTTTCCAGCCATCTCAATTGCTCCAGAGATTCTGTTCGTTCCAGCATGCCGGGTGGAAGTGCTACAATGGTTTTCAATATGGAAGAGCGGTAGCCATATAAACCGATATGTTTAAAATACTGTGCGCCGTCATGGCGGGGGAAGGGTATCACATTGCGCGAAAAATACAGCGCTTTTCCTTGATTACTGAAAACTACTTTAACCACATTGGGGTTGGCAATTTCTGAAGCTGGTTGCAAGGGCAATGCAAGTGTTGCAATATCGGTGGATGCATTTTCAAATGCCCCGATAACGATGTCGAGTTGTTGTGGTTGAATGAATGGTTCATCTCCCTGTATATTTAAAACCACATCATATTCTGTATCTGTATGTTCCATTACTTCCGCACATCTTTCGGTTCCCGACTGATGATGCGAAGCGGTCATCATGGCGTTACCTCCAAATGCCAAAACATGCCCATATATTCTTTCATCATCCGTTGCTACGATAACGGTATCCAATGAACTGCATTGTTGCGCCTGTTCATATACGCGTTGTATCATGCTCTTCCCGCCAATAGCTGCAAGGGGTTTTCCCGGGAAGCGGGGTAGATGGATACCGCGCAGAATAATGCCGATCACTTTATTTCTTTCACCCATATCACTTCTGCGTTAACGATGAGATAATTATTTTTCATGTCGATCACCTTGATCTCAGTTCCCTTGCCATAAATTCGCCGTCGCTTTGTCCATCATACCACATACCATCGATCTCAATTTTTCCAGGCGGACGCAGGTCACTGCGGCCACAATTTGGTTTTGCCGATCATATTGCCACTCGCCGAATACAGAAGTGGAAAATCCCTTCATCAGCATTTTTCATAGTGGAAAGAGAAATGCGCCTGAATATTCCGAGCGGGGTGAATTTTCCTACAAATACGATCATCACCGCTACAGTGATCGTAAAAAGAACTGGATCACGATCGTGCAGAGATTCAGTGACTTTCCCGGTTCCGCTCGGAAAAATCCAATCCGCTGTTCCGCAGCATACTCAGCACCAGTCCGCTAAAAGTGAGCAGGATTCCACTCACCCCCGCAATGCCAAATCCGGGGATGACAAATATTTCTAATACCAATAAGACGATACCGATCACAAATAACAAGATGTCCCAGTTGGCAGCGAGACCTTCAATATATAAGGGCGCAAAATAGAGGAGAGCCGCAATGATCGCTATGATCAGTGCAAAACCTATCCCGGGTGTTTGCAATTCGAAATACAGACCCAGGAAAATAAAGGTGATACACAAACCGCGCAAAACAGGATTCAATAAAAATCCCATCAAGCCATCCATGGCCGATGCTTTGTATTCAGAGATCGTATACTTGGGAATGCCTGCCTGCTTCAGCAGATCATCCAAACTGTTCACCTCACCTTCGCAATACCCGAATTTCATTGCTTCACTGGTCGTGAAGGTCAGGATCTTACCACTGTCAATGATGCCGGGAACGGCACCACCTCCCTGCACCATAGCTTCCGCTATTTCGGGATCCCTGCCTGTTGCTTCTGCGGTGCTGCGCATGATACCGCGCATATAAGCCTGGTATTTTTCGTCCATGGGGTTGCCCGACTGATCTACCACGCTGGCGGCACCTATCTTGGCATATGGCGACATATAAATACTATCACAGCTGATGGCGACGAGCGCACCGGCACTTGCCGCATTGTTTGTAATATATACCAGAATGGGTATAGGGCAGCGCAAAAGTTTCACATGTATGGTATCTCCGGCGTCTAAAAGTCCACCGTAACTATCGAGGCTCATTACGATATAATCGGCCTGCATTTCTTTCGCTTCCTGCAAAGCATGGTCCACCAAACGAACTGCCATTGGCATGATATCCTGATGCAATTCGAAATAATAGATCTTTTTCTCGCCCTGGTTATCCACCGTTTGACTTTCCTGAGCCTGTGTGCATAACAGGACACTCAGGCCAAAAATGGTGCAAAATATGCGGCGGGATAATGGTTTCAGCATGGCTATGCAGTTTACTTTTGCTGTTAATATTCTGTTGAAAACAATATTCTGGCAAAAACCAAAGTTAGAATATGGAAGCACTCTTACACGTTAAAAATATGAAAAGAATTTGCATTCTGATCCTGGTACTGTTGTGGGCCTGGAGTGTTATGGGAAGTAACGGCGGCGCCGGTGATTCAGTGGGCGTTAAAACGATGAATGGTCGCAGTTACATTGTGTACCGCATCAGCCCGAGCGAAACGGCATATGCTGTCAGCAGGAAATACAACATTCCTTTCAAGGAATTGGAAGTAGCCAATACCGGACTGGACCTTGGTGCATTGAAAATGGGACAAGAGATATTGGTGCCGCGTATCGGTTCGGTAATGACCACGCAGAGTGCAGATCCGCAGGAAGTGCAGGAAGCGCAGACAGCACAGACTACAATGTCAGTGAAAGAGGAACCAAAAAATGATCCGCAAACAGAAACGAAGGAAGATGTTCCGGAACCTCCGCAGGAACATATGAATGCCGATGCGAATATTTTGGCAAGCACTGACCTGCAGGATGAACCTACCATTCCGAATACAGCGAAAGGAAAAACATTTGCACAGGCATATGCCGATTATTATGGCACGGATATGTATCAGCGTTCAGAAAAAGGAGTGGCTACCTGGATAGATGCTTCGGGTATTGAAACTTCCGGCGACAGATTTTATGCGCTGCATAATACTGCGCCGATCGGTTCTATCGTTAAAGTGAGGAATATGATGAACAACAGGGTGATATATGCGAAAGTGATCGGCACATTGAGTGATTCAGAAGTGCAGGAAAAAGTGTTGATCAAATTGAGCGCAGGGGCAGGAGAGCGGTTGAACGTTCTGGACAGCCGCTTTGTTGTGGAAATAAGCTGGTATAGTGCCGGCGATAAAGCAGAGAATTAGTAGTTCGCTAATAGGTGTGTAAGGGTGGCATGGTTTCCGTGCCGCCTTTTTTATTTTGGGGACGCAAGGTCCTGTTGCCTTTGGCAACAGGCTCCAGGGCACAAAGACACGAGGTAAATGCCTTGTGTTACTTCGAATGTTTAAGACTTGGAGTTTACCTTATTCAGTGGAGGGCCCCGCCATTGGACTTCCATAAAAAAGCCTTACCACCCAACCTGCTCTATCATAAATGCGTGTTATCAGCGTTATAAGGAACCAATAATGCTAAAACAAACAGCATGAGAACCCTGAGTTTACTCGCATTGCTGCTTGTCTGTTTTTCTGCGAAAACCCAAACGAAGACATTTTCCATTGCATTCGATACCGATGTGAGCACCCTGAATAAGCAACAAAAAGATTTGTTGTACAAGCTGGCAACAGATCCATGTACGGATTTTACGCATTTGTTCATTCTCGGATTTGCGGACACCACCGGAGATTTCGAATACAATCTTGCCCTGTCGCGCAAAAGAGCGGAAGCTGTTTCCGATTACATGATGCGTTTTGCAGATACAACGGAATTCAAACAATTCCTTCCGGTTGTAAAATGGTTTGGTGAGTCTATAGATTGTATAGATGAACGCGCTACCGGTGCGCAGAAACGCATGGTGGACATTGTTTTCTACATGGAGCCCGAGCCGGAAACAGAATTTGTGGAAGTGAAGAAAAAACCAAAAGCAAAGGTCACCGACCTGTTGGCACAACTAGGTGATCCGGAACAACATTTCGGCTTCGACCCGATGCGGGATACTATCCTGATAGGTGCAAGAGGTACCATGGTGTACATTCCTGCGGGTTCATTTTATGTTGCCGGATCCTGTGCCGGACAGCAAGCGACATTTACGATGAAAGAAGCATATGATCCCGAATCCGTTTTTGCGAATGGGCTTACCACGGTTGCCTACAACGGCTTACTCGAATCAGGAGGCATGGTGTATCTGCATGGCAATATCTGCAACAGAGATCTGGAATTGAAGCCCGGAAAAGCATTGACCGTTATGATGCCGAATGTGCAGAACAAAGGCGATATGCAACTTTTTCAGGGTGAGCGCGGCAAGGATGGTTTGGTGTACTGGAATGCAACAGATGCACAAGTTGGTAATGGATCGTACAGAAAATTGATCCGCTGGAAGCGCTATTGGCGATCGTATTACAGCAAAATGGAATGTCCGTTCTTCTTTTGTAAGATCGACAATTTCTTTTCTTATGGACATTTTAATGTTGATTGGGCCTATGCTAAAAGATATTATTACCGCGATGCACAGAATATGGACTCTCTGTTCCGGGCATATGGTGTAAAGGATGTCACTGCTTTATACCGGGCAATGGAAGAAGAGCGATTGAATGCAATAAGGGATAAATATAAAGTAGGTGATGCGACCGGTGAAGACATGCAGACCTACGTATTCACTACGAATCAAATGGGTTGGATGAATTGCGACAGATATATGGAATATCCGAAGGAGCAACAGGCAGACGTCTTCGTGTATCAGGAGCCTGCTGATGACATACGCATCGGTTTTTTCTTTACAGAATATAATTCTGCATTACCAGCTAACCCTTTATTAAATAAATACCAGATCAAAGGCGTCCTGAAGGGCGAGTACGGATGGGTATTTGCCTTGCGCAACAATAATGGTACACCCGAATACAGCGTGCAACAGGTTTCCGTTAAAAAAGATATGGATGTTACCCCGATATTTAAATCCTGCACCCTGGATCAGTTGCATGAGATCTTTGCGGATATGACCTCGCAGTGAATGAATGATTTATAGTAATGGGGCCTTAAAATATAAAGCCGGATGAAACAATTCATCCGGCTTTCTTTATGTATTGTCAATTTGTTATCGCACAAACAACAATTCGCGGTATTTAGGAAGCGGCCAGACATTATCCGGCAGATAACGCTCCAGCATATCGGCATGATCGCGGATCTCGTCGAAGATGGGCTTCACATGATTGCAATAGGCATACGCTTTTTCCTGCGCATGCTCTATGCGATTGGCCTTTTTGCGCTCTTCCACCATGCGCTCCAGACTGTTGCGCATGTGGTTCAGATGCAGGGTAATACTTTTGGCCAGATCGGTTTGTTCCGCATAATGCTCTTCGTTGAAACCTAGAGACTTCAATTTGAGAATATTATCGAGCAGCTCATTCTGATAGTTCACGGCAGCAGGTAATACATAATTATATACCAGCTCACCATAAATACGCGCCTCGATCTGTATCTTCTTGGCATACTCCTCGAATTCGATCTCCTGGCGCGCATGCAATTCGCGGGCACTCAGGATATGGTTGCCAACAAAAACCTGTTTTGCTTTTTCCGTGCCATAGAATTCAATGGCTTCCGGAGTTGTTTTCACATTGCTCAGGCCGCGATTTTCTGTAGCTTCCTTTGCCCATTCTTCACTGTAGTTGTCGCCTTCGAATAATATATGCTTGCTGTCAGAAATATAAGCGCGCAATATTTTCAATATAGCGCTGTCTTTATTCTCCCCGCCTTTTATAAGTGCATCCACTTCTTCGCGGAATGCTAGCAACTGTGTAGCCACGATGGTGTTCAAGGTGGTCATTGCCTTTGCACAATTTGCAGAGGAACCCACTGCGCGGAATTCAAATTTATTTCCGGTGAACGCAAAAGGAGAGGTCCTGTTGCGATCTGTATTATCCAGCAGCAGGTCAGGTATCTTATTGTGTATATCGAGCTTCAGATCCGCTTTGTCGTAATCATCGAAGCTGTCCATATCCACGCGCTCTTCGATCTCATGTAAAACAGAACGAAGTGCAGAGCCAACAAATACCGATATGATGGCCGGCGGAGCTTCATTTGCTCCAAGCCGGTGATCATTGCTCGCACTGGCGATGCTGGCGCGCAGCAGATCGGCATAATCATGAACCGCTTTGATGGTATTGATAAAGAAGGTGAGGAACAACATATTGTTGCGCGGCGTTTTTCCGGGACTCAATAAATTCTTTCCGGTATCTGTTGCCATGCTCCAGTTGTTGTGTTTGCCCGAACCGTTCACGCCGGCAAATGGCTTTTCGTGGAACAACACGCGCAGGTGATGATGTCTTGCCACTTTCTCCATCACGTCCATCACCAATAAGTTATGGTCAACAGCAAGGTTCACTTCCACGAACATCGGCGCACATTCAAATTGTCCGGGCGCTACTTCATTATGTCGCGTGCGCACAGGAATACCCAACTTGTGGCATTCCATTTCAAAATCTACCATAAAATTAAATACACGCTCAGGAATGGAGCCGAAATAGTGGTCTTCCAATTGCTGTCCTTTGGAAGGATAATGTCCCAGCAAGGTGCGACCGCAAATGCTGAGGTCAGGACGTGCAATGAACAAGGCTTCATCTACCAAAAAATATTCCTGTTCCCAACCCAGAGTTGCTGTTACATGTGTCGCTTTGTTATCAAAATAATTGACAACGGGTATTGCAGCATTGTCGAGCAGATTCAATGATTTTAATAACGGCGCTTTGTAATCCAGAGCATCACCTGTATAAGAAACAAAAATGGTGGGGATACATAATGTTTTACCACTGCCCAACTCCATGATGAATGCCGGTGAACTCGGATCCCATGCCGTGTATCCGCGCGCTTCAAAAGTGCTGCGAATACCTCCGCTCGGAAAACTGGATGCATCGGGTTCTTGCTGCACCAATGAATTGCCGGTGAAGGTCTCAATACCTTTTCCATGATCGGTGGGTACAAAGAAGCTGTCGTGTTTTTCTGCAGTGGCACCCGTAAGTGGCTGGAACCAATGCGTAAAATGCGTAGCGCCTTTGCTGATAGCCCATGCCTTCATACTGGCCGCCACCTGGTCGGCAACCTTCCGGTCGATCTTCTCGCCGGTCTGGATAGAACTTTTCACGCTGTAATACGCCTCCTCGCTGAGGTGCTTGCGCATGACATCGTCGTTGAATACGTTAGAGCCGTAATACTCAGATATACGGCCTCCGGGGAGCTTCACCTCAACGGTCTTTCGGTTGAGCACAAGCTCGAGAGCTGCTATACGGGAAGTGGACATGTTGGTAGATTTTAAGGCAAAACTAAAAGCCATTCAATGGTTTGAAAGCGCAAAATTACAGCTCTGATGTGGAAAAAGTGGACTTGGCCAGAAAATTTCTGGCTTTTTTAAGTAGACATCCGGTTGAAAAGATGTTTTTCTAAAAAATAATATATATATTTATTTATATAATATGATTGCCTTGCTTGTCCGGGGTCTTTGCTTTTTCCATGCGGAAGAGCATACCCAGCAGGAGCAGGAACACCGGCAGGGTGCGGTAGCGCGAAAGGGTGTCGGCATCGGTCACCAGAAGCCCATAGAGCAGGAGTAGCTCCACAGCAAGGAACAGGAGCAACAGGCCGAAAGGATGGCAAGATATTTTGCGGGTTCGCTTGAGTAACCAGGCGAACAGGGCAAGAAGCAGCAGCAATTCAATGGACTGGTACACGCGAAAGACATTGTCGCTGTGCAAAATGTTAGGGCGGAAAAGCACATTGTTCACTGCTGCGGGGACATGCGACAAAATATCACGGTAGGAGGGTTCCAGCGCATGAAAAGCATAATCAGGGTCGGGATCAGCGGTAAGAAAATAGGATTGTTGATGGGTAAGCTCAGCAGGCAGATCGAGCCGGGCAGATGTTGTATCCGCCAGAAAAATAACTACACAGGTCAGGAAAGTGCCTCCGCCAAATATCCAAAGTGCCTGTTTGGGCCTGGATCGCGCAAATAGATACAGAATGCAATTCGGAACCAGTAAAAGCAGCAGATAATCACGGACACCGTATAATAAGATCATGAGCGGAATGGACCACAACAAAAGCAAGGGCTTTTTTTCCGAACGCAACAACAGGGTGAGTATCCCGGCTATTAATATAATGGTGGGCCCTTCTTTGAGTAATCCACCCGACCAGAACGTGATGGATGGAAGAAAAAAGAGCAGCAGATATCCATAAAAAGAAATGCCATCCGGAAACAACGTGCGCGCTAATGCACAAAGAGCCAGCGTGGAAAGCAATGCGATGATGACAATATCTGCCCAGGCGCTGCCATTGGTAAAAACATGCAACAGGGCAAACAAGCGTACCATATTATATTCCGGCACATGCCATTCGATATACAATGCGTGTTGATAGGGAATTAATTGTTGTGGTACGTCCTGCAGACTGTGACGTGTAAGTAATTGCAGGTAAGTATGCGGACTGCTCTTTAAACTGCCGTACACAATATCCGCATCATGGATATACCGCAAACTGTCGCCATGACCGATTATATATATCCAGACGAAATAATTGGCACAACCCAGAATTGCCTTGAACACAAATGCCGTTGCCACCTGCCTAAAATCCAGACCCGGTATGCATGCAATGGGAAGCTTGTATATCAGATACATACTGAGCGTCAGCCAAAAGAGAACAAAGGCTATTTCAGTATTTCCCATGAATCAAAGATAAGATATTACCACTCGGTTGATATACATTCACATAGTTATATCCTGCAATGGTTGACTCAATAAACTATAAGATGACAAGTGTATTCAGTTCTTTGTCAGTTCAAAACATGAAAGTAGTATGCAATTTTTTAGGTGAATAATTTTACCCAAATAAGAATGTCCAAAGAACTCCGGGGGAAAGAAGTAACACACCTGACTCTGCTACTGTACCATAGTTCATCACAATCTGTTACAGGATATTCTTTATAGCATTACTATAACTTTTCAAAATAACCTTGCACAATGGTATTATCTATATGTATCACAATGGCATACAGTCCTTCATTTAGGGATGAGATATTTAATGAAGTCTGATTGTTATCTATATATTGGGTTATAACCTTACTTCCGGTCAGGGAATAGACATAAACAGAACATTCTGCAAAGTTGTCTTTGATATCTATGTACAAGGTATTGTGTGCAGGATTCGGGTAAATGGAGAGCAGATCATTTTGATTGATACTATCTATGGCAACATCTTCTCCCACGACAACTGTTCCGAAAGTTGTACACCCAAAAGCATCTGTCACCGTTACACCATATATACCTGATTCCTCCACAACGATATCGGATGTGGTTTCTCCTGTTCCCCAGAGATAGGTAAATGGTGGCAAGCCTCCTGATTCCACTTCCACAATCGCCGTTCCGTCTGATATTCCCAATATCACCGGGGTGGTTGTGAATGCTAATTCTATGCTGTCTATTTCTTCTGCAAACAGGGTGTCGAACAGGGCACATCCCGGCAGGTATTCCATCTCAATAGCATAATAACCTTCAGTGTCAACGGTAATTTCCTGTGTGGTATCTCCCGTGTTCCAGAGGTAATAGGATGAAGTGGTGTCGGGCCGGATAGTTATACTGTCTCCCCAACAGAACATAGTATCTGTTCCCAATACATTTTTAGATACATCACCAATTACAGTTATGGTATCAACAATAGTTCTCGGGCAAAGTGTGGGGGTGAAGCGAAAGGCGGTGTCGTTTGCACCATCAAACCAGCGTGGGTTACCACTATCTTTGGTCAGATAATATTGGCTGCCATCTATGTTGGATATGCCTTGCGCAAAACCAATATCTTCTTCCTCCGGTAAATGATGTACGATAATATCAATAATGTTTGTGGATTCATATAAAATCGCAGCAACATCCACCATATCAATTGGAGGCCAATGCAAAGGGACGAATGCATAGCGCAGTTGAAACTTCCTGTTTGGAGCTATACCCTCAACTGAATAATAAATTGAGCCCCCCGCTGCGGGATTCAGGTCATCACCTGCAAGGCCAACAAGATTATTTATTCCTAACACGGATGGTATATTTATATACCATGTATCGTGCGGTTCTCCAAAACAGAAATAGCCATTGCTGGCAGGATAGATCGTATCGTAGGTGTCAGAGAAAAAGAGAAAGTCAAATGGCAGCATGAGGGTATCCACATCATCATCGTATAACAGGCTGATCACAACCGGATCTGTAAAATCAGGCATCTCATACGGAATCGTGATCTTGGTATATCCTACCGCAGTGGAATAGGTGTATGAAATGATCGTGCTATTTCCCGCTCCAACCAAAGCAGGATCAAAGGTCCCGGTGGCTGTATCTGTGATACCGGTACCTTCCCAATATCCAAGGGCAACTTCCGGATCGGCAGTAACAGGGCCACCAAAGGCACACACCTCATGAGGTATTCCGGTTGTGGTTGCCGTTGCGCAGATGTTGGTGACCGTATATACCAACGTATCATTTGCCGGAACGGTGTCACCTGCAAGCGAAGTCCATACTTTAACAGTATGAGCCCCACATTCCGAAAAATCTGCCGGGGTAAAGAAAGACAGAGTATCAGAAAGATAGGCGGGTATATTGGTGGTAAACGTTTCTGTTGCCACTTCTCCATCGTCAATGCTGTAGCTCATCTGAAAGGTGTCCTGATCTGCGTATCCGAAATTATGCACCAATACAGAAAGCATTTCTTCTTCACCCATATTACAGGCATCATCGGGCAATATCAGGTCATACACACCCATGTCATCGGCACTGTGCAGACAAGGTGCAAGGTACCAGAGGATATTTCGACGAAGATTTAAATGTTCTATAGAGTAATGTTCTCCCGATAGCGGATAAAACTGGCTACAAATTAATTTTCCAAGTCCATAGGATTTCTCAAGAAGACAAACACGACTTCCAGTGTCATCGAGAATTAAAGTATCATATCCAGAACCTCCAAATGTGCCACGGCACATATTAAAGCCTACATCAGGCATAAAACTTATGGGATTTGTAATTGGGGAAAAGGGGCCCAAATAAATTGGGTGATCTTCATCTATAAAAACCCCATTAATATTTGAAGTTGATTCATTTAATCGATAGATCGTGTCAAATCCCAAGTCGTAAAAATAACTTGGTGATGATCTAAAATTTATATAAACATTTCCTCCATCTAGGACATATTGCTCAACAGTAGATTGATAGACGTTGTAGAATACAGTAAATTCATCCTCTACGTCATATGACCCTTCAAAAAAGATCATACAAGTACTAGGTGAAAACAGACCGGTAGTATCAATGCCGGTATAGTGTATCTCCTCCCAACCATCTTCACCAAAGACATCATCCATCAAACTCCGGTTAAAGGTATTATCAATATCACCCAAACCATCATCGGTTATATATATAATCCTTGTGTCTGGCGCCTGCGCTTTGGAATGAAAAGAAGACAGGCCAAGTAGCAGCAATGAAAATAGCTGAAGTAATATGCGATTACCCATTTTCGGGGAATTTTAGGGATATTTTCATGAAAAATACACAGAATACGGCCTTTTTACAAAACTATTGCTCAAACTAGTAAATAGAATATTTTTAACCTTAAATCTTTCATCATGAAAACTACACTGATTCTTACCTTCTTTTTATTGGGATTTGGGTTTGGTCATGCCCAAAATATTTTCACAATAAATATCACTTACGGCGAGAATGAGGATGTAAACCGATATTTATACGGAAATCACTTCTCCGATCTTTTTGATCGCTGCCACTGTTATGATCCCTGGGACCCTGAATCACCTGTTGATAGTATAGATCAATGTATGAATTATATTGCCTCAGTGAAATCCAGAGTTATTCGTTATCCATCCGGCGGGGATGATAAGTGGATGCACCCAATGAGCGATTCGGTTGGTTATGGCTATTTAAAGGCCGATATTGATACTCTTTTGGCAAGAAGTATCATTGATACACCGACATGGATGGGCCGTAATGCTGAGATTAACAAGGAAATCATTCTAAACCCTGATGATGCCAGGTATATTGACAGATTGATTGACCTTGTAGAGTATTGTGACAGTATTAATGGCTTTGCTCCGAAAGTAATATTTGTTGCAAATGTTACTATGAGTGCATGGATGCCTGATATTTATAATGTTTGGGAGGAAAATCTGGCAACAGTAAGGTACTTACTGGATAATGGAATAGTAGTTGGTGGTATCGAAATGGGAAATGAACACTATGATGATGTGGATATTTTTGAAACTTTTGATGATTATTGGGACCATATTTTCCCATTACTGGATTCTTTGCATGACGATCCGATGCTCAACCAGATCCCAATATCATTAGTGGCTGCTCCTGAACCAGATGCCGCAGAAGCATTTGGGTACTCTGCACCAGTCGTAACTAGATTTAAGGAGTGGAATGCAGACCTGAGAAGATATGCAGATTCTACAGCGGTAAATGGGTTGTTTGATGCATTTACGGTACATATTTATCAAACACCAAATATGATGGAGTCATGCTATGAACAGTATGAAGATGATTATTATGATATCCCAGCAGATTATCCTGTACCCTTCGACGAAGCAGATACTATTTTGTTGCCAATTTACCAATGTGCAATTGATAGTTTTGAAAACTTTACGAACAACTGGCTACAATATATTTTCACGCATTATACTCAAGTGGATGACAGCACATACAGGCTCGGGACAGGGAAAAAGTATTGGATAACCGAATGGGGTGAAAAACCTGCAACTATTGGTTCTAGTGGTGGCAGTGGAGGGCTTATTGGCAATTTCAATAATACATTTGCTGAATCTGCCTATAACATGGAATTTTTACTTACTACGACAAAATTGTACGGTGCGGGCAGTACACCACTTACTATACAATATGCCACAAAGCATAACACACTATCTGGATTTTCCTATGGACTTATAAGTCAGGCGGGTTCCCTTGATACATTGGCAACTGATATCTTTTTCATCAAACGTGCATCGTATTATGCCTTTGTAATAAACGAGAATCTATTTTCCACGTCCTATAAAAGAGTAGATTGTCAACCAATTCTATTGTCTGGAACATATACCCCGTTTATTATGGGATTTTTTAACTACGGAAATGATTTGTTCTATATGCCATTTGTCAATAGTAGTGATGAAGATGTGTATTTTGACATACATAATATGACGGGAGATACAACTGCAATTGGTGGCGGTAGTCTCACCCCTTCCAGTTCTTATGGTAGCATTATAAAATATATTGACGCTGACCAACTGTATTCTCATGCCGGTGATAATCAATATATGCATGATAATACATATTACGACACCCTAAGAGTTGCGCCATTAATTGATATGATAATAGATGATACGGTGTCTACAACTTCTCCCGACACTTTGCTTGTATTACCAGCATACAGTTTAGGATGGGTAAAATGGCAGGTGTCACCAAATCCCGAACGCGAAGTAGTTAAGTGGCCTGATTTGAGTATTACAGCATGGCCTAATCCTGCCGGTTCTATTGTTCATTTTGCCACAGACAGGATTGTTGGAGAGGACGAAAAATATGTGGTTCAAATATATAGCATTACCGGAGCAATCGTTAAAGTTATTCCTTTGACGCAGGACGAGGTAACATGGAATTGTTCTGATGCCGCAAAGGGATTGTACATATATCAGGTAACAAAGGATAGACAATTAATTGGGTCAGGGAAAGTAGTTGTACAATAGTCGGCTAGTATATTTAAATAGTCACTGTATAAACAAGATCTTCGTCACAGCAGTTTGTGATCCGTCTTCATTTGTAGCGTATACAATATAGATGCCTGTTGAAGCACGTCCGCCTGCATATCCATTTCCGTCCCATACGGCTTGTCCGCCAAGTGCAGTTGTTTCATATACCGTTCTGCCGCTTTCATCAGTGATGCGCACTTCGGCATTTTCCGTAAGTCCGTTTATCGCGATGGGGCCGCTATAATCTTCGCGCACCGGATTCGGGAATACATGTACTTTATCGATCTCTGCTACTCCCTCCGTCGCGGTATATCTGTAAGAAATAATACCCTTGTCCGTACCGAAATACACATCTCCCGTAATGCCATCGATCTCTATATTCAATACGATATTGGAAATGAGCGGCGAATTGTCTGTATTGAAATAGGCAAGCTGTTCCGTTCCGTCGGGACTGATCAAAAATGCGCCGCTGTTCGTGCCCACCCATTTTCTGTTGGCGCCATCAACTGCTATCGTATTGACAATATCGTTGCGCAACAACTGTTCATAATATCCGCCCAAGTTTACGAGCGGTTGTGCAGCATCGCCGGCGGTAGTATTTGTAAATACTTCTGAAGGATTATAGAAAATGGTAATACCCTGACTGGTGCCCACCCAAACTTCACCTTCTTTATCTACTGCGAGACATTGCACATAATTGGTGTGCAGATTTCCGTTGCCGGCTCCCGAGCCTAACACTTTTGAAAGATCGTCACCGGTATCGTCTATCGTTCCGTTCTCATTATAAACCAGGATACCGTTCCCTCGTGGCAACTGTACCCATTTGGTGTTGAACGGATCAACCACGATCTGCCCCACTTGTTCACTCACTGCAGTTGGCAATGCCGGATTAATATGCAACCAGTTGCCATCCGATTTTTTTACCACCAGGGGATTCACGGCGCCAAAATTCGCGATCCATAAATTGCCATTGAGATCCAGGGCCAGACCACTAACGCGATATTTAGTTTCATCTCCCGGTGTATAATCGATATATCCCTGCTTGTAGATCTGCATACTCATATTGTCGGGATGATATTCTACCAACCCTCCGCCATATGAGCCGAAATAAATAATATTTTTTTCTACATCGGCGGCAACAGTAATCAGGTCGAAGGTGCTATCCAATGCAGGAAAACTGAAGTTGTTGAAATTCACCCAACTGCCATATTCGTACCGGAAAAATCCGTCGCGGTTGAATTGATATAACCAGGACGCATTCAATTCTCCCGGTGCAACATATAAAGTACCGTTTATACTGAGCATGTCCCACACCTTGCTGGTAGATGGCCCGTTGGGCAGATGGGAAACAAAAACATTATCTTTTATTTCGAGCAAACCCAGATATGCATCGGCCACCCATGTGGTGCCATTTGCATCATAGGCTGCATCTTCTGCATGTTGTAAAGAAGTGGACGATGTTATATCCGATACTTCCAGATCTCCGTCGACAAATAAAACGCGGTTGTTGGTCGGTGGAAGGGTGTCAGGTCCGAATTGTTGCGTGATCAATACATAACCGTTTTCACTGCGCAACGACCTGGTATGCCATTCTTCTTCAAAATAAAATGTTGACCATACATCATCTGTATAACTATAAATGGTGTCGCCCAGTGCGGCAAACAAAATTCCGCTGTTCTCAACTATATCATGCGTGTCGCCGGGGGGTATACCATCCGTATCGCTGAGCAGATCCCATTTGGAAAAATCCTGCAGATTGGGTTCCGATAAACTGCCTCTGTAAATGCCGTTGATCGTTGCTGCGTAAATATTGTTCTGAAAAACAATAGCATCATTCACGCGCAGATTGGCGCCCGAAGTATCGGTAAAAAAATAAGTTGCCGGACTTTCCAGTTTAGAAATATCGAACAACACGATGCCGAAACCGCAACTCAATAAAATGGTGTCGCCATAAAAAGTAGCGCCATAAATATTTTTATCGCCGCTTACATTGCTGTTCTGAATAAAGGGAAAATTGTAGATGGTATTATCTAATACAAAATCGATATTGCTGTTGGTGTAGGAAATGACTAGGCTCCTGGTGGGTTCATCATAGGCGATCATCCGTATGCCGATATCCGAAAATCCGTCTGCAGTGGTCAGCGTTTCCAGACTGTGGTCCTGCTTATTATAGGTAAAAACAGATGATTCGTTGGCGCAGTAGATCAGGTCGTCGGAATTGGCCAACATCATGGAACCGCTATAAGGCAGGTGGGCATTCCATTGCCCAATAGCCACATTGAATTGTGCCTGCAATCGCAGAAAGCAGCACGCTATCGTCAGCATCAACACAAAATATCTCCGCATAAGCCCCGTAAAGTTCTCAAAATAGGCTTGTATAACGCATTTTACCCTCAAATATTTCCAATATGCGTCAGCCAAAAGTCAAAAGGAGGGGGCATGTTTTTGTATCTTTGCGCGCAATTTTATGATATGGCGTGCGCTCAGTATGGTCATTTTGCGGAACCGGTGGGTATTCCTCGCCGCCTGGGTTGCCGTGACCGCCTTTATGGTCATCGAGACCTCCCAGGTAAAGCTGAGCTACGAATTCTATAAGACCACGCCGGAGGACAATCAGAGTTATATAGATTATGAGCGTTTCCGCTCCATTTTCGGGGAAGAAGGCAATGTTTTGTTTCTCGGCGTGCAGACCGATCGCTTTTTCGATCTCGATTTCTTCAATGCCTGGTACGCCCTGGAAATGAAGCTCCGGGCCATTCCCGACATTGAAAGCACCGTTTCTGTCCCCACCACCTACAACCTGGTGAAAAACACAGCCGAGAAGCGCTTTGATATCCATCCTCTGGTGGTGGAAGCGCCAAAAACGCAGGCAGAACTGGACTCCATCAAACAGGAATTCCTCGACCTGCCCTTTTATAAGGACCGCATTTATTCCCCCGACAGCAACACTTATGTGATGCTGATCGCCATAAACCGCGAGGTGCTCGACAGCCCGAGACGGATCACCCTGATCAACGAGATCAAGGATATGACCGAAGGTTTTGGTGAAGATGAACAGGTGGACATCAAATATTCGGGCCTGCCTTATATCCGCTATTACCAGCTCAGTACCATTACCCATGAGATAAAATTGTTCCTCATCCTTGCAGTGATCATCACCATAGTGGTATTATTCCTGCTGTTCCGCTCCTGGGATGCCGTGGTTTTCCCGCTGCTGATCATCGGTTCGGGTGTGGTGATCTCAACCGGATTCATGGCCATACTCGGCTATAAAATGACCGTGCTGACCAGCCTGGTTCCCTCTTTGCTCATTGTAATGGGTATCCCCAACTGTGTGTACCTGCTCAATAAGTATCACACCGAAGTGCGGCGCAACGGAAACAAGATCAAGTCGCTGAGTATCATGATCGAAAAACTCGGCTTTCCGACTTTCATCACGAACATGACCAAAGCCGCCGGTTTTGCGGTATTCTGTTTTACCAATGTGCGCATACTGGAAGAATTCGGATTGATCGCCACCATCGGCGTGCTCGCAACCTTTATTATTTCGCTGGTGGGTATTCCCGTTGTGTATAGTTTCCTGCCCAGTCCGAAAGAGCAACACACCAAATATCTCGAAGGCAAACAGTTGAAATTCATCCTCAGCAAGCTCGAGATCTGGACCGCGCATCACCGCAAACAAATTTTTATTGTTTCGCTTGTGATCATTGCTGTTTCCATATATGGAGTAACACAATTAAAGTCGCGCGGATATATTCTCGATGAAGTAAAAGAGTCGACCGAAGTATATAGGGACATGAAATTTTTCGAGCGTGTATTTCATGGGGTGATGCCCTTTGAAGTTATGGTCTCGAAAAAAGAAGTGGTGAGTTTTGTGCAGGACACCATCCGCAATGAGCGATTCATTTATTCCGATAACGACACCATCATTGCCTATGACACCGTGGTCGTAAAAAGGCCGGATACGGCAGATGCATCGATCACGGGTATTGCAACCCTGCAGAAGATCGCCCAACTCGAAGACTCCCTTGCACAGTATCCGCAGTTGTCTAGCGCGCTGAGTTTGCTCGATGGCCTGAAGTTCGCGCGGCAGGCATATTATAACGGTATTCCGCGCTACTATTCCCTGCCCGATTTTAATTCGCTCACGCAGAACGATCTGAAGGTGAAGGACTATCTGGAGAATTCGGCGCAAAAGGGCGTGTTGGAAAATCGCTTTGTGGATTCAAAAGGAGAGATCGCCAGGATAAGTGTACATGTTGCAGATATTGGCAGCGACAGCATGCCTAAATTATTGGCAGATATACAGCCGAAGATCGACGCGATATTCGACAAAGAAAATTATGATGTCACCATAACCGGAACGAGCATTGTTGCCTTATCCGGATATCAATATCTGATCAACAGTTTATTTGATTCGGTGGCCATGGCACTCATTATCATTTCACTGATCTTATTGTATCAATTCCGTTCCCTGCGCATGTTGGCCATCAGCTTTTTGCCGAACATGATACCCTTGTTCATCACCGGTGCCATCATGGGATTTTTGCATATCGCCATCAAGCCCAGTACCGTTTTGATCTTCAGTATCGCGTATGGCATGTGCGTTGACTTCACCTGTTATTTTGTGGCGAAATACAAACACGACCTCATACGCAACAGCTTCAACATTCCGATGACGGTGCAGAGCAGTTTGCAGGAAGCGGGTGTGAGTATGATCTATACCTCGCTTATTTTGTTCTGCGGATTTTTCATTTTCGTGTTCAGCAAATTCGGCGGAACGGTGAACATGGGTCTGCTTACCAGTATCACTTTGCTGGTCGCATTATTCAATAATCTCTTATTGCTGCCGGCGCTCATCCTTCTTTTTGAAAAGGGCCTCGACAAATCGAATATTAAGATCCGTTCAAAGGCGACATTGCGCAAGCAACAAACACGCAACTACGCCGACCTGATCGAAGACGAGAAAAAAGACCAACAGCCCTAGTGCACCCTCGCGCCCTCCGGTCTTGGTGGCCTCGCTCCTTTTCCCTATTTTTAATAAAACCCTACACATGAAATACGCGTTTCAGGCATTCCTGTGCATCTGTCTGTCTTTTCCTGTCAAGGGGCAGCAGATCATCGGTGGAAGCATGTCGGCCTTCCGCAGCGGTAGTTTTTATACTTTTTATGTTACCACGTATTCAGTAAATGAACCGAATAGTTCCGGATATATCAATTACGGCGACGGCGGTATGGGTATTCTCGATTTCACCTCCACCTTGTTCTATGATTCTATCTATGCGAATACGGCAACAGCATTGCATGCCTATTCATTAGAAGGAGTTTGGGCACCTGTTTTTGAGGGGGATAAATTGATTGATTATGTACAAAATATAAATGACTCCGGAGAGCGCACATTTACCATGCGATTTTTAACCGCTTCATATGCAGATGCGGCGCTTGTCAATGACCTCCCACCCATATATACCGATCATGCTTTTAATCAAACGATCACTGATCCTTGTGTGCTCGAACACGATGAAAGTGTGTATGATCCCGATGGCGACAGCACGGCTTATGAAATTGCTGCATATACACTGGATGGAGGAGATACTATAGATTCCTGGATCCCCGCTGCGGCCGATTATATCACCATTGATCCGCTGACGGGAAATTTCAGTTGGAGTTCACCACCCGCACCGGGATTGTATGCGCTTGAATTCCATGCAAACAGTTATCGCGACGGGCAATTTTTAGCAGCATCCGTCCGCAAGACCATGTTTTTAGCCACCTGCTATCAGGAGGTGGGGATAGCGGAATGGGATAGACCTGCTCTTTCCATGTATCCCGATCCCGCATCGGATAATATACATATTGCCAATCCTTCAGCAGAAGGAATGGGATCGCTGGCGCTATATGATATACATGGTGAATTGTTAATCGTCAAACTTATAGCGAATAATGAAATGGACCTGGACATACATGCTTTACAAACCGGGATCTATATATTGAAATGGTCGAACCCTTCCGGCCACGCAGTATGTACATTTGTAAAAAATTAATGCTGTACTAAACAAACACATGCCCTCACTATGAAAACTATTGTATTCTTTACCGGTCTGATTTGCATAAGTATGCAGGTATCTGCACAGCAGATCGTGGCCGGTTCTGCGCAAGCAGAAAAAAATGCCGACACGATCACTTTTTACATCAACACCTATTCTGTTTTCGGTCCGAACGACACCTGCATCGTTGCCTTTGGAGATGGCATTTCTTACCAACCGGAGTTTGTCTCCACACTGTTATATGATTCTCTGTATATCAATACCGCTATGGTGTCACACGTATATCCCGACACCGGCATATACCGCGCATTGATAAAAGGCGGTTATCTGGTCGACAGTATTTTAAACATTGAAAATTCCGCTGCACAAAAATTCAATATCGAGATCAAGGTGAACAACAATCCGAACGAAGGATTTGAAGCAGATGCACCGCCTGTATATGCAGAAGATATTTTTCAAATGGACGTGAATGGTTCCTGTAAGATCGCACACTCCGAAGCGGCCACAGATCCTGAGGACGATAATATTAAATATAAGATGGTGGGATACACCGTTAACAATGGCGACCCCTCATTGAGCACCATCCCCGGGGCAACTACCTCATTGATATTTCACAGCAATGGATCTTTCAGTTGGAATGCACCTTTGTTACCCGGATTATATGCTTTTGAATTTCATGCGGACACATATCGCGATGGCGTTTTTCTATCCAACAGTGTGCGCAAAGTATTGATCAATGCGCCGTGTTGGGGGGCGACGGGTATAGAAGAAATTCCAAGAGAGGATCTGTTCGTTTATCCAAACCCGGCCGATGAAGTCCTGCACATTACATTACCGCAACAGTTTTTACCCGGCAAAGTGCGTATCTACACCATAGAAGGCAAGCTGGTATTTGGCACAGATCAGTTCACTGGTGAACAAACCATATCCGTTGATGCGTTTCAACCCGGCATGTATATGCTTTGTTGGGAAAGCAGCGGGGAGATGTCCTTTGCCACGTGGATCAAACAGTGATCCCGCTTATATCTCCGTTGAAAACAGTCCTCTGTTATTTATGCTCTTCCACCTTTGAGCGCAAGTGCGTAAAAAACCAGCTTGTATAATACTTGCCCGGATATCCCAGTCCTTCCAGGAACAGGGCGCGTTTATTTGCCACATCAAAAATGAACATATACCCCGTGTCGTTTGCGATAAAGTCCATAAAACAATAGGCGGGGTCATTGGTTTTGTCGATGGCGATAAATTCATCAAGTGAGACAACTTTATATGGAAAAGGATATTTTTTGAGGTCCTCTTCTGTTATATATGATTTTTTGCTTCCGCCGACCGGATATAAATAATTTTCCAGAACCAGCAGTGTTTTATCTTTTACCTTATATGCATTTTCCGCATTGTATTTATTCATGGCTTTGCGGACGCTGGTACTCGCCCCGTGCACATTCATCTTATTTTTTCCCACAAATTCGATCACGCCAACTGTGCTTGCCAGGAAATATTTAATGGTGAGCAGTTGATAATCTGCATCGGCATACAGATCCGGCATGCCGACGTTTAATGGCATATATGTGAAAATAGAGGAATAAGAAGGATCATGTATGCCGGAAGTGCCCGCTAAATAAGCGTAGAACTCGCGTTGTGTCGTCTGGCCAAGAACATTATTATATATTTTATCAACTATGGTATAGGTGCCGAAATAGTTGTATGCACTGTCCATGCCGGATGCTTTCCAGTCTTCATCGTACTGTAATGTCGCCTGGCTGTAAGGCCAGTATGTTTTATAGATCTCCATTAATTCGTCATCGAATTCCTGCACATCTGAGGCTTGGACCATAACCGGCCGGTCTTTATAGATGTATCCGACGCCTTTGATGCCTTGGGTTATAACCTGGGTCCGGGAAACGGAAGTGATACATACGAGGAAAACAAAAAGATAATTTTTCATTGCATCTGCTTTTCTTACAGTTCCAAATCTAATAAAAATACACTTTGGCAACACCCGGCATTTTCATTCGAACAACATGGCATAAAACATGTACATTTACTAAACCCAATGCTCTCTGAATAATATTGGTATGAAGTTGTGGTTAAAAACCATAGCCATTCCCGTGCTGCTCTTTCTGGTGTATTCCTGTCACAAAGAGCAACAAGAGTCCTTATTAGATCATATCAGCATCCACAGTCACCGCGAGCAAAAGTACAGCGGGTTGAACGACACTTCGGAGGCCTTTTGGGATAGTTTGAACAATACCCGGCACTGGATAAAAGCCTGACTTCCGCGGGATTGGACACCAACCTTAAAACTTTCTGAGGCATGTGTATTCCAAAGGCACTGCCTGGGAAAATTTTTATTTCGACCTGTTGTGGAGCGTTGGTCATTTCGGATACCAGGTGAACCCGCATACCAGTTCATATGAAAACATTCACGAATGGAAGACGGCGGCCATGATAGATAGCACACATGCACATCAGTGCAAAGCATTTTTCACCATTGCCAGTCTTGACAGCCACAATATCTTTCTCGCGAACAGTAAGGCACAAAAAACGCTCATTGACAGTGTTATCCAACCTGTGTAATTGCGCAATGGAGATGGTGTCAATCTGGATTTTGAAGAGATACATGCAACAGAGAAACCCGCTTTCACAAAATTCATTGTACATTTTGCACAAAGCCTGCGATCTGCAGATCCGCAATTTACTGTTATATTGTGTTTGTATGCCATTGACTGGAGTACCGTTTTTGATATACAAGCGATCGATATGAATCAAGCCACTTCATTACTATTTGAACAGTCTTCGCTTCCGGACACTGAAAAGCCAATATATTGATCTATGCTATGTATGGGCAGTTGGTGATACAGAAATCAAACGCAATGCTTGTAGATGGAAAATTATATTTGATTGATGTATCGGGATTGAATAGTGGTGTTTATATAGTAAAGCAGATGCGCAATAACGTAGCGATACAGCGTCAATTTGAAGTTGTTCAATAGTGGTTTAGCTGTTACTGCTAATCAAGAACATCAAAAGTATTAGGATGCTTTGTTTTTACTTATGGCTGGCAGCAGATTTTTTAACATCTTTAAATAAATTGGATTCAAATTTTGCAACCCTTGTATTTGTGGGATAGATGTAAATAGGATTATCATCTGCTACATCATAGATCATAAAATATTTTCCATTGCACATCGTATATTGAAAAAAGCAGTACTTGGGGTCGTGCTTGGCTTCGATGGCATAGAACGCTTCGCGTGAAACAATTTTATATGCAAAGGGATACCCTTTTAATTTTGACTCAGGTACAAACGGTTTAGTAGCGCCGGGAATCGGTTTTGTATATTCTTCTAAAACCAAAAGTGTTTTATCTTTTGCTTTGTAGGCATTCGCCTCATTAAATTCCTTTAGCAATTTTAATTGGACCAATACGGAATTACTAGTAATCCCTGCTTTTTCGATAAAATTCATAACACAGATCGTCCCGGTTATAAAATATTTTATCTGCAACAATTGATAATTTACATCCTCCATTAAATTCGGCATGCCAACATTGACCGGTGCTCTACTATAACAATCCTCATAAGCAACTTTATCCAGGTCCTTTATAGTGCTGTAATAGCCATAGTATTGCGGGTAATATTCCACCTTAGAAACCGGGTTATAATATTGAGGATATAAACTAAAAATGGTAAAGTAATTATACTTGTTCAGTAAGTCATATGAACCCAGGCTTTTACTACTTACCAATTGCGAAGAACTTAAAGTCCAATACTTTGTGAAGAGGTCGATCATGGCATCGTCAAAATCTTCATTACCCGTTCCTACCACAAGTAGTGGTCTTCCTTTGTTTTCATATGCAGGGTTAGAGGTGCCGTGCGTGAGCATTTGGGCTTTACCAGCCACTGCACAAAATATTAAAATGCCGAGAACTGCTTTTTTCATTTAGGTTGGGTTTACGCAAACAAATCTAATATAATAAACCCAATAAAGTGCCGGTAATTCCGGAAGTTCCTACTTTGTTTATTGCCCCTTCAGCCAGCCGGCCAGATCCTCTGAACTCCTGATTCGGTCTGTATAGTCCTGCATAGTGAAGGTTGTTTTTCTGCCGTTTTGTAAGGCAGTTTGGGCAAAGTCATCGGCTGAAAGCAGATACACTTTTTTGGAGTTTGTGATCAGCAGTAGCACATTTCGGTCACTTTTGCTGCAAATAAAAAATTGTGGTGAAGAACAAAATGCACCATTATATTGCAGATCGATCACGGAAAGATAAGCAGGATCGCTTATGAGTCCACCTTGCGCATCCCTAAAAACCGGGATCACTTTTATGTGATCCGCCAAAGTATATACCTCGTCACAATTATATACCCCAAAACCTTCCAATTTCAATCCTGTGATCACGTCGGGATACGGATTCCCCTCATCCGGAACGCCACGCATCGCCGGGTTAGCGCCAACTATGCTATCTCTCTCACGCTTACTCATAGGAGCTTGCATTTCATTATTCCAATAGATGTAATCGCCATGGTCATCTACACCCATTATAGCAAAATCAATGACAATTTTATCAGAATAACCGGTCGTATTATTTTGATTGGTTTGAATGGAAGAATGCACATTTGATTTACGCGAGATATCCTGCACCTTTCTCCATTTATTTTTTTCTCCCAATGAATAGAATGCAATATTATTCGCTTGCTCAACGGCAAAATCAATAAGCATGGGTTTATCAGGGTCTAAAAAAACAACTTCATCATTTGTTTTACCATAAAGCGAAAACATCCCGGCCGAGTTAAACCGGTATTCTGTTCCATTTTCGGTATAGGTCATGGGCAGATTGCTGAATGCGAATTCCGCTTGTTCGCGATAGGTAGTATAAAGGAGTGTGACCTCCTTCTGCACTGTTTTTCCGTTAACATCCAGGAATGCATTTGCCGGTACGTGCAAAACACTGCCCTTGTTGTCCAGAGCAAGGTCCTGCTCTTTGTTTGGGTCTATCTTAAACTCCGCTGGCTTGATCGCAAACGCCGCAGGCAGGTATCCCACATCATCCGGTTCCGGCGGATAATAAAAGGTAAGCAGCACATCCACCCTCCGGTTGAGCGCCCTCCCCGAATCTGTGGCATTGCTGGCAAAGGGGTAAGCCCCCCCTTTCGCATCCGTAAAAATGCTATCCTTTGGCACCCCGAATTTGGTATATAGCCCTGCCACGTACTCAGCCCTTTTCTGTGCAAGCTGGATATTCGATGCCTCTGTTCCCACGCTATCGGTATATCCCGTGATCCGCACAGATATCACCTCCGCATTCTCCGGAAACAGCCCACCCATGCAATTCTGATCCGGGATATAGCTTCCGCTGGCAAAATATGTTTTGACCTGGGAGGTGGGTGGAAGGGAGGCGGGTTGAGAATATGAAATAATGGTGATTATTGAAAAAAGATAAGATATAACCACTTTAATAGACATTTGAAACTTTTAGATTGAGATGCAAGAATGTTCACTTTTACACACATTCTTCAATAAAAAAACTAACTATCATCCATCTATTAAATATATTAAGCTTCATAATGTTTCAATTCCTATGCTTTTTAAATAATTATATGTAGCGTCATAAAATTCAGGCCTTCTAGTATTATCCTCAATATCACCTTTTGGAACAACAATAACCATTCCTTGGCGAGCCCTAGTCAGCAGAACTCTATATGCATTAATTAAATATTTTTTTCTTTCCTCATTCTTTATATTCTGCCATTTACTCCCCTTAAACGAATAAGTTTGCCAACCACCGTGACTATAACGTAAATCTCCATCCCATGTTACACACGCCCAATCAACTTCAAGTCCTTGAATATGAAATTCTGTTGCCGGGATTTCTAAGAAATACGAAGATCTAACATCGTCTTTACCATTTAAAAACCAAGGTATTGGATTCATCGGTGTTTTAACATCAATGGCTAATGGCCTTAATCGTTGCGCTTGGGATGAAACAATTAAACCAAATCTTTCCGTTCCTCTGGCTTTTTCTCTCACCCATCCTTTTGCAAGTGCTAAATCCCTTGTCAGTATGATCGGGTATTTTTCTTTAATCTCATTAAAAATTTTCTTTGCGGATTGTTCATCCCTGTCAAGCAATTTCTTAATTAACAATGAAAGTTTTTCTGCCCTAAATGAGCGCATTGAAACAGACAAGTGCAAATCGGATAAATACTCAATCAAATTTTGCAATTCCAATTTTTTAATAATTTGAATGGCATTGTATTCTCTATCAATAAGATTTGGGGAAATACATATTTTCCAATTTGGAAATTTATTTTCAACTGCTTTTAACCACTCAGAAATACCAGCTTCTCCTATATTTATTTCTTGACCCCCACCTACCAAACAAACAATCACCGCCCAGTCTTTATGTCGGTCTAAGCAAGAAATGAGAAATTCTGGTTCAGAATCTTCAAAATCTGGTATATTTTTCTTTCTCCGCATAAAATCTACTGTTTGATGTTTATCCCATGCCCTTTGAGCTTCATCAAATATAGCTACATGATCAAACGGCACATCAGTCGTATTTAAATATGCATCTCTATAATGATGAATGATTTGTATGAAGGATTTAATAGCTTGCTTTGTCTCACCTTTTCTACTTTTTCTCCCCATTTCGCGGTCAATCATTGCTTTATTTCTAGCCAATGCTTCTTGTAATATCGCCACGAGTGGCCCATTTCCAGAAAGATAAACGCTTGACGTCCCTTTATCGTGATCTAAATGATCGGTAGCAATTTTAAGGCCCACCAAGGTTTTTCCGGCTCCTGGCACCCCTGTGACAAAGCAAATAATTTTTTCTTGTCTTCGCTTAGCTCGATCAATTAATTTAGAAATTTCACCAGTTGTTTTAGAAAGATTAATCGCACTAGCGTCGTTTCTGGTAATTTCATCCACAGTATGGCTATGATATAATGATACGGCGGCTTCAATTATTGTTGGTGTAGGGAAATACTGTCCATTTATAAATTCTTCAAGTGAAATAGTAACATTTGAACAAAACCGTTTTCTAATGAGGTCAATAGCATTCCTGATTCCATTTACATTGCATTTTAATGGAGTTATTACATTGTCTTGATGCGAAGTTGTTATTATTTGAAGTTCAGCGTTTTTAGCTTCAGTTGGTATTAATATTGGAACGATTAAAGCATTATGACTTGGCTTGTGGAAGTTTTTTAAGTCTAGTGCATAATCCCAAACCTGGTCTGCATATTCTTGAAGAAACATGTTTTTACCATTCTTAAATTCTAAAACATATATTACGCCGTCAATTAATAATACAACATCGATACGTTTACCCATTCGAGGTATTGAAAATTCAAAGATGATGGATCCACTTAATCCTTTTAAGCAATTCTGAAGAATTGAAATTTGACTTTCCCAAGCAAACTTTTGGCCTCCAACAGTTGTATACCTGTTACCAGTCTGAATTTCTCCAATTATTTCTTGCATAGATCTTGAAATAAATGAAGGAATGTTATCCTTAAATTGATAGTTATTCATTTTATCCTAATTTAAATATGCTGTGATAAAAAATTTCTAAGGATATTCTTTACACCTCTTGAATTGTATTTTTACACATATACCTCGCTCTTTACCAAACAACCCCGCGGGTTTTGTGACTATTTATCTGTTTAAGCGATGAAATTACCGGAAAACGGGTAATCGGTGGGCGGTATGTTGTTGGGGCAGGAGCAGGGGCAGTAAGTTAGCAGTTGGCAGTAGCAGTCTGCTTTTCTTCCTATCACTGATACAACTATACATTGCTCACCCTATTCATTTTGATCAAATTGACGTCGAGACATTACGACGCCGGACATCAGAACGTCCATACATCCATACGTCCATACCTCCATGCAAAATGAAGGAACAGCATCAGGAGCAACGCGCATATTAGCTGAGCGCGCTCTTCATTGGAACCGCAACCCGGCAACTTGACAACCCGACAAGCGGATAACCCCTAACTCCCCCGCTATTCCTTAACTTTGCCGGCTCAAATCGTCATACAGAGTAACCATTTCAATGAAAAAATACCCCGAATTCAAATCCCTTTCCATCCCCGCCTTCGAAAAGGAGATCCTCAGCCGCTGGAAAGCCGAGAAAACCTTCGAGAGGTCGGTGTCCGAACGCCCGGAAAATAAGCCTTTCATCTTCTATGAAGGCCCGCCCTCCGCAAACGGAACCCCCGGCATCCACCACGTCCTCAGCCGCACCATTAAAGACCTGTTCTGCCGCTATAAGACCATGCAGGGCTACCGCGTGGAGCGCAAATCGGGCTGGGACACCCACGGGCTGCCCGTGGAACTCGGCGTCGAAAAAATGCTCGGCATCACCAAAGACGATATCGGCCGCAGCATCTCCGTGGAAGAATACAACCGCCTCTGCCGCACAGAGGTCATGAAATACAAGAACCAGTGGGAAGAACTCACCGCCATTATGGGCTACTGGGTGGATATGGACAACCCCTATATCACCTTCGAAGCACCTTATATGGAGACCCTCTGGAACCTGCTGAAACAGCTGTACGATAAGGGCCTCCTCTATAAAGGATATACCATCCAACCATACTCTCCGGCCGCCGGCACCGGCCTCAGCTCCCATGAGCTCAACCAACCCGGCACCTATAAACCGGTAAAAGACACCACCATCACGGCACAATTCAAACTGATCCGGGATGCACATGCCCTCCACCCGAAACTTTTTGCCACTTCCGACGAAGTATTTTTCCTGGCCTGGACCACCACCCCCTGGACCCTGCCATCGAATTGCGCCCTCGCCGTAGGCAAGCATATTACATATATTCAGGTGGAGTGTTTTAATCCGTATACCGCTCAACGTCAGAGTGTTATACTTGCAGAGGACAGAATTTCCGGCTATTTTAAGGAAGAAAACAAGACACATGAGCTGGATCCGGAGAGCCCCAACGGCTGGAAAATACTCTCCTCCTTCAAGGGTTCTGAGCTGGCTGATCTCCGCTATGAGCAACTCCTGCCCTACCAGCAACCCGCCGAAGGCGATGCCTTCAAAGTGATTATCGGCGACTTCGTAACCACAGAGGATGGAACCGGTATCGTGCACATAGCACCGAGCTTCGGCGCCGACGACTTCCGCGTGGCGAAACAAAATGGCATCGGCGCACTCACCCTGGTTGATAAGCAGGGAAAATTCGTCGGGAATGTGGGCCCGCTCAGCAATATGTTCGTAAAGAACTATACCGACGATCCCAACTGGGAAAACCCGGATATCCTCATCGCCAAAATGCTGAAAGAGCAGAACCGCGCTTTCCGCGTGGAGAAATACGAGCACAACTACCCGCACTGCTGGCGCACCGATAAACCCGTTATCTACTATCCCCTGGATTCCTGGTTCATCCGCACCACAGCTGCGAAAGATAAACTCATCGCCCTAAATAAACAGATCAACTGGAAGCCGAAAAGCACCGGCGAAGGCCGCTTTGCACAGTGGCTGGAAAATCTGGTCGACTGGAACCTATCCCGCTCCCGCTTCTGGGGAACACCCCTGCCCATCTGGCGCACGGAAGACGGAACGGAAGAGCGTTGCATCGGTTCTATTGCTGAACTCAGGGAAGCATACGCGGAAGCGGGTGCTGCAGGACTGCACGACAACAGCCTCTCCGATATGCTCAATGGCGATGCCATCGACCTGCATAAACCTTATGTGGATCGCATCATAATTAAAGCATCGGATGGGAGACCCATGTATCGCGAACCGGATCTTATAGATGTGTGGTTCGACAGTGGTGCTATGCCCTATGCCCAATTGCATTTTCCTTTCGAGAACAATGAAAAATTCGCACAGGATTTTCCTGCAGATTTTATTGCAGAAGGTGTGGACCAAACGCGCGGCTGGTTTTTCACGTTGCATGTGATCGCCGCACTTACTCAAGATTCCATCGCCTATAAAAATGTGGTGAGCAATGGTCTTGTGCTCGACAAGAATGGAAATAAAATGAGCAAGCGATTGGGCAATACGGTAAATCCCTTCGACACCATTTATCAGTACGGTGCAGATGCCACACGCTGGTATATGATCTCCAACGCACAACCATGGGACAATCTAAAATTCGATATCGAAGGGCTGGAAGAAGTGCAGCGGAAATTTTACGGAACACTATATAATACTTACGGTTTCTTCGCATTGTATGCGAACGTGGATGGATTCGACGCGGCAAGTTCCGCACACGATCCCAAGCATCGCACGGAGTTGGACAGATGGATATTATCTCTTTTGCATTCGCTGATAAAAACATGTACCGCCGCCTATGATGATTATGAGCCAACCCGTGCCGCACGGGCGATACAGCAATTTACCGGCGATCATCTCAGCAATTGGTATGTGCGTCTGAGTCGTCGTCGTTTTTGGAAAAGCGAAAACTCAGATGATAAACTTGCTGCCTATCACACATTATATACTTGTCTGAAAACGATCGCACAATTGATGGCACCCATTTCACCCTTCATGGCAGAATGGTTGTACGGAAATGTGAACGGAAATACAGAAAGTGTACATCTCAGCAACTGGCCCGCATCCGATGATGCGCTTATCGATAATGCATTGGAAGAGCGCATGCAATTGGCGCAGGATATCAGCTCAACTATTTTATCGCTGAGAAAAAAGGAAGATATAAAAGTACGTCAGCCACTCAGTCGTGCGATCATTCCCGAACCCGATGCACAAACCAAACAACATATTCAGCGCGTAGAAGAATTGATCAAATCGGAAGTGAATATCAAGGCGATCGAATTCATGCAGGATACCACCGGTATCATCACGAAAAAGATCAAACCGAATTTCAAAGCACTCGGTCCTAAATTGGGTGCCGATATGAAAGCCGCCGCTGCATTGATCAGCGCATTTGGTCAAAGCGATATCGCTGCGATGGAAAAATCGGGCATGGCGGTGATCGACCTGAATGGCCGGTCGGTAGAGATCAGCATGGAGGATGTCGAGATCCTGAATGAAGATATTCCCGGCTGGCTGGTGGCCAATGCCGGAGAGGTGACGGTTGCCCTGGACACCCACCTCACTCCGGAGTTGCTGGCCGAGGGAAATGCCCGCGAATTTGTGAGTCAGCTGCAGCGCATGCGCAAGGAAAAGCAGCTGGATATCACGGATCGCATCGCCGTTCGCTTCCACACGGAGAATAATGAACTGAAATCGGCCTTGTCGGATTATAAGGCTTATATTTGCGCCGAAATTCTGGCCGATGTGCTTGAACCCGCCGAAAAGCTGCCGGAATTCGATACAATAAGCGTCAACTCAGCGGTTGCGCAATTGAACATGACAAAAGTTTAGCGCTATGGCAAAGAAACCAGCTAAAAAGGTGGCAAAACCGGCTAAGAAAGCAGCCAAAAAGGCTGTTGCGAAGAAACCTGTCAAGAAAACAGTGAAAAAAGCCGCGCCGGCCAAAAAAGTAAAACCCGTTGCAAAAAAGGCTGCTCCTGTGAAAAAGGTGGCCAAGAAAGCTGCGCCCAAGGCTAAAGCCCCCGTGAAAAAGGCCAAAGCCGTTAAAAGCACTCCTAAAAAGGCAGTAAAAAAAGCCGCCCCGGTAAAAAAGGCCGCGCCAAAAACAGCAAAACCTGTTGTTAAAAAGGCGGCCAAAAAAGTCGTGGCGAAAAAACCTGTCGTTAAGGCCCCTAAAGTTTCTGTAAAAAAGGCCGCTCCTGTTAAAAAGGAAAGCCCTAAAAAAGCAGTGGCGAAAAAAACAGCCGAAACGCATAAAAAAGAAGTAAAACCTGTCGTTAAAAAGGCTGCTCCTGTTAAACCGGAACCCGAAGTAAAAAAAGAGGCGCCGGTAAAAAAGGAAAAAGCTAAAAAAGGAAAAAACCAGACATCCACATTCAGCAAGACAAGTTTGCTGGAAAAGATCATTCAAAGCGAGGCGGTAAAAAAAGAAAAGCCCGCCATCAATCCCATACAACCACGCAAAAGACATATACCGGTTTATAAACAGATGCAGATGAGCAAGAAAGTTTCCACTGTGGTTGATAATCGCAGCAGGTACAGCGATGATGAGCTGAAAGAATTTGAAGATTTGATCGTGGGCAAACTCGAGGCTGCGCGCAATGAGTTGAAATATCTGCAAGAGCAGATCAGCAGAAGCAGCGAGATCGGTGACGACAGTGATGCGCGTTTCAAAGGACTGGAAGACGGAACATCTACCAGCGAACGCGAATATTTAAGTCAGATGGCCAGTCGCCAGATACAATATATCGGACATCTCGAAAAAGCACTCGTGCGTATTAAAAATAAAACCTATGGCATCTGCCGCGAGACGGGGAAACTCATTTCCAAGGAACGTCTGCGTGCTGTGCCGCATGCAACCCTGAGCATAGAAGCCAAACAGGGTAAATAATCATAATGCGTAAAAGAGGACTCCTCGCAATTGGTGTTATCGCAGCCGTGCTGCTTATTGATCAGATCGTCAAGATCTATATCAAAACACATTTTCACTGGGGTGAGGAAAAAAGTATCCTCGGCCTCTCCTGGGCAAAAGTGCACTTTGTAGAAAACGAAGGCATGGCCTTCGGTATGACCTTCGGCGGCGACTATGGAAAATTGCTGCTCACTTTATTTCGCATCGTTGCGGTGGGATTCATCGGTTACTATTTATATAAGCTGGTAAAACAAAAAGCCGGTTTCGGTTTGATCCTTTGCATTGCATTGGTATTCGCCGGCGCATCGGGTAATATCATCGACAGTATATTTTATGGTGTTATTTTTTCCGGTTCAGATTATGGAACCGTTGCACAATTATTTCCCGGCGGTGGTGGTTACAGCACTCTCCTCCACGGATACGTGGTAGATATGTTCTACTTCCCCATCGCACATGGCCGCTATGCCGAGTGGATACCCATTGTAGGCGGAAAATATTATCTCTTTTTCCGTCCTGTTTTCAATATCGCCGACAGCGCCATCACCATCGGTGTGATCTCCATCCTGCTTTTCCAGCGCAGCATCTTTAAGAGCCATAAGGAAGAAACGGAGGAGTTGAAGGAGGAGTCACAGTCGCAGTCACAGTCTGCTTCGTAGTTTTGTGTGTTCTTAAGCAGGTATATTTCCGTTAAAAGGAAGAGTGATGATGGGTGAATGGTGAATAGTGAATGGTGAGTGGTGAATATCTGCCGGTTGGGCTTTTACATTACTGAGAAAATAATCTGCATCAATTAACGGTACCATAACGTCCATACCAGGAGCAGGGGCAGGAGCAGTCCACTTCGTAGTTGAGATCGATCGTAATAAGAAGAGCAACTTGTCAAACCGATAACTTCTATCGGGAGTAGAGAGTGGAAAGTACATCCAATTAAATATGAGTACTCTAAACCCCGCACCTAGAACCTAGAACCCCGCACCCCGCACTATAAGATTGGAAGAAATCCCATTTCAATTATAAGTACTCTAACCCGCCAACGTGACAACCCGGCAACTCGACAACTTTTTTCGAGAGTGGAAAGTACATCCATTTAATTATGAGTACTCTAACGTCCAAACCTCCATACGTCCCAACGTCCATACCAGGAGCAGGGGCAGGAGCAGGAGCAGTCCACTTCGTGGTTGAGATCGATCGTAATAAGAAGAGCAACTTGACAACCGGGTAACTTCTATCGAGTGTTGAAAGTGGAGTGTGGAAAGTACTTCCAATTTATTATGAGTACTCTAACCCCGCACTCCGCACCTAGAACATAGAACCTAGCACCCGCACTATAAGATTGGAAAGACTCCCATTTCACTTATGAGTACCCTAACCCGCCAACGTGACAACCCGGCAACCTGATAACTCTTTTCCGTAAGTTTGTATCCATTTTTACCATGCGCAGCGCAGAAGAACTACAGCAATTCTATCAGCAGGAGATCGTTCCCGGCCTCGCCGATCTGGAAGTCCTCCGCAAACTCCAACTCAAACGCGTCCGCTTTATGTGGATCGCCGGATTCGCATCCCTGATCTTAGGCGTCGCCACCTTATGGCCGCCCATGGTATTGGTGTTCCTGTTGATCTCTCTCGGTATCTATTTTTTCATTTTCGGATTTAAACGCAGTCGCCCCGACTTCAGAACGGAATATAAAAAGGTGGTCATTTCCCGACTGGTGAAATTCATGGACCCCAACCTGAATTACTCGGCGAATATGTACATACCGGAAGCCATATATAATAGCAGCAAAATATTTCTGCAGAGTCCGGATATATATAAAGGCGAAGATCTGGTAGAAGGCACCCTCGATAAAACACAATTGCAGTTCTGCGAATTACATACACAAGACAGAAGAACTGACGGAAAAGGACGCACCTATTATGTGACCATATTTAAAGGATTATTCTTCCGGGCAGATTTCAATAAAGAATTTCACGGTCAGACATATGTCCTCAGCGATTTCGGTGAGCGTTTCATGGGATTTTTCGGCAAGATGATGCAGAATATGAATATGAGCCGCCCGGATGTGGTGCGCTTGGAAAATCCGGAATTCGAAAAATACTTTGCCGTATACAGCAACGACCAGGTGGAAGCGCGCTATATATTATCTACCACCTTTATGGAGCGCCTGGTAGAATTCCGCAAAAAAACAAATGCTGCTGTGCAGTTGTCATTCGTCAATACACAAATGAATCTCGCCCTTCCGATGAAACAGAATTTATTCGAACCGAGCCTGCGCAGAACGGTGATGAATTATAAAGATGTGGTAGAATATTTCGAACAATTAAAATTCTGCACCGCCATTGTCGACGACCTGAATCTCAATACGCGCATCTGGACGAAGCAATGAGCAGGAGCAGTCCGCATCGTTGTTTAGTATGTTCTTAAGTAAGTATATTTCCGTTGAAAGGGAGAGTGATGAATGGTGAATGGTGAATAGTGAATAGTGAATGGTGAATGGTGAATAGTGAATGGTGAATATCTGCCGGTTGGGCTTTTAAATTATTGAGAAAATAATCTGCATCAATTAACAAAACTCTAACTTCCATACCTACTTACTTCCAAACGTCCAAACCAGGGGCAGGAGCAGGGGCAGGGGCAGTCGGCTTCGAATTAAAGATCGGTCTTAATAAGAAGAGCTCCTTTACAATTTTTTTCGAGAGTAGAAAGTGGAGAGTGGAAAGTACATCCAATTAATTATGAGTACCCTAACCCGCCAACGTGACAACCTGGCAACTCGACAACTTTTTTCGAAAGTGGAAAATGGAGAGTGGAAAGTACTTCCAATTTATTATGAGTACTCTAACCCCGCACTCCGCACCTAGAACATAGAACTCCGCACCCCGCACTAATAGATTGGAACAATTCCCATTTCAACTATGAGTACTCTAACCCGACAACTCGGTAACCGGGCAACTTGACAACTCTTATCTATCGCAGGGTCTTGCCGATCTGCCGATAATTATTGGGCAAGGACCCTGCTCGGACAGCGCGGTTCAGCACATAGAACTCCGCACCTAGAACCCCGCACCCCGCACGAATAGATTGGAACAATTCCCATTTCAATTATGTGTACTCTAACCCGCCAACGCGACAACCTGGCAACGTGACAACTTTTTTCGAGAGTGGAAAGTACATCCATTTAATTATGAGTACTCTAAACACCGCACCTAGAACCCCGCACGAATTGATTGGAACAATTCCCATTTCAATTATAAGTACTCTAACCTGCCAACCTGCCAACCTCATTCCAAATAACTCACCCGCAATATCACCTCCCAGGTCTTGTCGATGATATTATCCATCAATTCAATTTCGGTGACCATATTTTTATAGGTCTCGTAATCGTATCCGTCGTTGGTCAGAAAAGTGATCTTGTACGTTTTGTAACTGGGATATTCAGAATCCGCATCGTTGATGGTATCATACACCTGTATGCAGCAGTTTGCCTTGCAGTTTAAAAATTGCGCTGCATATTCATCATACATCGCTTTCGCGCGATCAAAAGACATGCCCTCTCCCAGTATACAATAATAGGTCTGTTTATCGCTGAGAAAAACATCGGTCACCTTTGCTTCGCTGCTGTTCTTCACCATTAGGGTAGAATACCAGCTGTCTACAAAATCATAACTGCCCGTAGCATCTTCTCCCTTGATGCCTTGAAAGCCGGAGGGAAATTCCATTTCCAGCTTTGCAATGGCAGAACACAGGTCGAGGTAAGTAGCTCGTTTCATGGTTTCTGCACGGGCAATACTGTCTTTTCGTGCATCGGCATCCATGCCTTCCAGCACATCTCCCCAGTCGTAGTCATCATCGTCATAGTCTGCATCATCTGTATCATCACCTTTGTCTTCTCCCTGAAAAACATTGTCAACGAAGGTCCCAACCATTTTTGTCCCATCGGCACCATAATATGCCCCTTTGCCGTCCAGCAGATTATTCTTGAAGCTGCCCACATAATAGGAGCCGTCCGCCCAATCATATCTGCCTTCACCTGTGCGATAACCATTGAGCCATTCGCCTACATACATATCGCCCGACGCCCACTTATATGTTCCACTGCCATTTTCACAGTTGCCGGTAACACATTGTGCCTTGCTTTGTATTGCAGAAATAAAAAGTAATAAAAGAGTACATGGGTAGATCCATTTTTTCATGTGTGTGTATTTTGGATAAAGATAACGATTCACCGGTTTTTGTGACAGCCATCCCGTAATGCCCGGTATGCAAGGTTTTCCGCTGAGACAAATAAGCGATCACCCGATCACAAAGCTGCACGGGACCCTTATTTTTATGTACATTTACAGGTTCAATCAACAAGCTATGCGAAGAGTACCGGCTCTGTTCATTTGTCTTTTACTGCTACCCGTTTTTCTGCCTGCTCAGGAATCTCTTTTGTGGAAGGTGACCCCTGCAGGAAGCAATATAAGTGCGTATATTCTCTTCACTACTGAATTGCCGGGTGTCGAAAATTATCAGATCGCCGGCGCAAGTGCTGCGGTGATGAACGATGTGAATACGGTGGCCTTCTACAATGTTCCCGATCAGGCCGAACTGGCGAATATTCTGACCTATATGAAATCTCCGGGTGAAAGCACCCTGAAGGGGTTTTATAAAAGAGAGGACCGCATCCGTTTTGAACTTATGGTAAATGACAAATTGCATACTCCGGTCGACGATTACTATACACTTAAGCCATTATATGTCAAACAGCTTTTCCGGGATGTGGATCATGCCAATGGAAAAGAATTCCAGACCACTATTTTACTCGATGAGGCTTTGAATAACAGAAAGCCAACCCTGAGCATGCTCACCTTGCGCCAGATAGCAAGTGTAATGGAAGATATGGACTTTGCAACACAGGCTGCCGTGCTCAGCAATTATGTAAATAATGCGGATGCCTTTATAGCTACCGATATCAAAAAATTTGCGGCATATGCGCGCCAGGATCTGACAGGATATGCAGCATTGCAATATGCACAGGAGGACCCGAACGAACTCCGTATGCTTTTGAATGGTTTGAATGAATTGCTCATTAAAAAAATGGAGGTCATCAATCAACAAGGTGCGGCTTTGTATATTATGGATGCCGACTTTGCTGCAGGTGATTATGGTATTCTCAATAAGTTAAAAGTAAAAGGATATACCGTCTCTCCGGTCGCATTTACTTTCCAGCCCGTATCTGCTGCAAATCCCAACGATGTTACCAACGATGTTCCCGTAGACCCCGCCGTGTATACACCGGATAATTTTCCGTCCATTGCGGTTACTGCTGCGAACGGGATGGCAAACGACCCGAACGACATCGTGATCACGAATATCCATGACATGCAATCGGATGGCAGGCGGTTCACTGCATTTACCGATCCATTCGGCGATCATTATGATCCGCTTACTGCCGATACTTTGTTTCTGGAATACTGGTTCGATCTGAAGGGAACGGATGCAAATTTTAAAGTGCGCGTTCCGGTAAAAGGCGATTGGGAAAAAACAGAAACGCCCTGGATAACCGGCGGAACGATAAAGAATTTTATTTATCAGAATAATGATGCCAAGTCCGACCTTTTCTATTCTGTGGGATACACCATCTACCCACCCAATTTTGAGCAAAACAATAAAGACAATTTCTTCGATCAGTTCATTGAAAAAACCGGTGAACAACTCAATGGCAAGATCATGGATCAGCGCATCATCTCCACGCCCGATTTTACGGGCAGGGAATTCACCGCTGTAGTGGGTGATACTTTTTTTGTGCGCTCGAAATTCCTCTTGCAGGATAATATATTATATCAACTGCTGGTTGGCGGACCCGGAAATAATCCCTATTCCGAATTTGCAGAAGCATTCATGCATTCTTTTAAAACAGGATCCAGCACATTGGTAAACTGGTATATGTTACAGCAACCGCAGTTCAGTTGCACCATCCCCACACCGCCGTCTAAATCCACTAAAACATATACGCTTCCGAGCGGACCACTCACCGTACAAACTTTTACGTCAGAGGATTACAAGAACAGCGTGACATATGCTGTGAGTGTGAGTGCATATCCCCCGGGACATAAATTCGGAAACAAAAAGAAATTCTTTGAAGATCTGATCGACAAGGCGGAAAGAGATCTCATCGGTCGTGCGCAATCGATAGAAAAAGTAGAGCGCAACGGCGTGGAAGGGCGCTATCTGGTGATGCAGCTGATGAACCAGAAAACATACCGCATCCTCATCCTCTTCGACGGGAATACAGTGTATCAATTTGCCGCCGGCGGCGATGGGGCCATCCTGCTTTCCAACAGCGTAAATAAATTCTTCGACTCGGTGACCTTTGTCGAATAGCGCGACTTTGGTATAATTTTCGAGGTAATTACGGCAAAAGACCAACTATGCAACGTGTGTCTACTCTGATCGTATTGTTTTTATTTGGTGCTGCGGGTATTCTTTCTGCGCAAAATTATCAGTTCGACTCTGTCGGCTGGAAAGATATGACCATCGGAACCATGGAGATCAAAGGCGATGCCTGGGTGATACGCGTGCAGGTGGGAGGTCATGATCAGGATTTCTGGCCCATGCGTTTACCGGAAAATGTGATGCAGCAAGGGCAAAAAGTGGTTTTCTCCGGTGCCCTCGGCCGCGTTCCGTTAAATGTGCGCTTGAGCGGAACACCTATCGACCTGCGGATGATCCGCGTGTTGTATACTACCCGTCCGCCGGAGACAGATAAACAAAACGGAGAAGTAATGCCAAATGAAAAAGCACCCGATAAAGCGGGATTTGATTCCGTGGGATACATACAAGAAGCAATTGGAAAAGTGATGCGTATAGACGAAACCTGGCTCATTGCATTAAAAGAAGCAGACGGGACCAAAAGATATATTCCCGATTTTCTGCCGGATGAACTGAAAGTGGAAGGTATGGAGATTCAATTCAGCGGTGCGATCGGCAGAATAGATCCCAATGTGCGGATGATGGGAACGCCCTTACATGTGCATCAGCTGGCACAGATCGAAACCATACAGATGGAGGGCGATGATGTGCAGGAAGATCTGCGCCCGTATCTGCCTTTCGACAGTATCGCTTCGCTTCACCAGGCCGCTGGTGTTATCAAATTATTTGACGCGGAAACCAATTTATACATACTGGAGGTCGACAATGGCCGCAATGATATCACGCGTTATATTCCCATCAGTTTACCAGAAGCATTTCGCCGGGATGGCATGCAGGTGATCGTGAGCGGAAATATCTGCGCTATTCCTGCGAATGTGCGCATGGCGGGAAGGCCGATAGAAATATTGGAGATAGGGGAGAAAAAATAATAGCAAAAAATAAGTCCGCCAAGCGACGGACTTATGTAATTATTTCAAAAAGGCATTGCGCGTTCGCCGAATAATTATTCCGCCATTTTTATCTGCATCTTCACATCCTTCACCGGACGATCGCTCGGATTTGTTTGCACTGCTGCGATCTTGTCGATTACATCCATTCCCTCCACCACTTCACCAAATACGGTGTAGTTATAATCCAGGAATGGTGTACCGCCAACGGTAGTATATACCTTGCGCTGCATATCATCTAAATGAATGCCATAGCCTCTTTCCATCTGATCCAATTCATCGTTGGTATATTTTTTTCCCTGCACGATATAAAATTGTGAACCGCTGGATGCTTTTTGCGGATTCACCTGATCGGGTTGGCGCGCAGCAGCAAGTGCGCCTTTTTTATGGATGAGATCGTTGCGGAATTCTGCGGGAACGGTATATCCCGGACCGCCGGTGCCCAGTTGTGCGTTCGGGCCTGCATTTTTTGATTGCGGATCACCACCTTGTATCATAAAATTTTGCATCACGCGATGGAAAAGCAGATCATTATAATATCCTTCCTTCACCAGCTTGATAAAATTGTCGCGGTGCTTCGGTGTTTCATTGTATAATTTCAATTTCATGTCGCCATAATCCGTAGATATGATCACGTAGTAGGTTGTTGTATCGTCCATAGTATTCATTTGTTGCGTATTATCTGTTTTTGAGTTGTCTGCCGAAATGGTAGTTTGTGTTTGTTGCGCTTCGTCTGTGTTTGTCGATTTATCACCACATGCTGTAAGCAGCGCTCCTGCCGAAAAGAGCATGGTAAAAAGCAATACATTCTTTTTCATATGATCTGATGTATTTTAAAATAGTGAATGATATTTTTTTTAATGAGTAATTCCTGTTCTGCATTGGGCAATTCGGGCAGCGCTTTGCTTACCTGCCATTGCGGCCACCCGTCTGCATCCCTTCCGGCAAACGTATAATAACCCTCGTAACTCAACAGGGTGCAAACAGCCACGTGCATCAGGTCCTGCTTCTGCTCTTTAGAGAAATTGTGTTGCAGCTGTCCGAGTTCATTGATGCCGATCAGAAAAAGCATGGCCTCGAGTTCCGGCTTTTTTCCGAAACGCGCTTCAAATCCGCTGAGTACCTGTTGCCATTCCGGATCGAAATCTGCCGGAACATCCTCGTGGGTGAGTGCCATGGTGCAAAAGTAAGACGAAGGCGTGCTACATCGCAACCCACATGACTAAAATTGCGTTTTATGTATGGCTGTCTGTGCAAAATCCATCGCATCGGCATCTTCAGGTAAAACAAGCTCGTTAAATTTTCCAAAGGCCGTATTTGTGGGGCGGTTTTTGCGTTAATATTGTAGATACGAATGCAGGGGCAGAATAATTATACCATACTCATCAACCGGCTGGATGCCTTTATCCGCCGTTTCTACCTGAACAGGTTGATCCGTGGCTTGTTGTATACAGCCGCCATAATACTTTCTGCCTACCTCTTGTTCAGCCTGCTCGAATACCATTACTTCTTTTCCACTACGGTCAGAAAGATCATGTTCTACAGCTTCCTCGCCGGAACGGGCTATCTGGCCTGGCGCTTTATCGTGCAGCCCGCCATGGGTTATTACCGGCTCGGGAAGCAGATCGACCATAAAACTGCCGCCCGCATCATCGGGGAACATTTCAGTGAAGTGAGCGACCGGCTGTTGAATATCCTGGAATTGCGCGAACAGCACGACGACCGCGCTAGTGCGGCCCTGATAGAAGCCGGTATCGATCAGAAGATAGGCAGGATCAGCTCTGTGCCCTTTCAGATGGCCATCGACCTGCGCAAGAACCGCCGCTTCCTGAAATATGCCCTGCCACCCCTGGGTGTCTTTCTGTTCATACTTTTTGCGGCTCCTAATATATTGGTTGACAGCAACTTGCGATTGCTTAAAAACAATACCTACTTCGAAAAACAAGCTCCTTTTGCCTTCCATATCGTAAATAAAAAGTTAGAAGTTGTTCAGTATGAAGACTTTACGCTTGGATTGTTCATGGATGGTGCAGCTCTTCCGGCCGATGTGCGCATTATAACGCCGGGCGGATCCTATACCATGGAGGGCATGGCCCGCGATTCATTCTCCTACCGTTTCAATAAAGTGCCTTCCAACACACAGTTCTATTTTGAAGCGAACGGATTCCGTTCTAAAACATATAAGCTCGAAGTTCTCCCCAAACCCACCTTGCTGCAATTCAGCGTGCATTTAGATTATCCGGATTACACGGGCAGAAAAGATGAGACCCTGGAGAACAGCGGTGACCTGCAGCTGCCCGAAGGCACCGTGGTGGAATGGAAATTTGAAGCAGATAATACCGACAAAATGGAAATGTTTTTTCCGGAAGAAAAGCTTGCGCTGACACGCAACAACAAGTCGGATTTTATCGGAACGAAAAAGATATTTTCCTCCCAACTGTATAAGATCGGTATCGGAAATGATAAGGTATATAATAATGATACCATCTCCTATATGATCAACGCGATCCCGGATGCTTATCCGGAGATACACGTGGAACAATATGCCGACAGTCTGGACGAAAAATATTTTTATTTCCTGGGAAATATCAAAGACGATTACGGATTCCGCAATTTACAATTTGCGTATAAAGTGGAATCCATGGATGCATCCGGTAATTATTTCAGCCGCGATAACGGTACGGAAAATATTGCCATTTCTAAAAATGCGAACGACGAAAGCTTCACGCATGCATTCGATATGCGCACACAAGATCTGAAACCCGGCGACCGTGTGACCTATTATTTTGAGATCTGGGATAACGATGGTGTACATGGAAGTAAATCTGCCCGCACACCGGCCATGCAATTCATGATACCCACCAAAGATGCATTGGAGGATATTAAAGATCAAAATAACGAAGACATAAAAGATAAGCTGGACAATGTGTTGGATGAGATCCAGGATATTCAAAAACAAACCGACAAGTTAGAAGATAAATTATTCGATAAAAAAGATCTCAATTGGGAAGACAAGAAAAATATTGAAGACCTGATCAAGCGCAATCAGGATGTGCAAAATCAGGTGGACCAATTGAAAGAAGATTTCAAGAAAAACCTCGACATGCAGGAAGAGTATCTGGAACCCGACCCGGAATTACTGCAGAAAGAGCAACAGCTGGAAAAAATGTTCGATGAAGTGCTTCCCGATGAAATGAAGAAACTCATGGAAGAATTGCAGGAGCTGCTGGATAAATTAAATAAGGAGCAGGGGCTGGAGGAGATGGAAAAAATGAACATGAACAACGAGCAATTGGAAAGTGAATTGGATCGCATGTTGGAAATGTTTAAACAATTGCAGCTGGAACAAAAAATGCAGGAGACTATCGATAAACTGGAAGAGCTTGCACAAAAACAAGATGACCTTTCCAAAGAGTCGCAGGAAAAGAACAGCAAGAGTGAAGAGCTGGAACAAAAACAGGAAGATCTGAATAAGCAATTTGACGATATCCAAAAAGACATGCAGGATATGCGCGATATGAATGAAGAACTGGAAAATAAGCAGGAATTAGGCGACACGCAGGAGCAGGAAAAAAGTATTGATCAAAAAATGGAAAATGCGCAACAACAGTTGCAGCAAAACAATAAAAAACAAGCTTCGCAAAATCAACAGCAATCTGCACAGCAAATGCAACAGATGGCGCAGCAGATGCAGCAGATGATGCAACAGCAACAAATGCAACAGCAGCAGGAAGATATGCGCGCCTTGCGTCAGTTGCTCGACAACCTCGTTACGCTTTCGGTTGATCAGGAATCGCTGATGGACGATGTGCGTTTTACACGTCCTACAGATCCGAAGTTCACGGAGTTAATGGCACAACAACAAAAGATCAAAGAAGATACGCGCATTGTGAACGACAGCCTCAATGCACTCGCAAAGCGCGTATTTCAGATCTCCAGTTTTATTACCAGGCAGATGGCCGAAGTCAATGAAAGTCTGGATAATTCTGTCCAGCAAATGGGCGACCGCCAGGTGAGCCAATCCAATTTATATCAGCAACGCACCATGACCGGCTACAACGAGCTGGCGCTTATGCTCGACGAGGTGATGCAACAAATGCAACAACAGATGGCCCAATCGATGCCCGGCTCACAAATGTGCCAGCATCCCGGAGGCTCCAAAGAGTCGCAACTGCCTTCCATGAGCGAGATGCAAAAGCAGCTGAACGATCAGTTGGGTAAAATGAAGGGGCAGATGGAAAAGGGGCAACAGCAGGGGAACAAGGAAGGTATGAGCAAAGAGTTGGCAGAAATGGCCCAGAAACAGGCTGCCATCCGCGAGGCACTGGAAAAAATGGCGCAAAACCTGGGCGGTGGAGACACCGAGGACGGCAAGCTGGCCAAAATGCTGCAGCAGATAGCCGATCAGATGGATAAGACCGAAGAGGACATTGTGAACAAGCGCCTGAGCACCGAAACCCTTAAGCGTCAACAAGATATACTTACCAGACTGCTGGAAGCCGAGGAGAGCGAGAGGACACGGAAAATGGATAAGGACCGCAAATCCAATACTGCGGACGAGATCACCCGCAATATCCCGCCGGAAATAGAGGAATACCTCAAAAAACGCAACGCCGAGCTGGACCTCTACAAAACTGTTTCGCCGGATTTGAAACCTTTTTACAAAAATTTAGTAGAAGAATACTTGAGATCGATCACGTATTAACGCTAAATGAGTACTTCAATGTCGGCCACAACACTGCATAAGGAGCTGTGTCTCAAATCGCATCCTACCAATATTGTATTAATCGAACCCTTTGTGGAGGATCTGTGCCGCCGCCTGGAGGTGGCCGGAGAATTGTATGGGAATATATTGGTTTGCATCACCGAGGCGGTGAACAATGCCATTTTACACGGCAATAAAAGCAACAGCGATAAAGAAGTACATGTAGAAGTAAGCAGTGATAAACATATACTTACCTGTACCGTAAGTGATGAAGGAATGGGTTTTGATTATAATCATTTACCCGATCCCACTGCTCCGGAAAATATTGAACAGATCGGCGGGCGCGGTATTTTTTTAATGAAACATTTATCGGATGTGGTCATATTTTCCAATGATGGTTCTAATGTGGAAATTCGCTTTCGCCTGTGAATGCTATCGTTTCTTTTACACCGCACGAAATTGCATTCGCACTCCGCGAAGAAAACAGGTTGCGGCTTTGGATAGAGCGCATCATTTTATCGCATCACTGTGTACCCGGAAATATCCATTTTATTTTTTGCAGTGATATGTATTTATCTGAACTGCATACAGAATATCTGAAAAAAGATTCGCTCACCGATATCATTACTTTTAATTACAATGAAGGATATCATATTTCCGGTGATATATTTATCAGCATAGATCGCGTGCGCGAAAATGCAGAAACATTTTCTGTTGATTTTGAAAGAGAATTACAGCGTGTGATGATACACGGTGTTTTGCATCTCATAGGATTTAACGATAAAAGTGACGCTGAAATAAAAAATATGCGCGCGGCAGAAGATGCATCCATAGAAATGCTGAGCAGCATCTGAGCTGCGGTCCCGCTAATTACTCACTTTCTTGTACTGCAACGTGGTGATATGGCCGCAAAACAAAATAGCTCCAGCCCAGTGACACCAGGTTCATACTCACAAAGCCGGCCGCAATAAGCCATTCATCTGTTTCGGCTACGTATGTCTTGCTGTCTATTTTTATCATTGCGATCAAAAAAGGTATCATACTCAACACACCCCATATCCGCAGCCATTTGGGGAATCCGGAATAGTAACAGATAAATAGCATTCCGGGAAGAAATGCCATAAATGCGGATGCTGCTAATCCCTGTGCTTCTTCCGTAACGCCGGGGTCGGGCGTGACGAACATGATGCCCTGACCAATCGATAATAAAATAAATCCGGCCGAAGCGATATGCCATTTATCGGTATGCAATTTTGCAGCATATAAGGAAGTTCCGGAAATAAAAAATAAACCGCTGACCTGCCAGGTTAGTGCTTGTAAAAAAGAACCTTGTGTGAAGGCCTGCCCTACAGCGCCTAAAATAAATTGCATGGCAAAACATATGGTGATCAGGACCGGAAAATGTTTTTCTTCAGTTTTTAAACTCATATTGACGGGATGTATGAATAGTTGAATGTTTATGTAAACGACATTTTTTATTTCACTGCCGCCGGCGCATTTTTATACTTCGCATATTTGCCGCTGATCCTTCCGATAAAATACGTCAGCGGTATGATCACCCTGCGAACGAATTTCGGTACATCGAGCATATCGAATTCACTTTTATATCTTGTCAGTAAAAAGGCTGCGGTAAACGCTTCGGGTTGTTCTTTGCCGGAAATTCTTTGTGCGGCATATAAGGTATCCAGAAAAAATACCAGGTTGTTCGCCGGCTGCACAAACCCTTTTAGATGCAATGTTTCGTTTCCTGCATTCCAAAACCGGTGCGGCGTTCCACGTGAAAAAACCATACTGGCACCTGCTTCTAAATATACCGGTTCCTGTCCCTGCAATTGGTATCCCATTTTGCCCGACACAATGGTAAATCCTTCATCTTGCTTAAAATGGACATGCATGGGTGGTCCGCAATTGGGTTCTGCAAACCCCTCGAGTATCACCTTATCGCCTTTGGGGTCATGTTCAATACCGTGAAAAAGTATCCGCTCACCGGCAGGATTTTCAATACTGAAAGGATACTTGTATGTCATAGCTTTGTTTTGGACCAAAAATAAATTATTTTTGGACATTGTCCTAATATGATAGATACTAAAGAAAAAATTTTGCAGCGAGCGCTGGAAATGTTCAACGAAAAGGCAATTGAGTATGTAGGGCTGCGCGAAATTGCCAAAGACCTGAATATGCGGGTGGGAAACATCACGTATTACTTTCCTACCAAGGACGATCTGGTAATGGCACTTATCGACGGATTGCGCAAACGCAATGAGCATTTGATCCTGTATGAAAACACGCCCGGTATGCTTGCCTTTTTGCAGCGCTTACAACAACAATATCAGAACCAACTATATTATAAGTGCCTGCTGCTCAGCTTTGTACATATCATGCGCTGGAATCAGAGAGCCGCCGAAATGTATCGCGGATTGCAGGATAGACGCTATAATTCCATAGATAAAGTGCTCAGTTTATTGCATAAGAACGGCTATCTGAATACAGAGGGAATGCGACAAAAAGATCTGCTTGTGAACATTTTCGCTCTACACAATCGCTTTTGGTTGTCCGAGGCCCAGATCAGTTTCTCCGACCTCGACGATGAGGCTGTGATGCGAAAATATCTCCGGAATTTCGCCCTTTTCCTCTACCCCTACGCTACGGATAAGGGCATAGGCGATATTGATACCTTTATTTCCTCTCTGCAAGCAGTATAGATTGTTCCACGTGGAACAGTTCTTTTATACTGCCAGCCATGTTCCACGTGGAACATCCATGCAAATCTCCCTAACCCCGGTTTCACGTGAAACAAAGCAACAGAACCTTTTAGCGTCCAAATCCCTTACCTTTGCACGCGCATGTTCAAGTCGTATGATGTCATAGTAGTAGGTGCCGGCCATGCCGGGTGTGAAGCTGCTGCAGCTGCCGCCAATATGGGCAGCTCTGTCATGCTGATCACTATGAATATGCAAACCATAGCACAGATGTCCTGCAACCCCGCCATGGGTGGTGTGGCAAAAGGGCAGATCGTGCGGGAAATAGATGCTTTGGGTGGATATTCCGGGATCGTGACCGACAAGACCATGATCCAATTCCGGATGCTGAACCGATCCAAAGGGCCCGCCATGTGGAGTCCGCGGGCGCAAAGCGACCGCATGTTGTTCGCGGCAGAATGGCGCAAAATGCTGGAACAAACACCGAATGTAGATTTTTGGCAAGATATGGTGAGCGCCTTGTTGCTCAAGGATAAGAGAGTGGTGGGTGTGCGCACCTCCATGGGTATGGAGATCCGCGGAAAGGCGGTGGTACTGACCAACGGCACCTTTCTGAACGGCCTTATACATATTGGCGAGAAACAGTTCGGTGGAGGCCGGATGGCAGAACGCCAGGCGACCGGAATAACGGAACAACTCATAGATCTGGGCTTTGAAAGCGGGCGCATGAAGACCGGGACACCCCCGCGTGTGGATGGCCGCAGCCTGGATTACTCAAAAATGGAAGAACAACCCGGTGATGAGATTCCAGGAAAATTCAGTTATACAGATACTCCCCGCCTGCAAAAACAAAGAAGTTGCTTCGTTACCTATACTTCTCAGGATGTCCATGATGCCCTGCGCAAGGGATTCGACAAATCGCCTATGTTCAGCGGGAGGATCAAAGGCCCGGGTCCGCGCTATTGTCCGTCCATAGAAGACAAGATAGACCGCTTCGCCGGGAAAGACCGCCATCAGATATTTGTTGAGCCCGAGGGATGGGATACCGTAGAGGTGTATATCAACGGATTTTCTACCAGCCTGCCCGAAGACGTGCAATATGACGCATTGAAAAGAATGGCGGGCTTTGAAAATGTAAAGATGTTCCGCCCGGGTTATGCCATTGAATACGACTACTTTCCACCCATACAACTGCAGAACAGCCTGGAAACGAAATTGGTGAAAAACCTCTTTTTTGCAGGTCAGATAAACGGCACAACAGGTTACGAAGAGGCTGCTTGTCAAGGACTTATGGCCGGAATTAACGCCCACCTGGCAGTTGCGGAAAAGCCCGTCTTCACCCTGGGAAGAAGCGAAGGATATATAGGTGTCCTCATTGATGATCTGATACATAAAGGGACAGAAGAACCCTACCGCATGTTTACCTCCCGGGCCGAATATCGCGTATTGCTCAGACAGGACAATGCAGATATCCGCCTGACCCCTCTCTCCCATTCCATTGGACTGGCAAGTGCAGAGAGATTGCAGCAGGTCCGGGAAAAAATAAAAGCAACGGAAGAAATCATTGCCTTTTTAAAAGCACAAAGTATTTCACCGGAGGAAGCCAATAACATGCTGGAAGAAACCGGTTCGGCAGCTCTGAAACAAAAAACGAAGCTCGCTGCACTACTGAGCCGTCCACATATTTCCATACAAAACATTACCGGTCTGCAGGAAGAAACAGACAAAATATTATCTGCTTATCCGGGTGCGTTTTTAGAACAGGCAGAAATAGGTATAAAATATGCCGGCTATATAGAAAAAGAAAAAGAGATCGTTGATAAAATGCAGCGCCTCGAACATATACCTTTACACGAAAGTATCAATTATACAACACTGCATTCTTTATCATCAGAAGCCAGAGAAAAATTACAACGCATTCGCCCGAAAACACTCGGTCAGGCAAGCCGGATCAGCGGCGTATCGCCATCGGATATTTCTGTACTGATGATCTACATGGGAAGATGATCCTGCGCATGAAAAAAGCAAATGCATTTTATCTCCTTTTTTTATTTCCACTTATTATTTTCTATTCCTGTGCAAATCAGGTAACACCAAGCGGAGGAGATAAGGATACTACACCGCCTGTTGCGATCGCTTTTGTTCCGGATACGAACAGCACATTTTTCTCCGCGAAAAAAATAGAAATAACCTTCGATGAATTCATTCAATTAAATGACGCATTCAATCAGATAAGTATCAGTCCGCCGCTCGATGAAAATCCCAATTATACACTCAAGGGAAAAAAAGTAACCATAACCATACCCGGCGCATTAAAAGAAGAAACAACCTATACGATAAATTTTGGTCAGGCGATAAAAGACACACACGAGGGAAATATATTAAATAATTTTACATATGTATTTTCAACAGGAGCCGTGTTGGATTCCATACAGGTAAGCGGAACCGTGCGCGTTGTGCAAAGCGGTAAGCCGAGTGCTGATACTTATGTGCTTTTATATCTCGATCCGACAGACAGCTCGTTTACCACATCGCGACCATATTATTTTGCAAAGACAGATAAGAATGGCAATTTTCTCATACGCAATATCAAAGAAGGAAAATATGGCTTATATGCGGTAGAAGATAAAAACTTCAATTACTATTACGATCTGCCCAACGAAAGCATTGCTTTTTCCGATACCTTACTGCAAGTAGTAAATAATGTAAGCGGAGCAAGCCTGCGCTTATTCTCTGAAAATAAAGCTGCGCAGAATCTAACGGAGACAAAGTCTCCCGGCTACGGCACAAGTAAACTGGTATTCAGCAAACCCGCCACAGATGTGGGCATTATCTATACCGGCCCCGACAGCACAGGTCAAACATTTATATATAATGCTATCGGCGATACGGTTTATTATTTCAACCCCGACAAGACCGTAACTTCCCATACATTCACTATCCGTTATGATACCACAGTACTGCAAAAAGAAATAGAATTAAAATCTTTCCCTGAAGACACGGTGTTGCAAAAAAAATATTTTCCTTTTATCAGCAACATTCCTGCACCGGGTAAAAGTAATAATGCAGCGCCTTACAGTATTTTCGATCTAAACCGCGAGATCATACTCAGGAATGAGCATCCGATCGTCGCAATAAAAGCTGCTGCTTTTCATCTGACGGTCGACAGTCTGGATACCATTCCCTGCATCCCATATATAGATAGCACCGACGCACGCATTCTGCATATTCCCTATCCTGCAAAACCTGCGAACATATATACCTTGCATATTGACCGCGGAGCTGCGACCGATCTATTCGGCCTGCGCAGTGATTCGCTGCACGCATATTTCAAAACAAGAAATGCGGAAGATTATGGAACGCTGATACTGCAAATAAAAAATACCTATGGCAGCGGAATATTATTTGAATTGCATGCAGATGCACTGGTATTTGATCACAGCGAATATATAGATGCCGCTTCTTTCAAAAATGCGGACAGCACCTATACCTTACGCATTCCCTATTTGCTGCCCGGTAAATATACCATGCGTGCAACAGTAGATACCGATGGCAATAAAAAATGGACATCAGGAGATCTGAAAACCAAAACGCAACCGGAAATGATCCTATATTTTCCGCAAGAACAAACGCTGCGGGCGAACTGGGAAAATGAAATTACCTGGGAGCTGCGCTAAGCGCTCAGAGAGAATTGCGGGTCGGCGTGCAAACAATACGTGATCCCGAATGTGCGCACACACCATTGCTTTAATTCCTGCACTTCCTCGGCGAGTAATTCCTTAAGCGCTTTATGTAATTCCATTCGAAACAAGGAAGGATCGAAACTTACTTTCTGGAGGATCATCTTACAATATTCAAGCATCGTCATATACACACAATTAATTCTGAGATAAACGCAAATGTAGCAGCAAATGTTACACGGAAAAAGCATTTAACATTTGTCTCCATGTCACATTTTTTCGTGAACTGCTCTAAATAAAAGACATAAATTTTTTCATAACTTTAATACCTCATTTTAGGACCATTTATAATACCCTGCCAATGAAGAAATTATACACTCTTTCCATCCTCAGTCTCCTCCTGAGCTTTTCCGCCAAAGCACAGATAACGGCCTACCCGGATACATCTATTTGTCCGGGTGAAACTGTCACTTTGGGTTCCACATTGGTCGACTATTGCGGCGACTGTTACACCTACACGGAGATACCCTATGCGCCGGAACCCATAGGCGGAACGGATATCACTATGGTGGATGATACGCATGCCGGTCCTTTTGACATCGGATTCACCTTTTGCTTTTTTGGGGAAGAATACACGCAATTCTACGTGTGTTCCAACGGCTGGATCAGCTTCGTCAACCCAACAGGTGGAATGGATGTGAACTGGACGCCCGACGGTCCTATTCCCGATAACGCTGCGAATGTTCCGAAAGCTGCCATTTTCGGCCCATGGACCGATTGGCATACAGGCCTTTGCACCAATTGTGTGAAACGTGAAACAATTGGTGTTGCACCGAACCGGCGATTGGTAGTTACATATGATGGTGTTCCGCTGTTTTTATGCACGGGATTCCTCGGAACTTTCCAGATCGTTTTACACGAAACAACAAACTTTGTAGAAAATCACCTGACCGATGTGGATGTATGCGACACCTGGGATGTAAGCCAGAGTGTGCAGGGATTGCAAAATGCCGATGGAACGATCGGATTTGCGGTTGCCGGACGCAATGCCACCAACTGGGAGGCGACCAATGAAAGCTGGCGCTGGTATACCAGTATTGTAGAATGGTACGATGAGGATGGCACACTGATAGGCACAGGCCCAACGGTTGATGTTTCACCCGAATTCACAGAGACATATACCGTCATACAAACTTTATGCGATGGAACATCCTATACGGATGATGTTACTGTAACC
>JAWKLB010000011.1:0-83945 GCA_041392955.1 Chitinophagales bacterium | reverse complement strand
TATGATCTGGTGTTCCTGGATGCATTTTCTCCGGATATACAACCGGAACTTTGGACGCAGGAAGTATTTGAAAAATTATATGCAGCAATGACGCATGAATCCGCATTGGTGACCTATTGTGCTAAAGGTGCGGTTCGGCGTGCCATGCAGGCAGCGGGCTTTACCACCGAGCGGTTGCCCGGAGCTAAAGGCAAACGCGAAATGCTGCGCGCGAATAAATTCTGATGTATTTTTCCCCTTGTGAAAGATTTGCTCATTATTGGAGGCGGTTTTGCGGGCATCAATATGGCCTGGCAGGCACATGTGCATGGGCTTTCCTTCGATATTGCGGATACTTTTAATAAAAGATCTTCCACCGCGATTGCAGCCGGATTGATCAATCCGGTTACCGGACGCAAATTTTCATTGCAATGGAATATGGATGCACTGCTTTCAACTTCCATACGCGCATATAAAGGGATGGAGACATTGTTCAACAAACCTTTGATCTATCCCCATACTATTTTGCGATTATTTACGGAAGAATCAAAAAACCACTGGGAGAAAGCAACATACCAACCGGGTATACAAGATTACACAGAAGAAATACAGGACATGGCAGACACCTTCCCGCAAGCACTTGCTCCCCTGGGAGGTATTCGAATAAAAAACGCATTGCGTGTAGATACTGAAGCGCTTATAGAAGGCTTTCAACATGTATTCCCCGCGCATATTCTGCAAAAAAATATTTCTTATGATGAACTGCCGGCGGAAAAAGATCACTGGTGTTATCAGGATAGGGAATACAAAAATCTGATCTTTTGTGAAGGTATTCACGGTAAACAGAATCCCTATTTCCCGGAACTTGCATTTAAACCTGCAAAAGGTGAGTGTTTGCATGCGCGTATCCCCGGATTAGATACAACATATATTTTGCAAAAGGGTGTTGTGTTGATTCCGGTGCGGAAGGATCTTTGGTGGGTAGGCGCAACAAATACCTGGGACGATATGGACACATCAGTTACAGCAGCATCCGGAAAATTTTTGGAAGATGGCATACGCAGTATTACGGATCTGCCCTACACCATAGAAAGCCATTTGGCGGCGATCAGACCATCGATGCGCGACCGTATGCCGGTCGTGGGAGTGCATAAACAGCATAATACAATGTATATCTTGAATGGATTGGGCACCAAAGGCGCATCGCTTGCTCCATTTTATGCGGAGAGAATATGCGATCATATCTTGCAGGGCACTCCATTACCGGAGCATGTATCTCCCTATCGATTCGTTAAAGCGTAGATCCAATTTTGCACCTCTGCGCAGTCTCCCTATTTTTACCGGTATAAAGACCTGCCATGCATAAATATTTATTTGCTGTTTCCTTATTGATGATTTGTGCTGCCTCCTATGCGCAAAAGGAAGAAATATGTTATGTTGCCGATGCTGAAAGTGTTATCCGTGAACACAATATGGATTTTCATACCATGGACCTGCAGGTGCGTTTTGCCCCTGAGGATGGTGCTGTTTTCGGACATGTGACCTATACCCTATCGCCACTTGCCGTGCAAGCAGATTCTGTATTTCTGGATGGCCCCGGTATACTGATAGAAAAAATACAGCTCAACGGAAGCGCAACGCGTTTTCACACCGACAGTGCGGGAATTACTATTTACTTTGACCCGCCGTTGATCAGAGAACAAGAATATACTTTGGACATCGATTACTCTGCATATCCAAAAAAAGGAATTTACTTCAATGGCTGGCATGTTGCAAACACGGATAGTGAAACGGATCCCACCGTAATACGAAAACAGATCTGGACCCAGGGACAGGGAACCGACAACCGCTTCTGGATACCCTGTTATGATACACCCAATGATAAATTAATGACAAGCACACACATCACCTTCGATGCGCAATACACCGTTGTCAGCAATGGAAAGCTGATCAATAAAACAACAAATACAGATAATACTATCACATGGGATTACAGTATGTTACATCCCATGGCCACCTATCTGATCATGATCGCCATCGGAAAATATGACACCTTGCAATTCCGCAGCAAGAATGGCATCACTACAACGCAATATTATTATCCCGGAACGCATGATTATGCAATGAACACCTACAGCTACACCGCTGAAGTAATGGACTTTCTGGAAACAGAAACGGGCTTTGCATATCCCTGGGAAACCTATGCGAATGTTCCCGTGCAGGAATTTCTATACGGCGCAATGGAGAACACCACTGCAACGATCTACAGCGATTATTTTTATCAGGATGCAAATACGCGCACGGATAAGGATTATTATCCGATCAATGCACATGAATTAACACATCAGTGGTTCGGAGATTATGTCACTGCCTGGAGCAACAGCCATCAATGGTTACAGGAAAGTTTTGCCACGTATTATGCAAAACTCTTCCGCAAATACCTGGAAGGTGATGATGTGTATGCGTGGATGCGCCGGGATGAAATGCTGGCAGCTTTTGATCTGGAGGACAAGAATAATTATCCCATGGCACACGCAAAGGCCGGATCGCAAAGAATTTATCAGAAGGGCAGTTACGTTCTGGATATGATGCGTTATGTACTCGGCGATGCTGCTTTCCGCCTTGTCATTAACGATTATCTGCATGCGCATCCCTATGGGAATGTGGAATCACATGATCTGGAAATGCAATGTATGCGCAGCCTGGGTGTGAACATGCATTGGTTCTTTGAAGAATGGGTGTACCATGCCGGTTATCCGGTGTATCAGGTTTCCTATACTATTGATGATGCTCTCGCCGTGCACATGCATATTTTGCAAACGCAGCAGGGCGATGCTTTTGATATGCCGGTGCATCTGCAAGTACACTATGAGAATGGTATGTTCAGTGATACACTGGTGCGCATAGCGATGGACACCTTCGACATCGTGCTGAAAAATACCATTGGAGATAAAGTTGCCTTTGTATTATTTGATCCGGGCACCATGGTATTCTCGCGTGTGCATTTTGATAAATCCTACCGGGAACTGCGCTATCAGGCATTTAATGCGCCCATGCTGATGGATAGGTATGACGCTATAGAGGCCATGACCAATACGGCTATTGAATCAAAGCGCGATGATCTGATCGCATTATACTATAAAGAATCTTTCTTCGGCATACGCGCAGAGATCATCAGTCAGCTGGCCGCAGAAACCGATAAAAAAAGCATAGCTCTGCTGAAAGCCGCATTGCTCGACAGTGATCCCCGTGTCCGGCGCGCCGTGCTGGCCAACATTCAAGCTATCCCCAAGCCATTGCAAAAAGATCTGGAGGCCATGCTCGATGATCCGAATTATGTGAATGCTGAACTCGCATTGTATCGACTGACACAATTGCAACCGGATAAAAAAGATGTGTATTTACAACGCACGGAAAGGAAAAAAGGAGCAAACAATAACATCCGCATTACCTGGCTGGTTTTAGCCTGCCAGGACCATCCGGAAAAATATATCAACGAGTTGACATCCTTCAGCAGTGCCGGTTATGAATTCCGAACACGCATAGCTGCGATGAGCGGACTGCAAAATCTCAATTACTGCGATGCACAGGTGGCAGCAAATTTGTTGGATGCTGCCTGTTCAACAAATAACCGACTTGCATCTCCTGCGCGAAATGCATTGATACAATTCAGAAAAGAACCGAAATTCAAGAAGATCATTGATGATTATTATGCTGCGCATGCATGGGACGACTGGCAAACAAACAGACTGAAACCGATTTTTCAATAGACTGCAAAACCCTTGTACCGAGCGGTACCGAGTAGCTTATAAACAGCTATCCACAGCATGCTAACATTTGGTGTAATTTGTGTACACAAAGGGTTGATAAGACTGCGCTGTGTATAACCGGATCGCCTCTAATCCTTACAGGGCGGTACTTTCAGCTTTAGTGTTCCATTTCTTCTACCCTGTGGATATGTATGCAGATGCTTGTACAACAGCCATTTACGGCTGATCATGTGCATTACATTTTTCGCTATTCCTATATGCAAAAGCGAGGTTTGTTATGGTCATAGGGCCATACGGAGTGGTTCCCGTATGGAAAATCCCTGACCCGGTTCAAGTATGAATGAAGAAAAGAACTCCGAAAAAAGAGGAAGAGGGTTATTACTCATACTCATTTTCCTGCTGTTGGGCCTGAATGGCTGGCTTTTTTACAACACCTATCGCAGTAAAGAAGACAGAGAAAAAAGTGCCCAACAGATTGAGGAGGCCAGCATCCTCTACGGCCAGTTACAAGCGCAATACGAGGAAGCGAAACGCGAACTGGAAGATCAGAAAGGCGATTTCAATGAAAAAGATTCACTGATCGCTTCTCTGGAGGCAGAACTCGAATCCCGGAAAAATGAGATCACTACCCTTTTGCGCACCTGCAATTTCTACAACGGGAACAGCTCAAAAAATGAGAAGAAACTGGATGAAGTGAAAGAAGAAGTGGCCAGCATGGAAGTGGATTGCAGTCAGTATCAGGCACAACTGGAAGAATTGAACGCAAAATTCCTCGCACTGCAGGAAGATTATGAAGCATTGCAAATAGCATACGAAAATGAAGTAAAACGTTCTGAAGAGTTGACCTATGAGCGGGACAGCATTCTCGACATCGGCGGCTTTATCCTCTCTAAAGATATTACCATCACCGGTGTGCGCAAAAAGAATAACGGCAATGATTCCGACGGACAGAATGCAAAGCATACCGATCGTTTGAAGATCTGCTTCGACCTGCTCCCCAACAGGCTTTCAGCCGGACAGGAACAAACTTTTTATGTGAAGATCATCGGGCCGAATGGCAAAACTTTATACAATACTGAAAATAAATCCGGTGAATTTGTCAATAAAGAAAAACCGGGCGACAACCTGTATTCAAAAGCAGTTACCCTGAAATACGACGGTGGTGATGTAGAAAGTCATTGCATGTATTGGGAACAGGAAGAAGAATTTCATGCAGGAACATATACCGTTAAGATTTACCACAACGGTTACATGAGCTCACGCGCAACATTCACATTGAAAAAGCCGGTCCTGGAAGATATTATCTCGAGATTTAAATAGTGTGACAAGTATGCATTAGAAAAGGAGAACCACCCTTATTTCGGGGTGGTTTTTTTATTCCTTACGTGGATAGTATTTACCCGAGCGAATGTCAAATCGCAGAAACACACTGTCGAGTGGTCCGTTCTTCATGGGAATTTTTGCCGACGGTTTTAAGCCGATGAATTTTGCTGCCTGCGGGTTACCGGAGAATACCCATGCACTGCATCCCGGATAATTCTGCTTCAATACATCGCCTATCTGTTTGCTCAGTTCGGTTATTTCCGTCTCCCGCATCCGTTCCCCATATGGCGGATTCATGATCAATAACTCCCCTTCAGCATGCGTATCTTCAAATCGCGCTACAGAGAACTGTATATATTTTTCCATGCCGGCCTGTGCCGCATGTCTCTTTGCCATCTCCACAAACCGTGCATCTTTATCTGACCCGACTATTTGCACCGGTATTTCCTTGACCGCAGCTGCCGCATCTACCATTAAACTGCGGAACAAGCTTTGATCATAATTTTTCCAACGCTGAAATCCGAAATGTTTGCGCAATAATCCCGGAGCAGTATGTGTTGCCATTAGTGCCGCCTCTATCGGAATGGTGCCACTGCCGCACATCGGATCGCGCAAAGGTGTTGCAGGAGTCCAACCCGATAAATAGAGCATTCCGGCCGCAAGCACTTCGCTGATCGGTGCGGGGTGATTTCCGGTCCTGTATCCGCGTTTATGCAGCGAACTTCCCGAACTGTCTAATGAGACTGTTACCAGGTCATCGCTGATATGTAAATTAAACCGCACATCAGGATCTTCCCGATCCACACTCGGGCGTTTGCCGGTACTCTCTCGGAATCCATCCGCGATAGCATCCTTCATTTTCAGAGCCGGGTATTGTGTATGGGTGAAATATTTGGAATACACCGTGCTGTCTATGGCAAAGGTGGTATCATTATCTAAAATATCATCCCACGCAATAGCGCGAATGCCCTTGTATAATTCCGATTCATTCTTTGCATGAAAACTATGCAATTCAACCAGGATCTTTAATGCGGTGCGCACATGTATGTTGGCCGCATATAATAATCCGAGTTCACCGTTGCAGGATACTGCGCGCTTAAGGATCCGAACATTTTCTGCCCCAAATTCCTGCAGTTCCTGTGCAAGGACATTTTCCAGCCCTTGTAATGTTTTAGCAACGATAGTGTAGCGCATGTGGTAAAGATACGTTTAAGCTTACTCCATAAAAAAAGCGTCCCGGAATTCCGGAACGCTTTTTCAAGTTATGAAAATCAATTATTTAGCCATAGCTCCTGCATAGCAGCTGAAGTCGACGTTCTTGTCGAGCTGCGTCAGAAAATCCTGCAGCAACCCGTCATAGAGTTCCTTCGGAGTACCTGTGCGGTCGCCAATGGTATACCTTTCATATTCCGGTATGGCAAGACGACTGCAACCTTCGTGCGGAGTGTATTTTACGCGGCTCCAGCGAAGGTCTTTTTTAAAGATCAATGCGGCTACTTTGTCTGCACCATCCTTAGGCATGGTAATGTCAACATAATACTGCCAGTTGAGGTTGCGCATCAACACATTGAAGCTCTCCCAGGGAGTTTTCATCGCGGCATCTTTATACAAATACAATTTGTAATAAATGCGCATATCATCTGTGCTTACGTATTCGAATTTGTAATACAGAGGTTTGCCTCCGTTATTGAAGGACTTTTCTATCTTACCGGTATGGTTCTCGGAAAGGAATTCCTTCATCACCACCTGCGCATCTGCGCTGTACGATACAGCTCCGATGCAGATAGCGAGCAAAATAACTTTTAAAATATTTTTCATGCTGTTAGATGTTTACAGAGTGATTATTCTTCATGCTTTACATATGCGGTTTCTTTGCCGCTGGATTTACCCCTGCTGGGCATGGTAACGATGTTGTCCAGAATATAATTTGCACAACAACGACCTTGCTCTTTACCGTCTTCGATCTCGCAAGTGTAGTGGATACCACCCCACATACGGCTAAATGCAGCTTCTGCGGCAGCATCCTGGAAGGATTTGAACTGGCGGGGCAGCAAACCGATGTTCACGTGTGAGCTGTCAATGAAAGGCAGGTTATCGCCGATCAACCGGGTCATTACCGTAGCAGCAGCCTGGCTGAAGCCGGAGTGACCTGAAGTATAACCCGGGAATGGCGGTGTTTCCACATAAGGCTCCCAACCGGGTTCGATTGCTTCTGCGATAACGGTTTTAGGGCGCACCAAATTTGTGCGGTATTTTGTCTCCCACATAGTTATACAGGCATCGGCCATAGAGATACCAACGAGTGCATACAATTCAGCAGCACGGTCGAGGCGCATGTCTTCCGATTTCACGAAGTTGCCCAAAATACCCATCCAGTGACCGGGAGGAGTACAAGTTTCACCCGGATCATCAGCCCAGTACTGAGCCACTGTTCTTTGTGCTTCTGTGAGTGTGCGGTCCACATTATACACTTCCATTGCCTGTTTGTATACAGAGCCGGTTGTATCCTTCGGGCCTGTGTAAGTAGGCACATTGTCAATATCACATTGTGTAGATGATTTGATACCGAAAGGACGCAACTCACCCCAGAAAGGCTCTAATGCTGTCTGGTTGAAGTCTGTAGGCTCCCAACGCTCCGGATGGCCTTCGCGTGTGGGTGATTTATACTGTTTGTAGCGCGTTTCCACATAGTGGTCGTTTTCACTCCACTCGAGGATAGCATCGGCCAATTCTTTACCATATTCTTTGCTGCGATCGATCACTTCCTGCGCGATACCGGCTTGCATGCGATCATCGATCTGCTTGTCATACAATTTGTTGAGCGTGGAAACCCCTGCCGGGAAGTAGCGGGAAAGCATACCATCCTGCACCAGATAAATGGTTTCTGTAACGCAGGTTTGCCAGTCATACTCCTTGGATTTGTCGGGTCTCGGCAGATCCTTCAGATCATTGAGCTGGCCCTCAAGGGTAACATACTGCTGAGTACCACATATCTGTGCCTCATAGATACCTACAGAAATGTATGCGAACATACGGGAAGCATCCGGAGGTGACAGCCTTTCCGTGGCCACAAAATTGAAGAGTGCATCCCACCATTCGGTAAGGAAAACTGCGCTCTCATCACTGGAAGATTTTGACTTATCAGAAAACAGTGGATTATCCCCGCCCGAAGACTTGGAACAACTTCCTGTTGCGATCGCAATACCTGCCAATAAAACAAAAGCTAAATACTTGATTTTCATAATCAAAGGTTTTATTTTAGGTTAGAGTTTAAGGGTGTGTTTTGAACTTGACAAGCTGCAAAAATAGTGAATTTACACTACGTTTAATTCGTTAACAAAACATTTACAGAGCGGGTACTTTTAAGCCTTTTTAACAGGGTACCTTTGCCCACTTAAACCAGAATTAGAATGAGATTTTTGACGCCCTTTTCCGTATTCGTGTGTACTGTATTGTTGGTTACCGGCTGTTCTTCCAATAAAAACAGCAAGGAATATCTCAACGATTGGAAATTCACCGAAAATATTGATAACGCCAAGATCGTGCAAACCGACGGAGAATCCGGTAAAATGTTCGACATCCTGACGAGTAAAACAACCGGTATCACTTTCAACAATGAACTTATTGAAACCTTTGACCTCAACTATTACCGCTACGGCTATTCCTATAACGGCGGCGGTGTAGGTGTAGGCGATATCAATAATGATGGATTGGAAGACCTGTATTTCTGCGGAAATGTGGTTCCCGATCGTATCTACCTCAACAAAGGCGATATGCATTTTGAGGATATCACCGCTTCTTCCGGCATCAATGGCAAACCGGGCTGGAGCACCGGGGTCACCTTTGTGGATATCAACTGCGACGGTTTCCTGGATATTTATGTTTGTCGTGCGCGCTATGAGGACGCTGAGAAAAGACGCAATGTGTTATACGTGAACAACGGTGACAACACCTTCACGGAACGCGCTGCGGAATACGGACTCGATGACGACAGTTATTCCACACATGCAAACTTCTTCGATGCAGATAATGACGGCGACCTGGATCTGTATCTGGTTACACACCCTACCGACTTCAAAGACAAAAACAAACAAAAGAATTATCAGAAAATTGAGGAAGGTATCAATACCAGTAATCATTTCTATCGCAACGATAATGGTAAATATGTGGAATGCCATAAAGAAGTGGGCATCAACAACCATGGTTTTGGTCTTTCCGTTACAGCGGGCGACATCAACAACGATGGCTGGATGGACGTGTTCGTTGGTAATGATTATATCATGCACGATTATACATATCTGAATCAGGGAGATGGAACATTTAAAGAAAGCAGCCGCGATGTACTGACCAAAACCTCTTACTATGGTATGGGTACTGATATCGCCGACTTTAATAATGATGGTCTGCTGGATATGATGACCGTGGATATGGACATAGAAGGCAACTACGGTTCTAAAACTTTTATGCAGTCCAACAAACAAACATTCCTCCGCACATTGGTCAATGGCGGATATCTGCAACAATACGGAAGGAATGCACTGCAATTGAATAATGGTTTCGGCAAATTTTCAGAGGTGGCGAACTTCTCCGGTGTGAGTACTACCGGTTGGAGCTGGAGCCCTCTGTTTGCTGATTATGATAACGACGGATACAAAGATCTCTATGTTGCCAACGGCTTCCTCAAAGACAGCCACATGGACATCATGGAAGTGTATATCAAATTAACACGCGCAAATCGCTTGTCGGATTCCAGCGACTACTATGAATTGCGCAAGCAAATTCCCGAAAACTCTGTGTTGATGTGGCCGAATGCCATGTTCCACAATAAAGGTGACCTCACTTTTGATGATGTGCGCGAATCATGGGGTTTGTATTTCCCAAGTACATCTTATGGTGCCGCTTATGCCGATCTGGATAATGACGGCGACCTCGATCTTGTGATCAATAATGCGAACATGGAAGCATTCATTGAACGCAACAACGACACGAAAATGAGCAGCAACCACTATCTGCGCGTTAAACTGGAAGGTGTAAAAGAAAATCCCGATGGATTGGGCGCCAAGGTATATGTGACCAATGGCGACAAAACACAATATGTGCAAATGGAACGGGTTAAAGGTTACCTGAGTTGCTCAGAACCTTTTGCACATTTCGGACTCGGCGATAATACATCTGCAGATAAAGTAGTAGTGCATTGGTTGGATGGAAAAGAAAATGTGTTGACGAATGTTGCGGGCAATCAGGTGATCACCGTAAAACATGCTGATGCAGTTGTTCCGCCTAAATCCACCACTGCTGCGGGTGTGCAATTATTTGCGAACGTTACCGATAAACTGCATATCGACTACAAACACACGGAAAATGAATTCGATGATTTCGATCGTGAATTCCTCATCCCGCACGAACTCAGCAACCTCGGCCCGGGCCTTGCCGTTGGTGATGTGAATGGTGATAAATTGGACGACTTCTTTGTAGGCGGTGCAAAAGGCCAAAGCGGTGCAGTGTATCTGCAACAAGCAGATGGCACATTTACACGTGGCGGATATAATGCAAACAACGGCGATCAGAATTCCGAAGACCAGGGTGCATTATTTTTCGATGCAGATGGTGACGGCGACCTCGATCTGTATGTTGTGAGTGGTGGCAGCGACTTCCCGAAAGATGATAACAATTTGCAAGACAGATTATATACCAACAATGGCAAAGGGAATTTCACCTGGAATAAAGATGCATTACCAAAAATGATCTCCAGCAATTCCTGCGTTGCCGCACAAGACATAGATAAAGACGGCGACCTGGATCTGTTTGTTGGCGGACGAATGATCCCCGGTGACTACCCCTACCCCACCAAGAGTTGGATCTTACAAAACAACAAAGGCGTATTTACGGATATCACAAATTCCGTTGCCCCGGAACTCGAAAAGATCGGCATGGTGTCGGCCGGATTGTGGACAGATTATAACAACGATGGCAACTACGATCTGATCATCACCGGTGAATGGATGCCGATCACTATCTTCCAAAACAAAGGCGGCAAATTCGTCAATGTAACAAAAGAAGCCGGCCTGGAAGAATCAACAGGATGGTGGAACAGTTTGAGTGCCGGCGATTTTGATAATGACGGTGATATCGATTATGTGGCAGGTAACTTCGGAATAAATCTGAAATACAGGCCGAAAGATAAACCTATCGAATTATTTTATGATGACTATGATAATAACGGCACACACGATATTATCATGGCATACTGGCAAAAAGATAAATTATATCCGGAGAAGACCCGCGAACGTATGATAGAACAAATGAAGGATATCGAAACGATATTCCCGAACTGGGATAGCTATGGCCGCGCAGAAGTTTGGGATTTCTTTGGCCGCAAACGTCTGGAAAATTCCAAATTGCATTACAAGGCTTATACCTTTTACTCTTCGTATATCGAAAATCTGGGCAACAATAAATTTGCTATACATAAACTGCCGAATGATGCGCAGATTTCATCCACTTTTGGTATCGTTCCGATGGACGTGAACAACGATGGCAATCTCGATATTGTTTGCCATGGCAACTGGTATGAAACAGAAATTGAAACAAACGTGCAGGATGCAGGTATCGGCAATGTGCTGCTCGGAAATGGCAACGGAACCTTTACAGCCATGCCGGCACGTCTTTCCGGATTCTATTCACCACTGAATGCAAAAGCGCTTGCCGTGATCAACATCGGCAATGATAAACGCCCTGCTTTATTGCTGTCAAACAGCAATGATAAAATGTCGGCATTCCTGTTGCAGGATGTGCATTCGGTGCGCAAACTGGAACCCAATGATGCCTATGCTATCATCACCTACGCGGACGGCAAAAAACGCCGTCAGGAATTCAGCAACGGCAGCAGCTATTTAAGTCAAAACAGCAGATCCATCATCCTTACTGATCAAATGACCAGTGTCATGGTTTACGACAGCAATGGAAATGGACGCGAGATATTAAATAACAATGGAGTACTCACACAGGCTAGATAATACTTTAAAACCAACGAATATGAGAATGAAAATCACAATCCTCACTGTTGCTCTTGCAAGTATATTCCTTGCATCTTGCAAATTATTTTCCGGAGGAGATCAGGACACACGCGGATCAGTTGTAGCACAGAAAGCGCGTGAAGTTCAATTGGATGGAAATTCCGATAAATTATTTGACATATTAACCGGCAAATCTACAGGCCTCACCTTCGTGAATGACCTTACAGAGAATTATGAAGTGAACTGGTGGAGATATTCCTATATCTACAACGGTGGAGGTGTTTGTGTTGGCGACGTGAATAATGACGGACTGCAGGATATCTTTTTCGTGGGCAACCTTGTCCCCTGCCGTCTCTTCCTGAATAAAGGAGATCTGAAATTTGAAGATTATTCAGGTCCTTCCGGTATCGTGAAAGGCGAATGGGACTGGCCATACGGCTCCAGTATGGTAGACGTGGATGGCGATGGCGACCTCGACATCTATATCTGTATGAGCCGCTGGGACGATCCGGAAAAACGCGTGAACCAATTGTGGTTGAACAATGGAGATGCAACCTTTGTATTGGCAGATAATGCTAACGGACTGATGGCAAAAGACAGCTACAGCACGCATGCGAATTTCTTCGATTATGACAATGACGGCGACCTGGATTGTTATCTCGTTACACATCCGGTCGACTTCATCGACAAAAACAAAACGAAATATTTTCAAAAGATCGAACAGGGCAAAAACCTCAGTAATAAATTTTTCATCAACAATGGCGACGGAACCTGGACAGAATCCCATCTTAAAGTGGGCATCAACAACCACGGTTACGGTTTAAGTGCTACTGTTGGCGACATCAATGATGATGGTTACCTCGATGTATTCGTTGCGAACGACTACGCCATGTATGATTACATATATGTAAATAATGGCGACGGCACTTTCCGCGATGAATCTCTGATCGCTACCAAAAAGACATCCATCAACTCGATGGGTTCGGATATCTCCGACTTCAATAACGATGGTTTCCTGGATATGCTCGTGGTTGATATGGACATGGAAGATAATTATACGTATAAGACCTTCATGCTTTCCAGTCAGGTGGAAGTGATGCGCATTTTGATAAATGCCGGTTACGGTTATCAGAATCGTTCAAACTCCCTGCAGTTGAACAATGGCGACGGAACATTCAGTGAGATCTCCCGTACTGCGGGTATCAGTTCAACTGACTGGAGCTGGACATCTTTCTTTGCAGATTTTGACAACGATGGCTGGAAAGATCTTTTCATTGGCAATGGCTTCTTGCGCGATTTCCACGTAGACGAATCGGAAACATATCATAAACTGCGTCGTGCAGTTCGTATTGAAGATAGTACTGTCTATTATGAAGTGCGCAAAGAATTGCCCACCTATGTGTTGAACCACCCGAACTACATTTTCAAAAACAACGGCGACCTCACTTTCTCCGATATGCGCGATGAATGGGGCATCTACTATCCTTCCATTACTTACGGTGGTGGTGCAGCCGACTTTGACAATGACGGCGACCTCGATATAGTGATCAGCAACGTAAATGAAACACCCTGGATCTATCGCAACAACAGTGAAAAACTTCATGCAGGTAATAACTGGATAGATTTCCATTTCAAAGGATATGCGAAGAACAGCGGCGGTTTAGGAACGAAAGTGCGCATTTATTGCAATGGCCAGGAACAATACATTCAGCATACTGCTTCCCGCGGGTATATCACCACGGTACAAAATGATTGTCACTTCGGTTTGGGTAAAGCCGATAAGATCGACATGGTGGAAGTGGAGTGGCTGGACGGAACAAAACAAGTACTGCGCGATGTTGCTGTGAACCAGGTTGTAGTTTTAGATCATGCCAACGCTTCTAAATCCACACAATTCGACAAGCATGAAATGATGGCAGCTACGTTCACCAATGTTTCTGCCACATCAGGTGCCGATTTCGAACATAAAGAAACCAATTACGATGACTTCCTGCGCGAATTCCTGTTGCCGCATAAAATGAGCACCCTCGGCCCCGGTATCGCCGTTGCCGATGTGAATGGAGATGGCATGCAGGACTTCTATATCGGCGGCGCATCCGAACAATCCGGTGCTTTGTACATGCAAACTGCCGATGGCAAATTCAAAGATTCGGGTTGGAAACAGGATGCATCCAATGGTCTGAACAGTGAAGACATGGGTGTATTATTCTTCGACGCCAATGGCGACGGTGCACCCGATCTGTATGTAGCTTCCGGCTCCAATGAGTTTGCAGATCAGGACCAGCGTTATGCCGATCGCTTATATATGAATGATGGCAAAGGCGGATTCACCTATAAAGCAGATGCTCTGCCGAAAACATTTACCAGCAGCAGCACAGTAACCGCCGCAGATTATGATGGCGATGGCGATATGGACCTGTTTGTAGGCGGTCGCCAGGTTCCAGGCAAATATCTCGCGCCTACCAGCAGTTATATCCTGCAAAACAATAACGGCACCTTTACCGATGTGACCGATCAGGTTGCCCCCATGCTGAATAATATCGGTATGGTGACATCCGCTGTTTGGACCGATTTCAATAATGATGGCAAACAGGATATCATCCTCACCGGTGACTGGATGCCTGTCACTTTCCTCCAAAACAATGGTGGCAAATTCACCAACGTTACGGAAAGCACCGGCCTGGCAAAACAAACCGGATGGTGGCAAAGCATAGCCGGAGCCGATCTGGATAATGATGGTGATATGGATTATGTGGTTGGCAATTTCGGAACCAACAGAAGGTATAAGAATACGGTATCGGTAGTTGACGGACATGCCCTCCCGCTGGAAGGCTACCTGGCCGACTTTGATGATAATGGATCTGAAGACTTCATCCTTGCCTATTATCAGCATGATAACAATTATCCGTTCACACATGATTTCCTCTATCCGGTTAAAACGCGCGAACGAATGATCGAGCAGATCCCCGATATTGATACCAAATTCCCCACCTGGGATTCTTATGGTAAATCAACCGTGCAGGAGATCTTTGGCGATAAATTAGATAAAGCGATACATCGCGATGCGTATGTATTCCACTCAAGCGTTCTGATGAATGAAGGCAATGGCAAGTTCACGATGAAATATCTGCCGAACATTGCACAGATCTCCACCATGTTCGGATTTGTTGTTGACGACTTCAATGGCGATGGACACGCGGATATCCTTATGCATGGGAATTTCTACAACACAGAAATTGAAACCACCCGTCACGATGCCGGCACAGGTCTCCTGCTGCTCGGAAAAGGCGACGGCACCTTCACACCGGTGCGCAGTTTTGTAAGTGGATTTAAAAATGATGCGGATGCGAAAGGACTTGCATGTATCCTTACCGGCAAAAATCAACAACCGGAATATCTGTGTGCCAACAGCAATGGCAAAATGAAATCCTTTGCACTGACCACCAACGTGAAAACACTTGCACTTGCTTCTACAGATGCATACGCATTGATCACACGCAAAGATGGCAGTGTAGCAAAAATGGAATGCTATAAAGGCAGTGGCTATTTAAGTCAAAATGCTATATTTGTACGACTTACCGATGATATCACCATGGTAGAGGCGGTAGATTATAAAGGAAATAAACGCACCATATTTCCTGCAGCAACTGCAAGCAGATAATTGATATTACATTAGTCACGATTATACAATACCCGAAGGGGCTCGTAAAGGGCCCCTTTTTTTATGCTTTATAATCCATCGGGTGGCTTGAGCAAACGGAAAGAACCGTTCATCCGGGCTTTCTCCCTGATCTCGGCATATTGCTCTACGTTGGGCAGAATTTTTTTGATATGTTCCACGATGATCTTCTGCCGGGTAGACTCACGGGGATGCCGCAGCAACTCCAACTCATCTTCCAACTCAAAGCCGACGTAATGTCCAATGGAAAAAGACTGTAATACGAAATCTTTTTTCTCAATAGTATCGCGGATGTCGAGCAAAGTAAACAGGCGATCGGTAAGCAGACGCAATTCAGCGAATAATCGATTGTGTTTATCCATGATATTACTCACCATGGACACAACAGCTCCACTATACAGCTTATCCGGCACCTCGTTAATGATGTCCAGGACTCGAAACACCTGTACTCCTTCCACTGTAATATCCATTTCACCATTATCATACTCCTGCTGTATTTTCTGAATACGCATTTCGGTCCCATACTCCTGGATCTCTTTCTTATGCACTACGGGAATACCAAAATGCTTATCATCGCGGATACATTCTCTGATCAATTGCTTATATCGCGGTTCAAAAACATGCAGATTGAGTTTCTCTCCGGGAAAAGCCACCATCGCCAACGGGAAAATGGGCAGAAATTTTTGCATTGCGGCTAATGTACAAAATACTTTACTAGATTGTTTGCGCAAAACGGACAATTACATGCGCTCCCCTGCTCTTACCGGAACAGTGAGCGTATTTTCCATAGGCGGGATAGGACAGGAATAGGTATGATTATATGCGCAGTAGGGTTGATAACAATAATTGAAGTCCAGCACCACCGCATCTCCTTCCAGAACTTCCATGTCCAGATATCGTCCTGCGACATAAGTTTCATTGCCATTCGTAGCGTCCCGGAATGGGATAAAGAAATAATCTTCGCCTTTATCCTGCATGATGACATTCATATATACATGTAATTCCTGTTCCATACCACCAAGAGAAAAATGTAATACGGCCACCTTTTGAAACAAGTCGGCTATGTTGCCACTGGCCTCTATCCGAAATATCTTACCATCAGTAATATGTTCTACTTTGGCAACCACCCTGTAATTTGTATCGATATCAAAATAGTGCAGGCCACTGAAGGAAGCGGCCAAACTATCCGGCAAAGGTGAATCGGCACTTTTAAATTCCTTTTCGACTTCGCTGCGATACGCCAGAACTTGTTTGGTATAATCCGATGGAATGGTATACAGATCGGAAGTATCGCTTACATGACCTCGTTCAGAACAGGAAAGGAGTAAAAGGCTGATTACCATTACCTTTGTATAGGTTGGAAAGCGCATGCAGCAAAGGTAAACAGATCCGGTATATACTATGTTGAACACAGAAAGTTTTCGGGAATATTGCCTCTTAAAAAAAGGCGTGACAGAAGAATTTCCTTTTGACGAAAGCACACTTGTATTTAAAGTGATGGGGAAAATGTTCGCCCTCACAGGGCTGGATGCCGCCGAATTCAGCGTCAATCTGAAATGCGATCCCGATGAAGCACTTGCATTGCGCGAAAAATATCCTGCCGTGATACCCGGATATCATATGTCCAAGGTTCATTGGAATACTGTTTATATAGACGGCAGCATCCCCGATAGATTGATCTTGCAAATGATCGACAAAAGCTATGCCTTGGTAGTACAAAGTCTGCCTAAAAAAATGCGTGATCTACTGCTGAACATGTGAATATGGATACCTCCCTGCAGATATTATTTGAAGACAATCACCTGATCGCTGTGAATAAGCGCCCCGGCGATATATCCCAGGGTGATAAAACCGGTAACACACCCCTGGTAGATATTGTCGCCGCATATATAAAAGAAAAAATATCAAAAGCAGGAAATGTTTGCGTCGCTTTATTACCACACCGGATAGACAGGCCCGTAAGCGGCGTATTATTATTTGCAAAAACAAGTAAAGCTGCCGAGCGGATGAGTGCCGATATTCAAACGCGCGATTTCAAAAAACATACTGGGCCATCGTCCGAAAGCACCTCCGGAAACTTCCCATTAACAGTCCCATTATCTGCGCAAAAATGCAAAACAGAATAAGAGTTTTCCGGTGGATGCAAAAACTGCCGGTGCGAAGGAAGCCGTTCTGCATTATCGCATCCTGTGCAGCTTGAATAATTATTTCGCGCTGGAGATACGCCTGGAAACCGGCCTTGCATCATCAGATCCGCGCTCAACTCGCTGCCATGGGTTGTCCGATACGGGGCGATCTGAAATATGGATTTGCAAGCAATCCCGATGGTTCCATTCACCTGCATGCCCGAAGAGATCACTTGCACACACCCTGTCAAAAAAGAACCACTCACTATTACCGCCGACCCGCCTGATGATGTTCTGTGGAATGAATTGGTTCGTGACTGAAAGGGTGAATGATAAGTAGTGAATAGTGAATGTCCGCAGGACCTCACTGGGTGAATAGTGAATGGTGAATAATCGATGAAATGTCCGATGGCCATCAATGACAAATGACCATTGACAAGCTGACAAAGTCGCAGTCATCCGCCAGCTGGCGGACAGTCGTAGTTTATCCTACCGGCGGACAGTTTCTTCTAAGTTTAAGTATATAAAAAACTCAGACCTGACCAATCAGCACTGAATCTAAAGGGTATCATCTACCTTTGAGATCCCATCATAGCCCTTAGCCCGTAGCCCATAGCCCATAGCCCATAGCCCATAGCCCATAGCCAGTAGCCCATAGCCTAAGCCCATAGCTAATTCCCAAATCGGTTTCTTCTACGTTTAAATACGCATAAAAAACTCAGATCTGACCAATCAGCACTGAATCTAAAGGGTATCATCTACCTTTGAGATCCCATCATAGCCCATAGCCAGTAGCCCATAGCCCAAGCCCATAGCTAATTCCCAAATCACGGTTTCTTCTACGTTTAAATACGCATAAAAAACTCAGATCCTGACCAATCAGCACTGAATCTAAAGGGTGTATCATCACCTTTATGAGATCCCATCATAGCCCATAGCCCATAGCCCATAGCTATTTCCCAAATCACAGTATCATCTAATTTAAAATCTTTCCCTTAAATAACCTTTACAGCCCCTGACCACGCATGATAAATACATTCTGTTATACACTCTCAATATTATTACAGCCCCTAACCCCTAACTCCTAACTCTTAACTCTTAACCCCTAACCACTAACCCTCCCCCTACAAAAAAACCCATTAACAGGGTTCATATCTTTTTGCTATGAGTGATTATTTACTACCGCCAATAACTACATCAGGCAGGAGGAAATGTAAGCCAATATTGATCCCGACAAATGCGTTGTGGGAAGAGCGATAAATATTTTCCCCTTTTGCCGGATTTAAATCGCGTGTATCGTTCGCATTGATATCCAACAAACCATAATGTCCGCGCAATGCAGCTGTGAAATAGGTCTTATCATTCACATACATATCTACACCGATGTCGAATATCACACCTACATCCAACTTTTTAAAATAGTCTGTTTCCGCGATGATACCACCGGCATTTGCAAAAGCAGGAACTCCGCTTTGCGGTGCAGCAGACTGCGGTATCTGAACTATCTGTTCGTTATCATTGATATCTGCAGAATAATTCTGATCGGCACCCAGCAAGGCTGAAAATTGGATACCGCCCAGCATATGGTACTTGATCGCATCTTTCTTTTCACCTTCCATATATTTGAACATGATAGGCAATTGTAAATAGGTGAGATCAACGGTGCGATAAGTAAGAACGGGATAAACCTGATTCGGATTATCCGGATTCACCGCATTGCTGAAATCGCGGATGATATCGGAGTAATCCTGGCCCATAAAGGCAAAATTCAACTCTACCTGCACACCAAAATTTTGCTCATAATTGTAACCCAAAGCGATCCCACCCAATGCACCGTATTTGTAATCATAATCCATTTTGGAGAAAGTGTAACTATTCTGGTTGATGATCCAAATACTGTTGAATTGCCCGTGGAACCCTATGTGCATCCCCATCTGAGCCTGAGTGGTTACCATGGCAGTAAGCCCCAGAAGCAGCAATGTCAATTTCTTTTTCATACTTTTCGGTCGATTGTCACACGAATATACGGCTGTTTTCAAGAATCGGAAAAATAACACTTAACGCCCGCGAGCCGAAGTATCTACAAAAAAAGACAGCCGGATAGCGGTATACCGTAATATATCGGCACTGACACATTTGCATGTGTAAAACCCTGCCGTTTTGTTATGTCACAAATTCTGTAACCACGTAAGGTTTATTGGCTTTATCTTCGCACCATGAACATGTTACATATGGTGCTGCGATATATGCGTTACCGCATGCGTGCCGGCACTGCATATGATGTTCATTCGCCGCATGTCTACACTTTTATCCATGACATACTCGAAGACTCCCGGCATTTTTATGCATTCGATGAAATTGAACAGTTGCGCCACGCACTACTCGCCGATAAACGCACGGTACATGTAACAGATTTCGGTGCAGGTTCGCGCGTTCTGCACGCCGACACAAGAAGTATTCGCTCCATTGCGCGCAATACCTTGATCACCCCAAAATTCGGACGACTACTCTTCTATCTGGTAGATCAAATGCAACCTGCACGCATTCTTGAAATGGGAACCTCTCTGGGAATTAGCACCCTTTACCTCGCCAAAGCGGCAGAACATGCACACGTGATCACCCTGGAAGGAAGCACCGCGATCGCACAGGTTGCAGAACAAAACTTCGAACGGTCCGGAGTGAGCAATATCCGCTGTATCACAGGTGAATTTTTGGAAACCCTTCCTGTTGCCTTACAACAACTAGGCACTGTGGATCTGGCCTTTATTGACGGAAACCATCGAAAAGAGCCCACACTCTCCTATTTTGAAGCCATACTGCCTTATACACATGAACAGACGCTCTTTGTTTTTGATGATATCCATTGGAGTAAAGACATGGAGGGAGCCTGGAACACCATCTGTGCACATCCCAAAACTACCTGCACCCTGGACCTCTTCTTTAAGGGCATTGTATATGTGGACCATTCCTTCAGAGAAAAGCAACATTTTACACTCTCCTATTGATGGTTAACATAGTTTAACCACATCGCTGCAGCGGCAAATGGTCTCTTTGGCCTATTTTTACAACCATCTTAATATAAATGAAAGGATATATGAAAAAAACCCTGATATGTTCCCTGCTATTGGCTTTTGCCGTATTCCGGGGATTCGCTCAGAGCAATCTGCCATCCAACTTTTTCATGAAGACCTTGCCCAATGGTCTTCAGATGTTGGTCATTGAAGACAAGACCGTTCCGCTGGCTACCATCGAGATCGTAGTAAAAAACGGCTCTTATACCGAGGATAGCGCGTTTAACGGACTATCACACATGTATGAACACATGTTTTTCAAAGCCAACAAAGACATACCCTCCCAGGAAGGTTTTTTGAAAAGGATACAGGAACTGGGTATCGTATTCAACGGAACAACGAGCAATGAACGGGTGAACTACTTTGTAACCCTGAGCAATGAAAAACTACAGGAAGGCCTGACCTTCATGAATTCAGCGATCCGCTATCCGCTTTTTCTGGAACAGGAAATGAAGAATGAAAATCCGGTGGTCGACGGTGAATTCCAACGCAATGAATCCAATCCGGTATTCTTTCTCTTCGATGATATGAATCGATACATGTGGAAAGACAATTATTACAGGAAGAATCCCATCGGGTTACACGATGTGATCCTGAGCTGTACCCCTGAAAAAATGCGCACGATACAAGCCAAATATTATTATCCGAATAATGCATTGCTGGCCATTGCCGGTGATGTGGATCACGAAGATGTGTTCAAACGTGTTGCAGCGATCTTTGGCGACTGGCAGCCTGCCGATTTCGATCCTTTTGCAAAATGGCCCATTCCCGAAATGCAACCGCTGCAGGGAGTTACCAATTTCGTTACGATAAACGACAATGCGCAAGTGCCGATCTTCATCATCGGTTTCCATGGACCGGATACCCGCAATGATCTGAAAGCCACTTATGCTGCCGATGTATTCAGCTACATTTTACAACAGGCAAATTGCAAGTTGCAAAAAGATCTGGTGGAAAGCGGACTTGCCTACCAGGTGAACGTGAGCTACCAAACCTGTAAATATACAGGGCCGATACAGATCGTTCTCGTTCCCAATCCAATGAAAGTGCAGGAAGCCTGGAATGTATTGTGGGAAAATGTAAAGCAATGGACAGATCCGAATTACTTTACCGATGAGCAATTGACAACAAGTAAAAATTTACTTGCCTGCATTATTGATGCTTATGGTAAAGAAAGCACCAGCAATTATATCCATACAGTAACCTATTGGTGGGCTTCTGCTTCCGTGATTATGCACCAATTATGTGAACAACCTCCAGCAGGTGACAAGAGAAGATATTGCGCGTTATGTGCGCACATATATCGCAGATAAACCGCATGTGAACGGCTTATTATTGAGCCCGGCCATGAAAAGTTTAGTCATTTTTCGAAGCATTATGGGTTTCCCAACTGAATAAATTCATCGAAAAAGCATTTACCATGCGTACCCTTAAAAATATATCTTACTTACACTGGTTATCGGCACAGGCTTTATTCTGTGCAGGCACAAGACACCAAGAGTTCACTGTGGACAGCATTAAGGTCATCCATAAATATGTGCCCAAAGATGTGATCAGCGTGCGTTTATTCGTTGAAGGCAGTACGCCAATTATCCTAGACCTGCAAATTGTGGAAGAAATGACCTTCGACACCTGATGGTGGATGGAGGAACTACCAGCATGGATAACTCGTTCAAAACCGCCGCTGAACAGATCGGAACTACTTTCGGTTCGAACACAACCTCGACTACGGTTCGTGAGTATGACCTGCATCAAACTGTTCTGGGATCAGTCTGGAATTTGTTCGCGAATTATGTTGCACCCGGCTTTTTGATGCCAATGAATGACTTTATTTGCAACAGCAACTTGTAGCAAATGCACAGCAAAACATCAATCCGGATGCTTATCTCAGCATGTTATCCAGGCAGGTAGCATTTGAAAATAAAGATTACGCAAAGCAACCTTCCGGAACTCCGGAGTCCTTGCAAAAGATCACTTTGGAGGATGTCAAGAATTATTATAAGAAGACCATAGGGAAAAAACGCATTTTCCTTGTCGTTGTTGGAAACGTAACAGAAGAAGACATCACCAATAAAGTGAAAGCAACCCTTGCAGCACTTCCTTATGGAACAGCAAGTTCCATGGAAGCACGCACCGTTATCACGCAACCCAAAACGTATGTTGAGGATCGCGATATCGCCACAAATTATATCCGTGGTATCATGACAGCCCCTTTCGCAAATACGCAGGAAGGAATTGCATACCGCATCGGGATTTCTATTCTCGGCGACAGATATTTTACTGAATTGCGCACCAAACGCAGTTTATCTTACGCTCCGGCTGCATTTTATGCAGGAGCAGCCACCAGCAATCCGTATGGTGTGATCTATATTTCCACTACCGATCCTAAACAAAGTATGCAGGTGATGGTAGATGAATTGAATAAGATCAAAAAAGAAGGGTTCAGCGAAGAAGAACTGACAGATAAAAAACAGGAATTCCTCACCAACTATTACCTTACGCTCGAAACAACTGCAAATCAGGCCGACGCCCTCGGCGCTGCTGAACTGGCAGGCGGTTGGGAAAGTCTGGATAAGATCACCGACGAAGTGAACAACACGAAACTGGAAGAGATGAACAAGGTGTTCGACAAATTCAGCAATGCCATCGTGTGGACCTATTTAGGCAAGAAGGATGCCGTAAGTGAAGAAGACTTCAAACAAACGGAAACGAAAGAGAAAAAGAATAAACCATATTGATCCCTTCGGTCAAGAAATAAGAAAGCCCTGTTATTGCGGGGCTTTTTTTTATGGGGGATGTTGATGGTTAGGGGTTAGGAGTTAGGGGTTAGGGCTGTTTTATTTATGAGTACTCAAACTTATGTCATGCTGCGACTGTGACTGCGACTTTGTCCTTCCTCATTGGTGATCATCCATAATTATCGGGGTCCACTTATGGATAGGAGTTAGGAGCTATGGGCTATGGGTTAGGGGTTAGGGGTTATTGGTTAGGTCTGTTTTATTTATGAATTCTTAAACTGATGTCATACTGCGACTGCGACTGCTCCTGCCACTGCTCCTGCTCCTGCATCCCTACCCTTCCGTCAAAAAGATAGCTTTCAATTCTTTTGCATCTTCCGGTTTCATGCGGCCGGAAAGGATCAGTCGCAATTCACGGCGGCGCAAGGCACTATTATACCTGCGCTCCTGTTCTTCATTGATCGTTTCTACCTGCGGTACTTCTACCGGCCTTCCATCGTCATCCAATGCGACGAAGGTATAGTACGCTTCATTACATTTTATTTTTTCCGGAAATTTTCTTTAACACCTCTACAAATATTTCCATACTCGAATTAAATGCTCTGGTTACTTGTGCCTGTATGGTCACGATATCACCTATCTTGACAGGGCGTGAAAAGGAAACATTGTCCACTGCAGCTGTCACGACGATCCTGTTCGCATGTTTCTCACCACAGATCCCGCAGGCTATATCCATCCATTTCAATAAATTTCCTCCCATCAGATTCTGCATGGGATTCTGTATCTTCAGACTTAACGATCTCGGTAAAGGTGTGGTCAGACTGTCGGCAACTCTTTTTGTCTTCATAACTTTACCAGTGTTTCGCACGCAAAATAGAGAAATTAAACAGTGGCTCTGCGATCCGGGTGATCCATGTCAGCAACAATGTATCACCATTGGAGAATTGTATATATCTTAGTTGTGTATGTGAATATGCATAATATGAAGATCAAAATATGTGGCGGCACCACAGGAGCAAAATGGGAAAGCATTTGGTGCAGGCTATCGCCGAATCGACGATATGCAGGTTGTGAGTGCCATTGCGAGAAATTATAACAACCGCAGCCTGGAAGAAGCATTGGGTATCACGGGTGTCAACGGACCGATATACGACGATGTGGTGTTCGCTTTAAAATCAAACCGGATGTGCTGATCGATTTTACCAGCGCAGAGATCGTCAAAGCACAATGCTAACGAGATAGCGACAGGAAAAAACACATGTGGTCATCGGAACAAGCGGACTCACAGAGGAAGATCTTACCGAAATTGAGGAGTCTAAAAAAGCCGGTGTGGGTGTAATTTGTGCCCAGAATTTCTCAATCACAGCGGCCCTGATGATGCAGTTCGCTGCACTTGCCTGAATATCTCCCCGATTGGGAGATCATAGAATATGCATACGAAGGGAAGCCGGATGCGCCAAGCGGAACCGCACCGTGAATTGGCGAAGCGCATGGCAAATTATGCGGTCAGGGAAGAAAAAAACAAAAGATGCTATCATAGGTATTCCTGAAAGCCGGGCGCCGTTGTGAAAAGCACACATGTGCACAGTGTCCGCCTTCCCGGATTCAATAGTTGTGAGATCATTTTTGGCACCGGTACAGAGCGGTTGAAGATCCGGCACGTCACGATAGATCGACAAAACCTTATATAGACGGAGCATTATTGGCCTTGCGTGTTGTTCGATCGCATATCGGTTGCGCAGAGGGTTGGAAAGTATCATGGAAGATATCCGCGTGCAACCCTGAACTATACCGCGCAATATATGGATGATACCATCCTGAAAAAAGTATCGAATGAACGGATATCTCCTTCAGGTGAACATTTCCGTAACGACCTGCCAGTAATTCTTCCTATGCCCACCGTTTGACAATCATTTTGGCTATTTCCGGATCTACCTGCATTGCCGCATCGGTGCGCACATGCTCTTGCTGGATTAATCGCCGCCGGTTGCATACTATTGAAATGCTGCTGCGTCGCAAGCGCGCTCTGTTTTCGGATTGGCTGTCTCATTCTATACTCAGGAACAAGACGATTATTAGAATTCCTTTTTCATTACTTGCTAAACGATACAAAGGAAATCGCGGTATTATACACACAACGTTAAGGTTGTCAAATATATGACAGGAACCTGAAAGTAAAGAAGGCTGTTTCATGCGCGCACATATGGTTCCCACTTCCCAGCCTCCTGCTTAAGCCCTATATTTGCGGACCAAATAAAAAGCGGTGAACGTTCACGAATATCAGGGAAGAGGAATTGATCAAAGATACGGTGTCCGCATACAGGAAGGTGTGCCGGTAGATACCCCGGAGAAAGCAGTAGAAGCGGCCCGCCAGCTGCAAGCCGGAAACAGGAACCCACATCTGGGTGGTCAAAGCGCAGATCAATGCGGGAGGACGCGGTAAAGCAGGAGGCGTTAAAGTGGCTAAAAACCTGGATGAAGTGTATGAAAAATCTTCTCAGATACTCGGAGCAACCCTGGTAACTGACAGAGGAGTCAAAGGCAAAAAAGTGCACAAGATGCTGGTAGCTCAGGACGTGTATTATCCCGGAGCATCGGAAACCAAAGAGTTTTATATGAGTATCCTCCTCGATCGCGAAAAGGGTAAAAATGTGATCATCTACTCCACGGAAGGTGGCATGGATATAGAAGAAGTTGCGGAGAAAACACCGGATAAATTGCATAAAGAATGGGTGGATCCAAGCATAGGGCTGATGCCTTTCCAGGCGCGCCGCATCGCTTTCGGACTGGGCCTCAGCGGAAATGCCTTCAAGGAGATGGTGAAATTCGTGACCTCCTTATATGCTGCTTACACAGGTAATGATTGCAGCTTACTTGAGATCAATCCGGTGCTCAAAACCTCTGACGATAAAATTCTTGCGGTGGAGCCGCAAGTGCGTGGTCGACAATAATGCGCTTTTCCGCCATCCCGACATTCAGGCAATGCGCGATATCACTGAGGAAGATCCCACAGAGGTGGAAGCCGGCGAGGCGGGACTCAATTTTGTGAAACTCGACGGAAACGTGGGCTGTATGGTGAACGGAGCGGGATTGGCCATGGCGACCATGGATATCATTAAGCAAAGCGGCGGCAACCCTGCCAACTTCCTCGATGTGGGCGGAACGGCCGATGCCAAACGCGTGGAAATAGCTTTTAAGATCATTCTCAAAGACCCCGCAGTAAAAGCCATATTGGTGAACATCTTCGGGGGTATCGTGCGCTGCGACCGCGTGGCACAGGGTATTATCGACGCTTATAAGAATATTGGGAATATTGAAGTGCCCATCATTGTGCGCCTGCAAGGTACCAATGCCGAAGAAGCCAAGAAGATGATCGATGAGAGTGGTTTGCAGGTGCGCAGTGCTATTTTGCTGCGCGAAGCCGCAGACCTTGTCCGCGAAGCCGTTGTATAATTACAGCTGAGCGTTATAAATCGCTCGTAATCAACACTTTCTTAAAAAAACGAAGCCCTGTCAGATATAAACCTGAGCAGGGCCTGTCATTCAAGTATGAAAAGAATCAGTTCATGCTCTGGGTGCTTTGCGCTTCTTCCAATATGCGCATGGCACAATCCAGAATTGCGGTGTCTTCCAGTCTGACAACACCCCCACCAAGTCCTTTTTCAAAATGCACGTCAGCAATTTTGTCCGGCGCCTCAAAGTGCTCTGCACCAAAGTAATTGCGCACAGAATCCACATCAAGGTCCAACTCATGGGCTATACGTTCCATGCTGCCGTGTGGCAGTGTGTCTTTGATGTGTCGCAGTTCATCAAATGTTATCACCATAGTAGTAATATTTTAGATTAATAATAATATTTGGTAAGACGCTATAAGTTTAACATGCTTTTGGCAATCTGCCAAATAATGGTAGCATTTTTTTTGGCGGCGGCTACAGACAGATGTCACATTCCCGGCGGACGGAAAATCCATGTAATTACCGGCTTTTGGCAGTTATTAATTCTACTTTGAAAAATACAATTATCCCAATATCTTAACGTTATTGAAAAACATCCGATTTCCTTCCTTCCAACACACTTTGATATGAAGAAAACCTTCTTTATTGCCCTGTGCAGCATGCTCTTTTTCTATGGATGCAGCGTAGACAGGAACCACATCGCAATCTCTTCCACAAACTTTGATGAAGAGATCGATCCGCTGCAAAATCTGGAATTCAATCTGAACAAACATGTGTTCAACGACACCCTATTCAACAAATGGGTGGCCGAACCACTCCTCACTTTCGATCCTCCGGTTGCGGGTCGCTTTCAGATAGCATCCAGCGATAAGATCATTTTCAGTCCCTCAAAAGGATTCTCGGAAAGCGAGAAATATACCGTTAAACTTACGGACGCCATCTATACCTATGCTACCGATGACCTGCCGGTTAAAGCTGATCCTATTTCTTTCCATACACCCTATTTACAGATCATATCGGCTGATATGTTCTGGAGCAAAGATGAACTGAGCAATGATATCGTATTAAATGCGAATGTGCATCTCACTGCCAATATGGCCATTGAAGACGTGGGTTCTCATTTCCGAGCCGAATCGGCAAACGGGCAACACACCATAAAATGCCTGAGCACTTCCGCCGGTAAAAGTATGCAGATAGCGATCTTCGGAATTTCTACGGAGCAGGCAAATGATAAACTCAGCTTCACCATCAAAAAAGGCGTTGGTTCACCCGGCAGCATCTGGAAAACGGAAAAAGACCTGACCTATAAAACTGAAGTACCCAATGTATCGGATCTCGAGATAAGAGACATCACTGCTGAACACAATGGATTGGAAGGAACCATCACGGTAATTGCAAATCAACAGATAGGAAACCCCGACCCGGAAAAACAGATTCAGATAACACCACGTGTTGATTTCACGTGCGAAAAAACCATGAACGGTCTCGTGATAAAAAGCGATGCCTTTGATGCACGGGAAACGTATTCCATTACGCTCTCCAATAGTTTGTACGGTGTGGCAGGCGGTAAGATGAAAGATGACTATACCCAAAATATTGCCTTTGGCGAATTGGAACCATCCATTGCCTTTGTGCAGGACCAGGGTATGTATCTGGGCAGAAAAGGCAATAAGAATATTGCAGTGCAGATCGTCAATATTCCGGAGGTAAAAGTTGAGGTCATTAAAATATTTGAGAATAATATATTGGGATTTATGCGCGATGGATTCCGGTATAACTGGTATGATACATATGATGAGGAAGAAGGCTACTGGGATTATTTCGACTATCAGGATGTAAATACCGATCTATACGGCAGTGTTATTTATACCAAAGCATACACAACTGCTAAATTGGAAAAACTAAATGGAGCCCGTATATTGCACATCGATTATCCGGACAAACTCGAAAGATTTGACGGATTTTATGTGATCAAAGTTTCCTCTACCGAAAAACAATGGCTCACCGATGCACAGATCGTTTCCGTATCTGATATCGGGCTTATTGCCAAAGCGACAGATGATGAGGTTGTTGTATTTGCCAATTCCATAGAAAGTGCTGCACCGATCAGCGGCGTCAAAGTGAACTTTATCAGCAGCAACAATCAAACACTGTTCACAGCTACCACAGATAAGAATGGCATTGCAAAATTCAGCGGACTAAAAGAGGCGTTGCCGGATTTCGATGTGAACCTCATCACAGCCAAAAGCGGAACCGATTACAATTTCCTGCCATTTTCCAAAACACAGGTGAGCACCTCTCGTTTTGATGTTGGCGGCAAGCGCTTGAATGAAAGCGATCTCGATGCCTTTCTCTACGCGGAACGCAACCTCTACCGGCCCGGAGAAACCATGCATATCGCCTGTGTAGTGCGCTCCTATGCCTGGGAAACACCTCCCAATCTGCCCATGAAAATAAAAGTGATCGCACCTTCGGGTAAGATATTTAAATCCATTAAAAAAACTTTGGACGCGGAAGGCGCATGCTCAGCGGATTTTGAATTGCCCGCAAACGCTGTGACCGGCACCTATTCGGTACAGGTTTTTTCTCCGAATGACATACTGATCGCTTCTAAAAATATCAGTGTGGAAGAATTCATGCCCGATCGCATTCGCGTTTCCGGTAAGTTGCAAAAAAAGATTTTCTATCCGGGTGATTCGGTTTTACTTTCCATACATGCCGATAACCTGTATGGAACACCCGCATCCAACCGCAACTGGGAATCGAGCATGACCCTGAACCGAAGCTGGTTCACGTCAAAAAAATTCCCCGGTTATTCCTTCAATCTCACAACCGGCATCGATTATTTCTCTACACTGGACGGGACAGGACAAACAGATAAACAAGGAGATGCTGAACAAATGTATTCCATCAGTTCCGGATATACGAATATCGGCATTTTAGATGGCAGGATACTCAGTACCGTTTTTGATGAATCGGGCAGACCGGTATATGCCGTGCAGGATTTTACGGTGCACACACAAGATCACCTGTTCGGCATTGGCGATTTTGATTACTACGGAAAAACAGATCACGCCGTTACTATTCCTTTCGTTGCCGTTGATATGCAGGATAAAGTGGTGAACGGAGCGCAAGCAGATGTTGTGGTGGTCAAACATGAATATGAGACCGTTATCGAAAAGCATGGCAGTTATTATTCTTACCGCTCCAACCACATAGAAAAGATCATGATGGAAAAAACCATGACCATCAGTGGTGAGAACACCAGGATCACGTACACACCAAAAATATCCGGCAGTTACGAAGTGCGCATTTTTATTCCGGGCGCCACGGCTTATGTGGGCAGAAATTTCTATGCTTATGGTTGGGGAAGTACGCAAAGTAATTCCTTTGAGGTGAACACCGAAGGCAACATAAATATTGTTGCCGACAAGGATGCCTACCTTACCGGAGAAGAGGCGAATCTATTATTTACAGCTCCTTTTAATGGCAAAATACTCGTGACGGTCGAGCGCGATAAAGTATTCAGCAATTACTATCTGCAAACGGATAATAAAACTGCCTCCATGAAATTGAAGATGAACAGTGAAGATGTGCCGAATATTTATGTGACAGCAACTTTATTCAGGCCCGGAGATAACAGCGGCTTACCGCTTACCGTTGCACATGGCATTATCAATCTGAAGGTAGATGATCCGGATAAAAAATTATCCGTGCAGGTTACGCATGCAAAGAACAGCAGATCAGATACCAAGCAAACGATCAAAATAAAAACAGAACCGCATACACAATTCACATTGGCCGTGGTGGATGAAGGCATATTACAGATCAAGAATTATGCATCGCCCGATCCTTATGCGTATTTCTATATGGCGCATGCTTTAGGTGTATTCTCTTACGATCTGTATGCCCAGCTATATCCGGAGTTGTATATCCAAAATCTGCTGAGCGGTGGTGATGGATTCGATCTGGAGGGCCGCACCAATCCGATGACCGCGAACCGGGTAAAACTCATATCCTACTGGAGTGATATTCTGCAAACCGATGGTTCGGGAAATGCATCCTATACTATTGATATACCGCATTTCTCCGGCGATCTGCGCGTGATGGTGGTCGCTTATAAAGGAGATAAATTCGGTTCATCTGAATCCCATATGATCGTGGCCGATCCGTTCGTAGTAACCACATCGCTTCCGCGTTTTTTGACGCCGGGTGATACGGTGACCGTTCCGGTAACTCTGGCGAACACAACAGACAAAGGAGCAAGTGGTTCGGTTGCATTAAAAGTGGAAGGTCCTATTCGCATTGCCGGCAGTGAGAATATCAGTTTCAAAGCCGGTGCTAAAGAAGAAGGCTCCGTTGCGTTTAAGATCGTAGCTACCGGAAATACAGGCATTGCAAAATTGACAGTATCTGCTAAGGGCCTTGGAGAAACATTTACCGAATCCAATGAGATATCCGTGCGTCCACCGGCATCACTGCAAAAAAGAACAGGCAGTGGCAGTATAAAAGGTGGAGAATCATTAACCGTTGCCATGCCTGCGGGATTTATTAAAGAAGGGTCAAAAGCAAGCTTGACCGTAAGTCGCTCCCCGCTTATTCAATTCGCTGACGATCTCGATTATTTGGTCCAATATCCGCACGGTTGTGTGGAACAGATCACGTCCGGCGCATTCCCGCAATTGTATTATGGAGATATGGTGAGATCCTTATACGGAAAAGATCATCCGGATCTGGAACCCGACCGCAATGTACAGAAAGCCATCAACATGCTGCAAAACATGCAAATGTCGAATGGTGCCATGATGTATTGGCCGGGATATGGCACGGAAAGTTGGTGGGGAACTATTTACGCTGCGCATTTTCTGCTGGAAGCTAAAAAGGCGGGTTTTGAAGTGGATCAAAGTGTACTCGATAAATCCTTTGGATACATGCGCAGTATGCTCAAGCAGAAGAAAACTTTTGTTTACCGGTATAATGCAACAGAGAGCCGTGAGGTCGCCATGAAAGAGGTGTTCTACAGCATATATGTTCTTGCCTTGGCGGGAAAAGCAGATATTTCTGTGATGAATTACTACAAAGCGAATATGAGTCTTGTTCCATTGGATGGCAAATATTTGCTGGCATTTGCCTATGATCTGGCCGGTGATAAAAAGAATTTCCAGAATCTGTTGCCCTCCACATTCAGCGGAGAAGAAAGTGTGCAGGTATTTGGAGGCAGCTTCTACTCTCCTATCCGCGACCGCGCCATTGCGCTGAATTGTATGCTGGATACCGATCCGGATAATCAGCAGGTGGGCATCCTTTCGCAACAGTTGTCCACCATGATGAAAAAGCAGCGCTATCTAAACACGCAGGAACGCGTATTTGCGTTTCTGGCATTCGGGAAGATAGCACGGAAAACAAAAGACAGCAATGTGACCGCAAGTGTATTCTTGAATAATAAAGAGATAGGCACTTTCAACGGAAAGGAACTCCTTATTGAGGATGCTACTCTGTTAAGTGGAAATGTTGAGATACGCACCAAAGGCAGTGGCTCCTTGTATTATTTCTGGAGAGCCAGCGGCAATACAGCAGATGGATCTTACAAAGAAGAAGATAATTTCCTGCGCGTCAGAAAAACATTCCTGAATAAATACGGGCAAAGTATCACGCTGAACAATGTGAAACAAAACGACCTGATCATAGTGCGCATCGCGTTGACGGGCAGCACGGGAACGTATGTGGACAATGTGGTCATTACAGATATGTTGCCTGCAGGTTTTGAAATAGAGAACAGCAGATTGCGCGAGTCGCCAAGTAATCCATGGATAAAAGATGCTGCAAATGCTGATTATATGGATATGCGCGACGACCGGATAAATTTGTATACCAGTGCTGAACCAACAACGAAGTATTTTTACTACACCGTAAGGGCTGTATCACCCGGCTATTTCAAAATGGGTCCGGTATCAGCCGACGCGATGTATAATGAAGAATACCACAGCTATAATGGAGCAGGCTTTGTCCGGATCAGCAGATAAACATAATGGCAGAAGATCATTTTCTGCAATTGCTTTATGTATTTGTTTTGCAGTGATCATTGCCTTCGTTTTGTATTACCCCAAGTGGCAAAAGCAAGGTCCGGAGGCTACCATAAGTTACGATGTGGCCGGCTACTATATGTATTTGCCGGCCACCATCATTTACCATGACCTTAAGGGATTATCTTTCCAGGATGAAGTACTGCGCAAATACAACTACACCAGCGGACCATATCAGGCTGTGGCCTTACCGTCGGGCGGATATACCATGAAATATCCGATAGGTGCCGCAGTTATGTATCTCCCCTTCTTTTTGATTGGACATGGCATTGCAACCGTCAGTTCTTATCCCGCCGACGGCTATAGCACACCTTACCAATGCCTGTTGAGTCTGGGATGTTTATGCTACGCTTTTCTTGGTTTATGGTTATTGCGAAAATTATTATTGAAGTGGTTTAGCGATACAGTAACAGGACTCACCCTTGTTATTCTGGTTTGCGCAACGAACTATCTGAATTATTCCGCGATAGATAATGCGATGACCCATAACCTTCTGTTCACTGTTTATGTGGCATTGATATGGTTCACTGTCCGCTTTTGGGAAAAGAAAGAATTAAAAGTAGCGTTCCGGATAGGTATGTTATGCGGTCTCGCCACCATCATCCGCCCGACAGAGATCATCAGTGTGCTCATACCTGTCTTATGGGGATTAAAGAACCTTCGGGATATTCCGGAACGCTTGCGTTTCTTTTTACGCGGGTATAGGTATGTTCTCCTGTTTGCTTTAGGCGCATTCCTTTTCGGTGCAATACAATTGATGTACTGGAAATATTCAACCGGATCCTGGTTTTTTTACAGCTATGAAGAGCAAACATTCAGCTGGTTACATCCGCATCTCAAAGACGGATTAATTTCTTATCAAAAAGGCTGGTTCATCTATACACCGGTCATGTTACTGATAGTTCCCGGAAGTATTTTCCTGTATCGATATAAACGGGATGCCTTCTGGGCCATCAGTGTATTCATTTGCATCAACATATATATTGCTTTCAGCTGGGATATCTGGTGGTACGGCGGCAGTTTAGGACAGCGGAGTATGGTGCAGTCATACGCTCTGCTTACATTGCCCATTGCATCTTTACTTACTTTTCTCCTTCAGCAAAAGTGGCTTCGTGTTGCTCCGGTTTATATATTCTGTGCAGCGTGTGTATGGTATAATATTGTTCTTACTCTGCAGGCCCATGGCAAGGATAGTTATTTTGAAAGTGAGCATATGACTCGGAATTATTTCTGGTCAACATTCGGCAAACTGCATGTCGACAGGTCATTGACACGATTTATCGATAGTAATGATAAATACCGCGCGACTTCCGCAATAAAAAGAAATTTTCTCGACCGATTTTGAATCAGATACTGCTGATGTAGATACTACAGGAAAAATACAGGGTTTGAAAACTGCATGTGTCTATTCTACAACAGCCTATAGCATTGCATCAGTCATTCCTGCACAGAACATACAGGAACATTGGGTGCGGGTGCAGGCCGATTTCCTTGCACCACACAAAGAATGGGATGTTTGGCGCATGCATCAATATATTCTGGAAGTGCGCAGTGGCGAATCCGTAATTAAATCCCGCTTTGTCCGGGTGGACCGAATGTTAGATGATGGTAAAACACATACCATATTCTTCGATTGTAAATTGCCTGAAGAACCATTTACGGAATTGCGCATTTTTTGTTGGAATGCCGGAAGTGACAAACCCTTGTACATAGATAACCTGCATGTATTCTCTTTTGATTAGAGTATACATACAGGTTACAATCTGAGTCCTTTAATATCTTACGTGGAATGATTCTTTCATGCCCTCGGGCAAGGTGATCTCACTGCCATTTGCACGGTAAAAATGCATGATATAATCACCGGGTTCCAACAATGCATTCAGGTCGGTATGTTTATTCAGAATATCTGTAAGTTCCAATAATGTTTTACCCGACATATCAGTGATCACTGCTTTCACTGTACCCTCACCGCCCATCAAACGGTTCAATTTCTGGATCTTATTATTTCCGTTCAGTAACCAGGCCGGCATATTCATGTCCTCTTCACCGGAACTACCGGATTCTTTCGGACGGATAACCTGCAATCGATCATCCAGACTGAAATTTCCGCTTATCTCCCTATCACACTGATCTTTGATCGTATACATGTATATTCCCGGTTCATCTATCTGCACAGCAACTGATTCTGCCCTTTTCTCTTTGCTCTTCATCACCTGCACACTGTCTTTGGTAACATAGAGTTTGAACTTTTCGGTGATATCTGCAAAGGCAATACTATTCACCACCGTTCCATTGATCATCAGATCCATCACTTTTGCAACATCATTTTCTGCAGTTGGCTCAGAAGGCTCTTCCGTTGGCACATCCGGTACTGTTCCGGGTTCTGCCATGAACCATAATTGCGATACAGGATCTGTTCTCCAGAAGTTGATCAGATCCATGCTCACCTTTTGTATGCCGGCTTCTGTAGGGTGCACACCGTCCGGTTTTACCATACTCGGCGTCCAGGTATAGCCGTCGGAACGGGGTTTATCGCCCTGTGTCCAAAAATAGGGCCCCCACATGATCAACGCCGAATTCGCACCTGCACCCTTGAAACGCAGATCTGCATCTCCGTGTATTTGCTTTTCAATAAGCCATTTACATGCCCAGCCATTGATATATGCCTTGGGTTCGCGATGTTGATCCTTGCCGTCGGGTCCCATAAATGCGGTGGTATGGCGTCCGGTCATATACACGATCTTGAGATTCGGGTATCTGTTTTTGCAGATATGCATCAATTGAATGTAGTCATCCACTAATGCATCGCCTCTGTTGTCCAGATCATTGTCGTGATTGCGCAGGTCATCTTCCTGTATCCAAAGTATCTGCACCTGATTCTTGCTCAATCCGGCGGAGCTGAGCCTGCCATCTATCACCTTCCAAAAATTTGCGGAAGTATTGAGGATATCGCTAAAATCTTGTCCGCCGATACCACTATTGACATAGGCTATCTTTTTATTGATCCCTTCTGTTTTGGGCAGATTTGTTTCCAGTCCGTTGCCGAACATGGCAATGGTAGATGCTCCCAGGGCAAGAAATACGATCTTTCCCGATGCATCAGGATTGCCCTGGGTATTGAGCGGCTGCACAGATTCGGCCACCGCTACCGCATCGTTATAGAATGCCGATGGCATGGAATTGCTGCCGTTGGGATACAATCCACCGGTATGTCCTTTGTAGGTGCCTGCGCCCAGCTCATTGAGGGGTATCAGTTTGCTAACGTCGTCGCTTTGTCCGAAAGCAAAAACGGAGAATAAGGTGCTGAAAATAGATAGCATAATAGTTCTCTTCATCCTATTGTGTTTTATAGATTCAATTTTACAAATATCATACCTTTAAGCGAAATTCAAACGTTATCAATTAGTTATGCAGCCATCGCGCACCATTTTTGTGCTTCTTTTTCCCCTTTTACTCACAGGGTTACTGGTATCGGGGCAATCTATGCTGGGATATACAGATACGCAGGGGAATTTCTATGTATACGACAATGGCAGGAATGTGCACCTGGAACATCAGCGCATTTTGAGCAGCCAACCCTGTGCAAACAGTATAGCATATATCTCAAGTAACGGAACGCTGCATTATTACGCGGGACATGCAGTGCAGGATCTCGACATCTCCAACCCCAATTTTTACTACAATACGGATAATTATCTGTATTACTCTTTAGGTGGCAGTTTTTCCCTGTATAATGGAAAAGAACGCAAATATCTGGGCTACATACAGAACAATCCATATGCCTTTGGCGACAGCATTGCCGGCATGCACGATTATTCAGAATATTTCTTTGCTTATTACAAGGATAGGTTTATAGAACTGGAACAACATCCGGTGCAAAAGGTTATAGCCGGTGATAATATTTTAGCGTATATAGATCATCTTGGGCAGATGAAAATATTTTATCAAATGGAGACTACGCTTGCTGATGATTATATTCCCATTGCCATGCAGGCGGGCGCCAACACCGTAGCTTTCATTGATAATTATCAGTATCTGAAAGTTTTTTATGCTGGTCATATCTATGAACTGTACAACGTACCGGATATCTATTGTCTGGAAATACCGGGCAGCACACAAAACGTGCAGATAGATGGATATTGCAACGGCCCCATTGTATATGATATCCAGACGGAATTACCGCTCTTTCAAACCGGTGACGATCTGGTAGCGTATCTGGATGAAAGTGGCAGGTTCTATGTTTTTTACAAAGGGAATGTGGTCTCTTTAGATCAACAGGAACCGGAACAATACACAGTTACCGATAATCTGTTGTGGTACATCGATAGCAATAACTTTTTAAAGGTGTTCAGCGATGGTGAATTGTATACAGTGGAAACCTATCGCCCCGAAAATATCCTCGCCGATAAAGACATCATCGTGTATACCGACCTCGACAAAAGACTGAAAGCTTTTTACAAAGGGGAACACTATGCTATTTCCGATGCCATCGTACTGGATTTTGCTTTGAATAATGCCTTGATCATGTATAGCAGTATTCCCAATCGCTATCAGTTCTACTCTTTTGAAAAATGATCCTCCGTTCAAACATCGGTGCATTTATTTTACGTACACACCTGCTGTTCAAAAAATATCGCGCTTTGCGCTGGCTGAAACGCAGCGCGTTCGCTTTTCTCCTTTGCTTCATTGCATTTCTTCTGCTCAATGCTTTTTTCCCCGTACGGATAAATATCACCTATAGTCAGATCGTTACAGCCGAGGACGGAACGGTATTAAAAGCCTTTCTCACGCCCGATGATAAATGGCGCATGATGACCGAATTGGATGAGATAACCCCGGCAATGCAAAAGGCTATCATTTATAAAGAGGATAAATATTTCCGCAGGCATCCGGGTGTAAATCCATTTGCCGTGTTGCGGGCATTGTGGAATAATATAGTAACCGGTGAGCGCACTTCCGGTGCAAGTACCATTACCATGCAGGTTGCGCGCTTACTGGAACCAAAGGACCGGACCTATGGAAATAAAGCCATGGAAATGTTCCGCGCCCTGCAAATTGATATGTTGTATTCAAAAGACGAGATCTTGCAGATGTATCTCAATCTGGTTCCCTATGGTGGTAATATCGAAGGTGTAAAGGCAGCCTCCGTATTATACCTGGAAAAAACACCCGGTGTGTTGAGCTTGTCGGAGCTTACCGCATTGTCTATTATTCCCAATCGCCCCACCTCCTTGCGGCCGGGTATCAACAATAATGTGATCATAACAGAGCGCAATAAATGGCTGGAAAAATTCAGGCGTGCACAGCTCTTTCCGGATGATATCATAGACGATGCGGAGCAGGAACCCTTTACTGCATTTCGCGTGAAAGGTCCTGATATCGCGCCACATTTTTGCACGCGGATGAAAGCGCAATATCCGCAATATCCGATCATCAAAACACATCTACATACCGAAACACAAAAGAAAAGTGAAGAGATCGTCGGGAATTATATCAAACAAATATGGGCATTGAATATACACAATGGCGCAGCATTCATCATTGATAATAAGAGTATGGACGTGGTAGCCTATGTTGGTTCTGCCGATTTCTATGCAACGGATGATGCTGGACAGGTAGATGGTATACAGGCTGTGCGATCGCCCGGCAGCACTTTAAAACCATTGTTATACGGCTTGGCTTTCGATGCGGGAATATGTACCGCACAAAGTATGATCGCCGATGTTCCGATCAACTTCAGCGGATACAGTCCCGAGAATTACGACGAGGATTATCGCGGTTTGGTGAGCATTGAAACAGCACTTGCACATTCGCTGAATGTTCCTGCGGTAAAGATGTTGCATACGCTTGGTATGGATGTTTTTTTACGTGCACTTTCCCATTGCGGATTCAGTGCTATTGATGCCCATAAAAATGATCTGGGACTTTCGGTCGTATTAGGTGGTTGCGGTGTCACTCTGGAACAACTTACCGCATTATATGCATCTTTTGCCCATCAGGGCGCATACCATGATGTACATTGGCTAAAAAGTGATACGGACACAAGTTCCGAAAAAATACTTTCGCCGGGAGCAACTTTCATGTTGAGTGAGATACTGACAAAACCAACGCGGCCTGATCTGCCCCATTTTTTTGAACATGCTACCAATGTGCCGCACATCGCCTGGAAAACCGGCACCAGTTACGGCAGAAAAGATGCCTGGAGTGTCGGATATAACGATCAATATACCATTGGCGTATGGGTCGGAAATTTTTCCGGCGAAGGTGTTCCCGAATTATCCGGTGCCGGCGTGGCCACACCCCTTTTATTTCAGCTATTCAATGCCATTCAACCGGTAAATGATGCGGATTGGAATCGCATGCCGGATGATATTTCATTCCGCTATGTATGTTCTGTTTCCGGAGATGTGCCGCAGGATTTTTGTACCGGACAGGTTTTAGATTATTTTATTCCCGGTATTTCACCGAACAGACCTTGCACACACGAACAAACCGTTGCCGTGAGTCCGGATGAAAAAATTAGTTACTGCAAAACCTGCATGCCCGAGACCGGTTATAAAGAAAAAACATACGCCCGGTACAGTCCGGAGATCATAGGTTGGATGCAAATGAAAAACATTCCCTATACACCGGTACCGCCACACAACCCCGCCTGCGAACGCATATTTAAAGAGAATGCTCCTGTAATAGCTTCACCGGTAAACGATGTGGAATATTATATCGATAAACTCGACAAACAAAAGCTCATGCTCAGCGCGCATGTAGGTTCAGATGTGCGGAGCGTATTCTGGTATGTCAATGATAAATTGATCAAAGAAGCAAAGGCAGGCGAAAATGTATTTATCGATGCGCCGGAGGGCGACAGCAAGATCAGTTGCAGTGATGACAAAGGAAGAAATACGGATGTGTTTATTCATGTGATTTATTTTTAGAGGAGAAAGGAATGAGGAATGAGCAATAAGCAGTGAGCAATAAATAAGCAGTGAGCAATAAGCAGTGAGCAGCGGACAGTGAGCAATAACCATCGGCCCTAACCCCTAACTCATAACCCATAACCCATAGCTCATAGCCCATAGCCCATAGCCCATAGCTCATAACCCATAGCCCCTAGCCCCTAACCCCTAGCCCCCAACCCCTAACCCCTACCCAAAAATAATATCACAGCTTGACATTATAAATGGCTCTACATTAAATCCACTAACCGTAAAAAAGAAGGCCCTCTTAACAAAGAAGGCCTTCTGCTTATGATTGCATTTCTTATTCTTATTCGTCGAACCAAACCGGTGCTAAGATATCGCCGGTAACGACAGCATTTGAATTGTATAAACGTTCATCTATACAAGTCGGGAAGCGACGCGGAATGCCATCCACAAAACCATCGGGATTCGGAACCAGCGTGGGCAGATCCGTTCTGCGCCAGTCGGCCCATGATTCAGGTTGCGTGAACATGGCGATATATTTCTGCGTCATGATCTTTTCCATTGTGATGGTCGCTCCGGTCTCACTGGCATTTGCTGCTTCATACGTCGGATCACTTGCCCCCAAGGTCGCGAGCAGGTTTGCTTTTACAGCATCGTTGAATGCGCTGGCTGCAGCATCTGTATTTCCCAAACGCATATTGGCTTCAGCTTCGATAAATTTCATCTCGAAATAAGTAAGCAGCGGCAAGGGTGATGCGTCACTTGCATACAATGCACCAACATCGGAAGCATTGGGATCTTGTCCGTTCGTAGCTACCCCACTGTATACACCACCACCATCTGTAGTAGCATATAAAGGCAGGCGAGGATCGCTCAGGCCGTTCATCAGGTCGACCAGATTCTGACCCATTTTGATGTAATTGGCGCGTGTAGTATTGAAGGAAGCCCACGGATTCAATTCATTACCTGCCTCACCAAAAATGGCATAGGTGCTGTTCTCATTTCCGGAAAATCCGGCAGCATTAATAAAGGCGAGTGCATTGTTCGCAGAACCGGTCGCATCTTTTTTACTGACTCTGTTTGCATAACGCACTTTCAGCATATGCGCGGCATAGATCCACATGGATGCATCCCCATTATGAATAAAATCATCAGCAGATGGCAATTGCGCATTTGCAGTTGTCGGCTGCGATAGATCGGTAATTGCTGCATCCAGTTTCGATTGCATGGAAGCATAGATTGCTTCCTGCGCATCGTAATTCGGATTCAAAGATGCTTGCGTACCGTCCAGTCCTTGTAATGCTTCGGAATACGGAATATCACCCCAAATATCGGTAGCCAGACCAATGGTCATACATTCCAATACGGTGGCAATTCCTCTGTAATACGGATTCTCATCACCTGCGCGATCTTCCAGTTCACGCATATTGATCAGTGCATCCGCATATACTGTTTTCCATTCGTTCGTATTTGTTTGTTCAGTGATCTTATAATCGCGTATATCGATCATCTGAAAGTCGTTACCTGCACATTGTTGTGAAAGTATAGTGCTCGTTCTTGCAAGTTGTCCGGTGTACAGACTTTGCATAGCCACTTCACTTACTGTCAACAACAGCGCCGGCGTCACGTCGGTCGGTGAGTTGGGAGAATCCGCAACTTCATCGATCCAGGTATTACAACCCGTGCCGGCTAAAACGGCAGGGATCATACATATCATGAATAACTTTTTCATATCAAATCTTTTTAGTCGTTATCAGAAAGCTGCGCTAACGGTGAACAAATAAGATTTCGTGCTCGGGTTGTTGAACCAGTCAAAACCGGAGATGTTGGAGCCCGCACCTGTCAAACTGGTTTCAGGATCCACACCGGGATAATCGGTTTTCAACCACAGGTTGCGTCCTGAAGCGGAAACAACCAGGCTCTTGATCACGTTTTTGTTCTTGAGGTCGAACATATAGCTCACTTTCACCTCACGCAAACGAACCCAACCGCCATCAAAGATCAGCTGTGAACTTGCTGCATTATCTCCCAGATAACTGGAGAAATAATCAGAAGGACCAACCGGAACATTGTTTTGGATATATGAACCATCCGGTTGTTCGATCACACCCGGGATGATATATGTTTCAGATCTGTCGGCAGTAGCTGCTCCGATACCGATGCGATTCATCCTTCCGATGGTTCCGCACCAGATATCGCCGCCGTGACGGATATCTAACAAGCCGCTTACAGTGATATTTTTAAAGGTAACGGCAGTATTGATATTCATCAGCCAATCCGGATATGGATCACCGATAACACCACTCACTGTATCCAGAATAGGCAAGCCGGTGCTTCCATCGATCAGCAGATCACCATTATCATTATATTGCCATTGCGAGCCGTATAATAAACCATAAGGCTGACCCACGATCACATAAGCGCCCGGATCACCGAAGCCCGCTTCGATCTCGATCTCGTCAACACCTTCTGCAAGTTGTGTCACTTCATTTTTGTTATGACTGAAGTTGCCACCTACATTCCATGTCCAATTCTCTGTTTTGATCACATCGGCATTCAGAGTAAGTTCAATACCCTTGTTCTCCATGGCACCTGCATTGTTGTAAATGTAGGAGAAACCACTGGTAGATGCGATCGGTTGAACGAGCAGGATGTCACTGGATTCCTGGTTGTATAAGGACATATCCAGATCGATGCGGCCTTTCCAGAATTTCAATTCAAGTCCGATCTCTTTACCGGTCAATCGTTCCGGTTTCAGATCAGGATTACCCAGGGTATTCAACTGGCTGTAACCAAAACCGCTTTGACCCAGATAAGGGAAGCTGTAACCATCTGTAAAACCATCGGTATACAGCGGCGGAACGAAATAGGTATTTGCACTGTATGGCTGCGGTTCTATACCTGCCTGTGCATATGCAAGACGCAATTTACCGAAGGAGAAAATATTATTCGTTCCGGTCAATTCGCTGAACACAAAGGCCAAACTGGCAGATGGGAAGAAAGCACTGTTTTGATTCGGACCATATGTAGATGACCATTCATTTCTTCCGGATAAAGTGAGGAAGAATGTTCCCATATAATCTGTTTCCAATTCGCCGAATAATGCAACGTTGCGTTGTGCATTGATATACTGACTCGCATAGAGGTCAGATGCATTTGCAAGATTGTAATAATCCGGGATGGTCAGGTCGCGACCGCGAGCATATAAATTATTGGAATTGATATCTGTGATATTATTACCAAGCGTCAAACTGAAGCTCAGATCGGCATTCACTTCTTTTGTAGCCGTAGCGATCAGGTCGCTGTATATCTGACGATAACGGATAGTATTTTCTTCGATCTGACCACCGGGAGCATTCGCCGGGTCGTTGGAACCGATGGCAAATATCTGTTTCCTTTGGTCGGTATAAGTATCATTACCCAGGCGATATGTTACATTCAACCAGCTCCAGGGCGTATACATTGCCGAGAAATTACTGATCAAACGATTCACGTTATCTGTATAGGGGTTATTATATACAGTCCAGTACGGATTGTCATATGCCGAAAAATAGGTTCTGTTGTCACCACTCGGATATTCATATCCCGCAGAAAGATCGAAGCTCGCAGGTGCGCGCATCAAGGACAACATAACACCGGAAAGGTTACTTCCATTTTGCGGACGTGTTCCGCCGCTGGCGATATAATTCGCATCCACTGCCAGACGCAGTTTCTCGTATATTTTCATATCGCTGTTCAGGCGAACGGAAGTACGGTCGAAATTGGAATTCGGGATGATACCCTTATCCTGCGAATTACCTATGGATAAACGAAGAGAACCTCTGTCGGTGCCACCGCTTATGGCCAGGTTATTATTGTAGGTCATACCATTTTGGAAAAAGTCGCCCGCATTATCCACCGGGTCTATCCCCAAAGTGCTCAGAAGCGGACCCCAACTGCTGGCAGTTCCGGCAGAACCGTCATCATCGGTATTCCATAAATAATCCGGTCCCGGATCAGCTTCGATGAAATTACCTTCTTCTTTAACGGTGCCGTCGGCGAGTAATTTACCACCGCCGGTGCCCTGCGCGTATTCCATTTGTCTTTCCGGAAGTTTATTTACCTGACTGATCTCCAGGGAAGAGCTGAAATTGATGTGCACAGCTTTATCGCCGGCTTTATTTCCTCTTTTGGTAGTAATGATGATCGCACCGGAACCTGCACGGCTGCCATAGAGTGCAGCAGCTGCAGGACCTTTCAAAACGTTGATACTTTCAATATCATCCGGATTGATGTCGATAGCCCTGTTGGAGTTACTCACCCCGTTCAAAGTCGGGTTGAATGGATAGTCACCTGCAACCGTAGAGGTCGTTGAGTTATCTACGGGCACCCCGTCAATAACCACCAGGGGTTGATTTTCATTGGTAAAAGTACTGGGTCCACGAATAATTATCTTACTGGATGCACCGGGTGTTCCGGCAGATCCGACAACGTTGAGACCGGCAGCTTTGGCGGAAAGTGCTTCAATCACGTTCGTTTCGCCTGAGCTCACCAACCTGTCACCGCCTACTTCCTGGGTAGTGACACCCAGTTTCAGTTTTTCTTTGGGAATACCCAAAGCGGTCACAACGATCTCGTCAAGGCCCAGAATGTCTTCTTCAAGGGCAATGTCGACAACGTTGCGCCCATTAATGGCGATAGTTGTGGTTTTGTAGCCGAGAAAGGTAATAACTAACTCGTCTTTGTCTTGCGGTACCACCAATATGTACTTACCGTCGAGATCGGTAACCGTACCGGTGGTTGTGCCCTTCACCATTATTGTAGCTCCCGGTAACGCTTCGTTATCCGTAGCCGAGGTGACCGTCCCTGTGATGGTCTTACTCTGCCCGAAGGCAACGGCAACCATCATCAGCGGCACAATCAAAATGAATGCGGCTAATTTTTTCATAGATTCGGTTTTAAATTAGAAATGCAATTAAGAATAGATAACTCGTATTAACCAAACTTAAGTTAATACATAGCTAAGGCAATATTAACCTACTTTCTTACAAAACCTAAATTTTAACGGGAAAAAATGCCTGTATTAACAGTCTTCCTGCACAGGTATTAACATTTGTTGTGCATAACTACTTATTGGCATCATAGTAGGCAAAAACTTTTTGTACTATATCGGCTACGCGCGCCCCGGGATCCTGTCTTATCTTGAGTTCCTCCTGTTCTATCATCAGGAACAATCCATCGAGGGCCTTCTGTGTCACATATCCGGTGAGGTCGGGATTCAGATCATCCACCAGCGGTATTTTATTGTAGTAGTTCACAGCATCCGTCCAGTATTTCGTGGCACCCACTTTATCGAGCGAATTATCGACTATCGGGGTGAATTTGGCGATCAACTGATCGGTGGTCGTTCTTTTCAAATACTCCGTTGCCGCGTTATTTGCCCCGAATAAAATATCCATCGCATCCTGTACAGTCATCTGGCGGATCGAATTGATAAGCACATTTTTCGCTTCACCGGCAGCGTCTTCCGCAGCATGATTGACCGAATTGATCACATCATCACACATTTTATTCAATCCGAGGTCACGCAGGGTCTTTTCTATTTTTTGCGCTTCCGGAGGGAACGGGATCTTCACCTGCGGGTTGAGTAAAAAACCATTCACTTTAGATAATACATCCGATCCGTTCGTTGCACCTTGCACCAATGCTTCTATCAAACCGTTCGCCGCTTCCTGTTCTGTAATGGCAGGTGTAAGCACCGTATTCAAAACCTGCTCTGCGGTTTGCAGATTACAGGTGGATTGTTGCAGGGCGCCAAAGGCCACCAGGGCGAGTATCAGATTGCGTAACATGACCGTGGATATTTGTTGCCAAATTATAAAAAATAACCATGCTCTAAAATGTTTTCATGCAGCGCGAAGGTATGTGCGCGGCAAACTACCTTTACAAAAAATAACGTATGCGCGCAGTTTTGCTTTCCATAGGTGATGAGATCTTGAACGGTACAACCGTCAATTCCAATGCGGCATGGATAGCGACACAGATACAGCCACTGGGTTTTGATATCCTGGAGATCCTGGCCATATCCGATAAAGCGGCACATATTACAGCGGCGATGGACAGATATATCGGCGTGGCAGAATTGATCATAACTACCGGAGGCCTCGGTCCTACAAAAGATGATATCACAAAAAAAACATTGAATACCTATTTTGATGGAACCTTGCAATTACATGCCGATATTCTGGAGAGATTGCAACAGGCTTTCGCAAAAAGAAATATTCCCTTTACAGAAAACAATGTGGATCAGGCGATGTATCCCGATTCCTGTACTATTTTACCAAATCCCTTAGGCACGGCGCAGGGAATGTTATTCGAAAGGAACAATACCACTATTATTTGTTTACCCGGTGTCCCATTTGAAATGCAGGGATTGATGGAAAATGCTGTATTGCCTTTTTTGCGGGAACGCCTGGATCTTCCCGTGATCTGGAACCGGCATATAATGACAAGCGGGATGAGTGAAAGTTTGCTCGCCAAAACGATAGGTCCTGTTGAAGATGATCTGCCCGAATATATTTCATTGGCATATCTTCCCTCTCCTGCCGTTGTCAAATTGCGGCTTACTGCCCGCGGCTCAGATATGGCATCCCTGCGCGCAGAAACAGAAACCTATGCACTGCGCATCCGAGAACTGCTCGGTAATTTTTGGTATGCCGACGATGCTATTCCTTTAGAAGCGCATATCGGCACACTTTTGCGTGAGCGGAACGCGACTTTGTGCACTGCCGAGAGTTGCACGGGAGGCAATATTGCCCATAAGATCACTTTAATACCCGGAAGTTCGGATTATTTCAAGGGCAGCATTATTTGCTATGCTGAAGAAGTAAAAGAACAGCTGCTGGGTGTTCGGCCCGATACCTTGCAGCAATACAGCGCCGAAAGCCGCGAAACCGTAGATGAGATGCTTACGGGTGCCCTGCGCCTGATGGGCACGGATTATGCTATTGCCGTGTCGGGACTGGCCGGACCAAGCGCCGGCAAAGGCGTTGACCCGGTGGGTACCATATATATAGGTGTGGCCGGAGCGGGGGATAGACATATACACAAGCATTTTTTCAACAAAAACAGGCAGGTGAACATCGAATACGCCACCATGTTTGCGCTGCACACGCTCCGTCTTTTGTTAAATAATCACCTTGTCTAAGCATAGCAAAGGGAGTAACTTTGCGGGAACCGCCACGGGTGTTCGCACCTGCGGATAACAAGGTGGACCGCCGAAACGTTGTTCTGCCTAAAAAGCACGGAAAAGTATGTCACAGAAGGAATTGATCATGCCCAAAATGGGTGAGAGTATCATGGAGGCGACCATCCTCAAATGGTTGAAGAAAGAAGGCGATACCGTTGAGGTGGATGAGCCTGTATTGGAAATAGCTACAGATAAGGTAGACAGTGAGGTGCCCTCTCCTTTTGCGGGTGTTTTGGAAAAGATCCTATACGCCGAAGGCGATGTTGTTGCCATTGGCAAGCCGATCGCGATCATCAATGGTGACGGTGGTGCCGTTGTGCAGGAAACAGTTCAGCAAGCTCCGGTTGCTGCAAAAACCGAGCAGGTTGTCACGACTGTGCACGAAGAAGTAAAACAGCAGGTTACAGGTTCAACAGATGGCGATCGTTTTTATACACCGCTGGTGCTGAATATCGCCCGTCAGGAAGGAATCAGTATGGCCGAGCTGGAGCAGATACCGGGAACCGGAAAAGATAACCGTGTTACCAAAGCAGATATATTATCATATGTGCAGAATCGCGGTAAAGGAATTGTGCAGGAAAAAACGGTAGAGAAAAAAGTATTGCAACAGGAAAGTATAAGTGCAACACCTGCGATCACCACCAATGGAAATGTGGAGATCGTGGAGATGGACCGCATGCGGAAATTGATCGCCGATCATATGCTGATGAGCAAGCGTGTTTCACCACACGTAACCAGTTATGTAGAAGTGGACATGACCCCTGTGGTTGACTGGCGCAATAAAGTGAAAAATACATTTGAGAAACGCGAGGGACAAAAGATCACGTTCACGCCCATCTTTATCGAAGCTGTTGTAAAAGCAATAAAAGATTTTCCTGGAATAAACATCTCCGTGGATGGGTATAATCTCATCTACAAAAAAGATATCAATATCGGCATGGCAGCAGCATTGCCGTCGGGAAATTTAATTGTGCCTGTCATTAAAAATGCCGATCGCATGAATTTGGTTGGTTTGACAGCCACCGTGAATGATCTGGCAAACAGAGCACGGAACAATAAATTAAAACCGGAAGAGATACAGGATGGCACTTTCACCCTGACCAATGTTGGTTCTTTCGGCAGTCTTATGGGCACACCTATTATCAACCAACCGCAAGTTGCCATTCTCGCCACCGGCGCCATTAAAAAACGCCCGGTAGTGATCGAAACAGAGCATGGCGATGTGATCGCGATCAGACATATGATGTTCATGAGTATGAGTTATGATCATCGTGTAGTGGATGGTATGTTGGGTGGCAGTTTCCTCAAACGCGTGGCTGATTATCTGGAGGGATTTGATGGTGACCGTGACATTTGATACACAACACAACTTGTGTACCTTTTAGCACAGAATGAAAAAGCACATGCGGAACCTTTTGTGTTATCTGAAACTTACATAAGGCATACTAAAAAGATATATTATGCATATTGAACAAATGTATACCAACTGTCTTGCTGAGGCAGCTTATTACATTGAGAGCGACGGTGTTGCTGCGATCATAGATCCCCTGCGTGAGACTGAACCATATATTGAAAAAGCGGCATCCAGAAATGCAGAGATCAAATATGTATTTGAAACACATTTTCATGCGGATTTTGTATCCGGTCATATCGACCTGGCAAAAAGAACCGGCGCACAGATCATTTACGGCCCGGAAGCACATACAAAATATGCCGTGATCAATGCTACAGACGGACAGGAATTCCAATTGGGGAAAATACGCATACGCGCATTGCATACACCCGGACATACGTTAGAGTCCACTTGTTATTTATTGATCGACGAACAGGAAAGGCCTTATGCTATATTTACCGGTGACACTTTATTTGTTGGAGATGTTGGTCGCCCCGATCTGCTCGATGGCATCATGACGAAAGAAGAATTAGCATCGCGCATGTATGACAGTTTGAACAATAAAATAAAAACATTGCCCGATGAAGTGATCGTATATCCTGCACATGGCCCCGGAAGTGCCTGCGGAAAAAGTATGGGAAAAGAAACCTTCTCAACCATAGGTATTCAAAAGAAAACGAATTACGCCTTGCAGGAAATGACACGCGAACAATTTATTCTCGCCGTGACGGACGGATTATCTCAACCGCCGCAATATTTCTTTGAAGATGCGCGCATCAATAAAAACGGGTATGAGGATATAGATCAGGTGCTGGAAAAAAATGTAAAAGGACTCAGTGTTAGTGCTTTTGAACAAGCAGTGAATGCAGGGGCCCTGATATTAGATACACGCATTGCCGATGTATTTGAAAAAGGCTTTGTGCCCGGCAGTTTGAACATCGGGCTGAATGGCATGTTCGCCGTTTGGGTAGGTTCCCTTATTGATATCAATATTCCCCTGGTGCTTATAACCGAGTATGGCAAAGAAAGCGAATCGGTATTGCGCCTTGCCCGTGTGGGATATGAGAATGTGATCGGACATCTGGAAGGCGGCATTGCTGCATGGACCCAAGCCGGCAAACCGGTTGAGACAGTGCAGTCTGCGCATCCCGAATTGATGGCACCGGTTTACGATAATCCTGAATATGTTATCTTAGACGTTCGTAAACCTTCTGAATTTGAGAGTGAACATGTTAAGGGAGCAGTGAACATTCCCCTTAGCGACCTGCAAGAAAGAATAGCTGAGATAGATATGCATAAGAAATATTTTGTGCATTGCGCCGCAGGTTACCGCAGTATGATGGCGGCCTCCATATTGAAACAAAACGGCGTTACAGATTTTGTGAATATTTACGGCGGATGGGGAGCTATAAAAAAGACCGATCTGCCAAAAGAGTCCTCCATTCCTGAACTGGCCTGAAAACCGGCACAGGGGGGAGCACCGGTGATACTATGAGAATATTGTTGTTGGTATGTGTTACGGCCTTTGTATTCTCCTCCTGTGAAAACCTGCAGGTGAATAAAGCTACCGATACGATCGTAGGCGAGTGGCAATTGGTGAAGTATGAAAAGAATGCGATCGATGAAACAACGTCGTATGCTTCCATTTTTACCAATTATCATCTCAGTTTGTGAAGAAAGATGCGGTGTATTCCGAAACATATGATTATTTCGGGACCACACCGGTATATCGACGGTATATTTATTTTCAGCGATCACGCCGACGTGCTCACCTTATCTGACGAAAACCAAACCAGAGTGTATAATATAGTCACATTGACCAATTCTGCATTGACACTGGAATTACTGGGTGGAACCGATACGGAAGTGTTCTTCTTCGAGCCACTATAAAAAAGATGCGGGCAGCGGCGTAGCCGCTGCCCGCATCAAATACGATCCGATTATTTATTTTTCTCTTTTCACATCGCCCTTCGCTTCAAATTCAGCGAATATTTTAGCGGCATCATATTTTTTCACTGCCTTTCCTTTGCGGATGATCTTGATATGGTTGATCACATCGCCTTGTTGAATGGCATTCACCACATCCTGTCCTTCTACAACATGGCCGAATACAGCATGCTTGCCATCGAGCCAGGGCGTTTCTTTATGCGTGATAAAGAACTGGCTGCCATTGGTGAATTTACCGGCATTCGCCATGGATAATATTCCCGCGCTGTTGTGTTTCAGATCGCTGTGGAATTCATCCTTGAAAGCATAGCCCGGACCACCCGTGCCATTGCCCAGCGGGTCACCACCCTGGATCATGAAATCGGCTATCACGCGATGGAATTTCAGTCCGTCATAATAAGGTGTTCCCAATGGTTTTGCAGAATTTTCAATAGTGCCTTCTGCCAATCCCACAAAATTCGCAACCGTAAGCGGCGCTTTCTGGAATTCGAGGAACAGAAGGATATTTCCTTTGTTGGTTTGTATCTCTGCATACAATCCGTCGGGCAAATGCTTGTATTTTTTCTTATCGCTTTGTCCGAATGTCAACCCGTGCATGAGAACCAGCATCAGGAATAACGGTGTCAACTTTTTCATATGTACTGTTTATGTTATGGATGTTAAATATTCCGGTAATACTTTTTCAAAATAAGCAATGGTATCTGCCAGGTTCTGCCTCGTGCTGCCGCCTGCTGCATTGATATGCCCTCCCCCCTTAAAGAAATTTCGTGCCAAACCTTCCACATTCACATGGCTTTTGCTGCGGAAGGAGATCTTTATCCTGTCTTTGTCTTCCGTGAACAGCACGGCGATATCCACCTCCTTCATCGACAAAGGCAAATTGACAATGCCTTCCTTATCGCCGGTGCTTAACGAAAAACGTTCAGCTTCCTGTATACTGATGCTCATATATGCCGCACGCTGTTCGGCGAGCACCACCATTTTTTCAGATAAGAGATAACCTACAAAACGCAGCCTGTTCTCCCCGAATTGATTATACACTGCATTGTGTATGGACTCCGCATCTACCCCGCGCGACATCAGATCAGCAGCAATGGTATGCACCGCAGGTGTGGTATTGGAATATTGAAATACGCCTGTATCTGTAACCATGCCGGTATAGATACATTGTGCCGCTTCCAGCGTCATCTTTTCGGGATGACCATGCAGATGTATAAATCGATAAATCAATTCGGCAGTACTGGATGCCTCTGCATCCCACAGCATATAGTCGGTGAAAAAATCCGGTTCGCGATGATGATCTATCATGACCGTTACCGTTTTGTTGCGCAGCTTGGCGATATCGGTGGCAATGGCCTCCACGCGCTTCAGTGCATTAAAGTCCAGAAAGAAAATACAATCTGCTTTGGTAAGCACGGCAAAACAGGTCTTCGGGTTGCGCTGATGATTATATAAGGATGCAGCACCCGGCATCCATTGCAGAAAAGAAGGGATATCATCCGGCACGATACTCTGCACCGTATGACCGAATCCGCTCAGGTAATGTTGCAGGGCAAGGGAAGAGCCCACGGCATCTCCATCGGGGCGCACGTGCGTTATGAGCACGATGTTCTTGGGGGTCTCTAAATAGGTGAATAATTCCTGCAATTCCATTTCCCGCGGGTGCGTCTTTCATTCATTTTTAGCTATACTGAAAACAGAAGCATATGAATGTCTATCTTTGCGCAAATTTTAAAAAGAAAACAAATATACTACTATATGGCAGGTAACAGAACATTGACCATGATCAAACCCGACGCTGTGCGCAAAAACCATATCGGCGCCATCCTCGAGATGATCAACGCAGCAGGCTTCCGTATCGAAGCGATGAAGTACACCAAACTGAGCAAAGAAAAAGCCGGCGAGTTTTATGCCGTGCATAAAGAAAGACCCTTCTACGGTGAACTGGTCGATTTTATGAGCAGCGGCCCCATTGTTGCAGCTATCCTGATAAAGGATAATGCAGTGGAGGATTTTCGCAAACTGATCGGTGCAACGGATCCTTCAAAAGCTGAAGAAGGCACCATCCGCAAAAAATTTGCTGCCAGCATCGGCGAAAATGCCGTGCATGGTAGCGACAGCGATGAGAATGCCATCATCGAAGGAGATTTTCATTTCTCCCGTCTGGAAAGATTCTGATCACAAACCATCAAATAAAAAAAGGTGAGCCGAACGCTCACCTTTTTTTATATCCTATATGTTGGAGATCTGTAACAAGAAAAAACCCGTTGCAGTTTGCGACTGTAACGGGTTAACCAAACAGGTTTCCAATGGCAAAATCAATTATTTGGAAACCACTATCTTTTGAATACTGCTTTCGTTTTCAGAACGTATCTGTAGCAAATATAGCCCGTTTGAAACTGCCCTCAAATCAATTGTAAAAATATTTTTTCCAACATTGCATAAATCGCTGAATGACAGCACATTACGGCCTTCAAGGTCGTTTAATTCAAGAGAAATTTGTCCCTCCGATTGTGCACTAAATTCAACAGTCAAATCGTCAGAAACAGGGTTGGGAAATACCTGCATTTCTGACAGGTCGATGGCCTGTACAGGCACCTGGAATCCCACGTGTACCGTGTAGGCATTAGGGGTGTAGCTCACCGGGGAATAGCAGGTATAGGTCTGGTCGCTGCTGAAGTCCATAGCCGCTCCCGAGGCAGGGTCAACATACTGGCCTGTGATGTCGATATTGGGCACAAGAGCGGTTACATCGGTCCCCTCCGGCACATTGACGGTGATGGTATGGGCAGCCTGGTCGATCACCCCGGTGGCAGCAGGTGAGGTAAAGTTAAATGCCACAATATTGTTCGGATAGGCCAGCGCATAGCCGTCAATATCGTTCCTGTCGCGCGGGATCAGTTTCCAATTGCTGAAGCTGTAATACATAACTCCCTGAATATAAGAGAGTTCCTGTTCTAAAGTGAGGGAATCTGTACCGAAATCGAAGTCAAGATCATAGCTGTAATCGTCGCAACGCATACCTTCTTCTGCGGTATAGGTGCTGTTCACCCTCCATTCGCCAAAGGCTCCACCGGGAGCATCTGCATTATTGCTGGTCACCACCTGGTTGTCGAAGCGCACCAACATGCCTTCATAAGGCTCTGTTTGATCATATACTTTGGCATCTACGGATTCCGGATCCAAACCCGTAACAAAATCGGGTAAGTCGTTCATCTGTGAAATGAGGTTGAAATGCATATTGGTGAGTTTGGTAACACCGAATTCTTCGATCACTTTAGCAGATGTGATCTCGATCATATCACCGCGGAACAAAGCATTTGTTCCATCACCCGGAACCGATTTAATAAAAATACCTTCATAGGGTCCGCTTCCCTCCTGCACACATACGATTCCCAGATCATAGGTTTGCGTGGTTGCTGTAACAACTGCTTCAATACTCATCGAAGGGATACTATCATTAGCCCACACCGAATTTCCATTGGAGAAAGGTGTATTTTGAATTTGATAGATAGCAGTTAATCCACCATTATATACCACATAGGTATTCGGACTGCCCGGTGTTGGTGTTTCAATAGGATTACCTTCATTATCTACTGCCTCGATATAATAATTCACATATTCTCCATCCAAACCCGGCCCGGGAATATTGCCGGCCCAGCTATCACCACCGGTATTATTCATGGTCACCGCGGTCCAATCTGTTGCACCGATGCCATAGGAATAATACAGTGTTGCGGTTGCAACTGTCCCATCGAGATCGGTGATGTTAGCAGAAATGGTAACATCTTCCGTTGCGTTTGCCACAACCGGGGTTCTTGTGATATCCGTAATAACGGGAGGCAGTGCAAGTGCAGGTCCTATATAACTTAATTCGAGCGGAGCCAAACCGTATTCTGTTCCGACAGTAAATTCAACAATTACACCTCGTACATAACTCAGATAAGTTCCGATGGTAGGTGGTTCAAAAATGTCCATCGTTCCTGTTTCACCCGGGTCTCCGCCAGCCCAAATCGTACATTCATCATCATATTCGTCATTGCGAAACCAGCCGCTCAGATCGCGTATCTGAATTTTATTTCCCACATCATCCTGCAAGTACCAGAACCAACGCAAACCGGAAGGTTCCACATCTACCACATATACATTATTGAACTGGACATACGAACCTTCATATTGTTCGCCATCCAATGTGTTGATCTCCTGACCACCTGCCCCATCGCTCACCATAAACTGATCGATGGTAGTTTCTATCGGATCCGGCATGGATGCAAATCCGATGATAGATGTTTCAATGGGCAGTAATACCATTTGCGTATTCTGATCGAATGCATTGATGATCCCGGTGCATTCCACAATATTCCCTACCTGGAAATTATCTACGAAATGGGTTGCGTCATTCAATGACGACAGATCGGGCCATCCGATCACCGGATAATCGATCAACACATGGATACCATTCCAGGGTCCGCCGTCGGGGTCCTGGAGAAAGGTACCCATACGGCTTCCTGTGCTGGACAGACCGTACTCGCACGGATCAAAAGTTACGATACCCTGAATGCGAACCGTATCGCCGTCATAGGCGGATACGTCATCATCAGCAGCTAATGCTGCATCGTCCTTGTATTGGATATCATGAATGGAAACGAGGGGATATTGCGCCCTTGCGGCCAATGTGGCGCAGGCGAAAAGGAGTAAAAGAACTTGTTTTTGCATTAAAAATGAATTTGGGGCAAAGGTAATCAATACCCTTGCCCCAAACCACAGTTCAATCTTAAATAAGCTTTAAAAATCGTATATCAGACCGGCCTGAAAGGCAGGTACGATAGCCATATTTGCTATATCTGTAGAAGTTGCCAACATGCGGAAATTCATAGCCAGAGGAAGATCCTTGCCGTTGAGTTTCTGGAAGTCATAACCAAAACCGATACCGGCTTCCGGCATGAATCCACTGGTTGCAGCGTCCACTTCCTTGCCGATGAGCGGTTGATCCACAGGTGATTCGGTATTCGTGAGCACCTGCGCATATCCTGCTGCGGCAAACACCTCCACTGTAAAACCGCGGTGATAGGTCACATTATAGTTGAATTCGAGATTTCCATAGAGGGAAAAGGTATTTTGCTCATTCTGAAAACCGCCGATATTGGGGATCATAACGAACTGGCGGTCGCTGATGCGGGCACCGCGACAACCACTTTTCTCCATTTTCACCCAGCTGAGGTTGATCTCGGGACCAATGCCGAAACCGGCCTTATCTACCGAGTAACCGAAATAGTAAAGCCTCCACGGTTTGGGATCGTGGTGGTAAGGTGAACGACTGGCACCGCCGGCTGCAAAAAGGTTAGCAGACAACAGCAAAGCCATCGCCAAAACGATCACTGCACGCGTGCGTGTTAGATTGGGTCTCAATGTCATTATTCCATTTGTTTTCAAAATCGGTGCAAATTTAGTGCTAATAACGTTTCTAATAGGACGAATCCCATGTTTTAAGGGGTTGTGTGGAAAACGAAATACTTACCCACATCTTCCACACAGGTATAACGCTACAAAGTGAGGAAAAATTCCCCGGAGTTTGTCCACAGTTTTAATGGAGAGTGTCTTGTTTGATCGAGGCCACAATACTGTGAGGCTCCATGCTACGCAAGGCAATGATGACCTTAGGTGTCCTGTTGCACTCGTAGCCTCGTTTAACAAAAAACCGTCCCGAGTACTCGGGACGGCCAGTCGTGTGTTATGATGGTGAGACGCTAATTCATGCTCAGGGTCTGCCCTTTCGGGTAGGTAATTTCAAATTCGAGGTTGTAAGTCACCAGTTCTTTGGATTTGATCTTCTTCCTCCAGGTGACGAATCCCGACAGCTCATCCAACTCTCCTTTGCCCAGGTCGGTCACTTCCACTTTGATGTCATTGTTTTGTGAGATCGGTATCTGATCCATCACAATGATCTCTGTGGTGATCGATTTGCCGTTGCGCACGCTGATCTCAAAGGCCATGGTCTTTTTGTTGTTCGTACTCAGGATCTTGTCGGTAGATTTTTCGGACAACATCTTGCGTTTTACTTCTATGCTTTTGTCGCGACCGAGTGATAAGGACAAGGTATCATTCAATGCCAGCGGATCGAGATATGTTTTGCCTACATAAGTATTATCGAAATATATGTTTGCATTACCCGGCAAGAGATTCACTTCTTCCCAGTTGGTGATGCGCGCTATAAGAAATGCACTTTGTTCCAGTTTCGGCACGATGAGATAATTGTAATCGCTGGGCAATGTTTGCGACTTCAGAGAAACGATATGTCCTTTCCCATCGCTGGGAATATTGTATTTCAGATCGATATCGAATTGCACATTCGCGATGGTTTGCACCTGTGTGGTATAATTCGCAGCCGTGTTCAGATCTTTTACCGCTGCACCACTTGCGATCTGCCCTACCTCGGAAAGTGTCATATCATCTTCCACAGCCGGTGCACTCTCTGCTTTTTTATAATCTCTTTCATAATAATAATTGTAATAACCCACATACCAGGTGGTCAATTGCGGCAGATTATTTCCCTGTGTGGGATTTCCGGTAGAACAACTGATCTTCACATCTTTCCAATCGATTCCGGTAGTTTGCCAGATATTCGCTTTGTATTGCAGTTGTACGGTTTGGTAATATCACTTGCACGCACATCATACGTGGCATACCAGCCTGCATTATAGGTGAGATAATTCACTTCCAGGGCACCGCTGGCGGTGCGATCAGCAGAAACGGTGACGATGATCTGCGGTACGGGCCCGTTCGCTGTGCGCTTCGCATTTTCCTGCGCCCAGTAATTATTCAATTCACTCAAACGCACTTGCAATTGTTGCATTAATTTATTCTGCTCTGCATCTTCTTTGCTCAGTTGCAGCATTTCTTTATAAATGGCATTGAGTTTACCGTCGTAATATTCAATGCTCTGCCGTATCAGTTCCAAGCTATCACTGCTGCCCGCCACCTGCAATAATTTATTGTTCAGCAGGAGTTGTTTTTGTATTTGCAGCACATCTATTTTATTCGCGATATCTGTTTTGGTATATCCCACCTGTTCCATGGAATCCTGTACCATTTTTATTTGCTTCTGGATCTTGGTGGGCAGTTCGGTGTTATTCACCGGTTCCGGATAAAATAAGCGGTACTGCACATCCAGGATGGTAAAATCACCGGTGCCACCGGCCTGAATGCTGTTCTGGTCGATGGACTGCGGGACACCTTCCACAATAATATTGGTGGTGCCGGCTGATACCGTTACATATTTGGAGTGGAAGATCTGCGCGCCATTGAGAAATACCGTCGCTTTCACGGGGTCGGCTTTGATGGTTTGTTCGTTTTCTGCCCGTGCAATGGTCAAAGTGCAACAAAAAAGCAGGAAGAGTATTCGTTTCATCTATAGTTGTTTTGCAGCTAAGATGAAAAGCGACAAACAATTCCATAAACGGACACGCATTATTGTTTGATCGCTGCGTATGTTTCCAGGCAGCGTTTGCGCGCAAAGCTGTGGTCCAGCATGGGTTGCGGGTAGTCGAGCGTATCGAATTCGGGTATCCATTTCCGGATATATTTTCCTTCCGGATCGAATTTTTTCGCTTGTTCTGCCGGATTGAAAATGCGGAAATAAGGTGCTGCATCTACACCTGTTCCTGCCGCCCATTGCCAGCCTCCGTTGTTGCTCGCTAATTCAAAATCGAGCAGATGTTCGGCAAAGAATGCCTCTCCCCAACGCCAGTCGATGAGCAGGTCTTTGGTGAGAAATCCGGCCACTACCATGCGCACGCGGTTGTGCATATATCCTGTAGCTAACAGTTCGCGTATGCCGGCATCCACTAAAGGAAATCCTGTCTTGCCTGCACACCACAGTGCAAATTCTTTTTCATTGTTGCGCCACCTGATCTGATCATACGCTCTGCGAAAAGCGTTACCAACCACATGCGGGAAATGCCATAGGATCATCTGATAGAATTCTCTCCAGATCAATTCATTTGCATATTTTTCATTCCATTGTAAAGCGATACGCATGTATTTGCGGATGCTCAGGGTGCCAAAACGCAGATGCACGCTGATGCGGGTTGTTCCCGCAATGGAGGGGATATCTCTGGTGAGATGATATTGTTTGATGATATGTTCATCTACGAAAACATCCGGCAAAGGAATATCGGTGGGTTTAAATCCAATATCATTAAGCGTCGGGAATTTCTCTGCTGTATATTTTAGAAACCGAGCAGTCCATTTTTCAGAATGAAATGGTTTTGTATCATCTTCGGAATACACATTTTTCCATGCTTTGCTATATGGTGTATACACAGTATATGGCGTCCCGTCTGCTTTGAGCACTTCATGGGGTTCTAATATGACATGGTCTTTGAACGTATGCAGAGGTATCTGCCGTGTTCTAAGCAGATCTCCTATCGCAGCATCCCTTTCTATCGCATATGGTTCGTAGTCGCGATTGGTGTACACTGCTGCAACAGAAAATTCCTGCAACAATGCGGTGAACACATCTTCCGGCGTGCCATATCTGATCAAAATACCTGAGCCCTGTTGCAACAACTCAGCGTGCATTTTTTGCAATACCCGGTGAATAAAGGAAACGCGCGCATCTTTTTTATTTTCCAGTGCATCCAGAATGTTGCTGTCGAAAATAAACAGTGGAAGTACCTGTTCGTGCTGCGACAGCGCATGAAACAAGGCTGCATTATCCGCTAATCGCAGATCGCGGCGGAACCAATGTATGACAACAGATTTTTTTTCGGGCATTCAGAAAAGCTGCGTATTCAACTTCTCCAACAAAGCAGCGCCTTTATTGTTCAGGTAGGTCCTGTCCTGATAAGTACTTACGCTGCGGATCCCGTGTATGGCATTGCTGAGGAATACTTCATCTGCTGAGAGCAATATTTCGGGATCCAGGGCGATCTGCCCCACCTCCACTTCCAATGCAGCGGCATTTTCCAGCAGGTAGCGACGCATGACACCCAGAACTGCCCCGCCATCATCCGGTGTGGTATATAAAACACTGTTTTTCACCACCCACACATTGCTGGAAATGGCATCGGTTATCTCCTCTTTTTCGTTGAAGATGAGCACATCGTCATATCCGTTCTCACGTGCAAACTTTGCTGCTAAAACATATAAGAGCGCATTGCCGGTTTTGCACCGGAACACAGGATGGGTACTTTTTTGCATGTCGTGGTATTCGCCGAGCATACATGTTATGACTGCAGTATCAAATTTTTCAGTTGGAAGTGCTGAAACTTCGATCAGCAGATCCGGGGTATTCCTTTCCGGTGTATATGATCCTCCGCCCTGACGGCTGGCAGTTAAGCGCACACGGCAAAAGGAAAATGCATGTGCATCGGCAATATCTTGAATACAAGACAATATCCAGGATACATTCCAATGCGCAGGAATTTCCATACCGATATATTGCATGCAGGTGAACATGCGTTGCAGATGCAGGTCCAGCAGTGGCACTTGCGCATTATGATACCGGCAGGTTTCAAAAATGGAATCGCCAAAGCGAAATGCGCGGTTATCCGTTGCGAAACGCGCTTTCGATGCAGAAATTATTTTACCGTTGAGGGAAACCTGTAACATACAGCATCAGATCGTCATTTCAGGAACCTCCCCTTCCACCACCAGGCGGCCTTCCGTTTTGGAACGGATCTCTTCTACCGAAACTCCGGGTGCGCGTTCGAGTAATTTGAATCCGTCGGGCGTAACATCAAAAACACCGAGTTCCGTTACTATTTTTTTGACCACGCCGAGTCCGGTTATCGGCAGCGTGCATTTCTTCAATAATTTGCTTTCACCTGCCTTGTTGGTATGTTGCATGGCGACGATGATATTTTTTGCGCTGGCAACCAGGTCCATCGCACCTCCCATTCCCTTCACCATCTTCCCGGGAATTTTCCAGTTGGCGATATCGCCGTTGTCGGCCACTTCCATGGCGCCTAAAACGGTGAGATCCACTTTGCCTGCGCGTATCATCCCAAAGCTCATGGCGCTGTCGAAGAAGGCCGAGCCGGGTAAAGTAGTGATGGTTTGTTTGCCTGCATTGATGAGATCGGGATCCACATCCGCTTCGGCGGGGAAAGGCCCCATACCGAGCAGTCCGTTCTCACTTTGCAGTACCACGTGCATGCCCTCGGGAATATAATTGGCCACCAAAGTGGGAATACCAATACCGAGGTTCACATAAAATCCATCTTGTAATTCTTTTGCGATGCGTTGGGCGATCTGGTTTTTATCGAGCATGAGATGATAATTTATTTATTGAGCAAAATTGAGCAGGATTGAACAAAATTGATTGAGATCCGATAGCTTACCGTTTTGCTTGATTAATTGAAAAATTATTTACAGAATGTTGTTTTTCGAGGCCACTAAGTCTCAAAGACGCAAAGGTTCACAAGGTTTTTCATCTTTCATTTTTCATCTTTCATTTTTCATCTTTCCTTCCTCACCGTCTTCTGTTCTATCCTCTTCTCATAATCCGTTCCCTGGAAAATGCGATGCACGTAAATGCCGGGTGTATGGATCGCATTCGGGTCCAGTTGACCTGCGGGCACTAATTCTTCTACTTCTGCGATGGTTATTTTTCCTGCCATGGCCATCAGCGGATTAAAATTGCGCGCTGTTGCCTTGTAGATAAGGTTACCTTCCGTATCACCTTTCCATGCTTTGACAATAGCAAAGTCGGCATCAAATGCATATTCCAGTAAATATTCCTTTCCGTTGAATATTCTTGTCTCTTTCCCTTCTGCCACTTCTGTTCCAACCCCTGCAGGTGTGAATATGGCGGGCATACCATATCCCGCAGCCATACAACGCGTGGCCAGTGTACCCTGCGGAATGAGTTCCACCTCCAGTTCGCCGCTCAATAATTGCCGCTCAAATTCCGCATTCTCACCCACATAACTCGATATCATTTTCTTCACCTGGTGTTTTTGCAACATCAGGCCGATCCCAAAATCGTCCACACCGGCATTGTTGGAGATGCAGGTCAGACCTTTCACTCCTTTGCGCACCAATGCGGCAATACAATTTTCCGGTATGCCGCAAAGCCCGAATCCTCCCAACATTAGCATTGCGTTATCAGGGATATCGCGGATGGCCACATCGGCATTGTCAAAAACTTTATTCATTGTTTGATGATTTATTTTTTTTACTCGCTTCCGTGCTTTCCAGCAAATTTAAGTTCTCTGTTACCCTTTGATACATGACATTCATCAACAAGGGTTCGGAAGAATAATAGGCATACGCCGCATTATATTGCTGCAGACTGATATTATGTGCATGAAATATCTGTGCATAATAAAGTGCGAGCCGCTGGTCCTGATTCAGAGAATCGTTGGATCTTTCGCGCGCCCAGGTCTCCGCCAGATGTATATCGGTCATGATGTTCACCATGCTGTCGAACGCTATAATGGAGTCCGGTATTTCTGCCAGCACCTTGTCGTTCAGGGTATAGCTGTTATCCGGTGCACAGGCATGTATGAATAGCACAGAAAGGATCCCCACAAACACAAAAACGCGCATCAGCAAAAGCTTTTTAATTTTGTGCTAAGTTAGAAAATGCCCACCACATACGATTCCATATCAGCATTTCTGCAGGCGCATCAGGTAACACTGGTGGCAGTAAGTAAAACGAAGCCGGATGCCGATATTCTGACTTTGTATGCCAAGGGGCAACGCGATTTCGGGGAGAACAGGGTGCAGGAATTGCGGGAAAAGTACGAGCGTCTGCCAAAAGATATTCGCTGGCATATGATCGGGCATCTGCAGAGCAATAAAGTAAAATATATCGCTCCCTGGATATATATGATCCACAGCATAGATACCCTGAACTTACTGGAAGAGGTAAATAAACAGGCAGAAAAGTATAAACGCGTTATTCCATGTCTGCTTCAATTGCATATCGCTCAGGAAGAGACGAAATTCGGATTTGATACACAGGAGATCGATGCACTTTTTGCAGAGGACCCGGAAATGCGCTTCCCGCATGTGCGTATACACGGACTGATGGCCATGGCAACGAACACGGATGATGCGGAAATTGTTAAAAAAGAATGTGCGCAGGCGAAGGCATTATTTGACCGATTGCAGAAAACAATTTTTGCAGATAAAAATTATTTCAACACCTTGTCGATGGGCATGAGCAGCGATTTCGAAATAGCGGTTGCAGCAGGAAGCACACTCGTGCGCATCGGCAGTTTGTTATTTGGAGAACGGCATTGATATGAGGTATTTCTTCTGTATATTTTTTATTGCTTCTTTGATGAGCTGCGCCGATTATATGCCGGTGAAAGCCGACTACTCACCGGCAGGCATTCCACCCGCTCCGGATTATGCCAAGGAAGAGAACTGGAGCGCATTGCCGGATATGGAAGATTTCGGCGATCATATACCAGGTAATTCTGTCATACCATTGCACGATGGTCAGGATACCGCAAGTGTGGATGTATTTTATATTCATCCCACCACATTTTTTTCGCGCACAGAATGGAATGCTTCGCTTGACGATGAAAAGGTGAATGTCTCCACAGATGCACGCGCCGTGAAAAATCAGGCGAGCGTATTCAATGGCAGTTGCAGGGTGTTCGCACCGCGATACCGGCAGGCAACCTTCAATGCTTATTTTTCTTTGGATGATACGGATGCAGTAAAAGCATTTAAACTGGCATACTCCGATATACGTGAAGCCTTTATATACTATTTGGAACACTACAATAATGGCAGACCCATTATCATTGCGAGTCATAGTCAGGGTACTACACATGCCAAATGGCTCTTGCAGGAATTTTTTGACGGAACGCCTTTGCAGGATCAGTTGGTATGTGCCTATATTTTAGGAATGCCGGTATATGATTCCGATTTTGTGCATATCGCTCCTTCGGATAGTGCTACACAGGTTGGATGTTATGTGAGTTGGCGCAGTTTTTTGAAAGGCACTGAACCGAAAGAAAAATTGCAGGCAAAAGATAAGGAGCATATTGTATGTATTAATCCGTTGACCTTTAACAGGGATACGGCTTATGCTTCTTCGGAATTAAATGCAGGTGGTTTGGGGAGAGATGGGGAGACGATCTTTCCGCATGTATGTGGTGCGCAGATACATGATGATATTATCTGGGTAGACCGGCCGGATATTCCAGGGAAGATATTTATTCCAAAGAATTTGCATCCGGCGGATTATAATTTGTATTGGTTGCAGATTCGGGAGAATGTTGCTGCTCGTATTCAGGCTTATTACGAGGCCCTCCCTGCGGGAGGCAGGCACTAAGGCACAAGGATGGTACAGGTTGGTTATTTTATTGCCGGGAAGACGGTAAGGCGGAAAGGTACGGGGCCTGCTATCTATTAATATATACCTCTATTAATAATAGCGTATCTTCTTTAAATGAAAAATTACACCGTTTCTTCCCGCCTTACCGTCTCCCCGGCCTTTTTTCATTTCACACATGTAACACTTGGATCGCCGCAGGAAGTATTTTAATGGTAACCGGTGCTTCGCCTAAAAATTCACCATCTGCTTCTACAAATAATGTGGTATCCGAAGTAAATGTGATCTCCTTACCTGTATCCGTTTTTACTTCTTGCATCTTCGTGAACGAACCATCGCTGAGTTTCGGCAAACTGATCACCATTTTGCCTTTCGACATAGAACCGATGATGGTGAGATCTAAAATACCATCTGCAATATCCGCTTCGGGCAATTGCATCAATCCGCCGCCGTTGTATTTGCAAATACCGCATGCGATACTCAATGTTTTCAGGTCATATTCCCTGCCGTCGCAGCGCACATGCACCATGCTGTGCTTGTATATAAATAAGGAACGCAGTATGGCGAGTTGGTAGCGCAATTTCGTTCCGTTGAATAATCCTTTTCCCATAGATAATCGCCGCGCCACATGCGCATCAAAACCGAGACCTGCGATATTGATAAAATATTTTTGCTTTCGTTGAGCACCTGCCTGATATTCCACCACACCCACATCGTGTTTTTTCCCTTCTGCCTTTTGCAATCCCGCGATCATTTCCTTATCGTTTTTTGCTTTCCCTATCGTGCGCACCCAATCATTCCCGGTCCCTGCAGGTAGCATACAAATGAGCGGAAGACTTGCTCCTTCCACCTGCATGATACCATTGATAACATCATTTGCCGTTCCATCGCCGCCGATGATGATAAATCGGTTATATCCTGCACGCATGGCTTCTGCAGATGCATGCACACCATGCTCAGTATCTTTTGTTATCACATGTGTAAAGGGTATCTGCGCCGCTTCCAAAAGAGGCTGTAATTTAGCCCAGCGTTGCAGGCCTTTTTTACCTCCTGCAACAGGATTGATCAGTACAAACCAGGTATTCATCGCGTATGTTACAGAAAAAGGATTTTCGCAAACAGGCACATATCGTTGCGGATATGATCGCCGATCACCTCGAAAATATAGAACAATTCCGGGTAAAGCCCGATCTGCAACCGGGGGATATCCGTTCCCGATTGCCCGAATATGCACCCGGAAATACAGAAGCATTTGCAGACATACTCAAAGCGTATAACGATATCATTGTTCCGGGGATCACACAATGGCAGCATCCCGGATTCATGGCTCTCTTCCCTTCCAATGCATCTTATGAAAGTATCCTCGCCGAAATGCTGGTATCCGGTTTGGCAGTGAATACCATGAACTGGGACACCTCTCCTGCTGCGACCGAGCTGGAAGAGCGCATGCTGGAATGGCTGCGCGATATCTGCGGATTGCCAAAACATTGGAAAGGCGTTTTACAGGATACTGCATCCATTGCCACACTGACGGCTTGTATCGCGGCAAGAGAAAAAGCAACCCATTTTGCGATACAACAAAAAGGCTCTGCCGGAAAAACATTGGTGGTGTATTGTTCTGACCAGACGCATTATTCGATAGAAAAAGCAGCTATGAGTGCGGGCATCGGCAAGGAGAATGTGATCAAGATACCGACAGATGAAAAATTCGCCCTGCGTGCCGACCTGCTGGAACAACAGATGCAAAAAGATATAGCAGATGGCAAGTTGCCCTGTATGGTAGCAGCTACATTAGGCACTACTAACTCTCTTGCTTTCGACCCCTTGAAAGCAATAGGTGATATATGCAATACTTACCGTTGCTGGTTACATGTAGATGCCGCTTACGCCGGAACGGCTTTTATCCTGGAAGAATACAGGCATTATTTGGATGGTATAGAACTGGCCGACAGCTATGTATTCAATCCGCATAAATGGATGATGATACAATTTGATTGTTCGGCTTTTTATGTCAAAGATCCTATGCATTTACAAAAAGTATTCTCCTATGATCCGGAGTATCTGAAAAAGCAAAACAGTGCCGCGATCAATTACAAAGATTGGGGCATACCGCTCGGGCGACGCTTCCGCGCATTGAAAATATGGTTCGTATTGCGCAGCATGGGTATTGCGGGATTGCAGGAAAAGATACGCGGCCATATTACCCTGGCACAAAGTTTCTTCAACGCCATTAAAAATGAACCGAAATGGGAAATAATGGCGCCCTTTGCAATGAATGTGTTATGTATCCGGCATGTCCCGGAAGCAGGTATGCGCAGCGAACAATTAAATGCACACAACAAAGAACTCCTGCAAAAAATAAATGCGGACGGGCGTTTTTATTTAAGCGGCACCACTTTACGCGGGGAATATGTGATACGAGTTGTTATCGGGCAGAGTTATGTGGAGGAGAAGCATGTCGAGTCGCTCATAGAATTGCTGTTAGAATTAAGTGCATCATCCTGAAAACGGATGTAAGGTCGCAGTCCCGGTGTGTTCCAAGTATTATTACTCAATGTATACTGACTAATGACACCTGACAAATGACTCCATTCACCAAAGAAATACGCATCTACATAACAGTAAGTCACCCTTAAAAGAAAGAGTGCTTTTCATTCAAATTACTCCGGCAGCAAAGAATTCAACTTTGTAAGTATACCATACCGCAACTGCATCATTTCATTAAAGTCTTGTCGCCGGCTTTTTGCATCCTGCGGAAGCGCAGCGCCAGCCATTTTTTGAAGTCATAGATGTAATAAAATGCGATATTTCCTGTGATGGGGAACATTACCAGGAATATGGCCCGCCGACAACCAACTGCCCAGCCATACTTTGACCAGTATCGTGAGTATGAGATAGTAGATGGGAAACAGGATCAATCCGAACACATATTTCAATGAACTCCAGAATATCTTTTGTTTGATCTTGCTCTCCACCGTTTTATGTATCAGCGTGTAGGGTAAAATATTTGTCACCAATCCAAACAGAAAGAAAGGAAGAAAGAAAATAAAATACAGGGCCATGAATCCAATGGAAAAAGAATCATGGCGCGCAGGATCGAAAGTATTTTCCCGGAAATGCAAGGCATCTCTCCTCTTTTGGTACTGATGCAGATCATGCACCAGTTTCTTCATTCCATCCGAATCTGTATGGCGCAGATTTTCGATCTCGGCAGCTATTTCTTTCTCGGCATACAACTTGGAAACGGGTTCATACTTCCGGTGTTCCGACATGATGCGATATCTTCCATGGATAAACGCCAGCTCCTCCACATCTTTATGGTAATGTGAATGCGGGATATGCAACACCGCCTCCTGCATGCCCTTTTCAATGTCGTCTTTTAAAATGTTGATGGCCTGATTCGGATTGCTCTTATACAGTTCCACATATTGCTTCAACAAAATAGGCTTGCCAAAATTGATGAGCTGCCATTTCTTGAATTTTTCCGCGCCGGTATAATTTACACCTACAGGTATAATATGCACGTCGAGGTCAAAATCTGCCCTTTCCTCTGCTAAAAATGCGATACGGCATATCCCTTTTTTCAAGGGGCGGATATGTTGTTCGTTGATACAATTTCCCTCGGGATAGATCCCCACCATGCCGTTCATTTTCAGGATATCGGCACAGGCATTAAAAGTGGGGTCATTCGATTCTTTCGTATCTACTCCATCGCGCTCGCGCCAGATCAGCAGCATGTGAAAGAAATAAAGATCTTACCTAAAAGCACATTGCCCCAGGCATCTCCGCGCGCCAATTGCCATACTTATGCTCTTCGTATTGACAAATGCCAGTGGGTCCATGAAGGCATTCCGGTGGCTGATAGCAAATAATACCGGCTTGCCATCCGGGATATTTTCAAAACCGTTGATGGCAAACTTGCTGTAGTAAAAACGATACGGGATCCCGATCAGTGTGGCCTGCACGATCCAGTAATAGCGCGACCATACCGGCAATTTTTTCCCCTTGAAGGTTATATTCCGGTGTTTTTTGAAAAAGCGGACTATCTCTTTTCTCCCCAACATACAGCGGCTGCAAACTTACTTATTTTGACGCGATCATACGTTCGGCACGCGCCGCCCGCCGGCTCCAGAAGGTGGCCACGCTGAAACCACTCACCAGGTCCCAGATGCCCCACCAGCCGGCCACGATGGCCATGCCGCCCAGTCCGTGGAAAAAAGAAAAAATGATGATCAACCCGAGTGCTGCATTGTGTATGCCGGTCTCAATGGTCAGACATTTTTTGTCGGCAAAATCCAAACGGAAGACAGATGCCAATGTATAGCCACCCAACATGGCCAGGCCGTTATGCAAGAGTACGAGAATAAAAATGATGTCGATGATATCGAGGAAGATGTCGTAGTTCTTCAAAAATGCAAATACGATGAAACTCAAAAAAATGACAACACTGATCGCCTGTATGGGCTTGAATATCTTTTTCGTGAAACCGGGGAATTTATAGTTGAGCAACATGCCGATGGCCAGTGGTATACCCATGATCAATACGATGGTATAAAATAACTCCAATGGTTCCACCTGTATGGTTTGCATTAATTCTCTTGTCGGGCCATACAGATTGCCGTAAAATGCAAAATTGAACGGGGTCATAATGGGCGCCAGCACTGTTGAAGTGGCAGTTAACGTTACGGAAAGAGCAACATTCCCTTTGGCAAGCGAACTGAGAAAATTACTCATATTCCCACCCGGACAAGCGCCGAGCAAAAAAATACCCAATGCAATACTCGGACAAGGCTTGAATACGATAACGATCAGATAGGTGAGCAGCGGCAATAAAATATACTGACTGGCTATGCCCACCAATGATTTTTTGGGATATTGCAATAGGCGTTTGAAATGCTCCGGTTTTAATTCCAGTGAAATACCGAACATCAGAAATGCCAGCAGGAGGTTGAGGAGAAATAAATTATCCTGACTGAAAGCCAGCGTTATACCATCAATTTCGGGACACATGTGTATGCCTTTGCGGCGCAAGATACGGCATTTTCAAAAGCAGGGATCGCTGATATAATTTTGTTGCTGCGATCATGCGTGTATATCATACCAGATACCGGACATATCACCAGGTTCGACAAGGTGCGGACCAGTGCTGAAACAATGTGACAGTGCAGCGGGAGAAAGAGCGCGCGGAAAAATGCGCCCACTCCACTTTGATGAGATCGTCAAGCTGTTGCAGCAAACCGGCGAGATGCAACATATATTGGTGTATGCAGATCATTTCCCGCAAGAAAAGATATTTGATATTCGCGGCTACACCGCACAGCTATTGGTAGAGAATCTCGTGCTCCCGGAAGAAGCATTTGTCGCTATTCGCAAAACTGCCGAACTGATCGGTGCCATCAAAGATTTTTTTACCCAACATGCAGAAAGCTATCCGGCGCTTACGGCTTTATTACAAAAAACCGAAAAGCGGCCGGAGATCATCCGAGCGATCAAAAAGATCATTGATGAGGACGGACAGGTAAAACCGGATGCCTCAGCGGAATTAACGCGTTTGCGCAAAGCACAGGACAAGGCGATAAACGCGTTGGACAAAGCCTTCCGCAACGCACTTTCGGCTTATGCCAAATCGGGTTTTCTAGCCGATGTTGCTGAAAGCATGCGCAACGGCCGCAGAGTACTCGGCATAGCCAGTGAATATAAAAGACAGGTGCCGGGCATCATCCATGATGAAAGTGATTCGGGCAGAACGGTTTTCATAGAACCGGAAGCAGTGGTGAACCTGCAAAATGAGATCTTCGAAATTGAACGGGAAGAAAAGCGGGAGATCTACCGTATCCTCTTACAATTAACGGCACATATTGCACCTTTTGTTGCCGACCTCAATGCATATCAATTGACATTGGGCATATTGGATTTCACACGTGCGAAAGCGAAATATGCCTTGCAGATCCATGCACAGGTGCCGCACTGTGAAAAGAAACCGGTGATCCATCTTGTGGAAGCAAGACATCCGGTGCTGATCGGTTTACACGCAAGATCGCATAAAAAGGTTGTGCCATTGAATGTCACCCTCGACAGCGATACGCGCATGTTGTTGATATCGGGTCCGAATGCTGGCGGCAAATCTGTTGCCATGAAAACCATGGGATTGCTGGTGTACATGGTGCATTGTGGTTTGCCCATTCCGGCAGATGCACAATCCCGTATCGGCATGTTCGAGCAACTGTTCTGCGATATCGGCGATACGCAGTCCATGGAGGATGAGCTATCTACCTATAGCGCACGCCTGATGAAAATGAAATATTTTCTGGAACATGCCGATGCGCAGACCCTGATGTTGATAGATGAGTTCGGCTCGGGAACAGATCCTGCCATGGGAGGTGCTATTGCAGAGGCAGCATTGGAAAGTCTGCATACAAAAAAGATTTTTGGTGTTATTACGACGCATTATGCCAACCTGAAAGCGTGCGCCGCCGATACGGCAGGCATGGAGAACGGCAGCATGGTATTCGATGAAAAAGAATTGCAACCCCTCTATATTTTGGAGACCGGCAAGCCCGGAAGCAGCTATGCATTCGAACTGGCAAAGAAAACGCAATTGCCCAATGCACTTATAGAGGAAGCAAAAAAACGCATGGACAAAGAACATGTGCGTTTTGAAGCCTTGCTGAAAGAAGTGCGTATAGAAAAGGAACATATCCGCCTGCGCATGAAGGAAGCGGGCAGAACGGAAGAAACACTCAAGAAGAAAACTGCGGAACTGGATAAGGCATTTGACAAAGCCAGAGAGAAACAGGAAAGATATAATCTGAAAAAGCTGGAGCAGGAAGAAAAGGCAGTGCGTGAAATGGAGCAACAATTCCGGGAAATATTAAAAGAATTAAAAGAAAGCGGACAGATCGGAACAGACGAACAAACGCTGGAACCCATCAAAGAAAAAGCGCGTCAGTTCCTGCAGCAGAAAAAGAAAAAAGTGCACAACGATCAGTTGCATATGCACAAAAGAAAATTCCCCGTGTTGCAACCTGCAGAAATAAAAGTGGGCGGATTTGTGCGCATGCACGGCGGCACGGAAACGGGCACCATTGAATCCATTAAAAAGGATAAAGCCGTGGTTGTTTTTAATAATATGCGCACCACAGTTTCATTGAGTGAACTGGTAGGTGTGGCAGAAGAAGATAAACCGCGCATTACCGGCAATCCGGTGAAAGTGCAGATGGAAGAAACCGTATTTCCCACAGAGCTCGACCTGCGCGGCAAACCAAAAGAAGAAGCCATGCTGGAGTTGGAAAAATATCTGGATCAGGCAACACTGCGCAAAGTATTCCAGGTGCGCATTTTACACGGCAAAGGAACGGGGGCTTTGAGAGATCTGGTACAGAATGTATTGAAGGCGTATCCGGGTATTAAAAAATATGCGTATGCCGTGCGGGAAGATGGAGGAGATGGGGTTACGGTGGTGGAAATGTGAAGGAGTTATAAAGTTAGAAAATATATAAAAGTGTGGAAATTTTGAGTACTGATAATTATATGGGGAAGCTAATTATTTTTTGATTGAGTAGAATTGAGTAAAATTGATTTGAGTACTGATAATTGAAATTGTTTTACTGCTTATTGCTTACTGCTTATTGCTATTTTTTGATTGAGCAAAATTGAGCAGAATTGATCAAAATTGTTTAGAGTACTGAAACTGAGAATGAGTGCTCTTTCCCCCTCCCGGAGGGGGTTAGGGGGAGGATCTTGAAGAAAATTATAAAGTTGAAAAGTATATAAAAATTTGAAAATTTAGATCGCTCAGGCAGGCATGGGCGGTCTTATTATTTTTTGATCGTCCAATTGCTTTTGAGTACTGTTGATTGAATTTGCAGATCTCCTTTTACTGCTTACTGCTTATTGCTATTTTTTGATTGAGCAGGATTGAGCAAAATTGATTTGAGTACTGATAATTGAAATTGTTTTACTGCTTATTGCTTACTGCTTATTGCTATTTTTTGATTGTCCATAATTGAGTAATATTAATAAATCAGGATACATTTTCATCTTTCATTTTTCCTCTTTCATCTTTCCACCCTACGGGTGATCCGCCAACCGGCGGACATTTTCCTCTTTCATTTTATTACCTTTAAGTATGCGATATCTTCTCCTCCCGGCTTTTTGCTTTTGCAGCATCTTGCTTTATGGTCAATGTTTTACCGGACTGCAATCATCCTATTGCACGAATGCAGAACCCGACACCTTAACGCCCATGATCACAGGAGGTTATTTCAGCGGCGACGGCATTAGTGCAGATGGTGTATTTTTCCCGTCGCTCGCGGCCACAGGTGAACAGGTCGTTTATTATGTAAATACCAATTACTATGATGTGGACACCACCGGTGTTTTTAATCCCATACCCGGAACAGGCACTGCATTTGCGCTCATAGATGACGGCTTCAGCGACGGATTTGATATCGGTTTTACTTTTTATTTTTTTGGGCTTGCCAAGAATTTCGTGCGCATACATTCCAACGGATTCATCTCCTTTAATTTCATGCCTGCCTTCTTCCCTCCCACCGCCGGATTTATTCCCTCCCCCGGTCTACCGGATGATCTGATAGCAGCGGGATGGGCAGATTACGACCCCACGGTTGGCGGGACCATAGAATATTTCAATACCGGAACGGCTCCCTACCGCAACCTGGTGATCAATTATATAGATGTACCCGAATACGGCGGCGGCGATGGCTATCTCACCACACAGATCGTACTGCACGAAACGACCAATATCATAGAAATATTTACAACTGCATCTCCCGATTATGGCGATAATAAAAGCATGGGCATAGAAAACGGCGATGGGACGGTCGGGTTTATTCGTCCGGGCAGAAATAAATCCCACTGGGCAGCATTTGATGATTACTGTGCTTTTATCCCGCAGATATGTTCCGATACAACGGAAATATTAACTGCACCTATTGTCGAAATCGCAGAAACAGAAAGTTGGATATGCTGGCCGGATTACACCATTATACATGTGATAGCGGATGGGGATCTCCTTTGGGATATACCTGCTGATCTGGAAATGACCCCAGGCCCCGGAGCAGACGAATACACTTTCTATCCACCCGAATGGATACCGGATCACTATGAAATGATCTATGCCAGCAGTATGAATGCAAACGGATGTTCGGCAACAGATTCCATATATGTGCATGTAAGTCAGTGTGAACCCATCCAACAGGTCGATCCTGAACAGTATCATATCTACCCAAATCCTGCCATTAACTTCTTACATATTGAAAGTCCGTCGCAATTGCCAGAAGATATGTGGGTTTACGATGTGCAAGGGCGGAATATTGCTAAAATACGCGTACATGAACAGGCAGAAGTGGATATATCAGAATGGCCGGAGGGTCTTATCCTGCTTGTGTTCCGAAGCGACGAGCAAACACTATATGCACAGTTTATGCACCTTTCCGAGTAAAGTGTCGATCATTTGTGCATATCTAAAAAAGAAGCTTGAAAGCAGAGCCTTTTTGAGTTAGGCGTAATGCACATTTTGTGCAAAAACCCTGTGCTAATAATGTGCGTATTATTGAGGCATAAAAATTTGGTACATTCAAAAAAGAAAATACTTTTGATATACCTGATGAAAATATCCGAGCCATTCAGCAATGAAAGGCAGAACGCCGAAAGGTGCTTCAAAAAGGATTCATCGCAAGGTGGAAACCTGAGGAAAGGTGTCAAAGCCGGACCCGGATTCGAAAATCAGGTGTGATGTCCCTTACTACGGTATAGGAGATCGCGAAAGCGGAGTCAGTTGTCACAGATTGGTTCCGCTTTCTTCGTGTAAAGAGATTAACGAATTTTAGTAGCGCTAAATTCGTTGATGGATAAACCCTCACCGGTCATGTGAGGGTTTTTTTCATCCATACTCGTACTAAACAGGAATTTTCCATGCTTCAGCGCATGGCGGTCGCCTCCTTGCCAATGGCAGGTTCGTTCAGCGACTCGAACATATTTTGCAGATCATCTTTCGTGGCATCTTTATAGATCAGTTCAGCGTAAGTCCTTTCTTCCACTGTTGTTTCCTGCATGGCAACACGCACTTTGCCATTCTCCTGTATCATCGATATGATGGTGATCGGTTCATCTTTCGGCACATTGGTTACCACAAACCCGTTCGAATAACGGATGCCTCCCATAACCGAACGGATGTCTTTGAACACAATGCGCAGCGTTGCATCCACTGTACTGTCGACCGGTATGAACATGGCCACCAATTCGTTGCCCGGTTGCACAAAGCGATCACAATTGATCCAGCCCAGTTTGGAGGCGGTCAATAAATACCCATCCGTTATGTTCATGGCAGAATAATTTTGTTTTTCTACCCGCATGCTCGCATTTTCTGTAATGGTGATCTGCGAAGGATCGCGCACGTAGTCGAGCTTTACCGGATAGAGCAATTTTTTCTTTTCACTCGGATGCAGACTGGCCTCCCAATCGGGCATAGCTGAAAAAATGTCTACCAGTTGTTCATCTCCATAGGTTTTTATTTGTTTGGGTGTATATATTTTGCTCAGCTTTCCTTTTGCATCTACCGTGATATTCACATAGCTCGTTGCATGCAGTTTTACATTCTCAAATCCCGGAGGCAGTTCCATTCTTTCGTGCAGGTATTCATACATTTTTTTAATACCACCCGGAAAATTTACTTTGCCGCTCGGCTCTTCTTTCCAATATTTTACATTGATATCACTGGTATAAAAAGAATTGTATTTCTGATTTTCCATGAGTGTGCCTCTTGCAGCCAGCAACCAGTTGGTGCCATTGGAACCTTCCTCGCCATAGAATAATTGCATACCATCTTTATTTGTTGCAGATGGCAAAGTGATATTATAATACATGCCGTCTTTTATCTCCACATCCCTGCCATCAGCCGTTGCAGCAATAAAAAGCATACCACCCGTTTCCAATAATTCTTTTCCGCATAGAGTGGCCAGTCCGCCCAGGATAAAATCACTCTCCGTGAGATATTCCGTCACCTCAATATCCACCGGACTTGTAACCGGAGTTTGTGTTCCGGAATACACAAAAGATCCCGGATCGAAATCCAGTGTGCTGCCTTTCGCACAATCAACATGTATCGGTAATTGCGGATCATAAGTAAAATGCTCTGCCTTCGGACCGAAAGTGCGCAACATGCGCTCCAACTGCGCAATGGGCTTTTTTTCCGGTGCCGCTTTTACAGGAATGACCGGCGGAACATTTTCGGGTTCAGAAGGGACCTCTTCCAGTGTGCTGTTTCGGATGGCGACAGCGGCGTTTTGGGTATCGCGCTGCCGGGTGCAGGAGGTAAAGGTGAGGGCGCAGAGGAGAACAAGTACCACAAAGGGTAAAGGTTTGTGCATATGCTTTGGTTGATTAAGAAATAAAGAACATGTGTATAACGCCGGCAGCGGGCAGATATTTTATCGTTAAGCGCAGATTAATTATTCTATTAAACCGATAGATTTTCTAATATTTCATTATGTTTGAAATGGAAATGGCTTGCCATCTCCCCGAATTTCGTATTATTGAAAACCCGAATCTGAAGCCCATATGTTTCCTCTGGACGATATGACAATAGTGCTGCTGATAGTCGGCTTCACCATTTTTATGTTCATTTGGGAGAAGGTGGCCATCGACATCACCTCGCTCATAGCCATGGCACTGCTCATGGTTACAGGCGTATTGCCCACAAAAGATGCCATTGCAGGCTTCAGCAATGATGCCACTATCACCATACTCTTTCTGTTCCTGATGAGCGCCGCTCTGGAAAAAACGGGTGCCGTTAATCTTATCGGAAGATTCATGCTGCGCACCATAGGTAAAAGCAGGACGCGGGCCTTTGTGCTTACGCTATTGGTATCGGGATTTATCTCTGCCTTTTTAAATAATACGGCCGTGGTGGTGATCTTCATTCCGATCATTTTCAAAATTTCCAAGTTCACCAAAATGTCGCCAACCAAATTGCTCATGCCATTGAGTTTTGCGGCTATTATGGGAGGCACCATTACCCTCATCGGTACATCTACCAACCTGATCGTGAACGGTATTGCAGTGGAACACCAACTTCCCTCCTTCGGCATGTTCGAGATAACACCTATCGCCCTAATTTTATTCGGCGCCTTCTTTATATATATGTTCTTTTTCGGCATTAAACTCATCCCTGCACGCAGGAGTGCCGAATCACTTACGGAAGATTATGCATTGAAAGATTATCTCACCGAGATCATCATTCAAAAAGGATCACCCTTTCTGGGCAAACGACTAAATGATACAGAACTCATCATCGACCTGGAACTGGAAGTGATAGAGATAACCGACAGCAAAGGCACCTTGTGGTTGCCCGATGATTTTGAAAAGCTGGAAGAAAATGATGTGGTGTTGGTGCGCGGTAGTGCAAGCGATATCATGAAGTTGAAACAAATGCCGGGCGTCAATTTCAAGAAGTCGTTCGACATGGAAGATATCGATCTCAAGTCGAATGAAACATCACTCGTCGAAGTGGTCATAGGTCCGAACAGCTCCCTGGCGCGAAGCACCTTCGAAGAAGTGGACTTCCGCGAATTATATGATGCCGTTCCCTTAGCGGTACGACGAAGAGGCGAACTTATTGAAAAGCGACTGAATGATATTGAGATGCGCTTTGGTGATGACCTTTTGTTAGAAGTGCGGAAAGACAGTTTCGATCAATTGAAACGCAGTGGTGATTTTATCTTCACGAATGAAATAGAGAAAGAAGATTATGATCAGAAAAAGATCTACATGGCGGTTGGCATTTTAGCCGGTGTGATCCTGTTGGCTGCATTGGATATTCTGCCCATATTACAAGGTGCGGTCATCGGCACCATTATCATGTTCATATTAAAACTGATCACCATCCGCGAAGCATATCGCGAAGTGGATTGGCGCATCATTTTTGTTCTTGCAGCTTTGCTCCCTTTAGGCACCGCATTGGAAAAATCGGGCGCCGCCGAACTGCTTGCCGGATATATGAATACGCATTTATCTGAATTCGGCCCCTTTTATGTGTTGCTTGCGATCTATGCGATAACCACCTTTATCACAGGCATTATGTCGAACCAGGCAACTGCTGCGCTGCTCAGTCCCATTGCCATTTCTCTTGCGCAACAAATGGGTGTGGATGCCAAACCTCTTTTGATGTGTGTGATGTTCGCAGCGAGTACCTGCTATCTGACACCACTCGGTTATCAAACCAATATCATGATCTATGGTCCGGGCAATTACAAATTTACCGACTTTGTAAAAGTGGGCGGACTGCTTTCTCTGATCAGTGCCATTGTGGTGAGCTTTAGCCTCTATTTCATGTATTTTTGACCTGCATGTCAGGACAATTGCGCATAGCATATCTCGGCGACCTCTGGTCATTTCATCATATTGCTGCTTTACAACATTTTGGAGAAGATGCGATGTATATCGGGTATGCTTCTTTCGAAGAAGTATTACATGCGGTCGAAGCAGAAAAAGTTGACCGGGGAATTCTCGCCGTTGAAAATAGTCTGATCGGCGATGTGGATGACAACCTGCGCCAACTGGCATCGGGCAGATATGCTATCCTTGGGGAAGAAGAATTACATATCCGTCTGCACCTGGCTGCCCGGGAAGCCGTTCCCTTGACGGAGATCCATAAAATTATCAGTCACCCCGCCGCACTATTGCAAGCCGAACAGTTCCTGAAAAGCTTGCCCATGGTGCAATTGGAAAGTGTGGCCAGCACTTCTTCGGCCATGCAACTATTGCGAGATGCAAACGACAAACATGTGGCGGCACTGGGAAACCGGGAGGCCATTGAAAAATATCATCTGCAAATAATCGCAGAGAATGTTGCAGATGATGCAGTGAATTTTACACGATTTTTCATTTTTTGTAAGAAAACCGGAAATCTGATTACAACCAAAAGCGCCAATAAAGCATCTATCCTCCTACAAACACCCGAAAACACAGGTGGGCCTGCAATGGCCGACCTACTCCTCAAAGGTCTGGAAGGAATTGTTCTGAAAAGAGAGATCAACAGCGAAACTGTGTATATCGAAATATCGTTTACACAGGGTGAACAGTTTGATGACAGTATCTTCAAATTGAGCCAAAACGGTTGCCGCGTGCAGGTTTTGGGGAAATATGCAGCTGCGGTCAGGAGGTGAAAGGGACTTGTTTTGACTTAAATGCATTTACTTTGTAAACAGATTATCAACAAAATACTATAATAACAGGCATCATGAGTAAAGATCTTCAATTAACCCCTGTTGAAGCATGGGGATTTGACTTTGGTGACCCGCTGATCATTGCAGGGCCCTGCAGTGTGGAAAGTGAGGAGCAGGTCATGGAAACGGCCCGTCAACTGGCGGATCAGCGTTTTGATGTGTTACGCGGTGGGATATGGAAGCCGCGCACCCGCCCCAATTCCTTTGAAGGTGTAGGTTCTGTTGGGCTCAAATGGCTGAAAGATGCCGGCGTGGCTATCAATAAGCCTGTGGCAACCGAAGTGGCCAACGTAAAACACGTGTATGAGGCTTTGCGCATGGGCATTGACATTCTTTGGATTGGCGCAAGAACAACCGTATGAAATCCTTTTGCGGTGCAGGAGATCTGCGATGCCTTGCAGGGAGTGGATATACCGGTGTTGGTGAAGAATCCCATCAACCCCGACCTGGAATTATGGATAGGTGCTTTTGAACGACTCAACCGTTCGGGCATCACCAAACTGGCCGCCATACATCGCGGTTTTTCAACGCATGAGAAAACAAAATACCGCAACATTCCACGTTGGAACATTCCGATCGAATTAAAGCGGAGATACCCGGAGCTTCCAATTATTTGCGATCCAAGCCATATTTGCGGCAACCGCGAATTATTGCGCGGTGTTGCACAAACTGCGCTGGACATCGGGTTCAACGGTATTCATCTGGAATCACATATCAATCCCGAGAAAGCGCTGAGCGATGCGGCACAACAGGTTACACCTGCCGCCTTTGGCGAACTGATTTCCAGTTTGCAACACAGGCAAAATTTGGATGAAAATCCGTACGCAGAAAATCAATTGGAATTATTGCGTGAGCGCATCGATCACCTCGACAATTATTTATTGGAATTGTTGAGTGAACGCATGGATATTGTGCGCGATATCGCAGAATATAAAAGAGAGAATAATCTGGCCATCGTACAACCCAGTCGTTGGACAGAAATATTGGAAAGCCGTTTATCGACAGGTATGCGGAAAAAACTCACCGAAAAATTCATTAAAGAATTATTCCACGCTGTTCATAAAGAAAGTATCCACCACCAAACGGAGGTGATGCTCGAAAATGAAAAGCAAGCGACCGAGGAGCAATAAGTGCATTCCGGGTTTATGAGACATCGAAGCCGCTCTATGAATCAGGGCGGCTTTTTTTGGCTATGGGTTAGGGGTTAGGAGTTAGGGGTTAGGGCCGTAATTATTGGCGGTACTCTTAAATAAGTCAGGACTGCGACTGCGACTGTGACTATGCTTTGAGCTATGCGCGAGGGGCAATGAAGTTTACCTTTCGCGAATTCGAAAATTGCACAAACCGCGCGCGGTATATCGCAGCGTTTAACTGCAACTACCCACTGTCCACAGCATCTACCCTCTGCTCCCTATTTCCCCGTTTTCGTCAGATAGGATGCTATTAAAGCATGCATTTGCTGATACCACTCGTCTTCATAAATAAAATCGAAATAGATAGATGTGAGACAGGTTGTAGAAACGGCGCCTTTATCTACCGCATCGATGCTTATCCGGTATTTACCGGGCACAAGGTTCAACTGGTAAACATTCAAAATGGTAAGATCTATGATACTGGTGCGCGATTCCGATTTTTCATCCTTTGTTGTGATCACGTTGCCATCCATATTTTTGATGACGATGATATCGGCTTTGGAAGATTCATCGAACACTTTCTTATTGAGCTGATTGCCATTATAAATATTCATGGCCTTCGCAGGTTGTGTGAGTTCAAACTCTATCCACTCCCCCACTCCGGGCCCTGAAGCATCTTCACACCAGCAGGTATTTCTACCCAAATTCGGTTTATCACTATAGGAGGTATCATCGATGATCCAATCGGCAAGATCAAAGGCAAATACGGGATTCCCCGATTCCTTTAAATGAATAGAGGGTGCATTATTCTTACACTTCATGGACACGAGATCATATAAACCGGCATTGTTATACATGATCTCCTGAAAACGCTCATTGAAAATGTCCAGGTTGGTGGGGTTACCGGTTTGATAGAACGGAAAGGTATCTGCAATACCCATTTGTGGTGTGGGCACATAATAGCGGTTGGGTATATCCAGATCGCTTTTCACCCAGGATGACGCCGTTATATTTTTAATGGCAGATGGTACGAACAATTGTTCATTCAACGTATGTGCGCCGTTGCAATCCTGTGTATTGCTGATATGATAAAATCCGATCATATCATTTTGCGCCGGAGTATAATTGGAAAATTTCAATACCTGGTCCCGGAGACCCGACATCGATGCAGTATAATTATTGAATTTTTTAGGAAAGATAGGTGCTTCTTCGAGCAGGTCGTGTTCAATGTACAGATCGCTCACAGGCCCCTGCCAATTTTTTTCATATCCCATCTCATACAGGGTAAATGCCTGATCTTCACCAATGCCCGCAACGGTGCCGGGAACCGTGGTAAAGATCATCACCGTGCTTTGCTCGCCGGGTGAAAAATTGAGATCCACCATAAAGCTGATCTCCATGGCGAGTACTTCCGTATTTTTCGGCAGATAGAGCGGCGTAGCGTCTTTAAATTGTATCTGACACAGTATTTTTTTGATATTCACCTGTTCTCCATTGCGGAACATCCCTATATTAATACCTATTTCTTTCAGATTATCTACACTCACATATTTGCGTACGAATAAACGCTGCTGGAAATTCTTCCGGATCTGGTCGCGCATATCTTTTGCGCGGTCATCAACCGTAAAGAGATCAGAAAAACTGGGTATGGTAGCCAATTTATCCAGCATGGATGTGCGTTTGCCATAGGCAAATTCATTGAAATAAACATTCACCGGAATTTCCGCACTTACAGTACAGAATGATTGCGTGGTGTTCCGGAATTCATACATGGCATCATATTTTACCACCGAATCGAGGCGGTGGATCGTAAGCAATTCTTTATCCAGAGAAATTCCATAATTCTGTGCCGTTGGATGCAGGTTGCCCGTGGTGACCGACAAGCCATTGAAATTATCTGCATTCTGGGCATTTCCAAATGATGTACTCAGGACATAACATAAAAGCAATAAAATGCTGTACTTCTGCATGTATGATCTATTTACGTGAATTGATATTTAGGCATTGGTATAAAATTCTTCGCATCGATGGAAAAGCGGAATAAAATCGAGTATCTCACCCAGGTCGCTCACCTTAACTTTTCCGAACATAACCGCCATCTGCGCATTGATCCTGCCCCACTCCATGTCTTCATACACCTCGTCTTTGGCTGTCACAATGCAGCTTGGAGTGTCTTGTAATCCTTCTGCAATACTAATGGCACCATCCTGAATACGCACGGTGAATTGTCCACCGCGCGGACCGGAAATGTCCAGATGAAAAATGGAAGAATAGCCCGGCTCGGCTTTTTCCGGGCGAAAACGCTCTTGTAAGGATAATATGATCTCTCTGGCCGTCTCAGGTTTCTGCATGCGTTCGTTTTGCGCTAAGATACAGGAATGTGCTTAATTTTACCCTTGCTCAACAGCAAGCATCGTGCCCGAAAAAGTAACAAAATGCAGGATTGACAAGTGGTTATGGGCAGTGCGCCTGTATAAGACACGCAGCCTGGCAACGGAGTCGGTCAAGTCGGGAAAAGTGAAGATAGGTGGCGACAGCGTAAAGCCCTCTTTCGAGGTATATCCCGGTATCATCATCACCATACCAAAGGGTGTTGTACGCTATCAATATGAGGTGTTGGAAGTTTTGGAAAAACGCGTTGGTGCCGAACTGGCAAAAAAATATTGTGCGGACATCACGCCGGAAGTAGAAAAATTAAAAGCGATAAGCGTAACACATATGCCTTCCGCATTTCGCGAAAAAGGTACCGGAAGGCCGACAAAAAAAGAGCGCCGAGATCTCGACGACTGGATGGACCGCTACGATTAAAAAAGCCTTGTTCCGGAAAAGCAGAACAAGGCGATCTTTGTTTACTCAGATAGTAATTATTTGTATTCTTTCTTTACCAGGTCGGGGAACAGATGTTCAAATTTTTCCACCTTCTTACCTACCACGTACACGCAATAGGGTTGGTCGGGATTTTTAGCAAAATAATCCTGATGATAATCTTCTGCCGGCCAGAATTTTTCCAATGGAACCACTTCCGTAACGATGGGGTCGCCGTAATATCCGGATGCATTTAAATTCCGGATATAGGAAAGTGCTTTTTCTTTCTGTTCTTCTGAAGTATAAAAAATAACAGAACGGTATTGTACACCTACATCATTGCCTTGTCTGTTGACCGTAGTAGGATCATGCGTTTTCATAAACACATCGAGCAATGTTTCATAGGAACATAAGGCAGGATCATATACGATCTGCACACATTCGGCGTGACCGGTAGTATCGGTACAAACAGCTTGGTAAGTGGGTTTATCCATGTGCCCGCCGGAATATCCGGACAATACACTTTGCACACCTTCCACTTCTTCAAATATGGCTTCCGTGCACCAGAAACATCCTCCTGCAAATACGGCTTTTTCCCAGCCTTTATCGGCGATCTCTTGATCGGTATATTGGATTCTCATAGATAAGATATCTGTTTTGTTGTCTTTTTGCGTCTGCTCGTCAGCACTTTGTTCTTTTGCTGAACAACTAAAGATGCCTATAGCACCTGTGATGAGCAAGGGTAATAGTATAGTTTTGATCTGCATGATATTTAATGTATATACGATTAAAACAGCCCCGGGGTCTTGTTTAGTTCTACGCTTAACAAAAATTAACCCTTAGCGGTTCATGATGAGGTTGGTAACAAAGGTATGCATACAGCAATAGCGCAAAAAACTATATTTGCTTCGCTAATGGAAAAGATCAGAATAGCAGTGCATGGCGGAGCGGGCACAATGCCCCGGCGTTTATTGACACCGGACGTAGAAGAGGCCTGTAATACTGCCCTTTCAGAAGCATTACAGACTGGATATGCACGTATGCGAGCCGGTGGAACTGCTGTTGATGCTGTGGAAGCTGCCGTTCGTGTGCTGGAAGACTTCCCCTTGTTCAATGCAGGTAAAGGCTCGGTGTTCACCAATAAGGGAACGCATGAGATGGACGCCAGCATCATGGATGGAAAAACCTTGCAATGTGGTGCAGTCGCTGCGGTGCAGCATATTAAAAATCCGGTGCGTTTGGCGCGTACGGTGATGGAAAGATCGGAGCATGTATTATTAATTGGAAGTGGAGCGGAAGAATTTGCAGCCTTACACAATATCGAAACGGCAGATGATGCCTATTTCTTTACGCAACTGCGTTATGATCAGTGGGTGAAAGCAAAGAAAAAAGAAGTGATCGTTCTGGATCATGTGGATGAGAAGAAATTCGGCACTGTTGGTGCGGTTGCCATGGATGCAGAAGGCAATCTTGCTGCGGCAACATCTACCGGAGGCATGACCAATAAACATTTCGGTCGTGCGGGAGATTCACCTATCATCGGTGCAGGTACTTATGCGAATAATCAGGCAGTTGCCGTAAGCTGTACCGGACACGGCGAATATTTTCAAAGGTACGTAGTTGCCTATGACCTCTATTGTCTGATGGCTTATAAAGGCATGAACTTGCAGGAAGCATCTGACCATATCATACACCACACATTAAAAAATGCAGATGCCGAAGGCGGACTCATCGCC
>JAWKLB010000010.1:0-86837 GCA_041392955.1 Chitinophagales bacterium | reverse complement strand
AAGTTTCAGAAGGCTGTACCGCTTTTTTGACCGCAGCGATCTCATCCATCATCTGCTCATCAATAGCCAAACGTCCGGCAGTATCTATGATCACTACATTGTGGTTATTGCCTCTGGCATAATTGATCGCCTTTTTAGCAATGTCCACTGCATTTTTATTGTCGGGCTCACTAAATACATGCACACCGATGCCATCTCCCAGAACTTCCAACTGTTTAATGGCAGCAGGCCTGTAAATATCGCAAGCTACCAACATCGGGTTTCTGCCCAGTTTACTTTTAATATAATAGGCAAGTTTGGCAGAGAATGTTGTTTTACCGGAACCTTGCAGACCGGATATCAGAATGATGGCCGGTGAACCTTTGATATTGATGTCCGACTTATCACCACCCATCAATGCAGTGAGTTCATCCTGCACGATCTTCACCATCAACTGTCCGGGAGATACCGCCGTGAGCACCTGCTCACCCATGGCTTTATCCTTGATCTTATCGGTGAATTCTTTGGCGATCTTATAATTGACGTCGGCCTCTACCAATGCACGCCGGATCTCCTTTACCGTAGATGCAATGTTGATCTCCGTTATCCTGCCCTGACCTTTAAGGGTCTTGAACGCACTGTCGAGCCTGTCGGTTAAACTTTCAAACATATTTCAGATGTCCTTTTGAATTGCACATCAATAATAACGCAGACGAATTACTCCGGATATATATTTGGCCAGGCGAACCACCTGTTTCGTATATCCGAATTCATTATCATACCAGCAATATAACACAACGCTGGAACCGTCTGTTGAAACAATGGTTGCCGGGGCATCCACAACAACGGCATGGCTGTTTCCGATACAATCACTGCTCACCATTTCCTGGCTCATGCTGTAATCTACCTGTTCTACCAAACCGCCAAAGGAAGAAGCTTCCTTCATGACATTGTTCACCTCTTCAACACTAACTTTTTGTTTAAGGGTAAGGTTGAGTATGGCCAGGGAAACATCCGGTGTGGGAACGCGGATCGCATTACCTGTGAGTTTACCGGCAAGTTCAGGGACCACTTTCGCAACGGCACTTGCCGCACCGGTCTCTGTGATGACCATGTTCAGCGGTGCACTGCGACCTCTGCGTGATTTCTTGTGATAATTATCCAGCAAATTCTGGTCATTGGTATAAGAATGTACGGTTTCGATATGGCCGTGTGCTATACCGAAGTGCTTATCCATGATATACAGCGGCGGCACCACAGCATTGGTGGTACAGGAAGCTGCTGAGAATATTTTTTCCTTCGCAGGGTCGAAGTTTTCGTTATTTATCCCATGTACAATATTCGGGATATCGCCTTTACCGGGTGCTGTCAGCAACACCATCCCCGCACCTTTTGCTTCGAGATGTTTGCTCAGTTTCTCCCTGTCGCGCGCAATACCTGTATTGTCAACGATCAATGCATTGTGAATATCATAAGCGGTGTAATCGATCTCTTCCGGCTTATTGGCTGCTATCATATGCACCATATGGCCGTTGATGATCAATGCTTTGTTCTCCAGGTCTTCCACGATGGTGCCGTGGAATTTGCCATGTATGCTATCCTTGCGCAATAAACTGGCGCGTTTGATAATATCTTCATCGGTATTGCTGCGTGTAACGATGGCGCGCAAACGCAACTGCTCGCCGCGTCCTGCATCGTTGATCAGGATGCGCGCGGCAATGCGGCCGATCCGGCCGAAACCATATAATACCACATCGCGCGGGATCAGTTGCAGTTTATCACTGCCGATAAATGCGGCGAATTTCTCGCGAACAAAAGCATCCACAGTAGAAGTATCCTTGCCCTCATTCAGCCACTCGGAACCCAGGCGGCCCATATCTATCCTGGAAGGGGCCAGGTCGAGCTTCATCAATGCCTTGGTCAACATGAGCGTTACCTCGATGGTCAGGGGCAGATTGAGGAACCGTTGCGCATACAAATGATGATTGAGGATCTCACTGGCGCGGGCATCCACCAACTGCCTGCGGAATATGATGAGTTCTACGGAGCGGTCGAACCACAACTGGGTAGCCAGGGCGCCGAGTTCAACAGCAGCCTTTTCCTTCAGATTCCAGTCGCGGAGGTTAACTTCATATGTATTGTTCATTGTTCAATGATTTTGGAGCTTTAAATGAGAGCGCAAAGGTACGGTTTTCGGGCGAAAAATCCGCCTTTTTTTGCCGTTTACAGGCCTCTGGCACCGCTGGTCTCAGGCATTCCCGGCCGGGATGGGAAAGACAGACCAAATTCTGCTCTGAATCACGGTAGATAAAGTGTTTACAAACTGTAACCAAAAAAAATTGCCAAAAATTTTGTATCCTTCCAATTTATAGTATACTTGCAGCCTGTTGATCAAAAGGTAAAGCATTCATACGTACATGGCTAAGGCAACCAAAAAGAAAATGTTCACGCTGGAATATATCATTAAGTCCAGTCCCTTGGTTTTGTACAATTGCCTCACTACGGCAACCGGGCTGCAGCAGTGGTTTGCAGATACTGTCGACAATGATGGCAATACCTTTTTTTTCACATGGAACGGTGATACCGACTCCGCAGTAATGATCAGCACCGAAGAGGATGATTACATCCGTTTCCGCTGGGACTATCAGGATAATGATGAATACTTCGAGTTTCGCATCGATAAAACGGAGATCACAAATGATACTATTCTCTATGTGACCGATTTTGCAGATGAAAGTGAAGTGGATGCACAAAAGCGTTTGTGGGATACACAGATCCACAACCTCATCAAACGCATCGGAGCATCATAATAAGAGTTCTCCTATACCTCTGTATGCTGCAATGATCTTCTCTTCCACATCCGCGGAAGTATTCCCCGTTACGCAACTCAGTTTGATAAACCCATGTGCATGCACCTGCGCATAAACAGCTTCGGCTTCCAGCTTGTTCAAAGGATGGAAGGAGGCATCCCCCAGATCGTGCATCCAGGGGTCGGTGTGGGTAGAAAATAAAATGGATGATTCAGTCACCTTGCGCATGTTCTGTGTAATGCGGCGCGCAATTTCCCGCGCATGGTTGCCCGTTGCCACAAAATGCAGACTGAAATAATGTCCATACCAAAACATCAGCCGCCAGGCGCAACTGTGCTCACCGGGTTGCATACGCGGAAAATCCAGTACTACCCAGGGATATCCGTTGTAATTCTCGCCCTGTGACAGTTTAGCCGAAGTCCATACTGCCTGCTCGGGGAAATCATATTGTGTATGTCCTGCCGTATCTTTGAGACGGAGGCGTATATTTTCAAACAGAGTATATATTTTGGCATTGAGCTTGCGTTTAAGTGGAAATAATTCCGAGTCAAACATAAGCGCCGATTCTTCTGATGAAAATATTTCCCGCATACCGCTATGAACAAGATCGACAAATATATCATTAAATCATTTCTCGGTCCTTTCTTCATTGCATTCATCATTGCACTGATCATTTTCCTTATGATATTCATCTGGAAATATGTTGAAGATATGGTGGGCAAAGGGCTGGAATGGTATGTGATCTTGAAATTGCTATTTTATGCATCGGCCAACATGGTCCCCCTCTCCCTGCCTATCGCTGTGCTGCTTGCATGTATCATGACCTATGGCAATCTGGGTGAACGCTTCGAACTGGCCGCATTTAAGTCTGCAGGTATCTCCATGTGGCGTTTCATGCGCAGCACCATCATCATGGGCATATTGATCGCCGTGGGTGCCTTTTATTTTTCGAATTATGTTCTGCCGCCTGCTTATCTCAAATTCGTAGTTACGCTGGTAGATATCACCAAGCAGAAACCCGCGCTCAATATCAAACCGAATGAATTCTATAATGAAATAGAAAATTATACGATACTCATCGGCGGAAAAAGTGATGATAATATCACCATCCGCGACGTCACTATTTATGAAGAAGAGGACAGAACGAACGACAACGTGCTGATCGCAGAAAGCGGTAAAATGCAAACCACACCGGATAAACAAAATCTGGTTTTCACCTTATACAACGGCAAACAATACGAAGAACTGAAGCAACAGTCCAAAGGCAAGAAAACAAAGGAGCACCTGCGCATGGAATTCAGCGAATGGGAAAAGACCCTGGATCTGAGCGGCTTCCAGATGACACATACCAGCGAAGAATTATACAGCAACCACTATAAGATGCTCAACGTTCATCAATTAGAAGATGCCATTGATTCTTTGCATGGTTACAGCAGCAAACAGAAAAGCACACTTGCTCCCGTACTGCGTTCCCATTATCTGCTTACAAAAGATACTTCACAGCACATCTCCATACCTGCTATAACTGCCGGTAACAGCAGATTCATTGATAATATCCCGGCCGATAAACGCACCGGCGTAATCAAACGCACCATGCAAAGCGTGCGCAGCTTAAGCGGTTACAGCGATCAGATCGTGCAGCGCCTGCGCATCAACGATGGCAAAGTGATAGAACACAAGATCGAATGGCATCGCAAATTCACCTTGAGTATCGCCTGCTTATTATTTGTATTTGTAGGCGCACCACTGGGCAGCATCATCCGCAAGGGCGGGTTCGGATTGCCGGTATTATGGTCTATCCTCATTTTCATATTCTTCTATGTGCTCAATATCACCGGTGAAAAATTGGCCGAGCAGGAAGTACTTACACCATTTTTCGGCATGTGGCTTTCCATTATTGTGATCCTGCCTATAGGTATATTTCTGACCATCAAGGCAAAGAATGACGCGCCCGTGATCGACAGTGAATCTTACCTCCAGACCTATGGAAAATTCATTGCCGTGCTTTTCACCAGAAAAAAATGAAACAGATCATCCGGGAAAATAAGGCCTTTATCTTACCCATGGTTGTACTTTTATTGTGCACCCTCCCCTTTCTTTTTCTGTATGATAAGGGTGCATTTTCTCTGTGGTTGAATGCGCGGCATAATACAACGGCTGATGTATGTTTTCGCTATATCACCTGGCTGGGCGACGGATGGACCATCACCATTTTTTGTGTTGTCCTGCTCTTTATCAGTTTCAGGAAAGCATTTATGGTTTCTATTGTTTCCATCTTTTCTGCCTTATGTATTTCGGTAATAAAAAATCTGGTTCAGGAACCGAGACCATCTATGTACTTCAGGGATATGCCCATGCATTATATCGAAGGCTTGCAGTTATATCATGGCATGAGCTTCCCGAGTGGACATACCGCCGGCGCCTGTACCTTTTTCTTTATACTGGCCATCCTTTCCAAAAAGAAAAGCTGGAAATTCCTCTGGTTACTTCCACCCTTACTTGTCGCCGTTTCGCGGGTGTATCTATTGCAACATTTTCTGATAGATGTGTGGGCAGGCCTGCTCTTTGGAATGATCTTTACCATCCTGCTTGCACCGGCTCTGATGCGCTTCGCTGAAAAAAGAATTCCGGAAGGCAGATCACTCAGGAGTATATTCAGGAAAGAGGCTTTAAATAAGTAAAGCTGGCGAGACCCCATTTTTGCAGGCGATATTGCAAGGAAGTGCGCAACACACCCAATCCATAGATCATACTCCGCTTGAAATTGATGGAAGATGCTTCATCAAAATATTTAGTCGGACAGGTTACTTCCGCGATCTCATAACCGGCAAAGAATATTTGTGCCAGCATCTGATTGTCGAACACAAAATCATCCGAGTTCGCGTGGTAATTGATCTTCTCCAACACCTCCCTGCTGAATGCGCGATATCCGGTGTGATATTCAGATAATTTCTGGCGCATTAAAAAATTTTGCGACAAGGTGAGAAAACGATTGAACACATATTTGTAAAAGGGCATGCCGCCTTTCAGGGCCCCTCTGCCGAGAATGCGCGACGCCAATACAGTGGAATACAGATCCTGTGCAATAATATGCGCCATACTGGCGATGAGTTTGGGTGTATATTGATAATCGGGATGTAACATGATCACGATATCCGCACCGAGAGATAAAGCCTTATCGTAACAACTTTTCTGATTGCCACCGTAACCCTTGTTCTGCTCATGGCGGATAATATGCCGTATGCCTATCTTTTCACCCACGGCTATCGTATCATCCTTGCTGGCATCATCCACCAGAACCACCTCATCCACCAGATCATGCGGGATCTCAGCGTAAGTCTGCTCCAAGGTTTTCGCGGCGTTATATGCCGGTAATACGATCACTACTTTTTTTCCTATTATCATACTGCGCCGACAAAGGTAAAAGAAAGGGTTAAAAGTTGGAACGTCAGAATGTATGTTGTCGGGTTGGCAAGTTGTCCGGTTGTCCGGTTGCTCTGCTAATAATACGTACCTATAACTACGAAGTATACTATGCACTGCCTTCTGCAACCGCACACTGCAACCACACTCACCATTCACCATTCACTATTCACCACTCACTATTCACCATTCACTTTACCATTAAAATCCCGGCTCATCCCTTTTTACCATCCCTTCAATACGAAGCATACTGCCCCTGCCCCTGCTCCTGCCCCTGCCCCTCTTTCACTACCTTTGCCTCATGCGCATTCTTCTGCTCGCAAAAAAAAATCCCTACCCGGTAAAAGACGGTGAGGCGATAGCCATCATGCACATGGCAGAAGGATTACATACCTGCGGTGCCGAAGTACATATATTGTATATGAACACTCCAAAACATCATTGTGCTGTTGAGGATATACCGGCAGAATACACTGATCGTATTCATTTTCACAGCGTATGGGTAGATGCGGCATTGCATGCGGGCGGTGCACTGAAAAATCTGTTCAGCAAAAAACCCTGGCATATCACACGCTTTCAAAGCAAGACCTTTGCCATGCGTTTGGAGAAACTACTCCATACACATGCATTTGATATCGTGCAAAGCGAAGGCCTCATGTGCACGCAATATTTTCCGATCAGTAGAGAACACAGCGATGCCATATGCGTTTACCGCAGTCATAATATAGAAGGTGCCATCTGGCATCATGTTGCCGCGCATACGAAAAATATCCTGCGTAAATGGTATATCGGTATTCAATCGGCAAAACTTTTTTCGTATGAATCAGATATATTATCTGCGGTTGATGCGATAGTGCCGATATCGCGCACAGATGCCGCATATTATGCCAATACATTCCCCCGGGAAAAAATATGTTATATACCCACAGGCCTGGATACCAAACAAAACTTTCCCGAACCTGTAGCGCAAACTTCTGATCTCTATTTTATCGGCGGACTCGACTGGATCCCCAACCGTGAAGGATTGCATTGGTTTCTGGAAAAAGTATTTCCGAAGGTTCGCATTGCATTTCCGGAGATACAATTTCATATTGCGGGCAGAAATGCTCCCGCCTATATGGAAACACTCCGCGATCCGGGTGTCATCTTCCATGGTGAAGTGAGCGATGCGCAAACTTACGCGAGCAATAAAGCTATTTGTGTAGTTCCGCTCTTGTCGGGAAGCGGCATGAAAATAAAGATCATGGAAGCCATGGCAGCCGGAAAGTTTGTCATCACCACAGCGGTTGGTGCAGAAGGCCTGCCGGAAGGCATGAGCGCCTGTATGGATGTGCAAACCGATCCGGATAGTTTTGCACAAGCACTGATGGCTCGCCTGTCCGATATGACCCAAACGCTGCAAAAGGCTCAAGCCGGCAAGGAGTTCGTCCGCACACATCTCGACAATACAGCACTCGCACAGAAATTAATCCAATTTTATCAAACTTTGTGATCCATGGTTTGGCAGATGATTTTCTGGATCTGTGTGTTTTTTCTTGCACATACCTACGTGTTCTATCCGGTGCTATTGCGCCTGCTCACCGGGAAGAGATCACTCCAAAAACATGCGATACCGGAAGCAGAACTGCCAAAAGTAAGCATGCTCCTCTCTGTATATAATGAAGAGGCCATCATTGAAAAAAAATTGCGCTCGGTTTGTGATACAACATATCCCCTCGACAAACTGGAATTGCTGGTCGGCTCCGATGGGTCCACCGATGCGACCGACAGCATCATACAGAAACTCATTGTGGAAGGATTGCCCATTCGCTTTACCAATTTCGGCGGGCGCAACGGCAAGTCGAATATTCTGAATGCATTGGCGCCGCAGGCAACAGGAGAAATACTGCTGCTCACGGATGCCAATATTTTATTCGACCGGCAAACCATCCCGCACATTGTCCGCCATTTTGCTGATCCGCAGATCGGATTGGTGAGCGCAAATATCCTCAACTCAGGCATGCGAAAAGATGGCATCTCTTTTCAGGAACAAGCTTACATACAAAGGGAGAATCTTATGAAATACCGGGAAGGTGTTATCTGGGGTGCTACCATGGGCGCTTTTGTTGCCTGTTATGACGTGCGCAACAAACTCTTTATTGCCATACCGCGGAATTTTTTAATTGAAGATTTTTATATCACCATGCATGTGATCCGCGAGAAGTATGCAGCCATCTGTGATCTCGATGCGCATGCCTATGAAGATGTATCCAATCTGGTGCATGAAGAATTCAAAAGGAAGATCCGCATTTCAGCAGGTAATTTCCAAAACCTGGGTGTGTTCTATCCCATGCTCGGAAATATGTTCAGCGGAAAAGGCTTTGCCTTCCTTTCACACAAAGTACTGCGTTGGCTCGGACCTTTTTTTCTGATCATCGCCCTCATCAGTTCGGCCATAGCGGGCATGCAGAACTTATTTTACTGCGTGCTGTTCTTTGTTCAACTGGCAGGCATGCTGAGTCCGCTCATCGATAAGGTGCTGGCTAAGGTGAATATGCATAATTTTGTACTGCGCCTGATCGCCTATTTCTATCTGATGAACCTGGCCTTGTTCCTCGGTTTCATCAAATATGCCGGAGGAATACGGACCAATGCATGGAGCCCGACCAAGCGCAATCTGGAAAACTGACATGGAAGAAATTACTTTACATACTATAGATGAAGCGATAGCCGCCATCCGCAATGGTGAGTTGGTTATTGTGGTAGATGATGAGAACCGCGAAAACGAAGGTGACTTTATCACCGCCGCGCGGAATGTTACGCCCGAGATCATCAATTTCATGGCCACCCATGGCCGCGGACTGATCTGCGCACCCCTGGTGGAAGAGCGCTGCGATGAGCTGGGACTGAATCTGATGGTAAACGACAATACGGCCCTGCATGCTACGCAGTTCACTGTTTCTGTCGACCTGATAGGCAATGGCTGCACCACCGGTATTTCCGCAAACGACCGTGCCCTGACTATAAAAGCACTGATCAACCCCGATATCAAGGCCGCCGACCTGGCGCGCCCCGGACATATTTTTCCCCTGCGGGCAAAGAACGGCGGTGTACTCCGGAGGACAGGACATACCGAAGCTACCATCGACCTGGCCCGCCTGGCGGGTTTTGAACCTGCCGGTGTATTGGTGGAGATCATGAATGCCGATGGCACCATGGCCCGCCTGCCCGATCTGATAGAGGTGGCAAAAAAATTCAACCTCAAGATCATCTCCATAAAGGACCTGATCGAATTCCGCCTGCAACGCGAAACCCTTATCAAAAAAGAGACCGTTGTGGACCTGCCCACCAAGTACGGCCACTTCAAGCTGCACGCTTACACGCAGATCAATACGGGTGAGGTGCATATGGCATTGGTCAGAGGTACTTGGACAGATGAGGACCCTGTGTTGGTGCGGGTGCATTCCAGCTGTGCCACGGGTGATATCCTGGGTTCATTGCGCTGTGATTGCGGCGACCAGCTACATCATGCCATGCAGATGATCGACAGGAATGGCACCGGGGTATTATTATATATGCAACAGGAAGGCCGGGGTATAGGCCTGCTCAATAAACTGAAAGCTTACAAACTGCAGGAAGAGGGTTTGGATACGGTGGAGGCCAATCTGGAACTGGGCTTCCCGATGGACCAAAGGGACTACGGTGTAGGGGCACAGATCCTGCGCGATCTGGGCATACGCAAGATCAATCTGATCACCAATAACCCGAAGAAACGTGTCGCTCTTAAGGGCTATGGCCTTGAGATAGTTGGCAATGTGGAGATCGAAATACACCCGAACCTACACAATGAGGGCTACCTCAAGACCAAGCGCGATAAAATGGGCCACGAAATCCTAAAGGGTTAAATCAAGCTACAAGCTTAGGCTCCGTGGCCCTTAAGTTTTCACGTAAAAGGTCACTGATTGAAATAAGCTCTATATCTTCCGGTGCAGCTTCAAAGCTGCTGGGGTTGTCCACGATCAATATTTTCTTCAACACATTGGCGCTCCCCTGATTTAGCCGGCTGGTGAGACTCTCAATACTATCGTAATGGCGTTTGGAAACCACTTTGTCGAGGTTTACCATGACCACCACTCTTTTGGTGCGCTCCTGGCTGTCGTTCTGAAGGATCAGGTCGTAGCATTTGTTCGACCAGTTGTACTTGTTGTACATCTTCCAACCGTCACATGCGCTGAAACGCTGTTGTAGTGCGGTTTTGATGGGTACCAGAACGTCGCCTTTGAGCGATTCTGTTTTGTGAAGTGTGTGTAGCATTTTCCCAGATTTTATAGTTCGATTCAAAATCTGAGTGCAAGATCAGGCGAGTTAAAGCGGAAAACAAGGAAAAAAGAGGGGCTGTTTAACAGATAATTCTGTTAAAAGAAAACTACAACTATTTGAAAGACAATACGTTACCTATTAAATTCTATTCAGAATTTAACACAAGGTTTTAAGCTCCTGATCAACAAGATCAGAAGGTTCCTGAAGGGTCTGATAGATCAATTACCCATCGAGTCGTAATCCCACTTGTAATTCGAATCAACGTGATTATTTTTCACCCCGTCCTGGTAACGAGGATTGCTGATCTGCACGTTGTTTGCATGTTGATTTCCGGAAAGGCCAAGGGCCATTAAGATTGAGAAAATGATTGCCATAGTTGTAGCTTGTTATGTTAAATGAATACTTTTTGAAAGGTAGACCGCCTTAACCCCTAAGACAGGTATCCCTATATTTGTTAATACATTATTCGTTTGTGTGTGCGCCCGGTTCGGTGTATGCACTTCAGAAAGGATGGTAATTCAAAGATAACTGGTTCGCCGAACCGCTATCTAACAAATCTATGAAAAATCTACCACAACTAATACAAAAACTTACTACCCGAGAGATCAATCAGCTGCAGCGCTATTATGCCACAAGCAGCCGGAAAGACAGTATATTAAAAAATAAACTATTTGATGTTTTGTTACAGAATCCCGATTTAAGTGACATTGAACTTGGTAAGGCAATCAAGAAGAACGGCACGCCCTCTCTACCCATGCTTAAAAAGCGGGTGTATCAGGATATAATCGGTGTCTTGTTCTTAAATGATAGCGAGAAAAAAAATAGATCAGAGTTACACCAGAAAAAGTATCAGGTATTAATGTTGATGAACGAAGCTGAATTACTGGTAACCAGAGCCCTGCATCATCAAGCAATACTAACCGTAAATAAAGCCAAAAGAATCGCCGTAAAATATGAACTAACCCAAGAACTAACCGCAATAAATGAAGCCCTTGCGAATATGAGTTCTACCAGACGTAACATTAAACATTTTGAAAATGTTAGTAAAGAAACAATGAGAATAATAAATCTATTAAAAGATGAAAGTATTGCTACTGATTATTTTCGCAAAGTTCTAAATTTAGATTTACTTGAAAAGGGAGACTCTAAATCGGTTATTAAAAAAGCTCAAAAAACGAATGACGTTTTAGCCAATCTAAGTAAAAAAACTAATTCATCCAGAATAAAGATGTACTATTTAAGAAGTCAAATTTTTTATAGCCACATGATCAGAGATTATGAAAAAGGCCTGAAATTCGCGCTTGAGTTTAGCGATTTAGTTCATACATCACCTGCGATGTCTGCGAAAAATAACATCGGTGGTTCTGGTATTTACTTGTCCAATATTTATATGTTAAGAGGTGAGTATGAAAAAGCTGTAAAATGTGCCAAAGATCATATAAATTTCTTTGTAAAAGAAAGTATTAATCAATTGCAAATGTTGGAAATAATTTCGATTGGATATTTACATTGCAATGAAATTAAGCTAGCACAGGAAGAAATAAATAAAGGCTTATCATTTAAAGTAATTAAACGATCAAAACTTTTTAATTTCAGATTTCAACTTCTTCAAGCATGTTGCCTTTTTAAGGAGAAAAAATTTGATGATGCATTAGCTCTTTCTCAAACTCTGGTAAAACATCTCGAATCTGAACCGGAGATTGGGGTAGCTTTCAAAATTTTTGAACTTCAATGCATCATTGAACTAGGAAACTATGATTGGCTGGATTACAGAATTGAAACTTTCAGAAAACAATTAAAGGACCTGAAACCTCCAAAAAATACACGTTCCAAAACAATTTTTAAATTAATCAAGACCTTAGTTAGAGAGGGCTATAATTTTAATAAGGCGTCCGAAAAAGCAGCAATTGAATTACAAAACCTTAGCGATAGTAAAGGTGACTATTTTTGGGATGCATTAGATTATGAATACATTCGCTTTGACACCTGGTGGAAATCCAAGATCAAAAAGCGGGCGGAATATTGATACCTATAATACGCATGAAATCTCAGATATGAGATCGAAAAATATTTTTATTTATCTGGCTTTTTCGATCGTTCTGCTTTCCTGCGGCAAAGGCATCATCGGGCCGGCAAGAGTGCAAGGACTGGTTTCGGATGCAACAACGCTGGATCCCATCTATAATGCCAAAGTGTATTTGCTGGAGGCGAAGAACGCATTTGATCCGTTCGGTCCGCCACCATCTTGGTATGTTATCGATTCTGCTACCACCGGAGCATTTGGCAAATTCAGTATACAATATGACGAAAGAGATGGTTATAGGTACTCTGTTGACGCATTTAAGGAACATTACCTAGTAGCTATCAACCCTGAATCAATACTCAGCCTGGGAAGCGGTATAGATGTGGAAGTGCAATTGTTTCCGGAAGCGTTTTTAAAAGTACACATACATAATGTTAATACTTACGACCCCTGGGACTATATTGGTATAAACGGTCTTGAAAATGGCCCATATTATGGGAACGAGGTGGATACCATAGAATTGAAGCAAGTCCGTGGTAATGAAACAACAACATTATATAGTTTTCTATATGATGATGGAGAGAATGCTGGAAGTGTGGAGCATGCTGTTTATTGTCCGGCATTCGATACCACTTATTTTGAGATCCTATATTAGATACAATGATTTCCATCCCAAATAGCACAAAACGAATTAAAGAATTTATCCTTTTACCTATTGTGTGTATACTTTTTATTGGTTGCACAAAAGATGAGCAGACCACTAATATTTATGGTATTGTGCAGGACCATACAACAGATGCGCTTATTCCCGGTGCAACAGTTTATCTTTTTGGTCATGAAAAAGGCGGGGGATTATTTGGTGGAGGAGCTTCATTTTTCATTGATTCCACATATACGGATACGGATGGTACATTCTACTTTTCACCTGAAGATAATGATGAACTGGGCTATAGTTGTATGGCATTCAAAGACCTGTATATTGCAAGTCAGGAGTTTACAGCAAATTCACCAATGGGCACGCACAATTATGGAGTAACTGTAAAAATGTATCCGATAGCTTGGCTCCAGTTGCATATAAAATCAATTAACACATATGCACCTTCAGATCATATCAGTATTGGTCTTTTGTGTAATGGCGGGTTTTATGGGGAAACAGATACTACTGTTATTACAGGCGTAAACGGAAACTTTGATATCACCGTATCCTGGTTTTTATATGTTGGAGGTGAACAAGTTGAAACAGGTGCTGAAGAAGTATACTGTCCGGCTTTTGACACAACCTATCAGGAAATATTGTACTAAAACGCAACGACTCTATTCCATTTGTCGCAATGCCCCGTTGTAATTTCTGAGTCCACAATCAAATACCTCCCCAAAATAATGCAACACCTTCTCCTTCACCTCTTCCATGTCCACTTCCCTGCCCGGTTCTTTTTGTAAGGAGGTAACGCCTTTGTCTGTTATGCCGCAGGGCACGATATAATTGAAGTAATTCAGGTCCGTATTTACATTAAAGGCAAAACCGTGCATGGTGATCCAGCGGCTGGCGCGTATGCCTATGGCGCAGATCTTGCGCGCTTGTGCAGTGCCTCCATCTAACCACACCCCCGTAACTCCTGTAATTCTTCTGACCACAATGCCATAATCTGCACATACACAATTAATTACCACTTCGATATTGAGTAGGTATTCGTGTAAATAATAGCAAAAATTGATCAAAAAGTACTCGTCTCTTTCATATTAACATCTAAAAAGTCGTATAATTTATTCATGCATTCAATATAACTTATTGATATTCTTCATTTTACAAAATTTAATAAAAATTGCAACATTAATTTATTTTAATTAATTTTGATATCAACCATCAAATTTTCAACTTTCTATTCACAACCTTTTCAAAGTTAGTAGTCAATTGACATGAAGGAATTATTGTATTTTCAAAAAAACATCCAACAAAGTATTACTTCAGAAAGTAACCCAGCAACTCCTATCACAAATGCAGGGGTTTATTTAATAAGATGCAAGCTTTTTACGAAAAAATATCCGCTTATTGATTTAACAACGAAACACAGGGAAACAATTTCAATGAACATCTTGTCAGCAGAGAATAAATCTTTTATTGAAAATTCTCCTTCAGTGTCATTATATTACACTTGTTTCAATAAATTACTTGAAATTAGTTATTTTAAAGCATAGTAATATGAAGGCTATTCTATTCTTTTATATTGCCGCACTTTTTTTTACTGTTTCTTGTGAAAAATCAATTCCTCTTTCTGATCTTCAAAACGGTATCATACACGGCAAGGTAACCGATAAAACTACCGGTGCACCCATTGCAGGTGCAAGTGTTTATTTAAAAGGATACGAACTCGGTGGTTCCATTTTTGTGCCCGGACCTTCATTTACCGTTGCCACCACCGTATCCGATACAAACGGCAACTTCTGCATTGACTTTGATTACAACTCCGATTACGGCTATTTCTGCAGCGCAGTAGCCGACCTGTATTTTGACTATCAGGAAGAATTTGTGATCGATAAGACTATTTTTGGGGATGAAGTAAACGTGGAGATCACCTTACAACCTGTCGCATGGCTTAATGTGCATATAAAAGCCGTAAATGAATATGCACCTTCTGATTTTATTGGCATTAACTCAACACCCTCTTATACATTTTTTGGAAATGTTGACACAACTCAAATGATAACTGTAGAAGGTAATAAAAATTATACTCTAGTTTGGTTTATATATGTTGACGGCTTTAATGATGCAAGCGAATCGGCAGATATCTATTGTCCGGCAATTGATACAACCTATTTTGAATTACTATTTTAACATACATAAAATTTCTACTCATGAAATCACACTTTCTGACAGTAACAACATTGACTGTCCTCTTTTCTATTCAATTAATAGCTCAAACAACTATTCAGGACATTCGAACCGAAATTGATTCAGCATTTATTCATTTGGATCTGCAATATATACCTTCAGGTATTTTACTGGAAAAAGCAATTGCAACTCCAAGAAATATTTTATCCTTCGAACAGGAAAATGATTCAATTACCGACTTTTATACATGGCGAAGCTTGTACAAAGCCATGCAGTTTGGTTCTTTTAATGTGCAGGGATTTATCAGTGAAGATAGTATAAATAAAATTTTACAGTCAAATAGAGAAGTAGATGTGATCCCACTGTTTGTTCTTGATTACACTTACAACAGTATGAAAAATTATGCGCTTGATAGTAATCTGTTATCTGTATCAAACAACGCCTTTTATGACGTGAGCGGAAGAAACGAAGTTCCCTATACAACACTTACTCTTTTTAATGCGTGTGCTCCATTTGGAGTGAGCTATAGCAGTAATGCTAAATTTGTTTTTAATGACAATTATTATTTCACAAATGATACATTACTTGTTGATTCAATTCATTGTGATTTTAGTGATGGTATGGGAATGAGAAATATTAATTGGGGAGATACCATTACTATCAATTACGGCGATCTGAACACGCATATGATCAGCATCTCCATGTATAAAAATGGCAATGAAAGGACTTCAACTTTTGCCTTTAAAATGGCAGATATATGTCCTGAAGATTACCCACATGACATAATCGGAAGTATTACAGGTGAAGTTGCTTATCCCTTTGGATCCACTGATGAAGAAGCAAAAATTAGTGCGAAATATACCATTACCTACGGCTATGAATCAGATGGGGAAACGAAACATACATCTCTCAAAAAACCAATCATATTCATCCCCGGCCTCGATCCCGGATATATGAACTATAAAACCACTTTTGATGATTGTAAATATGGTATAATGGGTTGGATTGATATTGTGAGTGAGCAACAATATAATTTAGAGAAAGGAGAAATTAATGACTGGACTCCGGAATTTGATTATTCATTAACGTGATGTGCTATTAAAAGTATAGTGCATGTTTAAGTTTGGACAGTTTGTTACCATTCATAAAGTTAATGTAATTTAAGATTGATACGGCTGATAATTTGCTTGAAAGCCTTGCCAATATTCCATCGTAAGTCTTAGCATAATTTCTTTTCAGATTAAATTGATCGCAAAGCTGAGCAAAAACCGTTTCTATCATTTGTCTTTTCCCTTTCAGTTTTTGGGGATATTTCCGATAGGCGTACTGATTGTTTCTAAAAGGGACTTTCAATCGGACTTCGAAATTGTCGAATAAATTCAACTGCATTGGTCTCGATATATAAGCCCTGTCTCAGTAGAGTCCTTTTGGCTTGGTAGTGAATCTATTGACTTTAAAAAATTAATATCATACATTTCCCTTTGTAACCCCGCTTTGTTGAATGACCCCATTGTCAAAGATGACAACGTGTAATTTATATCCGATAAACCATCCTTTATTCACGGCACTATATCCTTTGGCCGGTGCTGTTTCATAATCACGTTTGCCAAATTTTTGTAAGATGATTCCCTGGCCATCTTTACCACGGGAACCGATGCTGTCAATGATCATTGTATTGCTTTCTCCAACAAGCTCAAACGCAATGCTGTCCTGAATTGCAGAGATTTCGGGTTGAAGCCTTCGCCTTCGTCGATTAAACCTGCTCCGATCAATCAAATCCGGAAAGTCTGAGGCGTAATCCTTTCGCAATTTGCTCCATAACAGGTTCTCAGAATCAATGCCTAAAGATTCCATACAACAGGATAGGGCAAGAATGCTTATATCATTCATCTTTGGTTTCACCGGATAGGTTCTGAAATTTAAGTTACGATCCACTCTTTCCTTAAATATTCTTTTGCAGATCAAATAAAACTTATCGAAATTTGATTTCAGGTTGTGCATTGAATTTAGTTTTGTTGCAAAAACCAAATTGCTGATTTTCAGGACAATGCACAACCCTTTTTGTACACATCTAAATGTCAATTTCAATAGCACATCACGTTAAAATTTTACAGTCAAATAGAGAAGTAGATGTGATCCCACTGTTTGTTCTTGATTACACTTACAACAGTATGAAAAATTATGCGCTTGATAGTAATCTGTTATCTGGCCAACCAAACAACGCCTTTTTTATGACGTGAGCCCGGAAGAAACGAAGTTCCCTATACAACACTTACTCTTTTAATGCGTGTGCTCATTTGGAGTGAGCTATAACAATGTCTTAAATTTGTTTTAATGACAATTATTATTTCACAAATGATACATTACTTGTTGATTCAATTCATTGTGATTTTAGTGATGGTATGGGAATGAGAAATATTAATTAAGGGAGATACCATTACTATCAATTACGGCGATCTGAACACGCATATGATCAGCATCTCCATGTATAAAAATGGCAATGAAAGGACTTCAACTTTTTTACTTTTAAAATGGCAGATATATGTCTGAAGATTACCCATGACATAATCGGAAGTATTACAGGTGAAGTTGCTTATCCCTTTGGATCCACTGATGAAGAAGCAAAAAATTAGTGAAACTTATACCATTACCTACGGCTATGAATCAGATGGGGAAACGAAACATACATCTCTCAAAAAACCAATCATATTCATCCACGGCCTCGATCCCGGATATATGAACTATAAAACCACTTTTGATGATTGTAAATATGGTATAATGGGTTGGATTGATATTGTGAGTGAGCAACAATATAATTCCAGAAAGGAGGAAATTAATGACTGGACTCCGGAATTTGATTATTCATTAGACTTTTTTGAATCCCTATGGAATGAGGGTTATGATGTGATATATTTTGATTATAAATATGGCGATGACTACATGCAACGCAATGCATTCACATTGGTACACATGCTGGAATGGATAAATGAACACAAATCTGAAGATTCCGAAGAAACAGTTATAATAGGAGCCAGCATGGGAGGTCAGATTACCAGATATGCTCTCGCATATATGGAAAAAAATAATATTCCACATTGTGTCAGATTGACGGTAAATTTGGATTCCGGTGCAAAGGGATCAAATTTACCATTGGGCTTGCAACTATTCGGGGTGTTTTCCTATGCTCTCACATCTGATGATAGCCCCGATTATGCAGCCTTGGAATTTCAGTATAATTCTCTTATTAGACCAGCATCTATGCAACTACTTGTTCCCCACGTATTTGGAACTGAGGATGATAAATCAACGTCATACCGTACTGATTTCTTAGATGAGCTTTTTAGTAATGATGCCGATGGTTATTCAGGTAAAATTAGAAAAGTGGCAGTAGCTTGCGGGAATAAAACAGCAACTGGACAGGAAGGAATATTACCTGGTGATGTCCTGCTCGACTATGAAATACATAAAGGAATTGAAATTGATTTGGGTTTTGGAATTGTATACCCCATACATGTTACTCAAACTGCTTGGTATATTCCGGGAGATGATTATAAAATTTATGAATTAGAAGCTACCCTATTTGGTGTGGAAATAATTGGAACAAGTATTTATGTTGCAGAAGATTTTCCAGCGCGAGATGCCGCACCAGGCAGCAAAGTAACGCGGCTTAATGATCAACTTACTGCAAGTTTTGAGCCAGTTTTTGGAACTTCAGACCACTTTTATGTGGTTGATTATTTTTCTTTTGTTAATAGTATTAGTTCTCTTGATGTAAATACGGATGACTTATATTTTGACATCAAAGACGAAATTTTTGCTGATTTTCCAAATGATAATTACCCATTTGCAGCATACTATTCTCCTGAATCAAACAACGAAAACCATGTTCAGTTTTCAGGTCCGGCAGATGGAGATGAGGGGAACATAATATGGATGCTTGATCAAATGCTAAAAAATGAAAACGACATACAAAATTTGCCAGCAACAATTGATGGAACAATAGAAACAACATATAATTACGGTAATTTTTATTAAAACAAACTATCGAGTGTAGATATAAACTCAACCGGCCTCCTCCAGATAAACGGAAACTACGACACCGATTACGGCAATGGAGATCCTGCAATTACAGCATCTACATTTAGCGTATATACTACAGTATGTAATGCTCCTTTGATCAACGTCAATAATGGCGGATTATTGGAAATAGGTGACGATAACTCTCCAACAAATAATAAGGGTGTTTTGGAGCTTTTGGATGACAGTAAACTTATAATTAAAAACGGCGGTACACTCACTATCAACGAAAATAGTAAGATCTATATAAGAGACGGCGCAACACTCGAAATTAGAAATGGAAGCACCATTAATGTTGAGGATTACGGTGAAATCATTGTTGCAGATGGTGGTAAATTATTATTGAAAGGTGAAACCATCAACCTGAACGGGGATAATGCAAGAATTGATATACAAAACGGAGGGAAAGTACAAACTGCCGATGGTATTGATTTTACATTTACCGGCGAGGGATACATTAATTACAATGAGGGTGGCATATTTCAACTGGGAACCGGCAGCGTATTCAGGCTGGAAGGTGCAGATATCGATGACCATATTCTAAGCATTCGCGCAAATGCCAATTTAAACATCGATGATAATGATGTTGAACTTACTAACGGGCATATTTATTATTATGACGATGCTTCTTTCACCAGCCATCACAATAATGTCACCGCAACCCAAATCAACTTTGAAGATATATCCGGGTATGCTTCCTATGCTTACAAATGCTCGGGAACAAAAGAAGCTATCTTTGATTATTGTACATTCAGTGGCTTCGACAACGGACTTTTACTTGAGAATATTGCCGTTACCGATATTACATGCCCTGCAGAAGTTTCCATCGAACATTGTGACTTTACCGACCAGAGAGGCACCTCCATTGATGCTTATTCCGTTTCAAGAATAGATGGCAACGCTAATGATGTAATTGCTAAAAATGCTTCCATCCCATATGGCATTTTCGCAGTAGATGTCACAGATTTTCAATGGCGCGGGTCTACTGTCGAAGATTATACATCCGGCACTGGTATTTACATTGAGGATGTCCTGAAATTCACGATGAAGGCAGGAACTATTGACAATAATGAAACAGGCCTTGAATCATACCATTCAAATGTATTTATACAAAATAAAGCAACCATCAGGGATAATAATTACGGCATCTACATGGATGGTGCTAATTACAGTGAAACCGATGCTGACGAGTTATCTAATCTGGTGATCGGGGATGAGGGTTGTGGCTGGATCATCAATAATACAACTGCAGGTGTAAAGGGATGGGATATTGCTCTTGATATCGATGCCATTGAACATGCTCTTGGCGATGAATTCCCGCTGATAAATCGCTTTGATGGAAACGGTATCGCTTTCGATGTTTGCGTAGATGATAATAACACTGCGATAGCCGATGATATTGACCTTTATTATGGCGATGGGTTGCTTGCACGTGGCAATTATTGGAAATCCAGCGGTACCCCGACCGAGGGGGTTGACTTTGAATTTAACTACAAAGGAGGCATCGGACATAGTTGTGATGTGGCTATTTCACCGGTTGATATCTCAGACTATGAAACAACACAGCCCAGCACCTGTAGTTGCACCCTGCCATTTTTATGCACTGTAGAACACGATGATATAGAAGATGTGTTATTGCGTCTGGCAGACAATTCATGTGATGAAACCATACCCGAACAAGGCAATTAGCAGAATCAAATTATGATCTCGGAGCAATTCCGCGAAGGGTATCTGTTTTTTATTGACGGTGATTTTAATTATGCATATCAGAAATTCAACTATTTACGCAATCAGGTTGAATACAACTATCCTCAGGGATTGTCAGGTGCCTCTTGCAGAAGAATGTACTATTCTGCGCTGTACCTGAAAGAACTTTGCGCTATAGTTGCCGAAGCCTACTGCCAATATCCATTCTGGATAGAAGCGAAAGAGGAAGTTACCGTTGAAAACATGTTTACCATATTTCCGAATCCTGCAAATTCTGCCCTGACTATTACCTCAACAGATGCAAAAACAACAAACTATCAGATCATATCTATTGACGGAAAGATAGTTGGCCAAGGTAGTTTTAACAATAACACAACTATTCATGTTGAACAATTTTCCAGAAATATTTATATGATCATTTTTTCTGATGAAAATGCAAAATATTTAGAAACACAAAAAGTTATCTTACAGTAATAATTCTACTACCCAATCCAAAACAGTTAATGGCAATCTAACCCTGCATGACTTAAGGCACGCAGGGTTAGATTTTAAACGGACATCAAAGTGACCTGTTTATTAATGTACAAATCGGATGTTGCAATTAAATACTTCTCGGAAGTACAGTAACACCTTCTCCTTCACTTTTTCCATATCCACTTCCCTGCCCAGTTCTTTTTGTAAAGAGGTAACGCCTTTGTCTGTTATGCCGCAGGGCACGATGTAATTGAAATAGTTCAGGTCCGTATTTACATTAAAGGCAAAACCGTGCATGGTGATCCAGCGGCTGGCGCGTATGCCTATGGCGCAGATCTTGCGCGCTTGTGCAGTGCCGCCATCTAACCACACGCCCGTTACTCCTGCTATCCTCCCGGCAACAATACCGTAGTCGGCACAAACACGGATGATCACCTCCTCCACATTGCGCAGGTATTTACCGATGTCGGTACCGAACTGGTCGAGATCCAGGATGGGATAACCCACCAACTGCCCCGGACCGTGAAAGGTGATGTCGCCGCCGCGGTTGATATGAAAAACTTCCACCCCTTTCTCCTGCAAAAATGCCTCGCTGAACAACATATTCTTTTCTTCTGCATTTCTGCCCAAAGTGATCACGGGCGGATGCTCCACCAGTAAAAAATAATTGGGTGGTATTTCCGCTTCCACCACCGGGCCGCGGTTCTTCAACTTGATATCGGTGATGCCCTTGAACAACTGCTCCTGCAGTTTCCAGGCGTAGCTGTACGGCATATTGCCGAGATCCCTGATAATAACTTGTTTATCTGCCATGGCGCATCTGCTCCTTAAAGTGCTCCAGTATGGCTATATCAACGGCATTCACCTCTTTAAGTTCCGAGAGATAATAACTCAGCCAGTCTCCGAGATGGATGAGATAGAACATGCGCTCGATATAACTGTCGCCCTCAGCGGTAAAATCCAGGAAATATGCCGCATGCGGTTCCATCAATCGCTTGCTCAATGCCATGCGGTGCGTGATGCGCTCTGTCTCCATACCGGTATGCAAAAAGAGCACGCCGAAACGCTCATCTTCAAACTGATAGGCAACCAACTCGTTGTGGTTCATTTCGGGTATGCTGTGCTGAAAGCAATGCATCTTCGCATTTTCATTGATCTGCTGTTTCCAGCGTATGCCGATGCCGTTGTTTTGTTGTCCGGTGTAGATCACAGGTGTTGCTCCTACCACAACGGCGGATGCATCCAGTGCGATCTCCTGTATTTTTTTCTGCGCACCGCTCAACAATGCGGCGGCAGTGATGATCTGTTCTTTCGTGTCGGGCGCCAATTGCATGGCATGTAATACTGCCAGTTGCAACACCAGGCTGTACCCCAGGCACGAGCGCGGTGGCATACCACCGGGCATATTCACCACCGGAATGCCCGCTTCTTCCGCTATTTTTTGCATGCGGCCGCCCGTGCACACACATACGATGCTGCACTTTTTTTGCATGGCATCCTGCAGTGCGCTGAGTGTTTCTTCCGTCTCGCCGGAATAGGAAGAACAGATGACCAGCGTATGTGCATTTGCATAAGCGGGCAAGTGATAATCGTTGACCACCTGCATGGGTACCTGCAGACTATCTGCAAGGATCTCCGACAATAATATCCCCGCTATCCCCGAGCCGCCCATTCCGCTGATGATCACATTGTGCACGGGTGTAGCCGGATGCAACACACTTATTCCCTCTGCCAGGCGCAAAGCCTCGGCAAGCTGCTCAGGAAATTGGTTGATATATTTGTCCATACGCCTTACAAAAATAGGGCATAAAATGCAGGGATATGGGGCAGAATCAGGTGCTGGGGAGGCAGGGAGAAGAGGCGGCTGTGCGCTTTCTGGAGGAAAAGGGATTCAGTATACTGGAGCGCAATTATCGCGCAGGCAGATCGGAGGTGGATATTATTGCCATGGACGGGAAGATGCTGGTGATCTGCGAGGTGAAGACGCGCAATTGGGGAACACAAAATGATGGCGCCGCTTCCGTGGGAAATAAAAAACATAAAACTTTGATGCGCGCAGCGATCCGATATATGGAAGATAAAAAATTGCAATGCGAACTGCGTTTCGATCTGTTATGCGTGACGCATTACCGGGGCGAATGGAGTGTGGAGCATTTTGAGGATGTGTTTTTGCCGTATTGATCATAGGAAATTGGGAATAGAGCAAAATTGTCCGCCGGTGGGCGGACTCCTGCGGAGAACAAAAATGTCCGCCGGAAATTCAAAATATAAATATGGAAAAATTAGAAAATAAAAAGGGCCGGGAAGACGGGAAGAAACGGTGCAGGATATTTTCTTACAAGTGATTTCTTTATGTTTTGTAGACCAATATTCTTAAGATGAAGGTCACCCCGTACCTTTCCGTCTTCCCGCCTTCCCGGCTAATAAATAATCTATTCATGCTTTAAAACAATTCGACGCATAGCAGACTATTTAATAACTTTTCCCCCCTGCGGGTGGCAGGTATATTTTAAAATTTTATAATTCTATAAACTTGACCGTTCATCACATCGCCATCATCTGCTCCGATATCGAAAGATCAAAGAAGTTTTATATCGACATATTCGGATGTACCATTCGGGCAGAACATTTCCGTGCAGAGCGCAATTCATGGAAAGTGGATCTTGCCATAGATGAAAACATCTACTTGGAACTCTTTACTTTCCCCGATGCCGCAGCACGTCCCTCCTACCCCGAAGCAATGGGATTGCGCCACTTAGCCTTTGGAACAACAGATATACATGCGGAACATACACGTATAAAAGATCTGGGAGTTTCCTGTGAAGACATCCGCACAGATATCTACACCGGCAAACAATTTTTCTTTTTTTCGGATCCGGATGGGTTGCCCCTGGAGCTTTACAGTTTGTAAATGGGTGTCATTCCTCATTTACAACATTATTATTGTCATTATATGATAGAAAGTGTTCAACCCTTTGTTATTATCCGGAATCCCTGTTTTTTCAGGGGAAAAGTTCAATATTTCCGGCTTGCCATCAGATTTGTATTTGGTTGAAATTTCTGATAGCTTTAATGTGCATACTTATCAAAAATTGGCAATTACTAAATAATGACAACAAAATGGAAAAGCGGATATAATTTAACTGCCTATTCGGCAGCAGCATTGTGGTTTATAGTACAAGGTAAGTCAGCATATACGCAGGTCATTTATACAGATGTTGATCCCGACATTGTATTAGACGAAGCATTGGAAAGTGCAGGACTGGATATTGACAACAACGGAACCATTGATTTTGCATTTTTAAATTCTTCGTTCACATATTACAACGGAAGTTGGCTTTCATATAGGCTAACGCAAGATCTTCTTGTAGGCCCTTATTCAGCATTAAATGGTATTGCGGGAAATTCAGTTCATTTTTCATCAGGGTACGGAGGTGTTAATCTTACGTTTCCATATGCATTACATTCATATACCCATATCGGTGGCGAAATGGAATGGCATAATGGAGGAACACAGGTTATGGCTCTTAAGCGGTTTTATAAAGATGGTGACATACTTAATTACTACAACCAGTGTTTTTGGTTCAATTTTGATATTCAAAGCTCTGTAAACAGGAATTTGGCTATAAAATTTATTGACTTAGGAGGCATTATTCATTACGGTTGGATTCGCTGTAGTGTGCTGGATAGCGGTCGCACATTGATCATTCACGATTATGCATACAACGCAGAACCGGAAACCGGATTACTTGCCGGAACATTGATCAGCACTATACAAACACAGGAAAATAACCTGGATGCAACAGTATATTCCTTCGATAAGGATATTTATATAATTATTAAAGACACCGAGGTGGCAAACGCTACTGTAACCAATTTGAATAGGCAGGTCGTTTTATCACTTAGATGCAATAAAAATTATACAGTAATACCTATGGTAGACTATCCGCCCGGTGTCTATTTTGTCCATGTACAACAAGGTGAAAAAGGACTATCAAAAAAAGTGTTGATTCGTTAGGTCTAAACTCCCGTCTCTAACCCGGCATCTACTTCACCAAAGTGGAGACGGATACGGGGAGTTATGTGGTGAAGTGGGTGAAGGCTGTCGGCAAATAAGATCCATTCAGGAAAAATGATCGCCTTTTTACATGAGGTGTACGGTGGCAGGCGCAGGCGCAGGGGCAGTAGCAGTCCGACTCAATTAAGAACTGCTGTTTTTTAAACAGTACCACCCTGACCCATGACTCTTATCCCCGAGCCACACTTTTCCTCATTACAACAAATCATCCTTAGCAGAAAATCGGCACATCAGCTCATAAGCTGATTTGAAATGTCCTCCCCCTAGCCCCCTCCGGGAGGGGGAAAGTGTACTCACCCAAAATTGATTATACGAATTTAAATGATAAACTCTACTTGACACATGACCCATGACCAATGACATACTCCACCGAAGCAATAAACTTCCTCATTACAACATATCACTCTTAGAAAACCATCGGCACATCAGCACATTGGAAATTGGCACATTCCTTCCCGCCGAAGTAAAACACATCCTCATTACAACAAATCATCCTTAGAAGATAATCGGCACATTGGCACATCAGAAATTGGCACATTCCTCCCCGCCGAAGCACCACGCTCCCTCATTGTAATAAATCATCCTTAGAAGAAAATTGGCACATTGGCACATCAGCACATTGGCACATCGGCACATCAACTAATTCCTTTCAAATCCTTTCTTATCCAGGAATTCTATCATCTGCTTCCGCGCAAAAAATATCCTGCTCTTCACCGTGCCGAGAGGCAGCTTCATCGCCGCGGCGATCTCTTCGTATTTGAAACCGCGGTAATGCATGATGAATGGTTTTTTATAGGCGTCGTCCAGATGGCGGACAGCCTCGGTAAGATCATTTTGAATAAATGCGGTTTCTGCCGTGTTGGGAATGGATAAGGCAAGACTATCGATGAGGAAGTTGTTATCGGATGTATCTACGATGGTATTCCTGCGCGCATTCCTCCGGTAGTTGTTGATGAAGATGTTCTTCATGATGGTCATCAACCAGGCCTTCAGGTTGGTGCCCTCCGCAAACTTGTCCATGTTCACCAGCGCCTTGTAATAGGTCTCCTGTACCAGGTCGAGTGCATCATCGCGATCGCGGGTCAAACTATAGGCAAAAGCCCGCATCGGACTGCGCATTTCCAGTAAATTCTGTTCAAATGTTTCCGCTTCCATCGCTTCCCTTTTAGGGCAAATGTCGGGCAAGGCGGAGTGAAAACCAAATTTTTGTTTAACTTTTTTATATTTTTATTAAACAAAAGTGCTTGAAATGGGCAGGAAACCCTCTACCCAAGCCAGCACATCCTCCCTGCTGCGCAACACCTCCACATTGCCGCTGAGGCCACGCGGAACGTCCTGCATCCTCGCCCCGCTTACATATACGGTGCTTTTGGGAAAATGGTCGGCCAGGGTGTTGAGATAATCTTTCTCACTATAGCCGGAAGGAGGCGAAGTGATAATGGTATAGTATGCATCCGGCATGCGGATCTCGCCGGTCTGGATAACATCCTGCAATGGCACCGAACTGCCAAGGTAAAACACCTCCTGACCCCGCGCACGCAGCATAAAACAGAGGAACAACAGGTTGATCTCATGCCATTCGCCGTTCGGCAGGAAAAGCACAAAACGCTTAGCATCCGGCTGCACCTTGCTGCTCTGCCCGTCGATGGCCACAATGAGTTTTTGCCTGATGATCTGACTGATGAAATGCTCCTGCGCGGCAATGACGTTTCCCGCCACCCACAGCATACCCAGCTTCTCCAAGAAGGGCAGCACCACCTTGAGCATGGCGCCCTCCAGCCCCATCTGCAGGATGGCCGTATGCAATATCTTCTCACATTTCTCGGCATCGAAGGCAATGGTGGCCAAAACCAGGGCCTCGATCTGGACAGAAAAGGCCTGCGGACTGTCGATCAACTCCTGCACCTTCTCACCCAACTCCTTCTGATCCATGGCCGCCAGCTTGGATATTTTGAATCCGTGTCGGTTCAAAAGGGCCAGCTGCAACATATGCCGCAATTCCGACTCGTCGTAAAAGCGGATATTGGTGTCTGTGCGCCCCGCCTGCAAGATGCCGTAGCGCTGCTCCCAGATCCGGATGGTATGGGCCTTGATGCCCGATAATTGCTCCAGATCGCGGATGGAATATATGGCTGACATGCTATAAAATTACATTTTGTTTAACAGTTATACTAAACGAATAAACAGGTTAAATGTTGACTATAATCAGGGGGCCTGGTGAGGAGCGGCAGGCATGCCTTCGTTCCAAGCACCTATTTTTACCGTATTAAAACCGCAACTATGAAAAAAATACTCCTGCCGGTTGATTTTACCGAATTCAGCGATAACGCAATTGCCTACGCTCTGACATTGATCGGAAAGATGGGCGGCGAACTCAGACTTATTCACGCTTTCTACGATCCCTTCCTGTTCGGTGATGAAGAAGAGATATCCGAAAATCTGCGCAAAAGCGCCAACCCCGAACTGTTCAATCAGCGAAATACGGCTTCCGAATCTTTAAAGGCTTTGGAAGAAAAAGTACATACCACCATTCGTGAACAACATCTGGAAAATGTGTTGTGCAGTTCTGTTTTCGCAGAAGGTTATGTGGAAGATGAGATCTTACGCGAAGCAGCGCGCTTTCAACCGCAGATCATTTTAATGGGCGCACACGGACATAACCGCCTCGACAGGATGTTCTTCGGTTCGGTGACGCAGGGTGTTTTCCGACATGCCTACTGGCCGGTGATGGCACTGCCGCATAAATACGCCTACCAACAAGTGAAGGAAGTGGTGTATCTGACAGACTTCAATGAAAATGACATCTATACCATTGGCAAGATCATCAACTTGTTTGCGCCCTTCCAAATGAAATTGCACATCACACATTTCAATATGGATAATCACAAGGACCACGACGATGCTGCCATGCGTGCCTTAGAAGACGCGATCAGAAAAGATTACGTAGATCAGAAAGTGGAATGTGAGCTGATCGACGCGCGCATTTTGGATCAAGCATACGAGGAGTATTTCAAAAACAACAAAATTGATCTGGTAGCGCTCACCACGCGAAAGATGCCGGCGTTCAAACGGCTGTTCACACATAGCTCGGCAACGGAGTTGTTGTATCACGGTGAAATACCGCTGTTGGTTTTTCATGCGAATGAAAAATAATGGCATTCGGCGAGGCCACGAAGACACTATGACGCGAAGAAAACACAAGGGGCGAAATCACAAAACACGAAAAATAAATCAGTTCAAACCCGTTCGATCCGTTCAACCTGTGTTCCCATTAAAATGCGTAATTATTCGGCCTTGTATACACCATCTGCACCACGTTGATATTTCGCATGGCGAAAGCCGCTTCGCAGTAAGAGAAATAATAATTCCATTTGCGGATGAACACCTCATCGAAACCTAAGGTGCGGATATGTTCCAGGTTCTCGTTGAAACGCTCGCGCCACTCCGCCAACGTGCGTGCATAGCTTTTGCCCAGATCTTTTAATCCGAAAAGAAACATATCGCCTGTTGCATTGATCGCGCCGTTGATAGCTGCAATACTCGGCAACAAACTGCCCGGAAATATATGTTTCTGAATAAAATCCACATTCTTTTTAAAGGATTCGAAGCGGGTATCCGGACAAATGATCGCCTGCAAAGCCAATACACCATCGGGTTTCAGAACCGACTGTATCTTCTGAAAATAAGTCTCCAGATATTTTGCCCCTACCGCTTCTATCATCTCAATGCTAACTACCTTGTCAAATGTACCTTTGATATGCCGGTAATCTTTTAATAATACTTCAATACTGTTTTGCAAACCCGCTTTTTCTATGCGTTCCTTTGCAAACGCATATTGCTCTTCGCTAATGGTCACGGTGGTGATCTTGCATTTGTAATGTTCTACGGCATACATGGCGAATCCACCCCATCCCGTTCCGATCTCCAGCACATGATCTCCTGCTTTGATCTGTGCAGCCTTGCACAGGCTGTCGTATTTCGCATATTGCGCTTCTTCGAGTTCCATATCGGGCTTGGTGAAAAAGGCAGAACTATAGGTCATACTTCCATCGAGGAACAAACTGAAGAACTCATTGCTGAGATCATAATGCGCTGCAATATTCTTTTTGGAACCGCTCAGCGAATTCTTTCTGAAAACATGGGTCATACGATTGCTGAAACGCAAAATATTCAACAATATACTTTGCACACTACTGCCCGAAATAGTTGGCGTATGTTCAATATTCAATAAAAACCAGCTGAGCAATTTGGTGAGATCTGTGGTGGACCACTCCCCTTCCATAAATCCTTCCGCAAAACCGATATCACCATGATACAGTATGCGGCGAAAGAATTTTTCATCGCGCACCTGCAGATCGGCGGTCATTTCGTCTTGTATATTCCCATAATTTTTGGTGGTTCCGTCCGGCAAATGCAGGATCAGACCGCCTTTTTGCATCGGTTCCAGATATTTCAATATCCTGTTTCTATACCACGCCATGCCTATCTGTTTGTAATTCCTTTTTGCAATTCCGGGTTGTCGCCTTTTTTATGCCAGGGCACTTTTTTCAACCACAATTTAAATGCTTCCCAATGGATGCCGCCTATCACCTGCAAAGTTATAAAGGGAAAGCGGAACAGGTACCATAACAAACGGGAGCCGCGCATTGTTTTGCGTGTTCCGGTCAAAGTGCTAATAAAAAAGCGCTCGCCCTGCTGATCGCGCACATCGATACGGATATTCAGTTTTTCATCCGGGAGATGATATCTGAACAAAAAATCGGTGTCCATATCGGTAAACGGCGAAACATAAAAATATTTCGTTGCTTCCTCTTCAATTTTTTCCTTGTTCCTCGCATCGTGGTAGAACAGCTTCATCTCACCAAAGGTGTTGCTGATCTCGGTGACAACGCCGGTACAATTTCCCGATGCAGCATAACAATAATAGAAGCTCACGGGATTAAATACATGACCGAAAAGCCGGACATGCGTGAGCAGAAATACTTTTTCCGGCATCTCCTGCACCCCGATGGAATGCAGATAGTCGTTCAGCTTTTTTCGCACCGGCTGCGCATTGCGCGCATCCCCTTTCGGGAATTTGAAATGATCGCTGTCGAGAAAACGATAAATGCCGCGTTTGCGGTAGTTGAACAGAAATGTTTGTGCGGCCGTTTCTTCTATCTTGTCGATATCCAGCCAGAACATGAAAATGCTGTAATGAAATCTGTGTTTTTTGGGCGCAAGCCGGTTATGCATCACTTTACATCTGTAGAGTGCGGGTTGTAAAACGCCTATTTGCTTATCTGCTTGCATCTTCTTGCAATATACGCAATGCATCAGGATACAGATGCATTGCGCAACAGGGCCTGAGCCGCCTCCATACCGCTCTTGCAGGCATCTTCATGGAATCCATAACCGAAATAACTGCCTGCAAAAAATATTTTACCTGAATTATTTAATTGCGGCAATGCTTTTTGTGCCCGCATGGTAACCACCGTAAAGATAGGATGTGTATATGCTATTTGCCGAATGATCTTGTCTGTAGCAATATGTTCTGCCCCGTTGATCGTAACAAAATACATGGTATGCGTGTTCAGTGGTTGTAAACTGTTCATCCAGTAAGTGCAATACGCGTTGTAATCCCCGTTCTGCTTATCTATCGTATAATTCCAGCTGCTCCATGTTTTTTTCAGAGCCGGCATGAGTCTTTCATCTGTATGCAGGGTGGCAATATTTTTTGCATACGCGAAGGGTGATAATAATTCTTTTTCCTCAGTGGTAGGCTCCTGTAACATGGCCAAAGCCTGGTCGGCATGCGCGGCGATCACAACCTCGTCGAAAACATACATTTCGCCATTGGCGGAGCACAGCTCCACTCCGGCTGACGTTCTTCGCACGGTCCTTATTTTATTTCCCGTTTGTATTCTATCCTTAAATGATGCGATCAGCAATTGTTTATACACTTCACTGCCACCCTCCACGGTCAGCCACTGAAACTGTGTGTTCAGGCCCAGAAATCCGTGATTATTAAAAAATTGCACCAGCGTCTTTGCGGGAAATAAAACAGTGGTGTCCGGTTCTGTGCTCCACAAGGCAGAACTCATAGGCAAAATGTACCACTCGAGTACTTCGGGCGGATATTTGCGGAGACTGAGATATTCCCTGATATTGAGTTTTTGCAATGCCGGGTCATGCATCACTTCAACCGATGTTTTGTTGAAGCGGTTGAGATGATACAGAAATCGGATATATCGGGGTGAGAACAGATTCTTTCTCTGCGCGAAGAGCAACGACAAACTGCTGCCGCAATATTCTATTTTATCCTGCCTGATCTGTGCAGAAAAACTCATGGACGTGTTAGTTACCGGCGCATCGATGTCGATGAACAGATCCATCAGATAAGGATAATTCACATTGTTGCAAACTATAAAACCGGTGTCGATGGGGATTTGTCTATCCCCTTCCTGCACAAATACGGTATTCGTATGGCCACCGATACGATCATCCTGTTCGAATACCGTGATGTCGCGCTCGGGATGCAGGATATAGGCAGCCGACATGCCTGCAATTCCGGTTCCGATGATGGCTGTTTTCTTTTTGTTCATATGCATTTAACTAATTGCATAAAACTGTGACTGCGACTGTGACTGCGACTAATTTACGAGGCCACCAGGACTCAAAGGCGCGAAGGAGGCACAAGGATTATTTTTTTCGTAACAGATAATGACTGACCATCCATTCGCGGCCGTTATTGAAATTCCAGAGTTCGGCGCAGGCCATGAAAAAGATGCGCCAGTAAGCTCTCCATAAAGAGACATTTTCTTTTCCATATGTCGATTCCAAAATGGGCGTGATGGCATTTTTATTTCTGTCCATATTCCGCAGCCAGGCCTCTGCTGTTTTTGCATAGTGCGTTCCGTCCCACTGCCAGTGTTTTTCTACCGTTAGGTCTGTATTAAAATAAAATAAAAGATCATCACTGGGCATGATACCGCCGGTGAAAAAATATTTCGACATCCAGTCGCTATCGTCCACCACATCAAAAAAATAAGCCAGATCCTTGTGTGTGAAAATGTGCACGAACAAACGGCCATCCGTTTTCAGAAACCCCGACACTTTCTGCAGCAATTTTTCATAGTTGCGCATGTGCTCGAAAATCTCCACTGAAACCACTCTGTCGAATTCTGCATCGAGTTGCAAGGCATTCATATCTTCCGTTAGGATGGTCACATTGTGCAAACCTCTTTCCGCACATTGTGCATCTATCCAAATTTTTTGGGTTTTAGAATTGGAAACTGCGGTGATCTTCGCTTTCGGATATTTCGCCGCCATGAACATTGTCAGGCTTCCCCAACCGCAACCCAATTCCAGGATATCCATGTCATCTTCCAATGCAGCATGTGCACAGGTGATCTCGAGGGCGCGTTTTTCCGCTTCTGACAGATCCTGCACGCCGGCTTCCCAATAACAGGAACTGTATTTCATGAAAGAACCCATCACATGCCGATAAAAATCAGTGGGCACCTCATAGTGTTGGGCATTGGCCGTATCGGTGGCGATGGCTATCGGTGCGGCGCGCATTTCAGCGATCAAACCCATCAACCTTTCCTGCTGCTTTTCGGCTGTCGGCTCCCGTTCATCGCGGAGACGTTGGCGCAACAAGGCACGTATCCGCATCCGGATGAACAGATCCGGCACTAAACCACTCCGCAATACTTTCTCATACTGTTGCATGCGCATCCTTTGCTTCAAAGAAATGGAAAATCGACGACTTTGTTCAACATACGACGGAACGCAGAGGCGCGGATCTCCGAAATACAGAGTTGACACACACTTATCCATAAAATAATGTAGAAAAAAGAGTGGGCAAGTCGAACAAAAGGCATGATTTTTACGTATATCTCAATGAAGACATAAATTGTAAGACAACATGGTAAAACAATTCAGGCTACCTCTTTACGTCATTTGGATATTTGCAGGCATCGCTTTTGTGGTGGTGGGTTGCATTTCCATTATACACTGGACCTATGGGGTAGGTACCTTTTTGCTGTGTGCCGCTGTTGCTTACATCGGATTTCGTTTGTTCTTCCGCCCTGCGCTTATTGCGTTGGAGATCATTAAAAGCGGCGAGCCTGCCATGGCAGTTATATTAGATGTATGGGACACCGGTTCAACCGTTAACCACAATCCGCGCGTTGGCCTGTTGCTCGAAATACGCCATAGTTCCATGGTTCCGTATGAAGTAGAAGTAAAACACAATGTTTCCAAAGAAAAGCTGGAACAACTGCGCAAAGGTCATACGCTTCAGGTGAAAGTAGATGCCCGCGATCCGAAAAAAGTTGCCATACTCGGCATTTGATCTATCTGAACTTTTATGCTTGCATTTAATTTTATATGGAAAAGGTTTATCCATGCAGAAGATCATTCATCTTGCCGATTCACGTGGTCATGCCGATCACGGCTGGCTGAATACACATCACACTTTCAGCTTTGCTTCCTATTACGATCCTGAGCGGGTGCATTTTGGCGTGCTGCGTGTTTTGAACGACGATATAGTAAGTGCCGGTATGGGTTTCGGCGCACATCCGCACGACAATATGGAGATCGTTTCCATTCCCCTGGAAGGCGCATTGGAACATCACGACAGCATGGGTAATTCCGGTGTGATTCAAAGCGGAGATGTGCAGATCATGAGTGCGGGCACGGGTATTCAACACAGCGAATTCAATCACAGTAAATCGGAGCGGGTCGCATTTTTACAGATATGGGTATTTCCTGCAAAAAGGAATATCACACCGAGGTACGATCAGAGAACATTTCCTGCGAACGAAAGAAAAAATGCCTTTCAGGCCGTTGTTTCTCCCATCAAGGATACCGGCTTATGGATTAATCAAAATGCGTGGTTCTTCCTCGCCGATCCTACTGCGGGAAATACGCTGACCTATGATGTTAAAGAAAAAGGTAATGGCGTATATATTTTTGTGATAGCAGGTTCTGTTGAGATCGATGGCACGGCATTACATGCACGGGATGGCATGGGTATTACCGATGCAACAGAGATCAACATAAGTGCTACGGCAGATGCACGCATTCTGGTCATGGAAGTGCCCATGATACCGGAAGCCTAGCCACCATCGGATATCGTATCTTTGCACCTATGGTGTATCTCACCAGAAGAGAGCATTTTAACGCGGCACACAGGCTTTTCAATCCAAACTGGAGTGAAGAAAAGAATGTGGAGATCTTTGGCAAATGTGCCAATCCGAACTGGCATGGCCATAATTATCAGTTGTTCGTTACGGTAAAAGGCAACCCCGACCCCAACACCGGGTTTATCATGGATGCCAAGAAACTCAGCGACCTGATCAAACAGGAGATCGTGGATGTATTCGACCACAAAAACCTGAATATGGACTGCCCGCAATTTACCGACCTGCTCCCTTCCACCGAGAATTTCTGCATTGTGATCTGGAACATCCTTGAACCAAAAATCACCGGAGGTGTTTTGCATGGTATCAAACTCGTGGAAACAGAGAACATTTACGCAGAATATTTCGGACCCAAAACAGCATAATGGAACATAAATATCCAGAATTGAGCAAGGAAAAAGATTTTTATCGAAAAGTTGAACACTACGGTGATAATGCATTGGATATGCTTTCCGACAGCTATCGCAAAGTGATCGAATCGCTGGGTGAAGATCCGGAGCGGGAAGGTTTGGAAAAAACGCCCGAGCGGATCGCCAAAGCCATGCAATTTCTCACCCAGGGTTATAACCAGGATGCAGAAGCCGTTGTGCGCAGTGCCATGTTCAAGGAGGAATGCAGCGAAATGGTCATTGTGAAAGATATTGAGATCTATAGCATGTGCGAACATCACATGTTGCCTTTCTTCGGTCGTGCACATGTGGCATATATTCCCAACGGACATATTGTAGGCCTCAGCAAAATAGCGCGCGTGGTAGATATTTATGCGCGCAGGTTGCAAGTACAGGAAAGGCTTACCCAACAGATAGTACATTGTTTACAAAATACGCTGAATCCGCAAGGTGTTGCGGTGGTGATGGAAGCGAGTCATTTATGTATGATGATGCGCGGCGTGCAGAAGCAAAATTCGGTGACAACCACTTCAGCCTTCACAGGACAGTTCCAGGAAGTACAGACGCGCAATGAATTTATCTCCCTGATAGGTTCCAAGCTGAGTTGATAATTGATTTCGCGTTTCGCGGAAATCCGTTTACTTTGTGCACATGAAAAAGGCATATGTTTTTCCCGGGCAGGGTTCACAATTTCCCGGCATGGGAAAAGATCTGTATGATGGTAACGACATTGCGCGTTCGCTGTTTGAGCAGGCAAATGATATTCTCGGCTTTCGCATCACAGATATCATGTTCGGCGGAACGGAAGAAGAGCTAAAACAAACACGTGTTACACAACCGGCCATTTTTTTACATTCTGTAATTCTGGCCTCTATCACATCACCATTCGCACCCGATATGGTAGCGGGTCATTCACTGGGAGAATTTTCCGCATTGGTCGCAAATACATGTTTATCGTTTGAGGATGGTTTGCGCCTGGTAGCACGTCGTGCAGATGCAATGCAAAAAGCATGTGCTGCACAACCTTCTACTATGGCCGCTGTGCTTGGATTAGATGATGCAACGGTGGAAAGAATATGTGCAGAAACGCCCGGTATCGTTGTTCCTGCAAATTATAATTGTCCGGGTCAATTGGTGATCAGCGGTGAGATCGATGCTGTACATGCAGCTTGTGAAGCATTGAAAGCGGCAGGCGCAAAACGCGCATTATTATTACCAGTTGGTGGCGCATTCCATTCGCCTTTGATGGAACCTGCACGGATGGAATTATTCGAAGCGATCAATGCGACCACCTTCAACAACCCGATATGTCCGGTATATCAAAATGTCACTGCTTCCGCAGTATCTGACCCCGCAGATATAAAATCTAATCTGGTCGCGCAATTGACCGCACCCGTAAAATGGACACAAAGTGTGCAACAGATGACGGCAGATGGTGCTACAGAATTTATCGAAGTTGGCCCGGGAAAAGTATTGCAGGGATTAGTGAAGAAGATCTCGCCGGATGTAGCAGTTTCCGGGGTATAATTGATTTGCGATGGGAATGGGTAGTGGTGAATAGGCAATGGTGAATAGTGAATATCCGCAGGACCCCTTTGGGGGTGAGTAGGCAATGGTGAATGGTGAATATCTGGTGATTGTATTAGGGAAGTTCTATGCAGTTGTATTACTTCGAACAATGGCATAGGTAGTGCTTAATGATCTGTGTCAGGGTTTAATAATCGGTCACCAAAATAAATACTTAATTCATTTCTAACCGTGTTCCAACCAAACATTGTTCCTGCCCATTTGGTATTTGCGTTAATGGTTGCAAGGTAAATTTGCTTGATTATAAAGCGTCTTCGCTGGTGAAGGCTCCTTTTGTTTTTGTGACTTTCCTTACCATGCGATGGAAGCTTTCTATTGGATTGGTGGTATAAATAATTCTTTAAGTGCAGCCGGATATTTGTAAAAAGTAGCTAACCGGTCCCAGTTTGTTCGCCAACTTTTGAAAACCGGCGGGTATTTTTTACCCCATTTTTGCTCGGCTTGTTCCAGTAAATGCAGCCCCATATCCGCATTGTTTGCCTGATATATTTTCTTTAGATCAGATGTCATTTCTTTCTGGTCTTTCCAGTTCATATATTTCATACTGTTGCGCATTTGATGCACCAGGCAGAGTTGAACTTCCGTATTTGGATACATATCCTCTATCGCATCAGCAAAACCTTTAGATTGTCTATACAGGCTATGCAAATATCAACAACACCTCTTTGTCTTGAAGATCGTTGAGCACCTGGCGCCAAAATGAAGCGCTTTCATGATCCCCAAAATAAATCCCGATCACTTCTTTCTGACCTTCCAGTGATACGGCAAGTATAGAATAAATGGCTTTGGTTTTTACTACCCCATCTTCCCTCACTTTGAAATACATCGCATCCAGCCATATCACAGGATAAATATTCTCCAATGGCCTATTTTGCCATTCCTTGATCTCCGGTAAGATCCTGTTGGTTATCGCCGTCAGAGTCCCATCGGATATTTCAATGCCATACATCTCCCCAACATGCCGCTGGATGTCTGAGTAACTGGCTCCCATACTGAATAAGCTGATGATCTGGTCGGTCAATGTCTGTGCTGATGGTCGTTTGGCGCTTCTCTACCGCCATCGGTTCAAACGTCGCATTCCGGTCCCGGGGAGTAAAAATTTCAAAGCCGCCCAACGAGCTTTGAATATTTTTACGCGCGCGGCCATTGCGCCGGTTCTTTTTCGTCGTTCTGGTATCTTCAAGATGGGCATCCATCTCACCTTCCATGGCTGCTTCCAGAATGCGTTTTAATAATGGCGTAAATACTCCATCATTGCCCGTTAGCGGCTTCTTTTGCTTCAGTTGCTCTGCCGCCTGCCTGGCAAATTCTTCGAAATCAAATTTCTCCTTTTCCATTTTGTCGTCAATTTAGTAGTCATTTTAAAATTGACACAGTTTAGTAAGCATACTCATGGCATTACCGGAAAAAAATTTCTTGATCTGAAAAATCACCCTCCCGAAAAATCACATACTAATATTAGCGTTCCCCTGACACTTGACACCTGACCTTTCCAGTAAAAGCATCCTTGATCTGCAAATCAACCTCCCGAAAAATCACATACTAATAATAGAGATCTCCCGGACCCATGACCTTCCCAACAAAAACATCATTGATCTGCAAATCGCCCTCCCCACAAATCACTTACTAATATTAGAGTTCCCCCTGACCCATGACCTTTCCAACAAAATCATCATTGATCTGCAAATCACCCTCCCCACAAATCACATACTAATAATAGAGATCCCCCTCACCCTTCACAACCCCCTCTCGAGATCATAAATAATATCCGACGCATTTTCTATCCCGACGCTCATGCGCACGAGTCCGTTGGTGATCCCTGCCGCCATTCTTCTTTCTTCCGGAACATTCACATGTGTCATACTGGCAGGATGTTGGATCAAAGTATCTGTTGTTCCCAAAGTAGTTACCAAACTGCATAACTGCACAGCATTCATCAATCGTATACCGGCATCCATGCCGCCTTTCAACTCAAAACTCAGCATACCTCCGTAATGATACATTTGCCGGTCGATAATATTTTTTTGCGGATGATCTATTGCACCGCAATACATCACACGTGCAACAGCGGGATGTGCCTGTAAAAAAGCTGCCACCTTTTGTGCATTTCGGCAATGTTTTTTCATACGTAATGCAAGCGTTTTTAATCCTTGCAGGATGAGCCATGCATCAAATGGATTTGCATTGCCTCCCAATAATTTTACTTTCATCCACACTGTTTCGCGCAACGCACTATCTGTGCCCACTACAGCGCCGCCTAATCCGGTCCCGTGCCCGTTCAGATATTTTGTTGCCGAATGCACCGTTAGGTCGGCACCCAATAAAAGTGGCTGCTGACAATACGGTGTACTGAAAGTATTATCTACGATAGTGCGCAGTCCGTATTTTTTTGCAAGGGCAGATAAAGCTGCTATATCAAAAACTTCCATCATTGGGTTGGAGGGTGTTTCCAGATACAGGCAACGGATATTTTTTTCAGCAGAAAGGATGCGCTCCACTTCGGCAAGGTCATGCAGATCTGCCCGCATGTTGCCGATGCCAAAATCCGGCAATAAGGATTGTATCAATTCGTCTGAGGTGCCATATAATTGCTTTTGTGTAAGCAGCGATTCACCCTGTTTGACACAACTTAAAATAGCTGCGGAGATGGCAGCCATGCCACTGCTGAACATCTGACAAAAACCCTCCTGATCACTGCCATATAATTCTAAAGCTGCGATCTTGTTCCCGGCCATTTCAACGGTAGGGTTGCTCCAGCGGCTGTAGATATACCCTTTGCGCGGATCGGTAAATAATGCCATCGCCGATTCCGTATCCGGAAAAGTATACGCCGATGTAGTATAAATGGGTTCACTATGCGTTCTTATTTCTTTCGAAAGCTGTGCAGGCTGCACGCAAAGTGAATGAAATCCGGGTCTGTCTTTTTTGCTGGCCATATTGCTATTTACATTATCCGGAAAAAATGATTTCCTGAACAAAAGTAGGCGAATTATGTCGAACAGAATATGTTGGGCTTTTGTTGTAATAGAAACAGGCATATACCACCATGAGATATAGCATTTCAGATACTTCCCTACCGCACATTGTTGTTGTAGGAGGCGGTTTTGCGGGTCTGGCCGCTATCAAAAAACTCAATAACAAACCATTTCGCGTTACCCTGCTCGACAAACATAATTACCACACATTTCAGCCTCTGCTGTATCAGGTCGCTTCCGGAGGATTGAGCGCAGATAGTATCGCATATCCTTTCCGCAGAAAAACCGGTGCGTATCCCAACATTCGCTTTCGCATGTGTAGTGTTGAGTCGGTTGATCTTGAAAATAAAAAAGTGATCACCGACAGAGGTGCATTTGCTTATGACATCCTCATCATCGCTGCAGGTGCGCAAACAAATTATTATGGCAATGCGCAATTGGAAAAATTCGGACTGCCATTGAAATCGGTTCCGGATGCACTTAATCTGCGCAGTTTCATCTTTCAGGAATTTGAGGAGGCATTGTTGGAGGCTCGTGAAGCAGATATCAAAAAACGTATGCATTTTGTCATCGCGGGAGGTGGACCTACCGGTGTGGAATTAGCAGGCGCATTGGCCGAGATCAGGAAAAAGGTGTTGCCGAACGATTACCGCGAATTGCTCGCACAACATATGGAGGTGACTTTAATAGAAGGAAATGCAAGACTTTTGAGCGGCATGCGTGAGAAGTCAGGCAATTTGGCGAAAAAATATCTGGAAAAATTGGGTGTGCAAGTGATGCTCAAAACCATGGTCAAAAATTACGACGGCAGCACATTGCAGGTAGATGGCAGAGATGATATTCTGACCGACAATGTGATCTGGACAGCGGGTGTGCAAGGTGTGCAACTTGCAGGTATCGATGCCGCCGCATACGGGCGGGGGAAACGCCTGCTGGTAGATGCATACAACAGATTGCAGGGAAGAGAGGATGTGTACGTTCTCGGTGATCTTGCATTGATGCATGCCGATAGCAATTATCCCGAAGGCCATCCGGGTGTGGCGCAGGTTGCCATTCAACAAGCGCATCATGTTGTTTCCAATCTGTTGCGCAGCCGCAAGCAATTATCCATGCGACCCTTCCATTACAAGAATAAGGGAAGTATGGCAACGATAGGCCGGCACAGAGCTGTGGTTGATCTGCCCCGGATATCCTTTGGCGGATTTATTGCCTGGTATATTTGGATGGTGATACACCTGATGACCCTGGTTGGGTTCAGGAACAAATTCATCGTGTTCGTAAACTGGATGTGGAATTATATTACTTACGACAGGGCATTGCGCCTTATCATCCGGCCATTCAGAACTAAAACAGGCGATGCGTAGCTACATCGGCAAGTTTGATGCGCGCACCTGTTGCCAAATGGTAACTCACTCCGAAGTTATTGCCCACACCTGTATTGGTAACCGTGGTCAATGGTAATTCTACCTTGGCTTCAAAGAACCACCAGAACATTCCGCGAATGGTCCAGTCAACACCCACACCAACGGGCATGTGTAAACTGAATGATTTATCTGTTACTTTAAATCCTTCGGTCAGTATATAATCTTCGTATGTGGTGTTCCATTTCAACTGACTGGCAACAAGCCATGCACTTAAACCTGCAAAACCATACATGCCAACATAGTCATCAGCATCTGTCTCGAAAAAATAATGCCTGTAATCGGCATCTATCGTAATTACAGAAGTGGCAAAATAGGCATTCAGCGAGTCCAGGAAAAGTCCTGTCGTATCATAGATGGGAAGATCAAAATTAACATTACCGACAATATTATATGTGCCACCTAAAGTCACCATATTATTTCCCAGCTCGCCATGTTGGTAAGCTCCCTTTACACCGAAGCCACTTCCAACAATTGAATGGGAAAGAAACAGGTCGCCATCTACCAAAAGCCATATCTGACCTTTGGCTTCACGCGCAGAAAACAAACTCAGTACGATTACAGAGAGAGTGATGAGGCTCTTTTTCATATGTGGTCATTTTTCCGGTGCCTTCTGGTGTATGGCTCCCCCGGGGTCTCACAAAATAAAGGTTTTTTAGGCGGAATATAAAATAGGGCTATGTCACAAATACAGGGCAATATGTCCATTCCAAGGGCCATATTCCTTAGATTTGAGGGAAAGGAATGCGTATGTCGAAAGGAAAATTGATCATCACCGGGGCCGATGGAGCGCTGGGATCGGTTGTGAGCAAGAAATTGCTGGAAGAAGGCTGGAGCCTGTACTCTAATGCTTTACATCAGCGATCGGCAGATCGTCTGCAGGAACTTTTCCCCGAATACATGAATAAACAATTGTATGCCAGTATCGGGGATCTGTCAAATAACGATGCCGTGGAGAACCTCATCCATGCTGCCGGTGAGATCCGCGGCCTGGTCCATCTTGCCGGTGGTTATGCCGGAGGTAACAGCATCCTGCATGATGACAGCAGCTCCTTTGAATCCATGTGGCGTTTGAATACGCTGCCTACTTTTTTGTTGTTGCGCTCCGTATTTCCCGTATTAAAGCAATACGGTGGCGGATCCATAGTAACCATTGGCGCAAAACCCGCGATCCGTCCGATGGCCGGGAATATTGCATATGCTGCATCCAAAAGCAGTGTTGTGACCATGACATTAGCGGTGGCAGAAGAAGGTAAACCTTTTCATGTGCGCGCAAATGTGATCGTTCCCGCAACGCTGCAAACACCAAATAATCTTTCCTGGGCAGATGCTGAAATGTTTCAAAAATTCACACCACTCGATCATGTCGCAGGAAACATTGCCTTTCTTATGGATGATGCATCTGCCGGCGTCAGCGGCACCGTGATCCCCATGTATAATCAATTGCCCTGGTAATTGTATTTTTGAATACTTAACCCCTTTACTATGATTCAAGATATACATCCTGAAGGTCTCTTCATTTTTGATATTGAGACCGCACCCGCCGTGAAAGATTTCGGCGAACTCAGCCCGGAAATGCAAAAATTATTCGACGACAAAGTAGGTCGTATGCGCAAGGAAGATGAAGACCCTGCAGCCTTTTATTTTTCCAAAGCAGGTATTTATGCCGAATTCGGAAAGATCATTTGCATGTCCTGCGGATTTATTCAAAAAAAGGGTGACCAGTATGCTTTGCGCATCAAAACATTCAGCGGACATGACGAACGGGAGTTATTGAAAGAGATAACACCCACCTTGCTAAATGTTTCGCGGAATAATTACATTTTATGCGGACATAATATCCGCGAGTTTGATGTGCCCTGGTTGTGCCGTCGCTATCTTATCAATGGTTTGCAGCTTCCGCCGGTATTGGATATTTATGGCAAAAAGCCCTGGGAAGTGAATCATCTGGATACCCTGGATCTGTGGAAATTCGGCGACTTCAAACATTACACATCGCTGCATTTGCTTGCGTCCATTCTTCAGGTTCCAACGCCAAAAGATGATATTGACGGAAGTATGGTAGGCCAGGTGTATTGGCATGAAGATGACCTGAAGCGCATCGCAACATATTGCAGCAAAGATGTTGTAGCCGTGGCACAAGTTGTTATGCGCCTGAAAGGACTGCCCCTCATTCCGTCAGAGCAAATGGAATATGTTTAATTACCTTCCTTAAAAGAATTTAAGGAAGGTGCCTTCTATTTTTGTGTCTTGGGATATGCGCTTGTTGTACCGATCGATATGGACCATTATTTTCTTTGCAGGTATGTATGGCACCGCCTGTGCCGGTGTAGAAGATGCGATCTCTTCTCCGAAAATACAACATCCGCTCCCGGATATTTCCGGCGATTTTGACATGCTGACCATACCGCTCAAACGGGTGCAGAATTTATTTTTGATAGAAGCGCGTATTGACAGCATGGAAGGAAATTTCATTTTGGATACCGGCGCACCTTACCTTGTTTTGAACAAAACGTATTTCCGGAACGGCAGATTGCAGGATGGCGTCTTTGCCTATGGTGTGAGCGGCGGCGGCAATAAAGTGATGCAAACAACTGTGGACAGTTTGCAGATAGGTGCGCTGACATTTACAGGAGTAAGTGCCGACATTGTCAATCTTGGCCATATCGAAGATGCACGCGGTGTGAAAATACTCGGCTTGCTGGGTGCATCACTTTTCTCGGAACTGGAACTGGTGATCGATGCAAGGCAATCGGTTTTGTATATCTATAAACTGGATAAGGAAGGTAACCGCATTTGGAATGGAGATACCCTACCGGGACCAAAGCTGAGTTTGAACCTCGAACAGGTGCATGATATATTATTTCTGGAAGCGGAAAGCGGAAAGAAAAAACTGCGCTTTTGCTTTGACACCGGCGCTGAAGTGAATTTGCTCAGCAACTCGGTAAGTAATAAGGTCCTGGAACATTTCGTGTTGAACGGCACCGGTGCTTTGACCGGTACGGGAAGCAATACGGTGGGCACGCTGCGCGGCACATTGTCTACTTTGGAAATACAGGATCATACCTTTCGCGATATGCCCTTTTTGCTGACCAATTTATCGAACCTGCAATTGGCCTATGATGTTTTATTCGACGGGGTCCTGGGTTATTCCTTATTATCGGAGGGCATAGTGGTATTGAACATAAAAAAGAAAAAATTGGATGTGTATTTTTATACAGATAACGAATGAACAAACGGTTTAACATTGCGATCCTTTCCTTGCTGTGCTTCCTGCACGCTATGGTTTATGGGCAGATAAGTTCCGATATCGTGCATACCGATAATGGCATGCTTATCATCACCATCGAGAAAAAGGATCCCGCTTTTGAAGATCTGCTCCGCGCTTTTAATATCAATGCGGACAGCTTGTTCCAAATGCATACCCTGCCGTCCAATTTATCTAAAGAAGGTTGGGTGATCGTGCAGATCGACAATAAAAAAGCGCTGATAGGCCATCCGATGGTCGACAAAAATAGCGATCCGGTTTATTGGGGCGCGCAACCCATCTTGATGGATAAACAACCGGGCATGGCGGGCTCACCCGGATATCCGGGAATGGTAACATTCGGGACAAATGATTTTGATGGTGAGCCAACGGTCTATCAAAAAGAAACCGGGACTTCCGTTTTTGTCATACATGGTTGGACCAATGCGAAACAAATTTTTCTCAGTGGCAATTTCAATGACTGGGGAACATCTGCAACGCCCATGCAAAGGACAGCCGATGGCTGGATAGCAGAGCTGAAACTGGAACCGGGCAAGTACTTTTATAAATATATTGTGGATGGCAAATGGATGTTCGATCCGGGAAATAAACAAAAAGAGTCGGATGGATATGGAAGCTATAACAGCACCTATTTTGTTTGCAATTACACTTTCCATCTCCGCGGATTTTCGGATGCAAAAAATGTAGTACTCGCCGGCGATTTTGATGGATGGGACCCGAAAGCCTTGCACATGGAACGCTCGGCTACCGGTTGGGATCTGCATGTCTATTTGCGGGAAGGCACTTATGCATATAAATATGTAGTTGACAAAAACTGGATCCTGGATCCGGACAATCCGCTTGTGCGCCCCGACGGTTCCGGAAATGCAAATAATTACATTTCCATAGGTGACCCGACCAACTTCACATTACGAGGATATACAAATGCCCATGTGGTGGTTTTAAGTGGAAGTTTTAACGGCTGGAATGGTGCCGCTCTGGAAATGCAAAAAACAGAAAACGGTTGGACCCTACCCTATGTTCTTGCTGCCGGTAATTACGAATATAAATTTATTGTGGACGGAAATTGGATAACTGATCCTGCAAATCCATACCACGTGGGTCAAGCCGATCAACCGAATTCCGTTATATCGGTGGATCCCAATCACAAATTTATTTTACATGGATTTGCCGATGCCCAGGATGTGGAGATCAGCGGCAATTTCAACCTGTGGGCGGATCCGGGATATACCATGCAAAAAACGGCGGACGGTTGGGAAATTCCGCTGCATTTAGAACCCGGTAAATACACCTATAAATTTATCGTGGACGGAAAATGGATACTCGATCCGGGTAATGATCTGATGGAAGAAAACGAATTCGGCACCGGCAACTCGGTATTCTGGATGGAGCAATAAAAAAATTGGCCACCTGAAACAGATGACCAATTTTACTAACATGCTGACAGGATACATACTTCATGTCGCTATCTATTTGATAGCCACTTTCTTTTTATCGGCAACCACTTCTTTTACTTTGGGAAGTGTAAGGTGCAGAACACCGTCATTATATTCTGCAAGAATGTCGCCTTCACCAACATCTTCCGGCAATGTGAACATCCTGCTGAATGAAGTCGTGGAAAATTCCCTTCTCGTGTAATTTTTTTCCTTTTCTTCTTTTTCATCTTTCTTCTCAGCAGTAATGTGCAACATACCATGAAGCACTTCAACGGTGAAATGTTCTTTTTTCATTCCGGGTACCGCAACTTCCAAAACGTATTCTTTTTCGTTTTCAGCGATATTCACCGCAGGCATGCGCTCTACCTTGCGGAATGCATCGTCAAAGAAAGTTTCACCATTGAAAAAATCTGTCAAAAATGTGTTCGTAAACGGGGACGCCCATCCGGTTTTTTTTACGAGTGACATATCCGTTTAATTAAAGGTTAACTGAATGAATATGTTGGAAAATTATCCCGGAACGCACAAGTAAAACAGTGATAATTGACACTTGGGAAAGTGATATTGGCCGGCGGTTGGGTATATAAAAAGGTAATTTTATACCCCCGAAAATAATTCACCATTCACCATTCACCATTCACCATTCACCATTCACCATTCACCATTCACCATTCACCATTCACCATTCACTATTCACCATTCACCATTCACCATTCCTTATTCCTTATTCCTTTCTTTAATATCTTTACCCCATGCGCTTACCTCTGCTCGAAGTGAAAAATCTGTCTACCTCCTTTTTCTCCGAACAAGGTGAAGTAAAAGCGGTCAAAGACATTTCTTTTGAGATCTATCCGGGTGAAACGGTGGGCATAGTCGGCGAATCCGGTTCCGGCAAATCGGTCACCTCACTTTCTATCATGCGCCTGATCTCGGCTCCGGGTAAGATCACCAATGGTTCCATATACTATAACGAGAAGGAAAAACCGACGGTTGACCTGCTGCAATTGCCGGAAAAGTACATGCGGCATTATCGCGGGAACAAGATCTCCATGATATTTCAGGAGCCAATGACCTCCCTGAATCCGGTATTCACCTGCGGAGCACAGGTGGATGAAGCTATCCGGCTGCATCTGAAAAAAGATAAAAAAGCGGCGAAACAACATACCCTTTCACTATTTGAAAAAGTACAATTACCGGATCCGGAAAGAATATATCATGCCTATCCGCATATGCTTTCCGGCGGACAAAAACAACGCGTAATGATCGCCATGGCGATGAGTTGCGATCCGGATATTCTAATTGCCGACGAGCCGACAACCGCACTCGATGTAACGGTGCAAAAAACGATACTCGAACTCATGCAGGGGCTGAAGCAAAATGCAGATCTGGGTTCGGGTAAAAATGCATCCATCATTTTTATTACGCATGACCTGGGTGTTATTGCAGAGATCGCCGACCGCGTTCTGGTCATGTATAAAGGGCAGATCGTTGAACACGGTCGCGTATTGGATATTTTTGAAAATCCAAAACATCCATATACGAAAGGATTACTCGCCTGTCGCCCGCCACTCGACAGAAGACTGCGCGTCCTGCCTGTTATTTCCGATTTCATGACCGTTGACACCGCCGGGAATGCGACAGAAATAGAACATTCTATCATAGAAATATTGCGCGAAAACAGCATTCCGGCGGAAGAAACGAAACAGCGTCTGGAAATGCTCAGCGCAAAAAAACCACTGCTGGAAGTTCAGGCACTCAAAACGTATTTCCCGGCCGAAAAAACATGGTTGGGCAAAACCACAAAATGGATCAAGGCCGTGGATGATGTTAGTCTGCAGGTATTTCCGGGCGAAACATTAGGTCTTGTCGGCGAAAGTGGATGTGGTAAAACCACATTGGGAAGAACGATCATCCGGTTGGAAGATCCGGTCTCGGGAAAAATCCTGTACAACGGAAAAGATATTACCACCTTTGGTCATGGCGACATGAAGTCCATGCGCAAAGAAATGCAGATCATTTTTCAGGACCCCTATTCATCCTTGAATCCACGCATACCGGTTGGTGTTGCCATTAAAGAACCCATGCAGGTTCACCAAGTCCTGCAAAATGAAAAACAGCGCAAGGAAAGGACCATAGAATTATTGGAAAAGGTTGGGTTGGAAGCAGATCATTATAACAGATATCCGCATGAATTTTCGGGGGGACAACGGCAACGTATTTGCATTGCGCGCGCACTTGCACTCGATCCGAAATTCATTATATGCGACGAAAGTGTTTCCGCCCTGGATGTCAGCGTGCAGGCCCAAGTACTTAATTTACTTGTCCAACTGAGAAATGATTTTCATCTGACCTACATTTTTATTTCACACGACCTCAGCGTGGTCAAATTTATGAGCGACAGAATGGTGGTAATGAACAAGGGCAAGATCGAAGAAGAAGGGCCCTCCGACGAGGTATGTGACAATCCGCAAAAGGAATATACACGCCGTTTGCTGGAAGCCATCCCGCAAGGCCGTCTGGAGGATATACGCCATCGTACGATGCAACTTCATTAAAATAATTCCTATCTTCACTCTATATATGTTCAGGATCACCAAGGGCCTCGCGCTGCTGCTACTTATAGTAAGCATTTTCTCCTCCTGCCGCCGAAACCTGGAATCGGCTTGGGATACCCGTTATATTACTCCATTGATCACAGGCGCGCTTACCATTCACGACCTGGTTCCGGACAGTCTCACCATTATAGAAGATGACAATGCCGTTACGCTGGTTTATAAGAGTGAGTTGTTGGATTACGATCTTGCCGATGAAGCTATTGATATTCCGGATACATCTGTTACCTATTTTGTAAGTCTGGATTCACTTACACTCGACGACCAAACCGTAACGCAAAATATTTCCCTCGGCACCCTGGCAGCGGCTTTACCATTTCCATATGGTGCCATCATCATCGCTGCGAACGGAACCGCTATACCTATCGATCCCATCGTTGATGTCAGCACCGGCATTTTCCCGATTGATGCTACCACTTTTTTTGAAACTGCAACATTCAATCAGGGTTATTTAGATATTTCTGTAAAAAATGGTTTACCCGTAGATCTTACAGATGTGACGATAGTGCTGACGAATGCCGGCGATGGTGCTTTGGTTGCAGAACAATATTTTCCGCTCATTCCGGCCGGTGGTGTTCCCGTTACACAAACAACGGATCTTGCGGGTCTCACCGTAGAAGGACATTTGAATGCACAAATAACGCATTTAAGTACTCCCGGCAGCGCTGATCCCGTACTTATTGATACTTCTGATCTCGTGATCATAGATATGACTGCTCGGGATATGGAATTGCAGGAAGCCGTCGCCATATTCCCCGATCAAAATCTGGTGAATAATGCCAATGATGTACAATATGACATGGGCGGCCCTGAATTTACCCTCATGGGTATTGAAGAAGGATTTGTGGTCATTTATGTGGTGAATACCATACAGGATAGCATTCATATCGATTATAATATTCCCTATGCAACAGATGAAACAGGAGAACATGTGCATATTGTAACTACTGTTCCACCGGGATCCATTGCATCGCCGACCATTGTAGATGAGGCCTTTCCCATCGCGGGATATACTATCGATCTGCGGGGAAGTGATGGCAACAGTGTAAATACTTTTTATCAGGAATTTACAGCCGGAATTGAATATTCAGGAGTTCCTACATTTATTACACTCGACGACAGTCTGAAGGTGATCTACGGACTGGAAGGTATCATTCCGAGTGAGTTGCGCGGTTATCTCGGGCAATATGATATTGCCGCTTCAGATACCGTTTCCGGAATTTCTTTATTCGATCAGTTCGAGGATGGAGAGATCCATTTTGGCGATATCAATATCGATCTGGCCATCGACAATGGATTGGGCGCAGGTGGAAATGTGGTGATCAACCAACTGGGTGGCATCAACACACAAACCGGCGAGGTCATCTACCTGAATTGTCCGGAGGTGATCGGGCAGGCCATTCCGATCAATCGCGCTTTGGATAATCCGTATGTCCCGGGATATACTACTATCACGATGAATTCCGACAATTCAAACATCAACGATCTGCTGGAAGCATTTCCGGATAAATTATTTTACGATGTGGACATGCATGTAAATCCGGATGGCAATACATTCAACTACCAGGATTTTGTGTTGAACACCTCCAAATTAAATATCAGTTTGAATGTAAATATGCCGATGGCTTTTTCTGCCAGCAACCTCACCTTGCGCGACGAATTTGATGTAACTGTTGATGCCGGTTCCGGCACAGACGGTATTGGCGACATCGACCTTACCATGTATGCAGATAATAGTTTTCCCCTGGATGCCACCATCAAACTGATCTTTAAGGATGCCGCAGGTAATGCTTTGGATTCTTTGGATTTTAACGGACAAACGATCGATCCCGGTGAAGTGGAAACAACTGATTGCCGCGTGCACACCCCGACACATACCGAAATGCATCAGCTGATAGATGGCGAGCTGAAAGATGCCATCATCAATGCTACGAAGGCAGAAGTTACTGTTGTCTTTAACACACAATCGCTGCCGCCTTGCAGTGACATAGTGCGCATATATAGTGATTACGAATTATCATTCCAGTTAACAGGCGATATCAATTACACTTTTTCAACCAGCGACTTTTAGAACGTGATGCGGAAATTCGGATTGTTTGTGTTTCTTACCGGCCTCGTGTATGCCCGAACCTTTGCAACAGCAGAAGATACTGTTGCGCAAAAAAGCAGTGCCTCAGCGTATCAATATGTACCGAATACATCCATATTCGGTGTGTTCGATCCGCTGAGCGTACAGATGTATGATAAAAAATTCGCGCTTATCCCTTACTCCGATCTGTATACGGCAAGCAATTGCTTTTCTGTGAAATTCATTCAGAATTTCTTTGGCAGCGGCTTCATTACAGATGAGATGAAGGATCTTGCCAACAGCAAATTATCCGATCTGAATACCATTGGTGTGGATTTTTATAGCGGTTTGTGGATGATGATGCGCACCAAGGATAATGACAATGCCTATTTCATCGCAGGGGTGGATTATAACTTCGAGGAATCCGGCCAATTCACCCGCGATCTGTTTCATATTGTTTTCTATGGCAATTACGACCTGCAGGACCAAACAGCTGATCTGACCGATTCGAAGTTCAGCCTTACCAGCGTTATGGAATACAAAGTTGGTTTTATGCGGGTATTCGATGCCCATTATAATAAAGTCACTTTCGGTATAACCGGTGGATTGGTACAAGGCTTGTCGGGATTGGATATCAAAACAAAATACGGCACGCTGTATACTGCTGATGATGGCAGATATATCGATCTCGATTACGACTTCAGTATTAAAACCTCCGGAGAGAACAAACCATCACTGAGCAGTTTCACCGGCGCCGGTTTTTCATTCGATGCGTATGCTCAATTATATCTGCAGGGACCTGAAATTACGATCAATGCCATGATCCAGGATGTTGGTGCGGTATTTTGGAGCAACGGTCCGCTGAAAATATCTGCCGATTCCACCTTGCATTTCGAAGGAATTGAAGTGAACAATTTTTTTGCCGCCACCGATGAGACGGCCGCCGGTAATTCCGATTCCCTGTTGGAAATACTCGGTGTTGTGAAAGAAGAAAATGTATTCAGCCAGGCCTTACCATCACGTTTATTCGCCAGCGCTACAAAAAAAATAGGCAATGATGCTTATTTTACATTGGGCACACATTTCATGTTCAATACTCCGTATAAACCTCTGGTATTTGTTCAGGCCGGAAGATCATTTACACCCATGCGTTTTACCGCAAGTGTAAATGCACATACGGGAGGATATGGCGGCTTTAATGTGGGATTGGACCTCTCCAAAGAATTTGGCTCCTTCCTCAACCTGCGCATAGGCAGCAACAGCATACTGGGTGTAGTAGCTCCTGATAGTTTTACAGGTGCGGCAGGCTATGCCACAGCTGTAGTCCGCTTTTGACCCTTGTGCCTTCTTCGTGCCATTGTGTCATTGTGGCCTCGTTATTCTGCACAAAATGGAAGCCCTGCCGTATCTTATCTTTGCGCCATGTCGACAAAACTGAAGACAGATGTGTTAATCCTGGGTGCAGGCCCCGCAGGCTGTTCCGCTGCACTGTTCCTCGCTAAAGAAGGCATTCCCTGTGTGATCATTGATAAGGCGAAATTCCCACGCGATAAAGTGTGCGGAGATGCGCTCAGCGGTAAAGTAGTGGAGATATTGAGCAGGTACGACAGAAATTTCATTGAGACGTTGAGCAAAGATCCCATACAATTGAATTGCTGGGGCGTGACCTTCGTCGCACCAAACCTGGAGGAACTATCGATCCCTTTTCGCAATAAACCAAAAACGCCTACCGAAAAAAGAGAAATAGCGCCGGGATTTATTGTGAAGCGCATGGACTTTGACAATCTGTTATTTGAAGAAGTAAAAAAATACGACGATAATATCATTCTGGAAGGAATGAGTGTGAAAGATCTGGTGCGGACACAAGAAGGTTTTACCTGCACAACCGACGATGGCATATTCGAGATCGAAACCAGGCTCGTGATAGATGGTTCCGGTGCACATAGCCGCTTTGCAAAACAGTATGGCGGAATTGCGGTAGAAAAAGAACACCACTGCGCGGGCTTGCGGGTTTATTATGAAGGAGTTACCGGTATGAAAGAAGGCAATTATATAGAATTGCATTTCCTGAAAGATTTTCTCCCCGGATATTTCTGGATATTCCCGCTTCCGAACGGACATGCGAATGTGGGTGTGGGCATGCGCAGCGATTATGTCAGCAAAAAGCGCATCGATCTGAAAAAAGAATTACAGCATATCATTGATAAATATCCGCAGCTGCAGGAGCGGTTCAAACATGCAAAACCGGTGGACGAAGTGCGCGGCTACGGCTTACCGCTCGGCAGCCGGAAAAGAAAGATCAGCGGAGATAATTACATACTTACCGGAGATGCTGCCAGCTTGATAGATCCTTTCACAGGTGAAGGCATAGGCAATGCAGTGCTCAGTGGTTATCTCGCAGCCATCGAGGCGACCAAAGCCATTCAGGCGAATGATTTCAGTGCCAAACAACTGGCAGGTTACGATGAGGCCATCTACCGCAGGTTATGGGATGAACTGAAATTGAGTTTCCGCATGCAACAATTGGTCCGCTATCCCTGGCTGTTCAATTTCGTAGTGCGGAAAGCAAACAGGAACAAAGTTTTACGCGAGACCATCATGACCATGTTCGAAGATGTGGATCTGCGCGATAAATTGCGGAAGCCCTCCTTTTATTTTAAATTGCTATTTTCGGGTTCATAAACTCAAACGCAATGAAAAAATGGCTTTATTTTCTCGCTATGGCGTGCACATTCGCGCTGGCGACCTCTTGTGGCGGCAAAGACAAAGGTGACGATTCCGACGACATGGACGATATGACCATGGTGGTGACCACACCCGGAGCATTTGCCTGACACTGCATTCAGTTCAAATTATTTGCAAAACCCCATGGAAACCACACACCTTTCAAGGGGTTTTGCCTTTGTATATACCCCCTTATCCTTACCTTTGTGTAAAATTGTATACAATGAAAAAATATCTGGCTATTCTGGTTATCGGTGCGGGAACCTTTGCCCTGGTTTCCTGTGGTGGAAAAGATAAAAACGACGGAGGTCCTGACGATATGGACATGATGTCGCAAAACGATCCTTCCGTATTTCAACTTGCCGCTTATGCAAATGGTGATACCACCAAACATTTCGGGAAGGCGATCAACGACGACAATGCGGAGAATATCCAGAATATTGCTGCCGATCCGCAAAAAGCCGACGGTTTCTCCGGTAAAGTGACCGGCAAGGTCGTTTCCGTATGCCAGGCAAAAGGATGCTGGATGACCCTGGATGCAGGCAACGGTCAGACGGTGATGGTGACCTTTAAGGACTACGGATTTTTCGTGCCGAAGGACATTGCCGGAAAGACAGTTACACTGGAGGGAACAGCGAATGTGCGCACCGTTTCTGTTGATGAGCAGAGACACCTCGCGGGTGATGCCGGCAAGTCGGAAGCCGAGATCAATGCGATCACGGAACCCAAGCAGGAATTGCGTTTCGAAGCAGATGGCGTATTGCTGCACTAATTTTTTCCACAGCACTTTCATATAAGCCCCTCAAGGCTTATCTTTGCCACACTTTTTGTGAAAAGGGCACATTTTTGCCCGTCTCACGGATGATTCCGTAGCTCAGTCGGTAGAGCATAACACTTTTAATGTTGGGGTCCTGGGTTCGAGTCCCAGCGGAATCACGAGTAAAACAAAGCGCCATTCCGCGTATGCGGAATGGTTTTTTATTTTCGGAAAGCGCGACAAGCTCGCTTGGGAGCGATTGGAGAAAATAAAAAACGGCATCGGAGTGCAACGGAGATGGCGCTTTGTTTTGCAACCTGAGCACCCTGGGTCCGGCGTAGCCAATCCCAGCAAAAACATCGCAAAATACTTATTGATAAAAAATCATCGGAGCGCAGCGGAGATAGCGCTTTGTTTTGCAACTCTGAGCACCCTGGGTCCGGCGTAGCCAATCCCAGCGATAACATCGTAAAATACTTATTGATAAAAAACGGCATCGGAGCGCAGCGGAGATGGCGCTTTGTTTTGCAACTCTGAGCACCCTGGGTCCGGCGTAGCCAATCCCAGCGATAACATCGCAAAATACTTATAGATAGAAAACGGCATCGAAGTGCAACAGAGATGGGGCTATGTTTTGCAACTCTGAGCACCCTGGGTCCGGCGTAGCCAATCCCGGCGGAATCACCCGAACAGAAATAAATACCTTGTAAATCAATGACTTACGAAGACTTTTTTCGTTTGGGGAAACAATTTGCTTTTATCTCACCATCAGCTTGCGAAAAATCATAATCCTTATCTTTAGATTATCTAATTATGAAAACAATTTATCTACTCTTCATCCTGCTTTTCTTTTTCAATTTTTCCTTTTCTCAGGCACCTGAAATCGAGTGGCAAAATGATATTGGCGGCAATGATTATGATCAATTGCAATCAATAGGATTAACTTCAGATGGTGGGTATATCATTGGAGGAGAATCATTATCTGATATTTCAGGAGATAAAACAGAAGGAGTGTTTGGTATCCCTGCTTACTATGATTATTGGGTGTTGAAATTAGATAGTCTTGGAGTTATTGAATGGCAAAACACAATAGGAGGTTCCCAAACTGATATTCTTTATACAGTAGAAGAAACAAGATATGGTGGATATATTTTAGGTGGATGGACAAGCTCCGGCATATCCGGGGATAAAACCGAGGCATCATTGGGATCATTTGATATATGGATTGTTAAATTAGATTCATTCGGTAATATATTATGGCAGAATACAATCGGAGGAGATTCTTATGACGCTCTTTATAGTATCGAGGAAACAAGCGACAACGGCTTTATCCTCGGAGCAACTTCAAGTTCCGGAATCTCTGGAGACAAAACTGAAGCATCCTGGCCCGGAGGATCCTATGGTTATGATTTTTGGGTTTTAAAACTTAATTCAATAGGTGAAATTGAATGGCAAAATACAATAGGAGGAACAGGAGATGACCAAATATTTTCAATTCATCAAACCTCAAAGGGCGGGTATATAATTGGTGGAGATTCTTATTCAGGCATTTCAGGTGATAAAACAGAACCAAGTGTCGGATTAGGTTATAGCGATTATTGGGTTGTAATGATTGATTCCATTGGTAATATTCAGTGGCAAAATACCATTGGTGGTAGTGATAACGATCATTTACGATCTATTGATATAACTTCAGATGGTGGATTTATTCTTGGAGGTTATTCAATTTCGAATATATCAGGGGACAAAACTGAAGGAAATATTGGATATGATGATTATTGGGTTTTAAAACTTGATTCTGTTGGAAATATTGTATGGCAAAATACAATTGGCGGAACCGCAAATGATGACCTTGCTACTATCGAAGAAACGATCGATGGAGGTTATATTATTGGTGGAGCCTCCTCCTCCTCAATTTCAGCTGATAAATCTGAAAATGGACATAGCTGGGATTATTGGGTAGTTAAAATTAATTCGACAGGTGAAATAATTTGGGATAACACGATATGGGGAGAGGATCTTGATATTTTAACTTCCCTTCACCAAAGTTTGGATGGAGGTTATGTAATGGGAGGGTATACATATTCCGGAATTTCAGGAGACAAGACAGAGCCAAATTGGGATTATTATGACTACTGGATAGTTAAATTATTTCCAGAATGTACAACTACAATCTTTTATGCAGATTTTGATGAAGATGGATTTGGTGATGTTTCATCTTTTGTAGAGGCCTGTACAGCTCCACTAGGATATGTAACAGATAATACTGATTGCAATGATTCGAATAACCTAGTGTATCCAGGAGCTCCTGAAATTTGTAATGATATGGACGATAACTGCAATTTTTTAGTTGATGAAAGTCTCCCTCTATATACATATTACTTCGACGCTGATGAAGATGGATTTGGAGATATGCTTACTCCAATAATAACTTGTGATGAGCTGCCGCCATTAGGTTATGTAATAGATAGTTCAGATTGTGATGATAATAATTTTTTATTTCATGAATTGGTGTTATATTATTCTGATTTGGATGGCGATTTATTTGGAGATATATTAAATTCAGCCTATTTCTGCACTTTTATTCCTCCTACCGGATATGTAACAAATAGTATCGATTGCGATGATGAAAACATTTTAATAAACCCAGTATCAAATGAAATTTGTAATAACATAGATGATAATTGCAATATAGAAATAGATGAAGGCTTACCAACTCAAATATTATATAATGATGAAGATGGCGACAATTATGGTAATGCGATTATTGATACAATAACCTGTTTTCTTGAAATAGATGGCTTCGTTGAAGATAATACAGACTGCGATGATAGCAATCCCAATGTTTACCCTGGTGCACCAGAAATTTTAGATGGATTGGACAATGATTGCAATGAAATTATTGATGATATGCTGAACATTGATTGTATAAGCGACATTGAACATGTTACTATATATCCTGTACCTGCACATACAGAACTTACTATTCATTTTAATACGGATCCCGGGACAGAGGTAGTTATTCGTCTTACAGATATATTTGGAAATGCAATATATATGACAACCGAAGTTGTCATCCAAACGAATATACTTATTAATGTAAAAGAATATTCTCCCGGTTTATATTTTTTAGATATTCAATACAAGGATCATGAGATGATTTATAAATTGATTATTGAATAGTTCAATCTCTATCAATACGTTGATCCGTTTATCTGGAATCAATCACCCGCAACTCCTCCTGTAACCATCCCACATAATCAAAATACATGGTAGAAACCTTTGACTCACCGGGTATTTGTGCAGCATTATGCATCAAGCCTTCCTAAATATTAATCACATAGTTTAACACAATTTCACTCCTCTAACTGGATATCCGTATATAAGTAAATATACATGCATATCAAACTATATAATTACTTAATGCACTAAAAAAGGTACGCTTCTTTTGGAATTATCAGCAATTAAAGTAATAACATACAACCCGACCGGCAAATTTGAAATATCAATATCTACAGGACAAACAACAGCATTTTTTACATACAACTGCTCTCCCGAAAGACTCCATATTTCCAATTCAATAATAAAAGTATTGCTACAATCAATCCTAATTGTATTACCATAATAGGCAAGGTTGAGTAAACTAAATTGATCCGTATCAACAGAACTAACCAGCCCACGAGAGTAAATGCCCTTATCTGGTTCCTCATTAAATGCATAATCCTTAATTATAAGTGATCGACCAGAATCTATGACGTCACAACGTATCCAGCCGTAATGTAAATAGTCATTAGAATCTTTAAACTTCAACCCAATAAAATGATCGACCGTCTCGTGAAGATCAGCATTAAACCAATTAGCATTATCCGCATAAAAATTCCCTCCTCCTCCGACTAAATAAGTGGAAGCTCCTAATACTTGAAATAAATATGTCTGCCACTGCATATCACCATTAATAAGTGTAGCCTCCTCCAAGGCAAATGGATAATACCAACTAGTGCCGCCGGATGCTGTGTCGTGATATCCCACAGTACCAGCAATTGCATTGCTTACACCAAGAGGAACAGCAATTATATCCCTTCTATGAAGATAAGTATGAATTGGCCAACTATATAAAGAAAATTCAGAATATATAAACAAAAAATCGTTTACTTCATCGCCATTTATATCCAAATAATAAGTTGAATTATCACTATCAATAATAGCATCTGGATCAACATCATAATATGTAATTTGACTTAATCCTGAATTGCGAAACGTAAGGAATGCTATCGCTGATAATGAATATTTATATAATGTACATTTCAAATTTTTAGACATCTTATATTTTTACAAATTTTAGACTTGATTTTGAAGGCTTCCCTTATTTAGCTTCGTTTAAAAGTAAAGAATATTCTTGATATTGATCATCGTCATCACGATCTTGTTGGAATGTGGCAAACTCGTGCGTGTGGTCTTTGGGTAGGTGGAGTTTTCCATATTTCAACAAGAAAGCTCTGGGTGGCATGTTGTTGAGAGAGGAATGCGGTCTTTCGTTGTTATACATCCAGATCCATTTATTGTTTTCTTCACATGGCAAAATGTCCATTTTACTATACTCACTGAAAATGGTGAATGTAAAGAGCGCTTCTGAAATACATGAACAAAAATTTGGTAATTATTAAATAAATTGTCAATTTTAACACTGTTATTGCGAATAAATGTATATAATTTTTCCATATCTATTAAAATCTGCTAAGTTGAAAATCAAATGCATTTTATGTATAGTAATTAGTATAGCTTCAAGTTACATTCTTCATGCTCAAGCTCCTGAAATTGAATGGCAACATTCATTTGGAGGTGAATTACATGATTGGCTCTATTCAATTGATCAAACAATTGATGGCGGCTATATTTTAGGAGGTCATTCAAACTCTGATATATCCGGAGACAAAATTGATAGCAGTCGTGGCAGTTATGATTATTGGATTATAAAATTAGACCCCATTGGGATCATTGAATGGCAAAAGACTATAGGAGGAAGTAATACTGAACAGGTTTACGATATACATCAGACCTCTGATAGTGGTTATATTGTGTTTGGGTATTCCAGCTCAAACATAAGCGGGGAAAAAACTGAGAATTCCAAAGGACTTGATGATTATTGGGTTGTAAAACTAAATCCTATCGGAGATATCGAATGGCAAAAGACTATAGGAGGAGCAGGAAGTGAAACCGGTTGGTGTGTACAACAAACTACCGACGGCGGCTACATTGTAGGCGGCAGGTCAAATTCTGGTATATCAGGTGATAAAATAAATGAATCATTTGGCAGTGATGACTATTGGATATTGAAATTAAATTCTATTGGTGAAATTATGTGGCAAAAATCTTATGGAGGAGATCAAGCAGATGTTCTGACAAATTTACAACAAACATCCGATGGCGGTTATATAATTGGAGGTGAGTCTATATCAGGCATTTCTGGCAACAAGAGTGAGCCATGTATAGGCGGATTTGACTATTGGGTGATAAAAACTGATTCAATTGGAGATATCGAATGGCAAAATACAATCGGGGGAAATTCTGATGATCGATTTAGAGACATACTTCAAACATCTGATGGTGGCTATATAATTGGCGGGTTCTCGGACTCGGACTTATTTGGTGATAAAGCGGAACCTAGTATCGGATTCACTGATTATTGGGTATTGAAACTCAATCTTGCCGGCGAAATAGAATGGCAAAATACTATTGGCGGTGATAGCTATGATGCACTTTTGTATATTTCACAAACAAACAGTGGAGAATACTTATTAGCCGGTCAATCCAATTCAGGCATTTCTGGCGATAAAACTGAAGCCAATTTCGGCGGATATGACTGGTGGATATTAAAATTAAGTGCGAGTGGTGACATCAACTGGCAAAAGGAACTAGGCGGAACACAATGGGAAAATCCTTATGAGTTTAAACAGACATCTGACGGTGGTTATATCATCTGTGGGTTTTCCCAGTCCGGAATATCTGGAAATAAAACAGATATAAACCAAGGACAAGAAGATTATTGGGTTGTTAAATTACAACCTGATTGTGTGGAAAAGCAAGAATCATGTAATGGTATGGATGATGACTGTGATGGAGAGATTGACGAAGGATTTATCTATAGTACCTATTATTTAGATCTTGATGGGGATAATTTTGGTAATGTGCTGATAGATTCAGTGTCTTGTGCCGCCTTACCAGGTTATGTTTTAGATAATACAGATTGCGATGATGAAGACCCCGAAATTTATCCCGGAGCACCAGAGCTACCTGATGGAATAGATAATAATTGTAATCAATTCATTGACGAGGGACTAAATTCAATAAATAGTCTATTCACTGAAAACGTAAAACTATTTCCAAATCCAAACATGGGTCATTTTAAAATCTTGATTAATTCTCAAATTGAGCAAGAAATTGAAATTCAGTTATTCAGTTTAACCGGGGAAGAGTTAAAATTCAATTCAACAAACTATTCAGGAGAATATCAGCTAACATTACAAAATCCATATAACGGATTAGCGATTGTTTACATACGATCAAGCAGTTTGGTCTATGCTATGCCAATAAATATAATCTCACTTCACTGATCCAATAAATTAATAAAAATGAAATCGATATTAACATTGTTACTTTTAGGTTTGGCGCTCTTTTTAAATGCCCAGGCACCGGGCATAGAATGGCAAAATGTTATTGGTGGATATAATGACGATTATTTGAATTGCATCCAACAAACTCTGGATGGTGGGTATATTCTTGGAGGAGATTCAAAATCCGGCGCAAACGGTGATAAAACGGAAAACAGATTTGGAACTGATAATGACTACTGGGTCGTTAAAATAGACTCTACCGGAAATATACAATGGCAAAAAACCCTTGGCGGCACTTCTACAGAATCATTAGAAGCCATCTTACAAACTTCTGACGGTGGATTTCTAGTTGGCGGATACTCCCTATCACCATTATCAGGAAATAAAACAGAAGGAAATATTGGCAGCTACGATTATTGGATTGTAAAACTGGATGGAACAGGTAATATTGAGTGGCAGAATACTATTGGCGGAAGTGCAAGTGATAAGTTGCATTGTATTGTCCAAACGAATGATACTGGCTATTTACTAGGCGGTGAATCTGAATCCGATGTTTCAGGTGACAAAACCGAAAACAGCAGAGGAAGTAATGATTACTGGATTGTAAAAATCAATTCCTTTGGTTCTGTTGAATGGCAAAAAACATTCGGTGGAGACGATTATGATGGCTTGTTTTCAATTGATAAGACTACTGACAATGGATATCTACTGGGTGGTTATTCGCTATCTGGAATTTCAGGTGATAAAATTGAAAACAACTTTGGTGGCACATATGATTACTGGATTGTTAAGATCGACAGTGTTGGCAATATTTTATGGCAAAATGATATTGGTGGAAATGCATCTGATAAGTTGCGCAAAGTACTTCAAACGCCAGATAATGGTTTTTTACTTGGTGGAACCTCCAGCTCCGGAATTTCAGGAGATAAAAACGAAACAAGCCACTCAGATGATTATTGGATCGTCAAAACAGATCAATACGGTAACATCATCTGGCAGAATACGATCAGTGGCGTTTCCGCTGATATATTTCATGATATGGTTCAAATGTCAAACGGAAATTTTCTGGTAGGCGGTTCATCTTGGTCATTGTCTGGTATTGATAAATCAGAATCAAGAATTGGAATGGGCTCGTTCAGTGACTATTGGATTGTTATGCTCGATAGCCTGGGAAACATACTTTGGGAAAATACTGTTGGAGGTGATAAGAACGATGGCTTCAATTCATTATCCGCAACAATGGATGGCGGTTGTATAATTGGTGGTTCAAGCCTTTCGAATATCTATGGAGATAAAGCGGAAGCAAATTGGAACCCTTCCACAAACGATTGGTGGGTGGTAAAAATCGGATCCGATGTTATAGAATGTGAAGCGCCAACTGATTTGTATGCCGACAATATAACTGCTACAAGTGCAAAGTTTCATTGGAGTATAGTTCCGGGAACAGGTGGTTATAAAATATATTATCGGGAATCAGGGATGGGCGCATGGATTAAAAAGCAGTCAATAACTAATTTTAAAACGATATCTGGATTATTACCAAACACTTCTTATGATTTTAAAATCAAAAGCTTCTGCTACACAGAGTTTAGCACATTCTCTGAAACTGAAACCTTTACCACCATGCCACTTAAATCCGGAATGGCGTCATTAGATGCACAGTTTTCTGTTTATCCCAACCCCACCACTGGTATGATTACAATAAACTTGGAAAAAAATACATCAACCAACAACAAACTAATAATAATAAACACTTTGGGAGAAAAAATCATTGATGTATTAATCACAGAGAATAATGTTAATATAGATCTAAGTCAATATCCATCTGGGCTATATTTTATTAGTTTGGCAGTAGGACAAATGGAATATAGTAATACAATTATTAAAATATAAATCAGATATAATTTTCACATGTTAATTTTCTTACTATGAAAAGTAAAATATTTTTACAAGTGCTCATTAATTGCTTGTTAATTCACCAAATCTATTCTCAACAATTAAGTGTTAACTCACCTTTAAGCATCGCAGGAACATGCACAGGCTGCACTACACTTCCCGCGACCATTTCTATTTCAGCGGCATCAGGAGCGAGTGATGGCTATGTAACACAAACGACCCAAACTTTTGCCGGTGATAAAACTTTTTCGAACAGAATATTAATCAGTGCAGGTAGCGAGTCTTCCCCCTCTTTAGCATATTCTGACAATTCTGCCCAAAATGGCTGGAGTTTTAACAACAATAATATATATACATCGTTTGATGCGGTATATAGATTTTATTTGAATAAGGCTGGAACTATGGGTATTACTAATTTACCCGACGGAAGTTTTGTTCCGGGGTTAACTATAAATATTCTACATGATGCCGATGAGGAGGTTTCACCTCAAGATGGTGGAATTAATGTTTCAACATTTGCCGGCACCGCAAACCACACTTCTACATTTGGCGGAAGAACAGCTAACGGCACATGGGATGATATAGAATCAACGCAGGAAAATCAACGCATGGTTGAATTCATTGGAAAAGGTTATGCCGATGGAGATTGGGAACCTTCGAACAGAGGAGTGTTCGGAATATATGCAGCCCAAGACCATGACGCTACCCACCAAGGTGCATTTTGTGGCATAAAAACCACAAGAACCAGTGCGCAAAGTCCACCTGTTAGCCATATGAGTATGATTATTGATGCGGCTGGTAATGCAGGATTAACATATACTACAACTGGTTTTAATACATCTACTCCATATGGATGGGGAGCGAGTGAGGATGATCGCTACCTTTCAATTGAATCATCAAATACAAGTGCTGATGCAGGATTATTAATTCAAAATGGCACTACCACAAGTGGCGGTTCAAACGGTCTAAATATCTGGTTAGATAATTCAGCAAAAATCTCATATATTGATAATATCACAAATGATAATTCAGCATACATTTATTTTCGATTAAAAACATTGGCAACAACAAGTTTGATTCCTGCAATGTCACTCACTTCAACAGGTAGTTTAAATGGGGGAAACTCAAATATCGTTGCAGCACCTGTAAGTGCAGCTGCAAATAGATAAAGAATGGAATGGCTAGTGAAATTAGATGGACAGCCGGAACTACGACAGAAATTACATCGGGCGATGGATTTACTGTGGGGATAACGTCGACGGGAGATGCCGAATTAAGGCAAAAAGAAAATAATAAAGACCTGTTTTTCTATGAACGGGATGTACTCACACTTTCGCTTTTGCACAATGGAAACGAATTGGTAACAGGCAGCACTGCAAATCCTTCTTATCGAACCAAAAATAGTGATGGGGGAACAACTACAAGTGCCCATATGATAATTGACCCGGCATCCTCTGTGTCATCTGGTTTTGCCTGGGGAGTGGATACGCCAGATGGATTGCTTTGCACCCAAGGTAATGGCACAAGAAGAATTATGGGTATGGCCATAAAACCAATTAGTGTTTCCAATACCGCAAATGCTGAAGCGATGTCAATGGCTTTTTATACGCACAGTGGAGGAAATACAGCAACAGAAAAATTTGAAATAACATCAGATGGTAGAATCTTTGGCACCGGCATCCATAATAATGCGGGTTCTATGACGGGTACCTCCAATCAATATATTGGAAGTGGAACATATTCCCCTAGCACTTCAAATTTATCAAATGTTGGATCTTTAAGCGTTACAGAGACACAATGGATACGGGTTGGAAATGTAGTTACTGTTTCTGGCCGATTCACTGTTACACCAACAACCACAGCAGGGTGTAGTTTTGAGATTTCATTCCCTATTGCATCAAATATTACAAATGCTGATGATTGTGCTGGAGTTGCATTTTGTGGTTCTATAGCCGGCCAAGGTGCAGAAGTAATTGGAGTTGTTGCTAACGATACAGCACTTATACAATGGGTATCTACAAATACCACTACAAGCACATGGAGCTATACTTACAATTACGAAGTAAAATAAAAAATATATACCAGAAGAACAACCCGCCAGCTTCCTCCACATTAAAATCCCATTAAAACACACGCATACCACCGTATTCTTCGTTCTCTTGGCACAATTCTTCCATATTTGTATCTGAATGAAAAAGATCATGCACATGTTCAAACTCCGCATGGCAAGTTTACTCCTGTTACTCAGGATAACCCATACCGCCTCCGCCCAGGCGAAACAACCCGATTTCAGCGAAGAGATAAAATATTACAGATCGGTCGACTCCGATAAAAGCATTCCGAAGAGTCCGATATTGTTCGTCGGCAGTTCATCTATAAAAAACTGGATGCGTTTCGATTCCACCTTTGCCGGATATCCGGTCCTCAACCGGGGATTCGGTGGCAGTACATTGAAAGACCAGATCCAATATGCAAACGATATCTTGTTGCCGCATACTCCACGCCAGATCGTGATCTATTGCGGTGAAAATGATTTTGCCAATTCCGACAGTATCACAGCAGCTACGGTGTTCAACCGCTTTGTCAGCTATTATACCATCATCCGAAAAAATTATCCCGAGGTACCCGTTCTGTATATATCCCTGAAACCAAGTCCGGCCAAGAGACATATGATGCAAAAGATCACCACTTTCAATGATATGATGGCAGCGTTCGCGGCACAGGAAAAAAATCTGATGTTCGTGGATATTTATACTTCCATGCTCTCCGAAGACGGCAAACCCGATCCGGAATATTTTGGCGCAGACCTCACACATATGAATCAGAAGGGATATGACATCTGGACAGCACAGGTAAAACCTTTGTTGCTGCGATAAAAAAAAGGCCGCCCGAACGGACAGCCTTTCTATTTTATTTCAATTGTATCAATGTTGAATGATCAATTTTTGCATGGCAGTTTCTGAGCCATTATCCGAAAATTGCACAAAATATATTCCCGCAGGTAAATCACGCAGATCGATCACCGTATTTTCTGAGGTACTTGCAACATATAATACAGCTCCTGTAATATCATACACCCTTATATCCAGTGGCTCCGTCACGCCGATCAGATGAAATACGCCGGTTCCCGGATTGGGAACTAACGAGGGATTGTTTTCTGCCGAACCTAAACCAAAACGCGCCGTGGTGGAGAATACCGAACTCTTAATATACCTTGTTCCGCCCGGACACTGGAAGCCCATCTGAAAAGTATAGCTGGTAGACGGTAATAAACCGCTGAGATGCACACTGTTCGTACCTGTTGCTCCCTGTGTCCATGGTCCGCCTGCCACCTGCCTGTAGCGGTATTTATAAAAAGGCGCTCCCTCATTCACCCAACTCAGATCTGCCGTACTGGATGTTGCACCTATGACATTAATGGCAGGAACAGGACCGCATTCCTCATCCACAAAAATTTCTGCCATGGTGATACAGCCGGAAGCATCAGTAACAGTTACTGTATATGTTCCGGTAGAAAGACCACTGATATCCTGCGTAGTTGCACCCGTACTCCACAAATAAGTAAAGGGTGCTGTTCCATCCACCACACTGAGATTGATGGCGCCATTGCTCCATCCGATATCTGCATTGCTCGCCACCCAGGTAGTGTGAAAATTACCACAGGCATCTACGATATGATAAATATTTCCACTTGCCAGATCGCAGGCATAGATCTCACCATCTGCCCCTTCTCCGAAAGAAGAAATATCTGTTTGAATGCTGCCTAAAAAATCACTGGTCCAGCCACCCATGCCATCGGAAGTGATGGTCCAGAAATTTCCCGTCACATAATCACAGGTGATATAATATCCATACATGCCGGGGAATTGTGTTCCGCGATACATATATCCGCCGGTTATCGCATATCCGCCTGCACCAAAAGAGTGATCATATTCCATCACCGGAAAATGATAGGCGCCAATGCCGGCACATCCTGCTGTATTATAAGTATGATTTCCCTCATAACAACGCCATCCCCAGTTCTCGCCACCGGTAGATGCAGCAGGTTGAAAGTCCACTTCTTCCCATGCACTTTGTCCTACATCTCCTATCCAAAGGTCACCCGTCAAACGGTCGAAGGAAAAACGCCAGGGATTGCGCAAACCATACTGCCATATCTCGTCGTCGCCCGCAATGCCAACATACGGATTATCGGCAGGTATTCCGTAAGGAGTTCCGCCATCCACATCCAGGCGCAACATTTTTCCCAATTTTTGATCTGTGGTATCCTGTGCGCGATTGCCGGGATCGCCACCGCTTCCACCGTCACCTGTGCCGATGTATAAATAACCATCCGGACCGAATTCCAGGTTGCCTCCATTGTGGTTGGTAAAGGGTTGATTGATGGTCAGCAGGATCATACCGCTGGCAGCATTTGCCAGGTCGGGGTCAACTGCATCACGGGAAAATCTTTCGATGACCGTATTATTTGAATTATCTGTATAATTCACATAAAAATAACCGTTGGCAGCATAGTTGGGATGAAACGCCAGGCCCAGGAGACCTTGCTCGGAACCGGATGATTTCACCAATGCATCGATGTCGAGGAATTGTGAAACACTCATGTCGTCATGGATGATCTGAATATAACCACTTTTTTCCACGATAAATAAACGGTCATCGCCACAGTTCGCAATGTCTACCGGTGAATTGAATCCACCCGCTATCGTTACCACATCTACCTGTGGTTGGGCCATCAGGAATGTCGGCAATCCGAGTGTCAAAAGCAGCAAGGAGTGAAGTACTTTTTTCAGCATATGTATTGTTTTAGATGAACTTGATAGGTGTGTGGGAAATCCTAAATTAAGGATTTCTGAGCACTCAAAAAACCGGCCGTGCATATTGGAGGCCTCCGGAAGCACTGTTCATCGCGCACAGCCTTTTTCGGGTATGCAGGTAAAATCTGACAAAATAGGGAAACCGGATACCATTTCTGCTTGTTAATCGTTTTATACCTTAGCATCTATGAAGGAATTGCGTTGGCTCGGATTTGGCATGGTTTTCCTGCTGGCGGCCTGCACCTGGTCGGAGAATATTCAGGACGGGCAAACGGCCTACAACCTGAAAAAATATTCGCTCGCCACTGAGTTGCTGCAAAAGGAGATCGATCATGCAGAAACTCCTTATGATAAAGGCAAGATCGCCTATTTGATCGGCGAGAGTTACGCTGCAAATAATCAGTACGAACAAGCGGGAAACTGGTATTATAAAGCAAGTGATTACGGCTATGAAAGCATTGCATTATTGAAATATGCATACATGCTGAAGGCTCAGGAAAAATATGACGATGCCATAAAAGCTTTCGATACCTATTTACAGGAAGAACCTTACCGGCGTCCGGAAATGACGATGGAAAAAAATGCCTGTGCGCAAGCCATCGATTGGATGAACAGACAGGAGAATGAATATGAAAGAGATACTTATGTTGAAAATGTAGGTGCATTGAACAGCAGCGGTGCCGATTTTTATCCGGTCGCATACCGAAACAATACATTAGTATTCACTTCATCCAGAAGCACTTCAACGGGTGATAAACAAGATACCTGGACCGGAGATAAATTTTATGATCTGTATATAGCCACAAGCAGAGGCATCGGCATATTCGATCAACCGGAATTATTTACCGGTCCGTTCAACACCCCATTCAACGACGGGACGCCTGCCTTCTCCCCTGATTTTAATGAGCTGTATTTTGTGCGCTGCGGAACAGACAACCGGAAAACAGACGATTACTGCGGATTATATATGAGCGAATATCTCGGCGATGGCGCATGGTCTGATCCGCAGATCCTTCCCTTTTTTATCGATTCCATGAATGTGGGAACACCTTGTCTTTCGCCCGACGGACAAACTTTATTTTTTGCCGCCATGGATCCCGATGGGAACGGAGGCGCGGATATTTATTACAGCAAAAAAAATGACGGCGGATGGGATGCTGCAGTGAATGCCGGAAATGTCATCAATACCCCCGGAAATGAAGTGTTCCCTTCCTTCGACGATAAAGGCAACTTTTATTTTGCCAGCGACGGACATCCGGGCATGGGTGGTCTGGATATTTTTTCTGCCAGCTGGAAGAATGGAAAATTTTCCAATGTGCGGAATATGGAATATCCCATCAATTCCGGTGCCGATGATTTTGGTCTGATGATGATACCTGCGTCGGAGATACATTCTGCAGATACATTATCGGCTGGATATTTTACCAGCAACAGAAAAGGCGGAAAAGGAGATGACGACATTTATCTCTTCACCAAAAAGAAAAAGAAATTGCCACCTCCGGTATTTGTATTGCATGGCACCATCTCCGGAAAAGTATATGCCGATTCTCTGGATGTGAACAGCCCGGTCATTGACACAGTACCAATGGCGGGTGCATCCGGCATTCTCACCCATGCAGGCATGGATACACCACTGGCAAAATGGACAGTCCAGGATGCGGGCACTTTCAGCATACATGTTGATTCCCTCACTGATTATCGCGTGCAGGGCAGTATGAACGGATATTTTAATCATTCAGAAAATGTCACTACGCGCGGGATAAAAGGTATAGCAGGCGACACCATGCATGTTTACGTAGATGTAGTATTAGATAAGATTCCGGTGGCCACTGCTGATAAAGGTGCAGAGATCAAATTGAATAATATCTATTACGATTACAACGATTCCAGTTTGCGGGCAGAATCCTTCCCCGAATTGGATAAACTGGTCATTCTGTTGAAAGAAAATCCCGATATCCATATTCAGATCAACGCACATACGGATGCGCGGGGTAAAGACAGTTATAACGAACGCCTCAGCCGCGGAAGAGCGAATAGTGTGGTCGCTTATTTGGTAGAAAAAGGTATTGACAGCGCTCGCTTAAGTGCACATGGTTATGGCGAAAGTTCACCGAGCATTCTTTCTACAGATCTGGTATTGCCGGATAGCACCATAGTGCCGAAAGGAACACAATTGACGGAAGCATTTATCAATACATACAAAAAGAATAAAGATAATTTTGAATTTCTGCACCAGTTGAACCGGAGAACGACCTTTAATGTGACCGGCAGCACGATCAAGATAGAATCAGAGGACAAGAAAGACATCGAGATAGATCAAAAGCCGGAAGATTTCCGGGATGATACACCTAAACAGGATTGATTATAGGAGGCCTGCAAAACGGAAAGAACAAAATGTATCACAAGGCTTTGTGCAACATAGCGACTTAGAGCCCTTGTGGCCTCGCTAACAATCCACATTAAGAAGAAAACTTACTTCCCGGCGGCTTGCGGTATTTCTGAAATGGAATGGAAAGCAAATTCCCAATATATCCACTCTCCTTTGGATCCAGATGTGTATCAATCCCATATTGCAATGAATCCGGATCCAAATACATATATGTTCCGAATAATCTGTCCCAAATAGAAAAAATATTCCCGTAGTTGGAATCTGTAAAGGGTTGTGTATAGTGATGATGCACTTTATGCATATTGGGAGATACAAAAATAAAACTGATTGCTTTATCCAATCTCCCGGGCAGGCTGATGTTCGCATGGTTGAACTGACTCAGCAACACCGATAAACTTTGATACATGAATATGATCCAGACAGGCGCACCAATAATGAAAACTGCCAGTGTTGTAAAAACAAAGCGGAAGATACTTTCACCGGGATGATGCCTGTTTGCCGTGGTGGTATCTACATGCGTATCGGTGTGGTGAATAAGGTGGAACAACCACATCCATTTTACTTTGTGTTCAATAAGGTGAATGAGATAGGCACCAATAAGATCCATCAGCAGCAATCCAATTATCATGAACAACCACAAAGGCATCTGCACGAGATATAACAATCCGAATTGATGCGCAGTGCACCAATCACTGGTGCGCAATAATATAAATGCAAGTGCAAAATTGACGATGACGGTCGTTGCGGTAAAGAATATGTTCACCCCTGCATGCGGCAGCTTTTTGTACTGCATGCGCAGCAATGGCCTTGCGTATTCGATCAGATAAAAAAAGATCAGACCGCCCCACAGGATCAGCGTGCGGTGCAGGTCGGGGATCGTGGCGAAATATTCTTGTATGCGGTGCATCCGGCGCCTTTAGCCAATAAAAGTAAGCAAGCTATCACTCGATTGCAACTGCCCCCTCGCCTATCACCTGTCTTTTATATTTCAGGGATGGTGAGGGATAAAAGGTGCCCAATCCCAGAGCATTCCATTGTGCATCTATTGCAGCTATCGTTTTATCATCCATGACGATCACATTCGGCCAGGGGCGGTCAAAATTATCCAATGCTTTTGTTTTTCGTGTGCCATCCATTCCGCACATCCCATGTTCAATAAACACATCACGACGCGCGTCGATATTATTGGCAATGTTCCAGATAACAGTATCGGGCGAAGATATCTCCACTGTATGATCGGTATAGAAGATGCCTTTGACACCTTGCAGGGATATTTGTGCAGAAAGCGCTCTGTGCAGATCCCGTATCTGTCCGGCCTTCGTTTTCTCAACGGCTACAGAGATCACTCCGATGCCCTGCCGCAAAAATTGTGTATCTATTTCCCGGATCTCAGGAAATAAGGTCTTGAGTGCATCCACAGGAACAGCATGTGGAACCGCATAGGTAACCCTACCCTGCAATTCTTCCTCTGTTTTCGTGGTGGCATCTATGCACATCTTCCCACCGAAGGCGAAGGCGCTGCAACTATGATCCAGCACATCCATAGGACCTGCACTGAAATATATATCGCGCTGCGGATCTACATTTTTTTGCATGTGTTGTATCAGGGAATTGTAATCATGTATATCAGCATGTTCATCTGCAATGATGAGTATTTTGTTGAACATCATCTGCCCGGCACCCCACATGGCATTCATCACCTTTTGCGCGTGGCCGGCATATTCCTTTTTTATCTGTACGATGGTGAGGTTGTGAAATACACCTTCTATCGGCATGTCCATATCTTCCACTTCGGGAAGCATGGTGAGTTTTATCGGTGCAAGAAAAATACGCTCGGTTGCTTTTCCTATCCACGCATCTTCCTGTGGCGGGATACCAACAATGGTAGATGGATATACCGCATTTTTTTTATGGGTGATACAGGTAACATGAAATCGCGGATACATATCGGCAAGAGAATAATAACCGGTATGATCGCCGAACGGTCCTTCCAGGATCAGGTCATCATCCGGATCCACATAGCCTTCAATGATGATATCCGCATCTGCCGGAACATACATGTCGTTGGTAATACATTTCACCAATTCCACATGTTTCTTCCGGATAAATCCTGCGAGTAAATATTCATCCACATTCGGCGGTAAGGGAGCTGTTGCACAATATGTATAAACAGGATCCCCACCCAATGCTACAGAAACAGGCATGCGTTTATGCATCGCCTTGTATTTATTGAAATGGCCGGCACTCACTTTGTGTTTATGCCAATGCATCCCGGTCATCTGTTTATCGAATACCTGCATGCGGTACATGCCTACGTTCCGCGCGCCGTTCTCCGGATCCAGTGTATGAATAACAGGGAGGGTAATAAATCTTCCTCCATCTGCGGGCCAGCATTGCATCACCGGTAGCATACTCAGATCGGGATCGCGATGGATCAGCTCCTGGCAAGTACCGCGTTTATTCACTTTTTTCGGCATCCAGGAAGCAACTTTACCAAGTTGCGGCAGCATTTGTATCTTCTCCAGCAAACCATTCTTGGGTGCTGTCAGATTTGCGAATAAAGCTGAGATATCTTTTGCAATATCATCCAGATGCTGCACACCCAATGCCATGGCCATGCGTTTTTCTGAGCCGAGTGCATTGATCAACAGCGGAAAATCTGTTCCGGTGTTCTCAAATAACAAAGCGGGTCCGTTATTTTTTATGAACCGGTCGGCGATCTCGGTGATCTGCAATACCGGATCGACAAATTCCTTTATACGCAGAAGTTCGCCCTCTGCTTCGAGTGTATCTATGAATTGCTGTAAACTTTTATACGGCATACTGCACTGCAAAGGTAGTTATTGCGAGAGAGTTGTTCGCATAACACTTTTATACCGGTATTGTTTGATGGGAAGGCGTATGGATGTGTGGAAGTGTGTAGGTATGGACGTTTCCGGGTATGGTCATTAGGCTAATCATCTAATTATGCGCATTATTCGGGTAAAGTTCGTAATGCGCAATGGGCTATGGGTTATGGGCTATGGGTTATGATTTATGGGTTATGAGCTATGGCCGATAAAATATCCCAGTCGCAGTATGTTCTTATTGAGAGTACTCATAGTTAAATACGGCCCTAACTCCTAACTCCTAGCTCTTAACTAATTATTCATCACTGATCTTCCCACCCTGCGGGTGATCAGCCTACCGGCGGACATCTTTCATTTTTCATCTTCCCTTATTCATCATTCCTTTTTCATTATTCCTCTTTCCTTATTCCTCTTCCTGTCTCAGAAAAGAAAGCACACAACACTACAAGAAAAATTCAATAAGAAGAAGACTGCGACTGCGACTGTGACTACATTGCACTTTAAACTGAATACTCAAATTCCATTCAGGCAACACAACTTCCGTACACAAAAAAGCCCCCCCGAACCACCAGAGGGACCTTCTTCACTGACAATCATTAAAACCTAAAACCAAAACTTACAAGAAAATTATTGGCTACCTTATCTATGGCGGCACCATCATTTACACCGCCGCCGTCGTCATACACATATTGAATATCGTATTCATTGCTGGTCGCATGCGCATAAGCGAGATCAATAAAATAAGATTTTTCTTTTATACCTATACCGGCGGTCCAGGTGTTTTTAGCATAATCTGAACCGCCCGCTGCAATACCTTCATTGAATGGTGAGCGACTCATGATATATCCACCGCGAAAGCGGAATACATCATATTTCAATTCTGCTCCCAGGCGAATATTGGAAACCGGTCCATATTTATCACCGATCGTATTATTTACTGTGGTTTCATAGGAGAAATCACCGGAGTCATAGGTCCTGTTGAAATTAAAGCTGGCCTCACTGTAATCCACGAATTCATAGTCTGCACTCACCATTCCAATTTCTTTAATGGTAATTGCAGCACTACCTACCACTCTCCAGGGCGTAACTAATTCATAGTCGTATGCACCGTACGGAGAATCATAAGAAAAAGAACCTGTGGTATCCAACACGCTGCTCATGCTGGAATAATAATCATCATGCAGCTGATATAAGGTTGGTGAATGTACTGCACCGCCAATGCGCAGAAAATCGTTGATGCGATAAATGATACCGAATTTTGCATTGATACCCAGTCCGGAAGTTTCCGTTATATCACCCAGGGTGAAGCTGTTGAAATCGGGATGCACATTCTGTACATCTTCTTCCGAGTAATAGGAAATATTTTTATAATGAATATTCGGAATGCCTATCGTCAATCCGATATACAATCGGTTACCGTAGTTGCCCGCAAAGGACAAAACCATTTCATCTATTGCGCCTTTTGTTTCTATGGTTTTCGTTTGTTGTACACGTCCATCGGTTATTACAGAATAATACTCTGTGCTATCCCATGGCGTAGGGTTTATCAGATAGGTCTCCCAGGCCAATCCGGCGCCAAATGGATCTTTGTCATAGGCATCCGAAGGATTTGTACCGCCGTTTGCATTGAGATAATCCACATAGGTATTCATTAACGAATTGGTATTGTTATAACCCGTATAGGAAACAGAATTATTAAAGTTTGCAAGACGGTTATAACCGATGGCGAATGCACCGCCAACCCAATCATCTGTTGCATGTTCTTTTCCCGGATTCAGTTTCGCGAAAACAAGTCCGAAATTGCTGAGATGAAAATTATACTTGCTGTCACCGGTGCTGGTCCCTAAATAAGTGCTTGCATCAGAAGTGCTCAGCAGACCCGGAGTGATAACAAATTCAGAGCTTCTGTATATACCCAGTCCTGCCGGGTTCATACTCAGAGAACTGAAGTCGCCACCCAGGGCGCCATAAGCATTTCCTGAACCTAAGGAGCGGGCAGTTCCTCCAAAATCAAGGAGAGAATAGCGGAGTGCATCCTGATCGCTTTGCGCGAAGATCGTTAGTGGCAAAGCAGTAGCTAAAACCACTGTAAAGAGTGTACGCATGGTCGTTCTTTTTTCTTTTCTGACTTATCCATTAATTACCGCCGCCGCCGCGTCTGTTGGTAGATCCACCACCGGTGCTTTTGCTGCCGCCACCGGATGAACCGCCATAACTACCACCTCCGGAGTTTCGTCCTCCACCACTGTTATAGCTACCGCCGCTGCTTTTGGTGCTACCTGAATGGTAGCTGCCACTATTGCTTTTTGGTTTGCTATAGGTGTTGTTGTTGCTGCCGGAATTATAGGTAGGTGTATCGTACTTCTTGGTATCCTGTTTAGGTGTAGAATACTGGGTGCCACCATTACCATTCGGCTTGCTATATGTTCCACTGCCTGTATTAGGTTGTGTTTGATATGTACCGCCTGATTTAGAAGGCTGACCGTTATTTTCCTGGCCACCGTTTTGATAATATTTAGGTGTACTCTTAACAGGAGCGTTGTTCGTATTAGTATTGTTGTTATTATACTGATACGTCGGCTTAGTATACTCTTTGGATTTTATTGGTCCGCTGGTATTTTCATTTGTTGCACTGCCATGGGTTGATAATCCAGAAGTATTAGTACCCGCATTCGTATTTTGTTGCATGCCGCCATTTTTCACTGCGGTGTTGCGGTTGGGCACAGTGCCCGTATGTGTATTACCTGCAGCAGTGTTATCGCTTGCCGAAGCGGCAGGAGTATAATATTTCACCACTTTAACGGAGGTATTGGATTTACCAACTGCAGGATCATTCGCAGCAGTATTTTCAACTACCGCATGATTGCTGGTACCGAGTTGTCCAACTTGCACAGCGTCGCCTTTCTGAATATCTCCTTTACCGGGTGTTTCCAAATCAGCCATCACATCGCCTGCACCTGCAATATCATCCGGTTTCATATCCGTTTTATTGCGATCGGTCACAGTCACACCCTTATCTGTCAACACATGTCCGGCATCCGCATATTGCGCTTCTTTATCATAACCGTTCAGCAGTATATCAGAACTTACCGTTCCGGTATTTGTGTTTGAACCAGTTGTAGTATTCGGTCCATAGTAATAACCATTGTCATTATAGCCATAGTAGTCACCATAATAACCGTTGCCATATCCACCGTAACCATTTCCGTAATATCCGTCATAATATCCATTGTTATAGCCATTGTAGTATCCATTCCAATAAGAACCGTAGCCATATCCGTAACCATATCCGTAATATCCATAATACGGGCTGTACCAGGGATTGTAGGCATAAGGACCGTACCAGGGGTCATACCAACCACAATAATGCGGGTGATAACCACCCCAATACACACCGCCGTAGCCCCAGCCAAAACCTACATTCCAACCGCTGTAATAATATGGGTTGTAGTAATAGGGATTATAATAGTACGGTGAGTAGCAATAAGAATAGTAACTGAACCCGTAATAAGGTTGATAGAAACGGTATAGATGTGTAGTGTAATAGTAATCATCATACCCATTATCATCTTCATAATAATTATTAACGATGTATGTATTTCCTTCATCGTCATAATAGGTTTCAGAAGAAGGATCATCCCCGGATGTCCTGTATTCTGAATCATCGTACTGGTCGTTGCTATAATACGCAGGATCCGAACTGCCTGACGAGGTGCCCGGATAGGTAGAATAACTGGAAGATGTGGTGGTGGTTGTGGTGATCGTACTTTCTTCCGGATCGGAGGAAGAGAAGTATATATCGTCAGTTGAAGAACCTCGAGATGCGGTTTGTGTGGCGCACGAAGTGGCCAAAAAGCTGAAAGCTGCTAAAACCGGAAGGTATCTGTATAACATAACTGCGCGTTTAAAGTGATGTAATCTGATTAACTGTCTGCGCTTTCTTAATTTTGCGCACAAGCTATTAGATTCCAAAATCATACCAAAGTTAAACGATGGCCGAAAAGATTACGAGCAGAAGTGTTAATTATTCCGAGTGGTACAATGATCTGGTGCTGCAAAGCGGGCTGGCTGAGTATTCTGCCGTGCGTGGCTGTATGGTCATAAAGCCCCATGGATGGGCCATTTGGGAGAATATGAAAAGTATTTTGGACAGCAAGTTCAAAGATACAGGACATGTTAATGCCAGTTTTCCGCTGCTTATCCCCAAAAGCTTCTTGGAACAGGAAGAGGGCCATGCTGAAGGATTTGCCAAAGAGTGTGCCGTAGTTACCCATTACCGCCTGAAAACCGACCCGGATAACAAGGGAAAGCTCATTGTTGACCCGAACAGCCGCCTGGAAGAGGAGCTGATCATCCGCCCTACCTCCGAGACCATCATCTGGAATTGTTATAAAAACTGGATACAGAGCTACCGCGATCTGCCCATTTTGATAAATCAGTGGGCCAACGTGATGCGCTGGGAAATGCGCACGCGCCTGTTTCTGCGCACCGCTGAGTTCCATTGGCAGGAGGGCCATACAGCACATGCCACCCGGGATGAGGCAGTAGCTGAAACAGTGCAAATGCTCAACGTGTATGCCGACTTCATGGAAAACTACATGGCAGTTCCGGTGATCCGGGGTGTAAAGACCATCAATGAGCGCTTTGCAGGTGCGGTGGATACCTATTGTGTGGAAGCGCTTATGCAGGATGGCAAGGCATTGCAAATGGGCACTTCGCATTTTCTTGGTCAGAATTTCGCCAAAGCCTTTGACGTCAAATTTCTCAGCCGGGAAGGTGTATTGGAATATGCCTGGGCTACCAGCTGGGGTGTGTCTACCCGCATGATGGGTGCGCTTATCATGGCGCACAGCGATGATAATGGCTTGATCATTCCGCCCAGATTAGCACCGTTGCATGTCATCATTGTTCCGATTTACAAAAGCGATGAACAATTACAACAGATCGGTGAAAAAGTAGATGTTATGATGCGGGAATTAAAAGCTGCCGGTATAAGTGTAAAATATGACGACAGCGATACTGCCAAACCGGGATGGAAATTTGCAGAATATGAATTGAAGGGCATCCCTGTGCGTCTTGCCATGGGTATGCGCGATCTGGAAAATGGCACTGTGGAAGTGGCGCGCCGCGACACGAGAGAAAAAACAACGGTGCCGCAAACCGGCATTGCACAATATGTTCAGCAACTGCTCGAAGACATACAGCAAAACATCTTCCAAAAAGCCCTGGCATTCCGCACTGAAAATATGCATGTAGTGGATACCTGGGAAGCCTTCAAACTGCAAATAGAACAAGGCGGATTTATTTCCGCACATTGGGATGGCAGCCCGGAAACGGAAGAGAAAATAAAAGAAGAAACAAAGGCAACCATACGGTGCATACCGCTTGATGCTCCTGAAGAAGCAGGTGTTTGTGTTTATTCAGGTAAACCGAGCTCCCGAAGAGTATTGTTTGCCCGCGCATATTGATCACTCCCGCTCAAGTCGGAAATTCCATTTGTTAGCAGACAATATGCAATTGTTTATTGTATCTGCACGTCTGTGAGAATTTGATGAAATTTGGTCGTGTTTCGACTGCTTGGCTTCTGCATATTGTTATCACCCTGCCTGCTCAGGGCGCAGGAACCGGTTTCCATAGCATTGAACAATGCCGGGAATGCACTGCCATCCACAACCTATTTTGTATTGAGCGACAGCCATGACCAGATCTGGATCGCTACGGCTTCAGGCGTGTTCCGGTATGATGGATATACCTTTCAGCATTTGACCAGTGCGGATGGCCTCGGCGACAATGAGATCCTGCGCATATATGAAGATAAAAAAGGGAGGATATGGTTTCAGTCTGTCAATGGAAATCCTTCTTTTTATCTGAATGGTAAGATATATAATGCTTCCAACAGCGATATGCTGCAGCAGCTCAAATTCAATAAAATGATACTCACAGAGTGTGAGGATGCCGCCGGAAATTTATATATCGGTTCAAGAGAATATATGTATTATCAGATCACTCCGGATGACCGGGTGATCAAACGCAATTTTTATGGAGAAGAGAATTTTATGTGGAGCTCTTCTACCGGAATACATTATGTTGAACGTGAATTTCACAATGGCTATCAAGCAGTGCGTGGTTGCACGTATAAAGACATCGTGTTGATCAGTGTGCGCAATGAGGTCATGCAGATCACAGATGACACCGTGTATCATTCCATCTTGCTCTTGCCCGATGTATGCAGAGAGATCATATTTCTGCGCATGTTCAATGATAATGAGGTATATATAGGCACGCGCAACGGCTTATACATTTGGAACAAAACAACACAGGCTCCTCCGCGTCTCATTTTGGAAGGATTGTCCGTTTCATCGGTAACACCTGATTTCGAGCAGAATTTCTGGGTGACCACCCTGGAGGGCGGTGTATTTTTTATCCCTTCCATGGATGTAAATATGTACAACATCGGGCACGGACTTCCGCAAAGCAAGATCACCTGCATTGAACGCGATGAAAGCAATAATTTATGGATCGGCATGGCGCAGGACAACTACGCGGTCCTGCATCCGAATGGCTACCTGGAAACACACCGGATGGATGAACAATCTACTTTGAATATTACGAATATCCGGCATTATTACGGAAGCACATGGGTCATTTCCAAAAGCAGCATTTTGCAGATCCGGGGGAAAGAAAAACGGAGTTTGAACATTTATGGGAACGATCTATTAGTCCAATCGAATGGAAATTTTTTACTCGCTCAGGATAATACCATCAAGCTTTCGAAAGAATTATTTGAAAAACACCTGGAAGAGATCATCTATAATCTGCGTTTTCGGCGCAGTGATTTCGATCTGGTGAATGCGCGCACCAATGTGATCAAAGAAGATGATGTGAAACGCGTGTGGTTGGGCACTTCACGTGGATTATATCAGTATACCGATACAGCACAAACCTATGGCACCATCAATCCTGTATTTTATTCACCGGTGCGCGACATTGCGTTCAGCAAAAATTCTACCCGTATATATGTAGCTACCATGAATGGTTTGCTTGTACTACATGACAACAAGCTGGATACCATACTCAATGAATCCAATGCGATGCCGAACAGTGAATGTAATGCATTGTACACGGATGAGAACGATGATCTGTGGGCGGCATTCGGCAATGCCTTAGTGCGCATACATTTTAACGGAAATTCCTTTACCTGCGAAAATGTAAGCAGGTTGCGCAAAATAGCATGCAGCAGCATCACCGATATAGATATGATAGGCTCTGTCATGTACCTGGCAACCGAATACGGACTGATCTATTTTGACGCAGAAAAACCCTATCCGCAGCAGGTCGCTCCCCTATTACATTTCACGGGCTTTACCATTAATGATGTACAACAGGAAGAAAAAAGTAAATATGCATTTTCCTATTTTCAGAATGATATCAGCATCAGCTTTACCGCTTTGTCCTATTTTTCCGGAAGCAATAACACCTATAAATATTTGTTGGAAGGATATGATACCGATTGGCAGTTAACACCGGAAAGAGGCATACATTACAAATCACTGTCACCCGGCTCTTACACATTTCATATCCGGGCGGTGAACAGCGCGGGCATAGAAAGCGAAGAAAAGACCATCCTGTTCAATATTGCACCACCGTTCTGGAACATGTTATGGTTCAGGCTAAGTGTACTATTGCTTGTCAGTCTCCTGGTTGCTTACCTATGGCGCAGACGCATGCATATCCTGCGCATACAATTCGAAGCGGAGAACAAGACCATTCGTTTGCAAAAAGACAAGGTGGAAATGGAGAAAAAACTGATCGACCTGGAACAGCAGGCATTCCGTCAGCAAATGAACCCGCATTTCATTTTCAATGCATTGAACACTATAAAAGGGTATTATGCCGAAAATGATATACCGAAAGCTAATGAATACATCAGCAAATTCTCCAAATTACTGCGTTCCATTTTGGAGAATTCACAGCAGGTAGTTTCTCTGGCCACTGAAATAAATAGTGTTCAGCTCTATCTCGAACTGGCGGGGATGCGCTATGCGCATAAATTCACCTATGCCATACATGTGGATGGGTCAGTAGATTCGGAAGAAACAGGCATTCCTCCCATGTTATTACAGCCCTTCATAGAAAATGCCATTATCCATGGTATATCTCCCATGACCGGGCAAGGACATATTGACATTAGCTTCAGCCACGCCGAGGATATGTTGCAATGCATTATTGAAGATAACGGAATAGGCAGGGCAGCAGCAGCGCAACGTGTAAGATCGATCACACACCGATCGCGTGCAACAGAGATCATAACAGAATATCTGGAAGCTTTGAATAATGATAACAAGAAGAATACCTTTCGCATTGATATTGAAGATATGCACACGGATTCGGGAGAAGCAAAAGGCACGAAAGTAGTGATCCGGATACCGTGGATGAAATACTGGTGATGGTTGAGATCGGGCATTGGAAATTGGTAATTGGTAATTGCAAATGGACACATTTAGTTGCATGCGGAATATTGAAATGGGTAGATCGCATCGGGATAATTTATTCCTTCACCCTGCGGGTGATCCGCCTGCGGGCGGATATTCTTTATTCCTTATTCCTTTACATTACGTATCAACAGAATAACTAAATACAATTTATATGATCAGAGCAGTTATAACAGATGACGAAAGCAAGGCAAGATCTGCATTAAAGCAGGAGTTGGCCTTTAATTGCCCGGAAGTGGAAATAGTGGGTGAGGCTGATAGTGTAGAGAGTGCGTTACAATGTATCTCCGATGTCAAACCAGAATTATTATTTCTCGATATACAATTAAGCGATGGGTTGGGATTTCACATTCTGGAACGCATGCAAAATGAACAGATCTCTGTGATCTTCACAACCGCTTATTCCGAATATGCATTGAAAGCATTTAAAACGCATGCCGTGGATTATCTGCTCAAACCTATTTCGGGCGATGATCTGAAGCAGGCTGTTGCCAAAGCAATACAGGAAAGAAAATCGGACCAGGCCCAGCAACTGGAATCACTCATTGAACAATTAAGCAAGCGTGCGGGTCAACCCGGAAAGATCGTTTTGAAGGACATGCATAAAACCTACTTTGTAAAGGCTGAAGAGATCATGTACTGCGAAGCAGAAGGTATATATACCTGTTTTTATCTTGCTGACGGCAGTTCCATCATGGTTTCAAAGAATCTGAAGGAATACGAAAGCATACTGGAACCAATGGGATTTATACGCACACATCATTCCTTTCTTGTGAATGGCATGCGCATCAAGTTATTCGATAAATCGGAAGGCGGCATGTTGGTACTGGACAACGGCAAGCAAATTCCGGTCTCCCAGCGGAAGAAAGATAATGTGCTGAAGATGCTGGAGAAAAGCTGATAATAAGCAGGGAGCAGTGAGCAAAAAGCAGTGGACAGGTTGCGTTTGTATTGCTTGGCGGTATTCACATGTTACTCCGAAAAGGATATATGTTCATGACACCTTCTCCGGGAATAATTTATACAAGCCATGGTTATAAAATCTTACACTAAAAAACCCTTCCGGGGATCGGAAGGGTTTAGGGATAATAGGCCGTACGACCTTGGTGTGTGTACTTAATGAAGAACTTGCAATTTCTGTGTCAGTCGCTCTCCGGCTTCATTAGTTATCATTACAAAGTATAATCCTGAAGGAAGATCTGCGATCCGGATATTTTGAACGTATTCCATATTCGATTCAACCGATACCGATTGTTGTGCGATCTGGCGGCGACCGGAGGCATCGAAAATATCTATTTGTGCCACGCCTGCATGTTGCAGAATAAATGCAATGTCGGCTTGGGTGGATGCGGGATTCGGGAAGATAGAAATAGGATTTTCACTTTCCGCTGTTGCATCATCTAAACGCATCCAACAAGCGCCCAATGTGTATCCACTCATCAGATAAGAATTCACCTGGCCACTATTGATACATTTCGTGGTTCCGTTCTTGCAGACATACACTTTATTATTATGCGGTCCACAACGCACATCTATCCAATCTACCGTTACATCATCAGTGCGTGTGCATCCATAATAATCGCTCACAGTGAGTGTGTATGCTGTAGTGGTGGATGGGCAAACGGTATTGTTTGCTCCGGAAGTCCCATTGCTCCAGGAATATGTATACGGTGAGGAAGCTCCGCTTGCGGTACCGTGTAGTGTCACACAGGATGCACCATATCCAAAGGTAATGGACGCATCGGCACCTGCATTTACTACAGGTCTGGGATTTACAAATATCGGCACATCGTCTGTATCTGTATGACCATTGTCATCCGTAACCGTTACGGTATATGTTGTATTAGCTACAGGACTTACTGTTGTGGTAGCCGTTGTTGCTCCATTGCTCCATATATATGTATATGGAGGGGTGCCGCCTGTTGCGGTAGCTGTCAATGTAGCCGCGCTGCCTTCACAGATCACCTGATATACGCCCGCATCTGCTGCAACATCAAAATTGATCTCCATTTCGGGCATGCCATTGCAACCATAAGGTGCAACGCCAACACCATTTCCCTCTGCTCCCATAAGGATCAATTGTGTGGGCATACCGTTCGTTACAAATGTAAATGTGCTGCAATAAGATCCGGGTGCACCGGTCCCGATGCGTATATCACCCCAGGTTTGCAAGGAATAGGTCGGGTCGTCATATAACAACAGATCCGATCCATACGTAAATGCGTTATCTGCGGCATACACATTTCCTGTTTGCGGGGAAGTAAGTGTTGCCGGATAGGATGCGAAAGAGGAAATACCTACTGCCTGAACACCCCACAATAACGTATAGCTTTCTGCACCATACGCAATTCCATCATAGCCACCTCCGCAACAAAATGTAACGGTGAATTCATATTGCCCACCGCCAAGGTCATTCATGGTAACCAGTTCGAAGGAAGAATTGTCACAGGCAATTACCTGTGTAATGCGCAATAACCCATATAGGGAAAGTGCTGCTTTTGTAAACCATTTTTTCATGTGACGTTTTTTTGGATGTTATTCTTGCTGATTGCATTTACCGTCAGGGATTACCGTTCGGCGAATCAAAAGTAAATCCTGCATATACACATGCGTATGCTAACTAATAATTGAAGATGGGCAGTTAATATCTGCTGCGATAAATGGGTAGACACGGATGAGATCAGCTCATCTCAATATAATCCAGGTCCTTTCCGTAGGTATCTTTCAGGCGGGTGATAGAATAAAAAGACAATGCCATGGTAACAACCCCAACTATGCAGGCAGAAGTAAGCAGGTCATAGCGATCGGCCAGCACTTTAAAGCTATAGGTAAGCGGAATGACCACTCCCCGCACAAAATTGGGAACTGTGGTAGTTACCGTGCTGCGGATATTCGTACCGAATTGTTCCGACGCCATGGTAACGAACAGCGCCCAGAAACCGGTGGTGGTACCCAGAACAAAACAAAAAGTATAGAACATGAACGGCGAAATATTTCGCGTAAATAAATAAGCGAAAATGGAAACGCTGCACATAATGAGATATAAAACGATGATCTTTTTTCTGCTTTTAAACAGCTGACTCAAAGTGCCACTGAGAAAATCACCAACAGACAGGCCTACATAACACCAGAGTATTGCAATACCTGCTTTGATATCGCCATCGACATGCAACACCTTTGTTGCAAGTTCCGGGGAGAATACCACCAAAATACCCACCACATACCAAACAGGTAAACCGATAACGATGCAGTGAATATATTTGATCACTCTTTTTCTGTCGGAGAAAAGTGCGCGCAATTCCATACCGCGATTACTTTCTTTGAATTTGCTGAACATGCCGGATTCAAAAAGACCGATGCGGGTGATAAGCAAAACCAATCCAAGACATCCGCCCACGATATAGGAAGTGTGCCAGCTAAAATTATCTGCTATAAGCGCAGCAACAACTGCTCCCAAGGCACCAAATGTTACCACTACCATAGTACCCCATCCGCGATGCTCCTTGGTCATGCTTTCATTTACAAGGGTGATCCCCGCACCTAACTCGCCGGCAAGTCCAATACCGGCAATAAACCGGCATACAGCATACAAAGGAATATTGGGCACAAATGCATTTGCGATATTGGCAACCGAGTACATCGCAATGCTTCCGAATAATACAGAAAGTCTGCCCCGCTTATCTCCCCAAATTCCCCATAAAATTCCACCGATGAGCATGCCCGCCATCTGGATATTGATGAGAAATACACCTTTATCGACCAGTGCATCACCACTATATCCAAAATCCATTAAACTGGGCGTGCGCACTATGCCAAAAAGGATCAGGTCATAGATATCGACAAAATAACCAAGTGCTGCCACGATGACCGTTGCATTGATGATACGTGTAGTTAATGGCTTCGGAATTTGCTGATCATCTAATACAGACATGCGAAGGGTTTTCTTAATTTACTTTCGGTTAAATATAAGGAAAGTATAATCGAGCGGATTTTTATCATCCGCAGTATGCGCATCTGCCAAAGCAAGTTCCCAGTTATTCGCATCTATATCCGGAAAATAGGTATCACCGGCAAAGCTTGCTCCAATGCGTGTGCAGTATACTCTATCAAGCAGCGGCATTGCCTGCTTGTAAATTTCACCTCCACCCAGCACCATTACTTCTTCTTCTTGCCAGATCGCGGGATGATCTATGGCTTCCTGCAGGCTGTGTACAACCAGACTGTCTGCACTCCTAAAATTTGTATCGCGGGTAATGATGATGAAATTTATACCCGGCAGTACTTTATTTCCGAGTGCATTGTATGTTTTTCTGCCGAGGATACACCATTTCCCAAAAGTCTTTTCTTTGAAATATTTCAGATCTGCCGACATTTTAGGCCAGGGCATATCACCCTGCATGCCAATCACATTATTTTGTGCAACAGCTACAATGGCAGACAGGATCATACGCTGACGTTTGCTTTGATATGCGGATGCGGGTCGTAATTCTCTAAAGTGAAATCTTCAAAGCGGAATGCAAAAATGTCGCGCACTTCCGGATTGATGCGCATAACAGGTAAGTGCCCGGGTTCGCGGGTGAGCTGCAGCCTGGCCTGTTCAAAATGATCATTATACAAATGCACATCACCGAAGGTGTGCACAAAATCGCCATACTGTAAACCACAAACCTGAGCGACCATCATGGTGAGCAAAGCATAGCTGGCAATATTAAAAGGCACGCCTAAAAAAGTATCTGCGCTGCGCTGATAGAGTTGACAACTCAATTTGCCATCTGCTACATAAAATTGAAACAAACAATGGCAGGGAGGCAGTGCCATATTTTCGATATCTCCCACATTCCATGCGCTGACAATATGCCTGCGTGAGTCGGGATTTTTTTTAATGGCCTCCACCACATTTTTTATCTGATCGATATGTCTCCCATCGGGTGTGGGCCAGCTTCTCCATTGATAACCATACACCGGCCCGAGATTTCCTTCTGCATCTGCCCATTCATCCCAGATGCGAACACCATTTTCTTTCAAATATGCAATGTTGGTGCTCCCCTGTAAAAACCAGAGCAACTCATGTATGATACTTTTGGTATGCAATTTTTTGGTGGTGAGTAAAGGGAATCCTTTTTGCAGATCAAAGCGCATCTGATATCCGAAAATGCTCTTCGTTCCGGTACCGGTACGGTCAGATTTATCACTTCCTTCATCCAGGATCTTCTGCAAAAGGTCGAGGTATTGTTGCATGGCGTAAAATTAACACTCCGACGAAAGGAAAAGTGCTTTTTATGTGCATAACTCTCCACAGGAAATGCACAAAAAAACAGCAGATAATCCTATATTCCGTAAAATTTTTAGCATGCTCGAACAACTATTTAAGCAGGACAATTGGCTGGCCGTATTGCTGGCCACTGCCGCATATTTTGTTTTCGGTGCCATCTGGTATGGTGCACTTGGAAAACAATGGATGGCGGCGGCAAATCTGACACGCGAGAAGATAGCCACAGGTCCCAAATTATTGTATCTGTATACCTTTATCATTGAGGGAATCGTGGTGATGGCCATGTCGGCGATCCTGCATAGTTTGGGCATTACATCTATCGGAGATGCCATTCAGTTCGGTTTAGTGGTTGGGTTGATCCTCGGCACCATGACCACCTGGATACA
>JAWKLB010000001.1:0-208362 GCA_041392955.1 Chitinophagales bacterium | reverse complement strand
GCATTTTTCCGCATCAATGAAAACCTCGTAGGGGTGAAATTATTATAACCGAAAACATCCATATGCACTTACATCTGAACCCCGTAGGGGTGAAATTATTGTAACAGAATACTACCATGTGTACTTACTTCCGAACCCCGTAGGGGTGACATTATTGTAACAGTTAACTACCATGTACACTTACACCCAAACCCCGTAGGGGTGAAATTATTGTAACAGATAACAACCACGCGTACTTACATACAAACCCCGTAGGGGTGAAATTATTGTAACAGTCAACACACCGTACAAGCCTCAACGAGGCAACATAATGCAATATCAAGATTGTATGCACAATGCATTGTATTTTGAAAAACCATAGTGTGTAAATGTCACCCCTCCGGGGTTCGCAGGAATTTTTCACATGCACTGCGTGCTATGATCCATCCAAAATTCACATTGGTCGCAATGGTTGTTATCAGCAAAATCAGAAGGGAGCTCACCTAATACGTCGTATAAATCTCCGGCTCCATAATAAGCAAATACGTTTGCTCCACCTGTTTTATTTAAATAAGCTATCATATCTTCAATATTGTATCCATACCCCCGTTGATCTTACCATAATCAGCATCGGTTACATCTGAGGTATATGGTGATCCGAGCGGGTGCATAAAAGTGCCCCCGTCACCCGATGGAAATCTTAGTACTTTTGGCGAAAGATTGGATAAATAATCCCATGGATCAGGGGAGACGTCATATATATCATCGAGTATTTCTTCGTTGGCAAAATTCGGGAGAAATAAATTGGTTACGTTCAATCCAAATAATCCATTTTGCACACTATAGTAATCATCTCCAAGTCGCACCAGGATATTTGGTGCAGGATCAATAAAATCTGCATACATAGCAAGGCTATCCAATAATGGATCAGCATACAGAACAATTACCTTATTTTGGCCATCACTATATATATCAACAGTATCGCCATTGGAATATAAATTGGTACTATCATTGTTCAAGCTGTCGGGGAAAAATACCTGGTTTATGTGGTGATTAAAGCCCCTTTCCCATTTTAAATGATCAGGATAGAGAGGGGGGGGGGCAGCATTCAAAGGGCAGTTCATCAAAGCCAGATAAAACAGCGAGCCAATGATTCGGGTAACATGAGAAATTTGATTTTTCATAGAAATGGGTTTAGTTGTAAGTATTTGTTAATTTATCATAGTCATACAACATATCTTACAGGTGAAATGTTGAATCTCAATTTAAATATATGAAATAGTTTTACTGTTCAGTTGGTAAAACCTTGTATTTTTGAATAAACTCCAACCCAAAAAGCAGACATGTGTTATGGTGAAAAATTAGGCTAGATGCTCTATCGATTATATATATTATTCTTTTTGATGAGTATTCGATTTGCAGAAGGGCAATCGCCTGAACTTTTGTGGGGTAAAACATATGGTGGTTCTCTTCAAGATCAGGGACGGGCGATGTGCATTTTGGGGGATACACTTTATTTTTCAGGCACAACTGGATCCATTGATGGTGATGTTTCTGAATTTATTGGAGGGGGTGATATATGGTTGGTTAAAACAGATTTACTGGGCAATATTATATGGGAGAACGTATATGGCGGAAGTGATTATGACCAACCAAAAGACCTGATTCCTATGCAAGATGGAGGAGTTATGCTTATTGGTAATACACGTTCTGATGATTTTGATATAACTGAATTCTGGGGCGGGTATAATGATATTTGGCTTATAAAAATTGATGAATCGGGTAATTTAGAATGGGGTAAAACTTATGGGGGGTCTGATTCTGATGATGGGGCATCCTTAGTAAGAGGCATGGATAATAGTTATTATTTAGTTGGTTCTACAGCATCAACCGATGGACTGGTCAGCGGACACCATGGGATGACAGTTAATTCTGATATTTGGGTTTACATATAGATAGTTTGGGAAATGTACTTTGGCAAAAGTGTTTGGGTGGGGATGAAAATGATTGGGGAGTATCTATTGTATATACATCTGATGGCGGCTGTTTGGTCGGTGGAATTACAGAATCAAATGACGGTGATATACCATATAATATTGGATCAATTGATTATTTTTTAGTAAAACTGGATAGTGTTGGAAATATTCTGTGGACCAAAGTATTTGGTGGAAGTAATATAGATTGGCTTAATAAAGTGGTTTTAACTTCTGAAAATGGATTCATACTAAGTGGCTTTACAAATTCAAACGATGGTGATATTTTAGAATTAAAGGGTGAAGAGGATGTTTGGCTTATAAAGTTGGATTCTTTAGGAAATTTTCAATGGCAAAAAACGTATGGAGGAACAGAAAGTGATAACGGATTATCTATATTTGAATTGCAAGATGGTGGATATGTTATAGCCGGGGCTTCCCGATCAAATGATGGTGATATAACATCTCACTATGGTGATGCAACATATGACGATGGTTGGATATTTAAGATCAATAGTCTTGGAGCAGTTGACTGGCAAATAGATTTAGGAGGGTCATTGAATGATGGTTTTTTTGATATTGAAGCTAAAAACGATACTTCAATCTTTGCCATCGGACATACGGAATCAGAAGATTTCGATATTTTTTCTAACCATGGTTATCGAGATTTTTGGCTTGTCAAACTCGGCTTCTGTACAGAGTCAACCTGGTATGCCGACCTGGATGCAGATGGTTACGGAGATCTCAGCTCGGATTCCACAGCATGTGAACTGCCCATGGGGTATGTAGCAGACAGCACAGACTGTGATGATACCAACGAAAACATCTACCCCGGCGCCGAAGACATCTGCAATGCCGTTGACGATAATTGTAATGGAGAAATAGATGAAGATGCAATATTTATTACCTATTACGCAGATGCAGATGGAGATGAATATGGTGATGCAGATGCGGATTCCACTTCCTGTTCTGAACTAACAGGATATATATTGGACAGCACTGATTGTAATGACAACAACCCGAACATTTATCCCGGCGCAACAGAGGTCTGTAATTTCCTGGATGATGATTGTGATGGGTATGTAGATGACAATTTAGCTTTTGTGTGGTTGTATCAGGATGCAGATAATGACAACTTTGGCGATGCAACAATTGATACCCTAACATGTGAATCATTAACCGGTTATGTCCCGGATTCCACCGACTGCGATGATACCAACCCCAACATCTACCCCGGCGCTCCGGAAGTATTCAATGGTTTGGATGATGATTGTGATGGTGTGGCGGATGAAGGGCTTGCAGTGGAAGAAAATATTTCTCCCAATATTTCCCTCTACCCCAACCCCGCGCAAAGCGCCATCACGCTGCTTTTCAGCTCCATCCAAAATGAACCTGTACAAGCCGAAATACGGAATAATTTGGGCGAGAAGATCAGAGATGTGCAGATAGATGATGTTGTAACGGAGGTTGATATTTCTGCAATAGCAGATGGAGTGTATTTTGTTGTGATAACGATTGGTGATAACAAAGTTGTCTTGCCGTTTGTAAAAACCATGTAGGAAGGAATTAAAAAGTTATAAAGTATACCTGCCTCCCGCAGCGGAGGAAAAGTCAAAAAATTGGGTTCGGCTATAGGCAAGTTGTGAAACGTTTTATTCAATGCAAAAAATGGCCGGCGCGGTGTTGCGACGTTTCGAAAACGTTTAGAAATAACGCAACATCTTAACAGCTGAAAAAACGACACATATACAATGGAAAATATACGAGGCCGCAAAGTCATAAAGACGCAAAGAAGGCTCTAAGGAACCCGTTCAAACCCCGTGCCTGCGGCAGGCCAGGCGTTCAACCCGTTCCATCCGTGTGCCCATCCGGAGCCTGCGAAGAACTACTCACAGACATCTTTCTACCCTACGGGTGATCCGCCCATCCGCGGACATTTTTCCACCTTCCACTTTCCTCTTTCATTTTTCATTTTTCATTTTTCATTTTTCCTTATCCTTCACATACCTTACACTAAAACCATTCGCTCGGCGGAAAGGTGTGATCTCGAATTCGCCGGTGGCCTTTGTGATATGAATGGCATAAGCAGTTTGCTCTCCATCGGGTGTGGCTGTCCAGTAGAAAGCATATTTATCCAGAAATCCGTAGAGGTCGGAATTATCTGCACTGATATTGGCACTTTTATATCCTCCTTCAGCAAATGCAGACAGGTATCGCAATCGGCAAACATGGGTTCTGCAGCACGACTTAATCCACCCAGCGAATCTATCAATTCCATCCACTCGTCTAATGTGGGCAGATGCCAACCGGGAGGCGCCGCCGCCAATGCATTGCTGTAATAATATAATTTGCCGTATGAAGCATTTTGTAAGGAATCATTGTCGTAGAAAAAACTTTTCGGTGTGGGATAATCCCAGTTCACGGTCATCCATACCTGATTCCCTATCTGCACCGTTGGAACCGGCCTTAATTGATATGCCGCCTGTGCATGCACTAAGGAAAGTGCACCTATGGAAAGCAAATAAAAAAGCGCAAGTGATCTTTTCATGCTTCGAAGCTATACAATAATCGCACCGAATGAACGCCCGGTCTGCCGCAGGCACGGGGTCATTGAACAGAAGTAACTTTTAACACCTGGAAAGCGGTATCCATTTCTACCCGCACCTGCTTGCCCACATCATCACCGGTAGTGTAGGTATGTAATATGGCCCAGCCTGTAAAGGCAGGCACAAAATTCCGGGATGGCCCCTGCACCTTTAAATAATAGGTTGAACTATCCGCATACATATTGTCTTCTTCAGATCTTTCGCCAGATATTCCATGGCCATATCACCATATATCTGCGCAGAATCAAGCCAGATGGTGGTAGAGTCTGTTGGCATGGTAGAAAATGTGCTGTCCAGATTTCCAAACGACACGCTGGTATATTTCGGAACGGCATGCTCCCCATCACTTAAATAATGTTGCACGGCATATTGTGCTTTTTCCAGTGGCGTGGATGGTAATTTTTCCTCTTTGTGGGTACAGGAAAATAAAAATGTCATGGAAGCAAGCATGCAGCAGATGTACAATGTTTTTTTCATTTGCCTTTAAATACAGGTTTTCTTTTTTCTAAAAATGCATTGGTGCCCTCCACAAAATCTTCCGTATCCATACATTGCGCAAACTGATTGATCTCCGTTTGATACGCATCACCTACATATCCGCCGCCGCGGAATTGCGCCTGCACACATTGTATCACCTTGGCAACGGCAACAGGTCCCTTACTGCAGATCTTGCCGAGCAGTTCTTCGCATTTGGGCATGAGCTCTTCCATGCTCACCACATAATTCACCAGGCCTAATTCTTTGGCCATAGCCGCGTTGATGGAATCACCGGTCATCAATAATTCCAGGGCTTTGCCCTTACCTATCAATTCCACTAATCGCTGTGTTCCTCCGTACCCCGGAATGATGCCCAGGTTCACTTCCGGCTGACCGAAAATGGCGTTCTCCGTTGCAACACGCAGATGACAAGCCATTGCCAGTTCGCATCCGCCGCCAAGTGCATATCCATTCACGGCAGCAATGACAGGTTTGGGGTAGTTCTCGATCTTGTCGAAGGTATCATGCCCGTTCTCGCTCATAGTCTTTCCCTGATCGGGCGTGAAGTCGGCGAACTCCGAAATATCGGCACCGGCAACAAAAGATTTTTCTCCCGAACCGGTAATGATCACACCCTTCACCTCCTCATTGTACATGTATTCCTCAAACACCTCATCTATCTCCACGATGGTTTTGATATTAAGTGCATTGAGATTCTTCGGGCGATTGATCGTGATGTATAAAATGCCGTCTTTTATCTCTGTGAGCAGGTTCTCCAATTGCATGTCAGCGATTTTCAGCAAATATAGGAAGTAGATGTTACGAATATTTTAAAAGCTGTTCACAGTTGATAACTTTGGCTCATGGAGAATTGGAAGGAGGATATTCCCCGGGCACATAAGGCCGACTGGCAGAAGCAGGTAGAAAAGGACCTGAAGGGCGCTTCATTTGAAGAGAAACTGATCCATACACCGGAAGGTATTGCAATACAACCGCTGTATACAGCCCAAGATTTACCCGAACTGCAGGACGATGAAAGCGCATCTTTCTGGGATGCCTTTGAAGATGATGCTGTGCAGGGAGAAGCACCGGAAGAACCCGTTCTTGCCTGGAACATATGTGAAGAATACGGTGGTGATATGTCGGCCTTGAATGATGCCGTTCTCGCCGCCCGTCAACGCGGCGTAAATTATATACGTGTGCACGGCGATTGGGACATGTTCTTTGATGAAGTGCGCAAAGTGCAATATCTCGCATCCTATGTGGTGGATGCACGCGGTGATCTCACGGAAGAGAATATGGTGCAGGACTGGCGCGAACGCATTGCGCTCATCGGCAGCAGGGACCAGCTGATCACAGCATTTGAATTCGATCCGGTACATCATTTTATCACAAGCGGAAATATTCCCGATGCCAATAAATCGTTCAACAACCTCGCACATTTATTTTTTAAGCTGGGCGCTTATTTGCATGATTGCAAATTAGTGAAAACAGATATCACAGCCTTTGCGCATGCCGATGTGGTCACACAGATAGTATACGCATTGGCAATCACGCATACCTATCTGGAAGAATTAGAAAAGCGCGAAGTTCCGGTAGAAGAGATTATTCCCTTGTTCAGCTTCCGCATCCCCATCGGCAATCATTATTTTTCAGAGATAGCAAAAGTGCGCGCATTGCGCATGTGTTTGAAAAATGTTTATGCGGCATATATGGAAGATATTAGCTTTCTTCCGGCAGCGTATATACACGGTGTCACTTACACACATGTTAATACAAGTGATAAACACAATAATATCCTGCGCGATACCACTGCGGCCATGGCTGCCGTGATCGGCGGTTGTGATGTGCTGAGTGTTGCACCTTTTTCCGATGATGCGACCGATCAACATGCTTTGCGCACATCCACACATATTCAAAATATGCTGCGCTTTGAAAGTCATCTCGACAGTTGGCGCGATGTGGCGAACGGTAGCTATTTTATAGAAAATTACACTGTGGAGATCGCACGGAAAGCGTGGGAAGGATTTCAGCAACTTGTTTTGGAAGGCGGATTTTTACAGGCATTAGAGCAGAATACACTGCAGATCAAAAAGGAGGGAACGTTATGAGCAGAGAGCACATTACCGATCGCGCATTTGTGCCCTATTCGTCCGGCGTACATGAACAAACAGATGCACGCGCTATGGACAGCGGAGTTCCCGGAATAGAACCATTTGTGCGCGGACCATACAGCACCATGTATGTGATGCAACCTGGACGGTGCGACAATACGCGGGATTTTCCACGGCAGAAGAAAGCAACGCTTTTTACAGAAAAAATCTGGCGGCAGGACAAAAAGGATTGAGTGTTGCATTCGACCTGGCAACACACAGAGGTTACGACAGCGATAATCCGCGTGTATTCGGCGATGTGGGCATGGCAGGTGTCGCCATTGGTGCGGTTGAGGATATGAAAATATTATTTGACAGTATCCCGCTGGACACCATGAGTGTGAGCATGACCATGAACGGAGCGGTCATTCCCATCATGGCATTTTATATCGTTGCTGCGGAAGAACAAGGTGTCACTCCACAACAACTTGCAGGCACCATACAAAATGATATTCTCAAAGAATTCATGGTGCGCAATACGTATATCTACCCACCTGTATCCAGTATGCGCATAGTAGCAGATGTATTCAAATATTGTGCAGTGCGCACATGTGCAGAAATTCAATTCGATAAGTATTTCGGGTTATCATGTCACAGGAAGCAGGTGCTACGCCTGCTATTGAACTTGCATATACATTGGCAGATGGACTGGAATATGTGCGCACCGGCATAGCAAGCGGATTGCAGATAGATGATTTTGCACCGCGCTTGAGTTTCTTTTTCGGCATCGGCATGGATCATTTTACCGAGATCGCAAAATTGCGCGCAGCGCGGTTTCTCTGGTGGAAATTGATGCAGCCCTTCAGCAAATAAAAAATCAATGATGCTGCGCACGCATTGTCAAACCAGCGGATGGAGTTTAACAGAACAACAACCATTTAATAATGTAACACGCACTTGCGCGGAAGCACTTGCTGCAGCATTGGGCGGTACACAGAGTTTACATACCAATGCATTGGATGAAGCGATAGCATTGCCCACCGATTTTTCGGCGGCTATTGCACGTGAAACACAATTATATCTGCAAAAAGAAACCGACATCTGTTGCACAGTAGACCCATGGGGAGGCAGTTATATGTTGGAACAAAAAACAGCAGAGCTGATAGACGAGGCCTGGAAATTAATAGAGGAAGTAGAAGCATTAGGAGGCATGGCAAAAGCAATAGAAGCCGGCATTCCTAAAATGCGGATAGAAACAGCCGCTGCACATAAACAGGGACGCATTGATACGGGAAAAGATATCCTTGTTGGTGTAAATGCTTTTCGGATTAACGAAGAGCAACAACTGGACATATTGGAAATAGATAACACAGCGGTGCGCGAACAACAAATTGCGCGTTTAGATGCTGTAAAAAACAAGCGGAAACAAGACGAAGTGGAGCAAAAACTGCAGGCGATAACGCGTTGTTGCGAAACAGGTGAAGGAAATATTTTAGCTTTAGCAGTAGATGCAGCACGTGCACGTGCCACGCTGGGTGAGATATCCGATGCAATGGAAAAAGTATTCGGACGCTATAATGCGCAGATACAAAGTGTAAGTGGTGCATATCAACAGGAAATGATGGACGACGAACATTTTCAGAAAGCACAGGAACTGAGTGATGCCTTTGCGGAGAAAGCAGGCAGAAGGCCGCGCATACTGGTTGCAAAGCTTGGACAGGATGGGCACGACCGCGGTGCGAAAGTGATCGCAACGGCTTTTGCAGATATGGGATTTGATGTGGACATTTCACCGCTCTTTCTCACCCCTGAAGAAGCGGCAAAACAAGCAGTGGAAAATGATGTACATATTATCGGTATATCCTCACTGGCTGCAGGACATAAAACATTAGTTCCACGCGTTATTGATGCACTGAAAGAATACGGCAGGGAAGATATCCTGGTGATCGTTGGCGGTGTGATACCACAACAGGATTACACCTTTTTAGAAGAAAAAGGTGTGGACTTTATTTTCGGTCCCGGTACAGTTATCAGTGAAGCTGCTGTTGGAATATTGGAGAAATTATTGCGGACAGAAGGGTAGCATTTAGGTTATTTGATATTGCAGGAGCCTTGAGGATACAAAGGCCCCAAAAAGGCACGGGAAGAAAGAATTCGTCATCGCGCCTTGACTGTTCAATTGGTTCTATATACAAGAACCTTGCTCTGACGGTTCTCAGTGTTAATCCTTGTGTAGCTTTTTCTAAAAACCCGGTAGTGGTGAATTTATTGCAATGGATAACCATTATGCGTCCATATTTTCAAATCACTGGTGATGATATAGTATTCACGACTGGATCCAAGCGCAAAGTATTTACGCATATCTCTCCGTGAACATGGAGCGGATAAATAATTCAACTACGGAAAGTAAACATGCAGGTGGGCGCACAGTAGAATAACTGTAACGTTACTTCATATATGCAGTAACTAATTCTATCATTTAAAAAAATAAGGTTATCAGTAATGTGATAACCTTATTTTTTGAATGAATTGTAGAATGTTTTTTTACATTTTGACCATCTTTTCAACTTCTGTCGGCACTCCATCCTTTTGAATATATACTTGATATATACCTACAGGTAAAATGCTAATATCAATAGACTCACCCTCTGATACAGAAGTATGTAAAACCTGTTTTCCATCCATTGCAAGAATATCAATTTCCAAGTGATCATTTTCCGATTTTTCGCCGTTTGTTTGAAAAACCTTAAATGCTGAATTTGCAGGATTTGGAAACAATCTATATGTATTATGAAATTCGCCCTTTCTATACAAGGTAACGGGTATTACAAAATATCCAACTGAATATTTGGGGACTTCTGCATATATAACAGCAACAATTTCCCATGCTCCATGGCATGTGCCGGGATCTATAAAATATATTTGTTAGATTTATAAATAGTTTGTTTAAAATTCCCATATGAAAAATAGACTACTTCTTCTCATTGGTTTTCTTGGAATACAACATATTCTACATTCCCAAGCACCGGATATTTTTTGGGAACATACATACGGTGGAACAGAGACAGATGAATCATGGGCTGTAAGGCAGGCCCCTGATGGAGGATATATCGTAGCGGGCACATCATATTCCGGTGATGTGGATCTGGATGGCAACTATGGTAGTCGAGATTATTGCCTGGTAAAAACAGATGCATATGGAATCAAAGAGTGGGCTCATCATTATGGTAGCTCTGCTTTAGATTATTGCTATGATGCAATTTGTGCTTTTGATGGGGGGTATCTGCTAATGGGCTATACCTATGGAAACGATTATGATGTGAGTGAATTGAATGGTCCATCAGATATCTGGATTGCTAAAGTAGATGAAGAAGGCGGTATAGAATGGGAACGTTCTTATGGTGGCTCAGTTGGTGAAATTGGACAATGCATTATTGCAACTAGAGACAGTTGTTATGTATTTGCAGGCTATACCAATTCAAATGATTTTGATGTTTCCGGAAATCATGGAGATGACACATGGGTGGTAAAAATCAACCAGGAAGGTGACATCCTTTGGCAAACCTGTTTGGGTGGCTCGGATGCGGAATTTGCCTATGGTATTTGCCAAACAGAAGACGGTGGTTACGGTATTGTTTCTACAAGTCTTTCAACAGATGGGCAGGTAGGATTGAATCACGGCGGCTATGACTATTGGCTGAGTAAAATTGACAGTTCGGGCAATTTTCAATGGGGACATGTGTACGGTGGGAGTGAACTGGATTGGCCCAGACAGGTCATTTCCACTCAGGACAATGGATTTCTGATTGCAGGATATACCGAATCGAGCAACGGAGATGTTACGGTCAACTATGGATTTTATGACTATTGGATCGTTAAAACAGACAGCGCAGGCAATCTGGAGTGGCAGAAGTCGTATGGCGGGTCGGTAACAGAAGAGGCATTTGATGTAATACAATGTACTGATGGTGGATACCTTGTATGCGGACATACTACCTCATCAGATGGAGATATAACAGGATTCCACGGGCCTTCAATTTTTGCGGATACATGGATTATCAAAATAGATAGTGAGGGGAATTTAATATGGCAAAAAGCTTTGGGTGGCACCGGAACTGACAATGGCAATTCAATTATTGAAATTGAACCGGAAACTTATATCGTTGCTGGCTGCAGTTCATCAAGTGATGGTGATGTGGCTGAAAATATTGGCGTTAAAGATTATTGGTTGCTAAAACTTGGTAACTGTACTGAAACAACATACTATGCTGACACAGACGAAGACGGATACGGTGATAGTGCGCACGATACAGTTGCTTGTGAATTGCCCTTGGGATTTGTTGTGGACAATACGGATTGTGATGACACGAACGAAAACATTTTCCCAGGGGCCGAAGATATTTGCAATGCCATTGATGATAATTGCAATGGTGAGATAGATGAAGATGCCATTTTTATTACCTACTACGCAGATGCAGATGGAGATGAATATGGTGATGCAGATGTGGATTCCACTTCCTGTATGGAACTAACCGGATTTGCATTGGACAGCACGGATTGTGATGACACAAATCCTGCCATCTACCCCGGTGCAACAGAGATCTGCAATTTTCTGGATGATGATTGTGATGGGTATGTAGATGATAATCTCGCTTATGTGTGGTTGTATCAGGATGCAGATAATGACAACTTTGGCGATGCAACAGTTGATACATTAACCTGTGAATCCTTAACGGGTTATGTTCCCGATTCCACAGATTGCGATGACAGCAACCCCAACATCTATCCCGGCGCACCTGAAATAGTAAACGGACTGGATGATGATTGTGATGGAACAGCAGATGAAGGGCTTGCAGTGGAAGAACATACTTCTCCCAATATAACCCTCTACCCCAATCCCGCGCAAAGCGCCATCACCCTGCTTTTCAGCTCCATCCAAAATGAACCTGTACAAGCCGAAATACGGAATAATCTGGGTGAGAAGATCAGGGATGTGCAGATATATGGTGTTGTAACGGAGATAGATATTTCTGCATTGACAGATGGAGTGTATTTTGTTGTGATAGCGATTGGCGATAACAAAGTTGTGTTGCCGTTTGTAAAAACCATGTAGGAATTAAAAAATTAAAAAATATATAAAAAATTATAAAATTGGGTTCGGCTATAAGCAAGTTGTGAAACCTTTCAATGATTGAAAAAAATGGCCGTTGCGACGTGGCGGCGTTTAGTATCGTTTATATATTTATTTCATTTGTATCGCCGGTTGCCCGGCTTTGGGTTCTTGCACATATCCATGCTACCATGTTGCGCCGGTTCCCGGCTTTAGTGGATGTTTATTTTATTTGTACGACGTGGCGCCGGTTCCCGGCTGATTGGGATATCCTTTTTTCATGCAGCAGCATACATGTTTCCGGATCAAAGAAAACCCCGTAGGGGTGAAATAATTGTAACAGATAACTACAATGCGTAATTACGTCCGAACCCCGTAGGGGTGACATTTTTGTAACAGATAACAACCACACATATATACATACAAACCCCGGAGGGGTGACATTATAATCGCAAGGTCTTGCCTTATTTGTTGTTTGTATCTGGGCAGGACCTTGCTCCCCCAAAAGAAAACCCCGTAGGGGTGAAATAATTGTAACAGATAACTACAATGCGTACTTACGTCCGAACCCCAGAGGGGTGACATTATTGTAACAGATAAATACAATGTGAACTTACGTCCGAATCCCGGAGGGGTGACATTATAATCGCAGGGTCTTGCCTTATTTGTTGTTTTTATCTGGGCAGGACCTTGCTCCCCCAAAATAACCAAAAGAAAGCACATCCGGCGTCGCCTGACCTTTGAAACCAATTACTTACTGCTAATGTTACCTCACTACCCCCGCCCTCACCCAACCACTTACCGCCAAAATCCCCCCGTTCACCGATTAGAAAGCGCTGAAATGCCTTTTGTCATTGATTTGGGCATATATTCGGGATAGTTTTGTCGCAAAATCAGTACAGTATGAATATCATGGATGAAGAAAACAAGCAGGGATCTGAAAACACAAGACACAGCGGACCTGAAAAACGGCGCTTCGTGCTCACCGGTTTGGTGCTATTAGGTGCGGGTGTGGCCCTTATTTTAGATCGCATGGGTTATGTTATTCCCGACTGGGTGATCAGTTGGCAAATGTTGCTCATCGGCATCGGCATCTATATCGGAGAAAAACATCGCTTCAGCAATCCTTCCTTTTTGATACCCATTGTGGTAGGCTTAGTATTTCTGAGTCGTGACCTCTACCCTAATCTGGCATTCCAACAATACTTCTGGCCGGGTATTATCATCATCGCCGGATTGGTGATGATATTTCGTCCGCGACGTGTTTGGAACCGCCGGCATTTCCGCGAGCGCATGGAAAAATATAACCGCGGTGAACGCTATCAGTACGACCGCCAGGGAAATTGTGTAGGAGAGGATACGGCAGATGATTATATCGACAGTGTTTCTTTTTTCGGTGGAACGAAAAAGAATATCATGAACAAGAATTTCAAAGGTGGCGAAGCGACAAGTGTATTTGGTGGGACGGAACTGAATTTGATGCAGGCAGATATAAACGGACATGTAGTACTCGAACTGACACAAATATTCGGCGGCGCCAAACTCATTCTTCCCGCGCATTGGGAAATAAAATCAGAGATCGTGAACATCTTTGGCGGCGTAGAAGATAAACGGCCCGTGCAAAGTGTTACAAATGATCCCAATAAAGTGATCGTATTAAAAGGGACCAGCATTTTCGGTGGAATAGAAATCAGAAGCTATTGATCCTGCATGGCGGAATCCCTCATTAGAACGAACCGGTTTCTCACCACATTTGGTATCTGGTGGCTAGCTTGGGCAACAGCCCAGGTGCTTATATTGCAATATCTCGATTTCTCTTTGCGCACGGCAATTATTGATAGTCTGGTGAACAACGGCCTGCTCGCGCTTTCCTGTTTGTTCATTGTCTACATCATGCAATTCTATCTTCCCCAGAAAGAAAAATATTGGTATGCTGTTGCCATCAGCATACTGGCTTCCGGTATCGATATTGCCCTGTTCCATTTTTTAGCACCGCGTTTCGACGACAATGAACAATATGCAGCTTTTGTCACTGCATCCTGGCCCGTGCGCAGCGGCTTTGCTTTTTTGATGTCGGGATGCATGGCATTGATCAGTATCATTTATTACACAGTGGAAGAGCAAAAGGAATCGGACAAGAGAAAACACGATGCCGAGAAACTCGCGCGTGAAGCCGAGTTATTTAATTTGCGCCAACAACTACAGCCGCACTTTTTATTCAACAGCCTGAACAGCATCAGTGCACTTGCCGGCAGCAAACCGGAAGCGGCGCGCTCCATGATACAACAGCTTTCCGACTTCCTGCGCGGAACCGTACGCAGGGACAATAATTCCATCAACACACTGGCAGAAGAATTGCGCCATCTGCAATTATATCTCGATATAGAAAAAGTGCGCTTCGGGCACAGATTGCAAACGCAGGTCATCTGCGATGATGCATTGAAAAACATCCGCATCCCTGCACTGATCTTGCAACCGGTAGTGGAAAATGCCATTAAATTCGGCTTGTATGATACATTGGATACTGTTTTGGTGGAGATCATTGCAGAACAAAAAGATAATATGCTGTATCTCATGGTGCGCAACCCCTTCGATAGCAGCAACCTGCCGCAAAGCGGGACCGGTTTCGGTTTGAGTTCTCTGCGCAGAAGATTATATCTGCTCTACGCACGCAATGACCTGATGACTACACAGGCAGAAGACAATATTTTTACAACCACGATCAAAATACCCTTAGCATGATCAAAGCGATAGTAATAGATGATGAACCCCTGGCAAGAACCATTGTATTGGAATATATATCCGCATACCCCGATATGCAAGTTGTTGCCGAATGCAACGACGGATTTGAAGGTGTGAAAGCCATTCAGGAACACAAACCGGATCTTATTTTCCTGGACATACAAATGCCGAAGATCAACGGATTTGAAATGCTGGAATTACTGGATGAACGACCTGCCGTAATCTTTACAACAGCATTTGATGAATATGCATTGAAAGCATTTGAAGTGCACGCAACGGATTATCTTCTGAAGCCATTTACCAAAGAGCGATTTGATGCCGCCATCACCAAATGGAAAAATGTGCGCCCCGCGCAGTCCGCCACCGACGATCTGCTGGAAACCATTGCCATGCAGCCCACACAAAATCAGCGCGTGGTGGTGAAACTAAAGGATAAGATCAAGATCATACCTTTCCACGAGATCCATTATCTGGAGGCAGAAGGCGATTATGTGATGATCCACACGCAGGAAGGAAGATATCTGAAAAATAAAACGATGAGTTTTTTCGAAAAGAATCTCGATCCCACTACTTTCAACCGCTGTCATCGCTCCTATATTGTCAACCTGACACAAATAACACGCATTGAAGTGTACGACAAAGACAATCATGTTGCCATCCTGCGTTCCGGTGCAAAGGTTCCGGTAAGCAGGAATGGGTATGGAAAGTTGAAGGAGATGTTGGGGATCTAAGGGAATTATAAAGTTAGAAAGTATATAAAAGTGGAGAAATGGAAGGATTGAGCAGGATTGAGTAGGATTGAGCAAAATTGTTTTGAGTTCTGTTAGCTAATATAGCACAACCAACAAACTGCTTGCTGCTTGTTGCTTGTTGCTATTTAGAAATTGAGCCTCCGCTGCGGGAGGCAGGCAAAATTGCTTTGAGTACCTATACTGCATATGAGTACTCATTCCCCCTCCCGGAGGGCCTGCCCGACTGAAGAGGTGGGGGTTAGGGAGAGGAGGTGGGGAGTTAAAAAAAAATAAATATCAAAAGTTAGAAAATGGAGAGGAAGTAAATTAGCGGTCCCAAATAAAAATATTTAGAAGCGAAAAGAACAGTTTTTGTATTAAAAATAATTGATGATACGCATTAATATATTAGATTGCTTATCACTGTTTTACCCAGTAAATAAAATATTTACCATCATTGCATACTACTTCTGTCATATAATAAGAATTGGGTAATGAATTAATAAAAGCATTTAAGCTATTATCGAATTTCACATTTACTACCTCTCCTAATAAATTAAATGTCGTTATTTGCATTATTGATTCTTGATTTAATAATGAAAGATGAACTAAGTCATTTGCTGGATTCGGGTACAAGTAATATTGCGTAGTAATTATTGTTTCGAAAGTTGAGGTTATTCCCCCGCTATTATTAGTTTTTAAAACATAAAATGCGTTACCTAATCCATTAGATGAAAGTGCGTAACAAACAGAATCATTCACACACACGATCTTATTGGGTGGTGATAAGGTAGGATCTATAACTGTATTGATCCACGATTCTCCGCCGTCAGTTGTTTTGAGAATATAGGAATTACCAAGCGGGTCATCGCCTGCAATATAGCACACCAAATCACTTACACATTCAAGTGCTAATATTCGATCCATAGGACCGGGAATTGTTAGTAAATTCCACGTATTTCCATAATTATTTGTCCTATATAAATCATACTGGTCAGTGACATAGCCCGTTGCTGGAGAACAAAAATCAACTAGCAATGCATTAATAAACATTGTATTCACGTCGATCCATGTTTCTGCCCCGTTTTCAGTTTTTAGAAATGCATATAATCCTCCAGCAACATATCCTGTATCAGAATCTGGAAATGAAATCGAAAGAATATCTTCCGCACTAACATTGTATATATTCAAAAAATCGAATCCATCATCAGTTTTATATACATATCCTCCCAGACCCCCGCCATATGAAATGTCATCACTGACTACGTCTAAATCATAAATAGGTCCCCCAACAAGTATATCTGAAATATTTTCCCAATCCGCCCCGCCATCAATTGATTTCCAGATAGGCTGTTCCTCTAAAGATGAAAGGAACATTAAATCATTAGATACAAAGTCAATATCCAGTATTTTAGATTCGCTTGTGAATCCGTTGCAATCATTCCAATGGATTCCTCCATCTGTTGTTCTTTTAAGCAACCCTTCTCCTCCAATAAATCCGGAATCCGGAGAAACAAAATTCACAGCGGTTAAAAGCGTATCTGAAGAATAAATAATATTCCATTGACATTTTACATCATGTCGAATGGAGATGAATATTAATACTATTGTAAATAGTCGTTTAGCCACTCAAATATTTATTTTTGAACTTCAAATTTAGCAACTTGATACAATCCTTCACTTAGTGAAAAAAGTTGCAAGATATAAATTCCTGCTGATAGATTAAAAAGTTAGAAAATGAAGGGCGACTGTAGGAGCAGGAGATTCCATTTTATTGGTTAATTGAGCAGGATTGAGCAGAAATGAGCAAAATTGTTTTGAGTACTGTTAGCTAATATAGCACAACCAACATACTGCTTGCTGCTTATTGCTATTTAGAAATTGTGCAAAATTGTGCAAAATTGAAGCAAAATTGTTTTGAGTACTGTGAACTAAAATAGCACAACCAACATACTGCTTGCTGCTTATTGCTTGTAGCTATTTAGAAATTGAGCAAAATTGTGCAAAATTGAAGCAAAATTGTTTTGAGTACTGTTAACTAAAATAGCACAACCAACGTACTACTTTCTGCTTTCTGCTTATTGCTATTTAGTAATTGAGCAGAATTGATCAAAATTGTTTTGGGCAACTAAATTGAATATGAGTACTCTATTATAAAAACGGCCCTAACCCCTAACCCTTAACCCCTAACCCATAGCACATAGCCCATAACACAAAGCCCCTATCCCACCCAATCACTAATTTTACCCCATGAGATATTTCCTCGAGATCGCATATCGCGGTACGCATTATTCGGGATGGCAGGTACAGCCAAATGGCATCAGCGTGCAACAAAAGATCGACGAGGCCTTGTGCATGATCCTGCGCGATGACATACACTGCATTGGTTGCGGAAGAACAGATGCCGGGGTGCATGCCGAACAATTCTTTCTGCATTTCGACACCAACGCGCATATTCCCGCCAATTTCCCATTGCGCATGAATACTTTTTTACCCGATGATATCCTGGTAAAACGTATCATCGAGGTGGACGAAAAGGCCCATGCCCGCTTTGATGCCACAGAGCGCAGCTACGAATATCGCATGCTGATGCACAAGGAGATATTCATTCCCGAACTGGTGTATTATTACCATTATCAGCCACTTGATTTTGAACAGATGGAAAAGGCCTGCAAGGTCATATTGCAATTCGACGATTTCCCCTCCTTCTGCAAATCCAAACAGGGTGCAAAAACCACCATCGTGCACCTTACCGATCTGCACTGGGAACACAAAGGTGATGCACATGTGTTGCACGTTTCCGCCGACCGGTTTTTACGCGGTATGGTGCGACTGATCATGGGTGCGATGTTGCAGATCGGCAAAGGAAAAATGACACTGGCAGAATTAGAAAAAGGATTGCAGAAAAAGGAACGGTTCAAATATGCATTATCCGCACCGGCAAACGGATTGTTCCTCACCAAAGTGAAATATCCCTACATCAGGAAGTCAAAATGATTCCGTCAACCGGCGGAACAAGGTTTGTATTTCATCAAATACACTTTTTCCGGAGCGATTCACGATCTGCCTTCCGTCTATTTGTTTTACCGGCACCAATTCCCCCATACTTCCGCTGGTAAACACTTCATCTGCAGTATACATTTCAGTGAGTGAGATATTTTTCAGATGTATAGCAATATGGTGTTGCGCACACATTGCAATGATCTTGTTCCGCGTTATACCGGGCAAGCAGGCATCTGCATGTGGCGTCATGACCATTCCGTTTTTGATCATGAAAATATTGCAGGCATTCGTCTCGGCAACGAATCCATTCTGATCCAGCATTAATGCATCGTCTGCACCGGCAACATTCGCCTCTATTTTGGCCAGGATATTGTTCAACAGATTATTATGATGGATCTTGCTATCAAGGAATTGCGGATTATTCCTTCTCTGCGATGAGCTTATTAATGTAATCCCCTCCACGCCATATACAGGCTTCTTCCATTCTGCCAAAATGATCAGCGTACAACCCTTTGTATTTAATCTTGGATCCATACCGGAGGTTACCTTTTCGCCACGTGTCAAAGTAAGCCTTATATGCGCATCGTGCTCCATTTTATTCGCCTCCAGTGTGCGATATATGGCATTGCGGATAAATTCTTTTTCGGGGATCGCTGCAAACATCAAAGCATGTGCACTGGCCATCAGCCTGTCGAGATGTTCTTCTATACAAAACACTTTACCGTGATATACGCGCATACCTTCCCAAACGGCATCGCCACCCTGCACGGCAGAATCAAAAACAGAAATGCATGCTTCATCGCGCGGGACCAGCTTATCGTTTATCCAAACGAAAATGTGCGCATTCTTTGGATCGTATTGTTGCAACATACACTAAAGATATTATGCCTGATTATTTTCTTCCTGCAAGAGTGATGTATATATTTTTTGTGCCTGTTCTAATACCGGCAGTAATTTTTCGGGTAGAGCCTCTTCCGTGGAATGAAAAGGTGTGAAACCGGTCGACTTGTGGACATTCGCATACCAATATTTAGCCCAGACACCATCTTCCGTGCGGGCACCCGGCTCCCAGTGCAACATATTTGGATCGAAGGGAATATCACAAGCCGAACACAATGCCTCCGTCTGCCGGGCAGGATCGGATAAAAACACATCTGCATCCAGCACATAATAATGTGCGTTGTTCCATTTGAGAAAATCCAAGATTTGTCTGGCCTGCGGCAAACCGATGTCCGACACCGTTGGTTCTGCTATTACTTTACTATAACTGCGCAATACTTTTTCGGGATCCCGGAGGAGGAGGATATTTCTGCCCTCCAATAAAAAATCAAGGTTTATTCCCTCCAGATGATGGGTCATATGTTTGAAAAAAACTTCCTTCGTTCCATACTTTTTAAAAATAACATCGCGTATGACGATATCGGGATCCGTATCCTGACTCAGCAATACCTCTTCCCTGCCGGGATGTTGCAAACCGGTGCGTTGCAAATAAGCGGCATATAAGGGTTCATCCACAACCGTGCAACTTGCCCGTTGCGCAAATGCATACATCATGGCAGTGCTGATGTTCCGCGGACCGGAGAGAAGATGGATGTTAATCATTCAATACGTTTGTTCTAAAACCTGTGCCATCTTACATAATGCAGAAAACCGTGAGTGGTGAATGGTGAATAGTGAATATATCCGCCTGATCCCTAACTATTTACACCTAACTCCTTTCATTTTTCATCTTTCATTTTTCATTTTTCATCCCTTCACCACACTTAGCTTAGCAAATTTCAAGAGCAACTTCTTCTGTCCCACATGCTGGAAAAAGATGGTTGCAATTTTTCCCTCCTGCGCACCTTCCATAGCCACAATTTTCCCAAATCCGAATTTCTGGTGCTCCACTTCCATACCTGTCATCAACTCATCCGGAAATGCAGGAGAAAAATTTTCTGATGGCGTATGCACAAATTGCGATTGTACCACCTTCTTCACTTTTGTAACAGGTGTCGCGTGTGCATCGTCTCTGCCAAAGGCCGGGAGTTTGTCGTTATAACTCTGTGCATTGTAACCTATCTGTTGCACAATATGTTTGGGCAATTCCTCAACGAAACGGCTGGCTTCACAATATTCCAGATTGCCATATTTATACCGTGTGGCCGCATGTGTAATGGTGAGCACCTGTTCTGCACGTGTGATAGCAACATAAAACAATCGCCTTTCCTCTTCCAGATCTTCCCTCGCCGACATCGATAATTGTGAGGGGAATAATCCTTCTTCCAAACCCACCACAAATACACTTTTGAATTCCAATCCCTTTGCAGCATGTATGGTCATGAGTTTTACTGTGTCTTCCTCATTACCTTCCTGATCGGCATCGGTGAGCAATACCACTTCCTGTAGATATTCCGCTAAGGTTTTGTTGCTCTGCTCTTCGGGGATGGTCTCCTGAAAATAGGGAGAATCAGCATCTTCCGGACTCACATATTCTTTAATGGAGTTCAACAATTCCTGCAGGTTCTCATACCTGCTGATGCCTTCCACACTCTGGTCATTATATAATTCTTTCAAAATGCCCGTCGACTTGGCAATATGGCTTGCAACCACATAGGCATCTTTCTCAGTTACCATGGACTGAAAACTTTTTATCATGGTGACAAATTCACTGAGTGCTTTTCGGGCGCCTGCGTTGAATTGCAGGAGATCGGCATTCTCGGCCATGGTCCACAGACTCTTTTCATTATCTGCTGCAGCAACCATCAATCTTTCCACTGTGGTTTTCCCGATACCGCGCACCGGATAATTGATCACGCGTTTGAAAGATTCCTCATCGTGCGGATTCACAGTGAGCTTTAAATAAGCGAGCAGATCTTTTACCTCTTTGCGCTGGTAGAAAGATATACCGCCATAAATACGATAAGGTATATTCAATTTGCGCAATGCCTCTTCAAAAGCACGGCTTTGCGCATTGGTGCGATATAAAATGGCAAAATCGCCATTCTTCAAGTGATCGCGCATACGTTGCTCAAAAATACTATCCGCAACGATCTTACCTTCCTCATTGTCGCTCATGGCACGGATCACTTTGATAGATTCACCATCCGCATTATCTGTCCATATTTTTTTGGCAAGCTGTTGTGTGTTTTTGGAGATGATATGGTTGGCAGCTTCCACAATGGCTTTAGTAGAGCGATAATTCTGCTCCAGACGGAATGTTTTCACTTCCGGAAAGTCCTTTTCGAAATTCAGGATATTCAAAATATTGGCGCCGCGGAATGCATAAATACTCTGCGCATCATCTCCCACTACTGCTATATTTTGAAAAACATCTGCCAGTCGCTTTACAATAGAATACTGCAGGAAATTCGTATCCTGGAACTCATCAATCATCACATAGCGAAAGCGGTGTTGATATTTATATAATGCGTCGGGAAATCTTTCAAAAAGCTGAAATGTCTTTAACAACAGATCGTCGAAATCCATGGCACCTGCGCGAAAACAGCGCTTGGTATATTGCATGTAGATCTCGGCGAGTTTTGGACGGCCGTTGGCCTCGTCCTCACTTACCATGTCAATATTGTCGGCATATTCCTGCGGCCCTATCAGATTATTTTTTGCAAGCGATATTCTATAATGCACATAGCCTGGCTTATAGAGCTTATCATTCAGACCCATTTCTTTGACGATGGATTTCAGCAAATTCTTCGCATCCTCGGTATCGTAAATGGTAAAATTATTCGGGTAACCAAGTTTATCCGCTTCTGAACGCAGTATGCGCGCAAACACACTATGGAAGGTACCCATCCATAAATTGCGCGCTTCGCCGCCTTGCAATTGTTCTATCCGGTTTTTCATTTCCCGGGCGGCCTTGTTGGTAAACGTAAGCGCCAAAATGGAAAATGGATCCACATTATTCTGGATCAGGTAGGCAATGCGAAAGGTGAGCACCCTGGTCTTCCCGGAACCCGGACCTGCAATGATCATCGTAGGTCCCTGCGTATTGGTCACTGCTGCGCGCTGCGCCTCGTTCAAAGTCTGCAAAAAATTCACGCCTTAAAGATAGCCATTCGGCGTCGTTCCCTGCCCGATCTCGCAGGAAGACCGCAGAAAGAGTTATACACGATTTCACACGGATAAATTGCCTCCGGTCCTGGCGGCTTTTTATCTTTGTGGCATGTGGCAACGCCTTCAAACTCTCCTGCTGCTCCTGTGTATCGCAGCAGCCCTGGTATTTCTCTTTTTACCGCTTGCAGAGCTGGAAGAGGATATCCTGTATGCTAAAAATGACATTTTTTCTACTGCCATTTCGGTTGCCATCATATTGCTCAGCGCATTTACCATTTTCCTGTACAAAGACAGAAGGTTGCAGATGCGCATCTGCGTGATCAATATTTTCTTTTCCGTGGCACTTTTGGTCGCGGCCATCATCGCTGCTACTACCTTCAGCGAGTACATTCATTTTGAATTCACCGCCGGCATTCCGGTGCTCATTCTCATAGGACAATATCTGGCCTATCGCAGGATCAAGAAAGACGAAGATCTTGTGCGTTCTATGGATCGGTTTCGGTGATAAAAGCAGGAAGCAATAAGCAGAAAGTAGTATAATAATATTGATCAAGAAAATCCCTTAGTGCACCATTGTGCCTTTGTGCCTTAGTGGCCTCGTAAAAATTACTGTTCCGGTCGCATATGCGGAAAGAGCAGCACATCCTGTATCGCATGTTGATTGGTCATGATCATTGCCAAACGATCTATGCCAATACCTATACCGGATGTTGGTGGCATACCATATTCCAAGGCGCGCAGAAAATCCTCATCCAATTGCATCGCTTCCTCATCGCCGCGTTTGCCTAATTCCAATTGCGCTTCGAAACGGTTCCTCTGATCGATAGGGTCATTCAATTCACTGAAGGCATTGCACATTTCTTTACCATTGACAATGGCTTCAAATCGCTCCACCAATCCCTCCTTTTCGCGATGTTTTTTTGCGAGCGGACTCATTTCTACAGGATAATCCGTAATAAATGTAGGTTGGATCAGGTGCGGCTCGCATTTTTCTCCAAAGATCTCATCGATGATCTTTCCCTTGCCCATACTGGCATCCACATGCACATGCATTTCTTTTGCTGTTTTATATAATGTCTGCTCGTCCATTTGGGAAATGTCAACACCTGTGAATTCCTGTATCGCTGCATACATGGTATATCTTTTCCATGGCCTTTTGAAATTGATAAGGTGCTTACCTACCTGCACTTCCGTGGAGCCTGTTACTTCAATAGCTACTTTTTCAATAAGCTCCTCCGTCATATCCATCATCCACAAATAATCTTTATAGGCAACATATAATTCCACCTGTGTGAATTCAGGATTATGGAAACGATCCATCCCTTCATTGCGGAAGTCTTTAGAAAATTCAAACACTCCGTCGTATCCTCCAACGATCAATCTTTTTAAATATAACTCATTGGCAATACGCATATACAAGGTCATGTCCAAAGCATTGTGATGCGTTTTAAATGGCCTGGCAGCAGCACCGCCATACAGTGGTTGCAGGATGGGTGTTTCCACTTCCAGATATCCGCGATCTGTCAAAAAATTCCGCATGGTATTCACCATCTTGGTGCGTTTGCGGAACACTTCGCGCACTTCGGGATTTACGATCAGATCTACATAACGCTGACGATAACGCAATTCCGGATCGGTAAACGCATCGTGGATATTTCCTTCTGCATCTGTCTTTACAACGGGCAACGGACGTAATGATTTGCTGAGCAGATACAGTGCTTTGACATGAATAGTTGTCTCACCTGTTTTTGTGGTGAAAACATATCCATCCACTCCTATGATATCTCCGATATCCAGATGCTTTTTGAAAACCTCTTCATACATGGTCCTGTCCTCACCGTTCGATATTTCGTCACCCTTCACATAGACCTGCATTTTACCGCTGCTGTCCTGCAATACGGCAAATGCGGCTTTTCCCATGATGCGCTTGCCCATGAGCCTGCCGGCAAAACGCACATTTTGCAATGCGTCTGCTTCAGCCGGATATCGCTGAAGTATTTCTGCTGCGGTATGAGTAACGGCAAATGCTGCCGCCGGGTACGGTTCTATACCCAACTCGCGCAGTGCTTGTAAACTTTCTCTGCGTATCTGTTCCTGTTCGCTTAAGGGATGACTCATTTATCCTTGTTTTGAGCGCAAAGATACGGATTGCATGGAGTCCTGTAAGGGCCTGGACATATCTGCTTAACACTCAACCATTCTTTATAACAATATACACATTCAAAGAGATGGCAATACATAACCACAACAGGTAAGGCAATAACCAAAGTGTGGAAACCCCTGTTGTATTGCGGAGATTTCGAATGGCCAACATTCCCACAAAAAGAAATACAAGAAGAATGTCCAGGAGTGCCCATCCGGGCTGATGGTTGTGGAAGAACAAATAATTCCAGAGGACATTGGTGATCCATTGTACAGCAAACAACAACAGAAAGCGGGAAGTGTTGCCAATAGGACCGGAGACCAATGATGCCATAAATACCGACAAGCAGATCATAATGAGCGTCCATGCAGCACCGAACACCCAACCGGGTGGTGTCCATGGTGCCTTATCTAAAGACAAATACCAATCGCCTGTAACACCATGTTGTGTCCACATGGAACCTATGGCCAGTGCCCCGAAATTCAGAAACAAAAAAAGGAAGAGCCTTGCGTAATACATGCAAGCATAACACCTCAATGCAAGATTTGTTCTGCCGACAGATCTATTTCTGTAAAACTACAGGAAGAGCGATGAGATGATCCGGATTATCCGGACTTACAAAGTACAATCCTTCCGGCAAAGCATGCAGATCGATGTCCATTTCCTTTTGCAATGGAATTGTTCTGATCAATGCACCATGCACATCTCTGACCAAAATGTGCGCATTATTTTGTAAAAAAACATCCGGACATTCGATGTGCAATATTCCATCAGTAGGATTCGGGCTTATCGACCAGCCATTCGTAGCGGCACTGGTGATCGCAGACTCAATTTCATAGGATTCACTCACCACCGTACAACCATTAGCATAGGTTATTTCAACATAAAAAATACCACCTACATCAAAAGGCAAAGTAAAATATGCGTTTGTTTCACCGGCCAAAGCAACACCATCCTGATACCACTGAAAACTCTCCCCCTCACCTGCATACAATTGCATACCTATCAACATAATGGGAGGTGCCGGTATTGTATCGGCAAAAACTTGTATCGTATCATACAGGTGACATCCTAAACTATCTGTTATGGTAACCGTATAAACGCCGGCGAACAATGCTTCCTGATCAGCAGTTACTCCACCATTTGACCATTCGAAGGTATAGGGTTCTGCACCGCCTTCTGCGGTAAGCAAAATACTGCCATCACCAACTTCCGGACAAGTTGTACTGTCTGCAACATAGCTTGCATGCAGGTCGGCGCACAGATCGATCAGTTTATATACCGCAGCAGAATCTCTGTTGACACAATACAGTTCGCCCTGCACATCTTCACCAAATGCAACTATGCCCACATTACTTAGCGGATAGATGGAATTCATCCAACCGCCGGCTCCATCCGGTTGCAAAGAAAAAAAGTTAGCGCTGACATAATCGCAGAAAAAATATTTGCCATACATATTGGGGAATTGCTCTCCGCGATACACGTACCCTCCGGTAACAGAATAACCGCCCGTTACTATATCATGCGGATAGGTAAAAATGGGAAAGGTATAATCCACCGTCGCATCGCAACTGTCGAAATTATATTCCACATCTCCTTCATAACATCGCCAGCCATAATTTCTTCCGCCGGCAAATCCTGCTGGTTCAAAATCGATCTCTTCCCACAGATTATGCCCCACATCAGCGATCCACATATCTCCTGTCAATTTATCAAAACTGAAGCGCCAGGGATTGCGCATGCCCATCGCCCATATCTCATGCAGTGTATCTACCGCATCTACAAAAGGATTTGTTTCAGGAATTGCATAAGGCACTGCACCGTCCACATCAATACGGATCATTTTGCCCAGCAATGTATTCGGGTTTTGCGCGCGGTTGTCCGGATCACCAATCGTATCACCGATCATGGTACCTCCATCGCCCAATGGAAAATATAAATAGCCGTCCGGGCCGAATTGCATATCACCGCCTTTATGCACGCGGTACGGTTGTTCAACCACCATCAGGATCATCTCGGAACCGGCGTCCGCAATATCCGGATCATCTGCACTCACCTGGAATCTGCTGATGACCGTGTTCTGATCGTTGTTGATGTAATTCACATAGAAATATCCGTTCGAAGCATAATCCGGATGAAAAACCAAACCGAGCAATCCGTGTGCATTATATATGGATTCAACACGGTCGTCGATATCTAAAAAAGGCTCCGGAAGTACATTGCCATCGGTATCGATGATCATAATATACCCGTTTTGGCAAACAGCGAACAAGCGCTCATCACCACTGTTTACCAATCCGATGGGATCATTGGGGATATTCGTCGCGAAGGGCTCCAGATGAAGTACCGGCTGAGCAACAGCAGGCAAGGTAAAACATAATGAAATGTACAAAATAAAAGTTTTCATGATCGGGAATATTAGTTTGCATCTCAAATATACTTTTTTCAGCTTAAACCTTACTTTACCATTGTCGATCCCGGGTACCATATATCTTCCCGATCATTTTAACAGCTGCTCCATTTGCTCTGATTGCGAAAGGAATTATATTTAAATCAAATTTCAAACATGAGAAAAACTTCCCTCTCGGCACATGAAAAGCTGGCTGCTTATTCGGCCTTTGCTGCCGCATTTATTGCTGTAACCAATGATGCAGATGCATCGATAGTGTATACCGACAATCCGGATATTACGGTGCATATCGGCGAATACCTGCCTATTGATATCGACGGTGATACGCATGTCGACTTCATGCTATTTTGCACCGACATCACACCCAACTGGTCGGCAGGCGTTCTGATCGGATATTATACCGGCTTCAGCTATGGCGACCCATCCAATTTTGCGATCGGTTACATGGGCATACTTCCATATGGCAGTGCATTAAATGAAGGTGATCTGATAGGGCCCGGAGCAGGATTTATTCCTTACTATACTGCATTTCTGGCCTCCATCTATTCAGGTGCTACCTATGGAGCATTTGCCGGCCTTTCTGATAAATATCTGGGATTTCAATTCGTTACCGGGGGCGCATTACATTATGGTTGGATGCGACTGGATGCAACAGTAGACCCTGTCACTTTGACGCTCAAAGATTTTGCATACGATGACGAGGCAGGTGTTGCTATTCCGGCGGGTGCTATGGAATCACCGGTTCCGGATATGCATTTTGAAGCTGCTACGGATATTATCGGCGAAGATGCCGGCACCGCACATACAAATGTAGTATTATCCTTTTCAGCCGATGCAGATGCCATAGTAACCATCAATACTGCACTTTCCACCGCAACGGCAGGAAGCGACTTCACATTTTCAGATCCTACTCCGGTTGCCTTTACCGCAGGTGGTGCAACAGTGTACACGCTGGATATTGCGATCATAGATGATGTGGATATTGAAGGACCCGAAACTGTTGTTCTGGAACTTACCTCTCCAACAGGAGCTAATATCATTGCCCCATCCACTTTTACCCTTACCATCGACGACAACGAGGCTCCACTTCCTCCCAATATTTCCTTCGACGCCATTACCTATTCTGCACTGGAAGGCGATGTGCTTTCGATAGATCTTTCGGCAAGCGAAGCAACAGATTGCACAGTAGATATTGCCGTAAACGCAGGCCTATCCACTGCAACAGAAGTCTCTGATTTTACATATAGCGGCACTCCGCTTACTTTTTCTGCAGGCGGCGATCTTACCCAAAGTTTTACGGTAGATATTACAGATGATCTGGAAGTAGAGGGTCTGGAAAATATCGTATTTGAAATAACGGGTGTCAGCGGAACCTGTATCATCGGCATCCCGGATGCTACCACTATTGAGATCGAGGATAACGATGTTGCACCAACCATTGCAGAAGTGACGTTCGCAAACGCTTCGATAACTGCCAATGAAAATGCAGGCTCACTATCCGGGAATGTCAACCTCAGCAATTCTGCTGATTGTTCAGTAGATGTGGTGTTAAGCGGTGGAACGGCAACAGAAGGTTCCGATTTTACTTTTGATTCTCCGCTTACCATGACCTTCACAGAAGGTGGTGTAACCACTGCTTCCTTTTCTGTTCCGGTGAATAATGATGCGGTTGTTGAAGGTGATGAAACCATACTATTCACACTGGAAAATGCAAGTGGCAACTGCGAGCTGACAACACCTCCCGGGAGTTTACAGGCGATTATTATAGATGATGATTTTGAAGCTGTGCAATCGCCCGATGCTGCCGGAATTATAGTATATGCATTTGGAAATACAGTACATATACAATTGCCGGCCATACCTGACGATCATGCGCACATGGAGATATTCGATCTGCGCGGAAGATCGCTGTGCATGCATGCTATTTCTGAACAACAAGACACTTATGCAGTGCAGGATCTGCCTGAAGGTAATTACCTGGTCAGATTACATTATCAAGGCATGTATTTTACAAAAATGATATACATACAATAACATGTAATAAACCCCCGCTCCGCAACCGACGGGGGTTTATTTATTCGATCACAGCCATATGAAACAGACACAAGGTTTACAAAGAATAGAAGCTTTCAGCGATGGAGTATTCGCCATTGCTGTCACCCTGCTTGTACTGGAAATTAAAGTTCCCGAGTCGGATGACAAGGGCGAAAAGAATGCCTTATTACATCAGATATTTTCCCTGTGGCCTTCCTTCATGGCCTTTATCATCAGTTTTGGTTCCATCCTCGTAATGTGGGCAAATCATCACCGCGCGATGAAGATGCTGGATAAAACATCCAATGCATTCATCTTCGCCAATGGTTTTCTGCTTATGTGCATCACCTTCGTGCCCTTTCCAACAGCAGTACTCGCCAAATATATTGCCACAGATCAGGCCAATATCGCTGTTATGTTTTACATTTTTTCTTTCCTTCTGGCCAATATCGGCTTCAACCTCTGGTGGCTTTCCATGACAAGGCCGAAATATTTATTGGTTGAAGAAGTTACATCCGACATGCGCGATACCATCACCAAACAAACGGTAAGCGGTTTATTTGTGTATCTCTTCACGACCATTATCGCTTATTGGTTCCCAACGCTCGCACTGATCATTCTGTATGCGCTTTTCTTCTTATGGGTGGGCATGGAATTCGTCGACAGGGATAATCATAAGGCTGCAAACGCTTAGCAGGTTTATAGGTTAAGGTTTAACCCGCTCTGCTCCTCAGTTTTCGGGCATTTCCCTGCCATTCCTTGGCTGAGTTTTCGTAATTTAGCCCCTCTTAAGCAGTTCATGTAATGGAAAATAAACAGAAAAATATTATTACGATCACCACTTCTGACGGAAAACCCTTCAAAGTTCCGGTAGAAGGTTCGCTGGGGCTCCTCGCCCTGGGATATAAAGGATTGGTAGCGTGGCGGCAGGCCAGACGCCAGTATCAAAAAACGATGAAAGAGCAGAATAACACTGCTGCTGAAGAATAAACCATACCGACCTTTTTGTATGATCTTGCCGCTGCACGGCGATTTTATTGAATGAGCAGAAATAGCATGGGAAAAAGAATAGCAAAAAAACTCTTATTGATCGGCTGGGATGCCGCCGACTGGAAAGTAATTAACCCCCTTATGGATGCAGGGCACATGCCCACCCTGGAGAAATTGGTGAATGGTGGTGTGATGGGAAACCTGGCTACCCTTGATCCGCCGCTTTCTCCAACCTTATGGACATCCATTGCCACAGGTAAAAGACCCTATAAACACGGCATCATTGGATTCACCGAACCCGATCCATCCGGGAAAGGTATTCGTCCCGTATATATCACTTCACGCAAAGTGAAAGCCGTGTGGAATATCTTCAACCAACACAATATGAAGAGCCACGTGATAGGCTGGTGGCCTTCCCATCCGGCTGAACCGATCAACGGCACCATGGTCTCCAATTTATATCAGCGCGCCAGCAAACCCATCAATGAACCCTGGCCCATGCTGGATGGCACTGTACATCCTGCCGACAAATCGGATATATACAAGAAAATGCGCATCCATCCGGGCGAGCTCACGGCGGCACATATTTTACCCTTTGTTCCCGATGCACCAAAAGTGGACCAGGCAAAAGACAAGCGCTTGGGTGCTATATCAAAGATCCTCGCAGATTGCTCAACGATACATAATGCAGCCACTTATATCCTGGAAAATGAAGAATGGGATTTTCTTGGCGTTTATTATGATGCGATCGACCACTTCTGTCACGGTTTTATGAAATTTCATCCACCGCAAATGCCCATGGTGCCCGACGACCTCTTTAATCTGTATAAAGATGTTGTCATCAGTGGCTACAAATACCACGACATGATGCTGGAGCGGTTGCTGGAACTGGCCGGACCGGATACTACGGTAATGCTTATTTCCGATCACGGATTTCATCCCGACCACCTGCGCCCGATCGAATTGCCGAAAGAACCTGCAGCTCCCGCATTGGAACACAGCCCTTATGGCATCTTTGTATTGAACGGCCCCGGCATCAAAAAAGATGATCGCGTGTATGGCGCATCCGTATTAGATATTACACCCACCGTACTCACTTTATTCGGCTTGCCGGTAGGTGCTGATATGGATGGAAATGTTTTAGTTAATGCATTTGAAGAACAGATCATTCCGGATAAGGTGGATTCATGGGAAGATATTCCCGGGAACAGCGGACAACATCCTGCCGACAAACAGGAAGATCCGTATGCAGCAGCCGAAGCATTGGAGCAGCTCATCGAACTGGGATATGTGGAACGCCCCGACGAGAATATAGAGAAAGCTATTAAGAACACCATGAACGAGAACAACTACTACCTCGCACGTTCTTATATGCATGGCAGAAAATATGAAGAGGCCGTTGAAATTTTGACCAGATTGTTTGACGAAAATCCGGAAACGATGCGCTATGGCATGCGGCTGGCCACCGCTTATCAATCCATGAATAAAATTGAGGAATGCCGCGCCGTTCTCAACAAATTAAAAGAAGTGAACAAGGGCGTGGAAACGCTCGGCATGAAAATGATGGAAGGCAATCTGCTCCTTATCGAGAGCAAGGCAAAAGAAGCCATGGAGATCTTTGAAATGATAGATAAGGAATCTGCCGGACAAGCAAAGATCAATATGCAACTCGGCCGCTGTTACCTTTCTCTGAAAAGATGGAAAAAAGCCGAAGGCGCCTTTTTAAAAGAATTGGAATACGATCCGGGAAATGCATCAGCACATCATGGATTGGGTATTACTTTCCTGCGCACAAAAAAATATGAAGAAGCCGTTGATTGCTTTCTGAATGCAGTTGGATTGACTTACTTCTTCCCTTTTGCACATTACCATTTAGGTGAAGCACTGTTTTATATGGGAGAATATGAACGCTCTGCAGAAGCGTTTGAGGTTTGTCTGAAAATGGCACCCGGTATCAACAAAGCACGACAAATGCTTGCGACGATCTATAAAGACCATCTTAAAAAACCGGATATCGCAGATGAACATCGCGCGCAGCTCAAAGAACATCTCAAAGGGGAGATCGTGATCGTTAGCGGATTGCCGCGTTCCGGAACCAGCATGATGATGCAAATGCTGGACAAAGGAGGCATGGAAATATTCTCTGATGGCATTCGTCAACCCGACGAAAATAATCCGAAAGGATATTACGAACATGAATTGGTAAAATCACTTGCACGGAATAAAGAATGGGTTCGGGATGCACAAGGCAAGGCAGTGAAAGTGATCAGCCAGTTGTTATTTGAACTTCCTGCGAATTATCAATATAAGATCATTTTCATGGAGCGGAATATAGATGAAGTGATGCAAAGTCAACACAGGATGCTTGTACGGGATGGCAAGGCTAAAGAAGGCACCATGAATCTGAGATTGGCAAATGCTTTCAAACTGAATCTCGAGAAAGTGCAGAATTGGCTGCCCAAACAGGAGAACATAGAAGTTATTTATGTCAACCACGGCGATCTGATCAATGATCCTATACCGCAATTGCAAAAGATCAATGCCCTGCTTGGCGGCGATCTCGACATTCAGGCCATGTCTTCCGTAGTGGACAAAAAATTACATCGCGAAAAAGTCACTGCGCATAAGTAAGGTATTTTGCAATCTTTATGTCATTATGTTTGAGCAGAAAGCTTTCTGCACTAAATTCGTATGTTATAAATCTATGGTATGTTGAAAATATACACCGATAAAAAGTTACATTATTACGCAGCCGGAGCTGCAGCCTTCCTGGCCTTACATCCGGGTGAAGCCAATGTGGTTTACGTTGATCTGGATCCCGATGTGACCATCGGTGGAGAAGGTGCCTTTTACAGTTTGAATATTGACGGCAATGGCGGAGATGATATGGCATTTACCGTTTACAGCGCTACCGGCTATATCACCTATTATAGCCTGCCGGTCTCGTTTACCGTAAAATTGGCCGGACTGGCACCGCTGGGTGATAATGAGTTGCTCGGCAATATGACGTCCAGCTTTGGATACACTTTTGTATATGCCCATAAACTGGAGGTAGGAGAAGGTATAAATTCTGAAGACAGTTTTACGGGAGGATATGCCACCCTGGCCCTCAACATATCGGTATTCGGTTTCCCCTATGCACAGCAAGGTGCATGGGCCGGAGCTGAAATGGGTTATCTGGGTTTCCGCATTGCCGATGGTGAAAACTGGCACTATGGCTGGATGCGCCTGAGCGTTGCAGAAGATGCGAGTTCCCTTACCATACACGACTACGCCTACGATGACGCTCCCGATCAAGCCATATTTACAGGCCAGGAAGCTACCGAAATATTTGAAAATCCGCTGACAAAAACAACTGTATACAGTTTCGGCAATACTGTTTTCGTGGCCCTCCCGGAGGCATTCTCAGGTGAAGCGGGTCTTAACATTTTCGATCTGGCAGGACATTTGGTGTATTCCGACAAAAATATCGGTCAAACCATGTCCGTTGCACTCGATCAGATAGCATCCGGCAACTATTTTGTAGAAATATCCGACAATAGCTTCACCTACCGGAAACAGGTGCATTTGGATAATTAGGCAATATGACCGCAAAAAGTGTATAAAAAAGGATGTGATAGTTCGCGGTACAGCCAAAAATTGTTACATTCGCCCTTGTAAATTGTTAAATTAATCTGCAGATATGAAAAAAATCTACATTTCGAAAAATGCCGGTAAACTGGCAGCGTACTCAGCAATGGCAGGAGCCTTTGTTGCTACCACAACGGAAGCGAAAGCAGAAGTTGTTTACTCAGACCCGGACGATGTGACCGTTGAATTAGGTCAATACCTCCCGGTTGACATCGATGGTGATGGTGGGGTCGATTTCATGATCCTTTGTACTTCTTTAATTCCGTCTAACTGGACAGCTGGTGTTGCTATCGGTTACTATGCCGGTCTTGGTTATGGCAACCCTTCCAACTTTATGGTTGGATACAATCTGGGTATTTTACCTTACGGTAGCGCACTGAACAGTGGCGATATGATCGACGCAGGTGCAGGCTTTACCAGTTATTACACTGCCTTCCTCGCTTCCATCTATTCCGGTGCAACTTACGGAGCTTTCGCTAACCAAACCGATAAATATCTCGGTTTCCAATTTATTGCCGGCGATGGTGATCTCCATTACGGTTGGATGCGCTTGGATGCTACAGTAGGACCTGTTACCATCACAGTTAAAGACTATGCATATGATGACGTAGCAAACTATGGCATCGAAGCTGGTCAGACAACCGGTGGCGGAACTGCCGGTGTTGAACTGTTGAACGAGAACCAGGTTACTGTGTACAGCTACGCTAACACGATCAACCTGATCGTTAAGGATGTGCAAGCTAATGTTTCCAATGTTGTTGTTACTAACCTGAACGGACAAGTTGTTTATACAGGTGATGTAAATGGCAATGCAGTGATCACTTTGGACAATGCCGCTACCGGTATTTACAATGTGCAACTGATGTCTGAGAACAGCGTTGTGTACAACAAAAAAGTGTTCATCAACAATTAATTTTCTTTTCCGAAAATATGAACCCCGGCCATCACGCCGGGGTTTTTTTATTGCTATACCTATTGTACTTTAGTGCATATATCTGCCGCCATGGAAAAATGGAAAAATTATACCGCCCTGGCTTCTGTACTTTTACTTGGAAATGCAGCGGATTCCGAAGTGATCTATACAGATGTTGACCCCGATGTGGTGGTTGACGTTCCGGGGACTGGTGTATTGCTGGATCTGGATGGTGACGGCACTGATGATTTTGCCTTTTATTTCAGCACGACCAACTTCATAAACTTCACGTATTACGGCGGCTTTAATTTCTACGCCATCAATGCCATATTCGCACAACCCCTTAACGGGAACTCCATAGCAGCGTTTACCGGAAGCAGCGGGGCATATGCCTATCCGTATGCCATTGGTTCCGGGATACAGATCGGGCCATATGCAGGTCAGTTTCTGAATAATACCCTGCAAAGTCTGGCCTATCAATTTTACGCGCTGATCAACTCCTTCTATTATATTCCTCTGGTGTGGGCCGGCGACTGGATATTCGGGGAGAACAGCAAATTCGTCGGGTTAAAACTCAACCAGGGTGACAGCACCTATTACGGTTGGGTCCGCCTGAACGTGGCAGCCGACAACCGCTCGTTTACGGTCAAAGATTTTGCATACGAAAATATTAGTGATCAACCGATTACTACCGAGTTTCATCCCGATGCGATAGAAAACAACAAGGCGGTTTCTTGTGCAGTGTATACATATGAAAATATAGTGAACATTTCAGGACTGGAAATAAATGGCTCCTACACGGTACATATCTTTGATCTGAAAGGTGCTTTAGTAGAAGATGACATGTTCACAGGCGATCAGGCGCATATACATACTGCAGTTCCGGTTTCCGGTATGTATCTGGTTACTGTCCGGGAAAATTCGTCAGGCGCTATTTACTCCGGCACTTATTGGATAGAAGACAAATAAAAAAGGGAACACATTGCTGTATCCCCCTTTTTGAAAGCTATGTTTTGCGGATCAATTATTCACCGCCTTCCTTTGTTTCCTCTTCGGTAGTAGCATCTGTTTCAGGCGCAGCATCTGTAGCAGGTGTTTCTTCTTCTTTCACCTCTTCTACTTTTGCTTCAACCTTTTCTTCTTTGATGGCTTCCACTGCTTTTTTCTCTGTTTTACCTGCACCACGGCGGCTGCGTTTTTTACCACCTGCCTTGGTCGTCTTCAGCATGTTCTCATTGTAATCCACCAGTTCGATATAACATACCTCAGCGTTATCACCCACTCGGTTCTCACCGAGTTTTAAAATGCGGGTATACCCGCCATTTCTGTTTGCGATCTTTCCGGATATGTTGGTAAACAATTCGCTAACGGCTTCTTTACTCTGCAGGCGGCTGAACACCTCACGTCTGTTATGCGTGGTATCTTCTTTACCGCGATGGATGATAGGTTCAATGAACACGCGCAATTCTTTCGCTTTAGCGAGTGTTGTTTTGATCCGTTTGTGCAGGATAAGAGATACACCCATATTGCTCAACATGGATTTCCTGTGAGCATATTTTCTACCGAGGTGATTTATTTTATTTCCGTGTCTCATTCTTACATGTATTTAGTACTGCCAACAAATGCTTGTTATCAGTCTTCGTCTAATTTATATTTAGAAAGGTCCATTCCGAACTGCAAACCTTTATCAAGCACCATCGCTTCGATCTCCACAAGGGATTTTTTACCGAAGTTGCGGAACTTCAACAGCTCGTTGGTATCGTAACGCACCAACTCTGCAAGAGAATTGATCTTAGCGGCTTTCAAACAATTGTAAGCGCGAACGGAAAGATCCAGGTCCTCGAGCGGGGTCTTCAATAATTTGCGGATATGGAGCGTATGTTCGTCAACCACATTCACCTCTTTCTCGCCACTGGTGTGGAAAGTGATGTTCTCATCGGTGATGAGCATCAGGTGTTGGATGAGGATGCGTGCAGCTTCCTTGATGGCATCTTCCGGATGGATGGTTCCATCGGTGCGGATATCTACCACCAATTTTTCATAATCCGTTTTTTGTTCTACACGCGTATTCTCGATCGTGTATTGCACGTTCTTGATCGGCGTGAAGATGGCATCGATAGGGATCACACCGATAGTGCGGTCGATGTTTTTATTTTCCTCTGCCGGTAAATACCCACGGCCCTTTTGTATGGTCAACTCGATATCGAGTTTAACGAAAGGCTCCATGCGGCAGATCAGAAGGTCCGGGTTGGTCACGCGGAAACTATTGGTATGTTTCTCGATATCGCCGGCGCGGAATTCTTCTTTGTCCTTCAGCGAGATAAATAATTTCTCCACTGCATTGTCGTCACCACCGAGTTCTTTTTTCAAACGCACCTGTTTCAGGTTGAGAACGATCTCGGTCACATCTTCCATCACACCATTGATGGTGGAGAATTCATGATCAACACCGCTGATCTTTACGGAAGAAATGGCAAATCCTTCGAGTGAACTCAGCAGAACACGGCGCAATGCGTTACCAATGGTAACACCGAATCCGGGCTCAAGCGGTTTAAATTCAAAAGTACCTTCGAAGTCAGTCGCCTTTTGCAGCGTAATTTTATCAGGACGTTGAAATGTAAGTAAAGCCATATACAGCAATTAGTTGTTTGAGATATTGTGTCTTATTTAGAATATAATTCGACGATCAGTTGTTCCTTGATGTTCTCAGGTATCTGATCGCGCTCCGGATAATTCAGAAATGTTCCTTTCATTTCCGCAGCATTCCATTCCAGCCAGGGATATTTTTTACCTGTATTGGAAGCATTTTGCATCAGCCACTCGATATCTTTAGAACGCTCGCGAATGGTGATCACATCACCGGGACGCAAACTGCGGGAAGGCATACTGCTTACTTCACCGTTCACTTCGATATGTTTGTGGTTTACCAGCTGACGGGCACCGCGACGTGTGGTGGAAAGTCCAAGGCGATAAACGGTGTTATCCAACCTTGCTTCCAACAACTGTAACAGTGCTTCACCGGTAACGCCATGACGACGGTTCGCTTCTTCAAATGTTTTGCGGAACTGACGCTCAAGCACACCATAGGTGTATTTCGCTTTTTGTTTCTCTTTCAGCTGAACACCGTATTCACTCAAGCTTTTTTTCTTGCGCGACTGGCCATGCTGACCGGGAGCATATTTGCGTTTGTCAAATGCCTTATCATAACCGAAGATCGGTTCACCAAATGATCTGGATTTTTTTGACGTTGGCCCTGTATATCTTGCCATATTCTTTCTTCTGTTGTATTAATTACTATGTGGATTAAACTCTTCTCTTTTTAGGCGGACGGCAACCGTTGTGCGGAAGCGGGGTGATATCCCTGATCATGGTCACATCGATACCGGATGCAACAATGGTGCGGATCGCAGATTCACGACCGGAGCCCGGACCTTTTACGAATACCTCAACACGACGCAGACCTGCATCATACGCTACTTTAGCTGCATCTGATGTAGACACTTGCGCTGCATACGGTGTATTCTTTTTGGAACCGCGAAACCCTGATTTTCCTGCTGAAGACCAGCTGATCGCCTGACCACTGTTATTGGTAAAGGTGATGATCAGGTTATTAAAAGATGCCAGAATATGTGCCTGCCCTTCGGCCTCCACTTTTACGACTCTTTTTTTCGTGGTTTTTTTTGCTGTTGTTTTAGCCATTATCTTACTGATATAGTTATGAATAATTTATCTCAACCGGAGAGGATCATTATCCTTTCGGTGCCTTCTTCTTATTTGCAACTGTTTTCTTACGTCCTTTACGGGTACGGGCATTACTGCGTGTGCGCTGTCCGCGAACAGGCAATCCTTTACGGTGACGAACACCGCGATAACATCCGATATCCATCAATCGTTTGATAGCGAGCTGCTGCTCAGAACGGAGCGCACCTTCCACTTTCAATTCGTTGTTGATATACGTACGGATGGCATTCACCTCATCGTCAGTCCAGTCTTTCACTTTTTTGCTTTCATCCACATTGGACTCCTTCAAAATTTTACGTGCAGTGGATTCTGCAATCCCGTAGATATACGTGAGGCCTACAATGCCTCGTTTGTTTTTAGGTAAATCGATACCAGCGATCCTTGCCATTTCTTATTAGTTATGTTAAGATTAACCTTGACGTTGTTTGAATTTTGGGTTCTTTTTGTTGATCACATACACCTTTCCCTTCCGGCGCACGATCTTACAATCGGCACTGCGCTTCTTTACTGATGGTTTTACTTTCATGATCTGTTATTTATACTTTTATTTATATCTGTAAATGATTCTGCCTCGTGTCAGGTCATAGGGACTCATCTCAACGGTAACTTTATCACCGGGGAGAATTCGGATGTAATGCATGCGCATCTTTCCTGAAATATGTGCAACGATCTCGTGCTCATTTTCCAGTTTAACGCGAAACATGGCATTCGACAATGCTTCGGTTATGGTTCCATCCTGTTTTATCAATCCCTGCTTAGACATCAATGCGTTATTTCCTGTTCAGTATATATATTACTGTTTTTCCTTTCTGCTGTTTCAATACGTTCAAAGTCGGATAAAATATCTGCCGACCCTTTGCCCACCGCTATGGTATGCTCAAAATGACAACTCGCTTTGCCATCGCGTGTGCGAATGGTCCATCCGTCGTTTTCCTGCACCACCTGGCGTCCACCTAAATTGATCATCGGTTCAATAGCGATCACCATACCATCGAGCAATTTTGGTCCTCTGCCCCTGCCACCGAAATTCGGCACTTCAGGTTCTTCATGCAGCTCGCGTCCCAGGCCATGTCCGACCAGTTCCCTTACCACACCATATCCATGCTCATGTTCGGTGTATTGCTGAACGGCAAAGCTGATATCACCAACGCGATTTCCAACCACTGCCATTTCAATTCCTTTGAACACCGATTCTTTGGTCACTCTCGCCAACATCACTACTTCTTCCGGAACCGGACCAAGTAAAAAGGTGTAAGCGGAATCACCATGGAATCCATTCATGAACACACCACAATCAACGGACACCACATCGCCATCCCTCAACTCTTTGGCATTCGGGATGCCATGTACCACCTGATCATTTACAGATGTGCACAGTGTATTCGGAAAATTGCGGTATCCTTTAAAAGAAGGAACGCCGCCGTGATCGCGAATAAAATTTTCGGCTTGCTTATCGAGGTCGAGTGTACTCATACCCGGACGCAATATGCCCGCGAGCATTGCCAGTGTATCTGAAACAAGTAAAGAACTTTTCCGGATGAGTTCTATCTCATCCTTTGTTTTACAATAGATCATCCCTGTGGCACATTTACTGCTTGTGAACTGCGTCCTTTGATACGGCCTGATTTCATCAAACCATCATAGTGGCGCATCAACAAGTGGCTCTCGATCTGCTGCAAAGTGTCGAGGATAACCCCAACCATGATGAGCAGTGATGTTCCCCCGAAAAAGCGGGCGAACGAAGAATCCACTCCAAAGCCTCTGGTCAATACAGGTGCTATGGCAACAAGCGCCAGGAAAATGGATCCCGGCAATGTGATACGGGATAAAACATTATCAATGAACTCGGCTGTTTTCTTACCCGGCTTAACACCCGGAATAAAACCACCGTTCTTTTTTAATTCATCTGCAATTTGTGTCGGATTGATAATGATCGCAGTATAGAAATACGTGAATATCACGATCAAAATACCATAGATCACATTATATCCGATACTCTGAAAATCGTTGAGCATCACCAATACCGGTGAGCTTTGCCAATCTTTATTTATCTGTGCAAAGATCCCGGGAATGAACATCAGAGCTTGCGCAAAGATGATAGGCATTACACCGGCTGCATTTATTTTCAGCGGAATATATTGGCGCACACCGCCAAACTGGCGGGTACCCACTACACGCTTGGCATATTGCACAGGTATCCTGCGCGTCCCCTGTACCAACAGGATGGTACCCATAATGACAAGCACCATGAATGCGATCTCCAGTACGAAGGGTATATAACCACCGCCATTATCTGCACCGCGATGCGTGATCTCATTCACGATAGCTGCGGGCAATCCGGCGATGATACCCACCATGATCAGCAGGGAGATACCATTACCGATACCTTTGTCGGTGATGCGTTCACCCATCCACATGGTAAATAAAGTACCCGAGGTTAGGATGATCACACAGATGAACCAAAACAACCCGTTCGGAGCAGTGATGAAATCAGCCTGACCGCTCAGGTTTTTCAGATACGCAAAATAAGCGGATGCCTGCATGGCGGTAACGATCACCGTTAAATAGCGGGTGATCTGATTCATTTTTCTCCTTCCACTCTCCCCTTCTTTTTGCATACGCGCAAAAGCGGGAACGGCGATGGTCAAAAGCTGCATGGCGATAGATGCCGAGATATACGGCATGATACCCAATGCAAAAATGGAGGCGCGGCTGAAACCGCCACCTGCGAACAGGTTGATGAGGCCGAGCAGACCGCTGTCTGTGCTTCTGCCTATGGCACCTGCATAAATATCTGCATCGATACCGGGCAGCATAACATAAGAGCCGAAACGGTACAACAGCACAAGACCGGCAGTGAACACCAATCGCTTGCGCAGGTCTTCAATACTCCAGATATTTCTTAATGTCTGTATGAATTTTTTCATGTGTTATTCTATCACATTAAGGGTTCCGCCGGCAGCTTCGATAGCTTTTTTTGCAGCTTCGCTGCAGGCATGTGCCCATATTTCCACTTTAGTCTTCAATTCACCGCGGCCCAAAACTTTCAGGCGATCATCGGCACGCAGGATACCATTGGCAAATAATACCTCCATATCCCATTTTGTGATCCCGTACTTATCGGCCATTTCCTGGATCTGACCAAGATTCAGCACCACATATTTTTGTGTGAAGATCTTGTTGTTGAATCCGCGTTTTGGCAAACGGCGTTGCAGTGGCATCTGGCCACCTTCATGTCCGCGCTTGCGCGAATTACCGGCACGTGATCCCGCGCCTTTGAACCCTCTCTTGGAAGTTTCACCCCAGCCGGAACCCTGACCGCGACCAACGCGATGGCGTTTTTTGATGGAACCGGAGGCCGGTTTTAAATTCGACAAATCCATATCAAATATTTTCTACTTTAACCAAATGTTGAACGGTGCGAACCATACCCATTACCTGCGGTGTGGCTTCTTTTTCCACGCTCTGGTTGATCTTTCTCAGTCCGAGCGCTTCCATGGTGGCCTTTTGTCTTTTCGGCCTGTCGGTTGTGCTTTTAATAGCTGTTACTTTAATCTTACCCATAGCGTTTATCAATTATTGAATACTTTTTTCAATGATGTATTTCTTTGGTGCGACACTGCAAGCGGACTGCGCAAATGTGCGAGTGCATCCAATGTGGCTTTTACCACGTTATGCGGATTGGATGAGCCCAGTGATTTTGCCAATACGTCGGTTACTCCTGCACTTTCCAATACGGCACGCATGGCGCCACCTGCGATAACACCCGTACCATGTGCGGCCGGTTTGATCATCACTTTACCAGCGCCGAATTTTCCATGTTGCTCGTGCGGAATGGTTCCTTTGTAGATCGGCACTTTGATGAGATTTTTCTTCGCATCATCGATACCTTTCTGGATCGCCTCTGTTACCTCACGTGCTTTGCCGAGGCCATGACCAACGATGCCGTTGCCATCACCTACTACAACCAGGGCAGAGAAGCTGAAGGTACGTCCACCTTTTGTCACCTTGGCAACACGCTGGATACCTACGATCTTTTCTTTTAATTCGAGCTCGCTGGCCCTTACTCTTTGAATTTCTTTATTTATAGCCATAATGATCTATCCTTTTAGAATTGAAGACCTCCTTCACGAGCACCTTCTGCCAATGCTTTGATCCTTCCGTGATACAAATAACCGCCGCGGTCGAATCCAACAGTATGGATGCCCATAGCTTTTGCTTTTTCTGCGAGCATTTTACCCACAGCCTTAGAGCGGTCTACTTTAGCACCGGTGATCTCTTTTCCCTGTTTGTCGCGACTGGATGCAGAACAGAGGGTATGACCTGCTACATCATCGATGAGCTGAGCATATATCTCTTTGTTGCTGCGAAACACTGCGAGTCTCGGCCGTTCTGCCGTACCGCTTACTTTTTTGCGGATACGATAACGGATCTTTTGTCTTCTGGTTACTTTTTTCGATAACATGATTATCTGCTTTTATTTACCTGCAGTTTTACCTGCTTTGCGACGTAATACTTCATCTGAATATTTGATACCTTTTCCTTTGTACGGTTCCGGTTTGCGGAAGCTGCGGATCTTTGCAGCGATGGCGCCGAGCAATTGTTTGTCGTTCGACTCCAGTACGATGGTCGGGTTCTTACCTTTTTCCGTGATGGTTGAAAGTTTCACTTCTTTCGGTATCACCATCATGATGGGGTGCGAATAACCAACTGAGATATCCAATACCTGTCCCTGATTTGCGGCGCGGTAACCCACACCCACCAGTTCGAGTTCTTTTTTATATCCTTCGGAAACGCCTTTCACCATATTGGCGATCAACGCGCGATACAGACCATGGAGCGCTTTATGTCTTTTTTGCTCGGAAGGTCTTTCCAGTGTAACGGTGTTGTCTTCCACTTTCACCGTGATATCCCGATCTATTTTCTGCGTGAGTTCGCCATTCTTTCCCTTCACGATTATCGTATTGTTGTTTCCAACAGTAACGGTAACGTTTGCTGGCAGTTGGATCGGTAAATTACCTATACGTGACATTGCGTTTACTTTTTCCTTTTATTAATACACATAACATAATACTTCGCCACCCACATTCTGGCGTTCAGCATCTTTACCGGTCATGATGCCTTTGGAAGTGGACACGATGGATATACCGAGTCCGCTCAATATGCGGGGCATTTCATGGACACCGGAATATTTGCGCAAACCGGGTTTGCTCACACGACCAAGGCCTTTAATGGCTGGTGCTTTTGTTACCGGATCATATTTCAAGGCGATCTTGATCATCCCCTGAGGACCTTCCTCTACGAATTTATACCTGTAAATGAAACCGTGTTCGTACAGGATTTCAGTCAGGCGCTTTTTCAGGTTAGATGCGGGAACTTCCACTATCCTGTGATTTGCCTTTTGTGCATTTCTGATTCGGGTCAGAAAATCTGCTATTGGATCTGTTACTTTCATTTTTTCGATCTTATTTAATTACCAGCTTGATTTGGTCATGCCCGGAATTTTACCATACAGGGCCAGGTCGCGCAGTTTGATCCTGGATATACCCAGATCGCGCACATAACCACGCGGACGTCCGGTGAGTTGGCAACGATTGCGCACACGCACTTTGGAACTATTGCGCGGCAATTTGTCCAACTCCTCCCAACGACCTTCAGCTTTTAACTGACGGCGTTTCTCGGCCATTTTTTCCACCATTTTCTGGCGTTTCAGATTTCTTGCTATTACAGATGTTTTTGACATATGTCTTTATGTTATTTGCGGAAGGGCATACCCAATCCTTTTAATAATTCGAATGCTTCTGCATCGGTTTCGGCTGTTGTCACGAACGTGATATCCATACCGGTAATGCGTGTGATCTTATCAATATCGATCTCAGGGAAAATGATCTGCTCGGTGATGCCCAAGGTATAATTGCCCCTGCCATCAAAACTTTTATTGTTCACACCGCGGAAGTCGCGCACGCGGGGCAGCGCAACAGAAATGAGTCTGTCTAAGAACTCATACATACGCACACCGCGCAGGGTAACTTTCAAACCGATGGGCATATTCTCGCGCAACTTAAAGTTGGAGATCGCTTTTTTAGAAATAGTAGCAACTGTTTTTTGACCGGTAATACGGGTCATTTCGTCCAGTGCAACGTCTACGATCTTTTTATCCTGCGTTGCTGCGCCGAGGCCCTGGTTGATACAGATCTTTACCAGTTTCGGTACCTGCATGGAACTCTTGTATTTGAATTTTTCCTGCAGTGCCGGAACTACCTCGTCGGTATACGTTTTCTTTAATCTCAATGTAGCTTCCATCACTTGATGATTTCTCCGGATTTTTTAGAATATCTGATCAGTTTGCCGTTTTCTTCTTTGCGGCCAACTTTTGTCCCTTTTCCCGATTTAGGATCCACAACCATAACATTGCTGATGTGGATGGGAGCTTCTTTTTTGATGATACCGCCGTTCGGGTATTGTTGTGTTGGGCGAGTGTGTTTTGAAACGATGTTCACACCTTCCACCAGCACGCGGGAATCATCATAGATCACTTCAATGACGCGGCCTTTTTTGCCTTTGTCATTACCTGCGATAACAAGCACCTGATCGTTCTTTTTTACATGGAACTTGGGCTTGAAGCGTCCTTGTGTTTTAGTATTGTTCTTCATACACTTATATTACTTCTGGTGCCAGTGACACGATTTTCATAAATTGTTTATCCCTGAGTTCACGCGCAACGGGTCCAAAAATCCTTGTGCCACGCGGTTCATCTGCAGCATTCAGCAATACACAGGCATTGTCGTCAAAACGGATATAACTTCCGTCCTTCCTGCGCACTTCTTTATGTGTGCGAACCACCACTGCCGTTGAAACGGTACCTTTTTTCATTGCGCCGCCGGGAAGGGCATCTTTAACGGTAACGATGATTTTGTCACCGAGGGATGCATACCTTCTGCGTGTGCTTCCCAGGACACGAATGCAAAGCACTTCGCGTGCGCCGCTGTTGTCGGCAACTTTGAGCCTTGTTTCCTGCTGTATCATATTATTTGACTCTTTCTACTACTTCAACTAATCTCCACCTTTTGAGTTTGCTCAGCGGGCGGGTTTCCATGATTTTGACCATATCACCCACATTCGCATCATTCTTTTCGTCATGCGCGTGATACTTTTTAGTTTTCTTGAGATACTTACCGTATTTAGAGTGCATGATCTTGCGCTCAACGGATACCGTGATGCCTTTATCCATCTTGTTGCTTATCACAACACCGGTGATCGTTCTCCTAAGATTTCTGTTATCTTCCATCTTATTGTATTAGGCTTGCGCCATTTCTCGTTTATGAATTTCTGTTTTCAATCTTGCGATCTCTCTGCGCAGATAACGTATCTGTGCCGGATTGTCCAATGCATTTACAGCATGATTGAATTTGAGTTTCATCAGACGTTCACTGTCATCGTGCAGTCTTTGTCTCAAATCTTCTTCACTCAATTGGTTGAGATCTTCTCTTTTTAACTTAGCCATTGTGCTATGTTTTAATGTTATGCGTAATCCCTGCGGACAACGAATTTTGTTTTTACCGGTAATTTACCTGCGGCCAGACGCATTGCTTCGCGTGCCACATCCAGGCTAACGCCTTCTGCTTCGAACATGATACGTCCGGGTTTTACAACCGCAACCCACAACTCGGGGTTACCTTTACCTTTACCCATTCGCACCTCGGCAGGTTTTTTCGTTATAGGCTTGTCGGGGAAGATGTTGATCCATACCTGACCTTCGCGTTTCATATGACGGGTAAGGGCGATACGGGCAGCTTCCAATTGTCTGTCGGTTATCCAACCTTCTTCCAGGGTTTTCAATCCGAAGCTCCCAACAGAAAGTTGGTTGCCGCGCATGGCATTCCCTTTTATCTTGCCTTTGAACGTTTTACGATGTTTTACTTTTTTTGGCGCTAACATGCTTGTATTAGTTTAACGTTTAGCTCTTCTTTTCTTGTTACGGTCCTTTTCCTGTTGCAAACCGATATTTGGTTGCAGATCGCGTTTGCCGAGTACTTCACCTTTACAGATCCATACTTTCACGCCGATCTTACCATATACCGTCAGTGCTTCTTTCCATGTATAATCGATATCGGCACGGAAAGTATGCAGTGGCACACGACCTTGTTTGTATTCTTCACTTCTTGCCATCTCCGCACCATTCAAACGGCCGCTTACGCGGATCTTGATACCTTCGGCGCCCATGCGCATGGTGGATGCAATGGCCATTTTGATCGCACGGCGGAAGTTGATACGCGCTTCCAGCTGACGTGCTATAGTTTCACCTACGATATTCGCATCCAATTCAGGGCGGCGTATCTCGATGATATTGATCTGTACATCTTTCTCGGTGATCTTCTTCAGCTCTTCCTTCAATTTATCTACTTCGCCACCACCTTTTCCGATGATAATTCCCGGGCGTGAGGTATGAATGGTCACCGTGATCTTATTCAATGTGCGTTCGATCACGATACGCGAGATACCACCTTTGGAGATACGCGCGTTGAGATACTGGCGGATCTGCTCATCTTCGATGAGTTTTTCTGCCGTGGTCTTTCCACCGTACCAGTTGCTGTCCCATCCGCGGATGATACCTAACCTGTTGCCTATCGGGTTACATTTTTGTCCCATGCAATTCTTTTTTACTCGTTATTTTCTTTATTGTTGTTTTCCGCATTGCGGGAAGCAACTTTGATTACAATATGGTTTGTGCGTTTGCGGATGCGATAAGCACGTCCGTGTGGTGCCGGTTGAAAACGACGCATGGTTTTACCACCATCCACATAACATTCTTTCACATACAATGCGCTGTCTGCCGCATCCATTTCAAATTTCTGTTCCCAATTCTTGATCGCGCTGCGCAATACTTTTTCCACTGCATCTGCAGAACGCCTGTTCGTGAATTTTAAAACGTTGAGCGCTTTGTCGATGTCCAGACCGCGAATAAGGTCGACCACATAACGCGCTTTGCGCGGTGAACCGGCATTATTGTTCGTCCTGGGATTATTAATAAGTTTAGCTACTGCCTCCATAGTGTTTCAATTAACGGTTGCCAGAGTGTGATTTAAAGTTTCTTGTCGGAGAAAATTCACCCAGTTTATGTCCCACCATATTTTCTGTTACATATACAGGAATGAATTTATTTCCATTATGCACAGCAAATGTGTGGCCTACCATATCCGGCGAAATAGTTGATCTCCTCGACCAGGTTTTCACCACAGTTTTCTTTGTGGACGCATTCATTGAATCGACCTTTTTAATGATATTATGGTCGATATAAGGTCCTTTTTTTACTGAACGTGCCATTTACTTATGCTTATTTTTTACGTTTACTTATGATGAATTTGCTGGTTGTTTTCTTTGGATGACGCGTCTTCATACCTTTTGCATATTTGCCGGTACGCGATCTCGGATGTCCTCCCGAAGAACGGCCTTCACCACCACCCATCGGGTGATCTACAGGGTTCATGGCAACACCACGGTTGCGCGGGCGCACACCCAACCAACGTTTGCGACCGGCTTTACCCAGTTGCTGTAAGTTGTGATCGGGGTTGCTCACAGTTCCTACCGTTGCATAGCAGGTATCCAGGATCATACGTGTTTCACCGGAAGGCAAACGCACGATGGCATATTTTCCTTCTTTGGCACTTAATTGTGCCCAGCTTCCTGCGCTGCGTGCGATCATTCCACCCTTGCCCGGATACATCTCGATATTGTGAATGATAGTACCTAGTGGCATATTGCGCAACATCAAAGCATTGCCCAGTTCCGGTGCCGCATTTTCACCTGCTTCCACTGTTTGACCAACCTGGATGCCGTTCGGAGCGATGATATATCGCTTCTCACCATCCGCATAGTGCAACAGTGCGATGAAAGCGCTGCGGTTCGGATCGTACTCCACTGTTTTTACAGTCGCAGGGATATTGTGTTTATCGCGTTTGAAATCGATAACACGGTATTTCTGCTTGTGCCCACCGCCGCGATAGCGAATGGTCATGTGACCTGAACTGTTGCGTCCGCCCGACTTTTTTGCCGGAGCGAGCAAGCTCTTTTCTGGATTATCCGTAGTTACTTCGGAATAAGCATTACCTATTCTGAAACGTGTACCTGGCGTAACCGGATTATATTTCTTTAATGCCATCTTCTAAATTAGATTGTACTGAAAAAATCAATTGTTTCTCCTTGCTTAAGTGTAACGTAGGCTTTTTTCATTTTGCCTTTGCTTCCGCGGCTGATACCGAACGGTGTGCGTTGCCATCCGTATTTACCTTTATCGGAAATGGTCCTCACTTGCGCAACGGTAACTCCGTAATGTTGTTCCACGGCATTCTTAATCTCTATCTTGTTGGCATCCCAACCCACAATGAAACCGTACGTGCCCAAACCTTCCGTGAGTTTGGTCGTTTTTTCGGTGATCAGTGGTTTTATTAATATTCTCTTTGCCATTGCAATTATTTTAATTGTTTTCAGCCGACTGGTTGATCATTTGTGCAGCGCTCTCACTTAAAATAAGATGCTGCGCTTTCAATACACCGTATGTATTCAGTTCATCCACCCGGATCGTATCGGCATTGCGGATATTGCGACCGGAAAGCCCGATGTTGATCTCGTTCTGACCAACTACGAACAGGGTACGTCCGCCGGCAACACCCATTTTATTCAGCATATCGCTGTATGTTTTTGTTTTCGGTGCTTCCATGGTGAAATCTTCCACTACGATGATCCTTTTATCAGCAGCTTTTTGCGATAAGGCAGAACGACGTGCAAGTTCTTTCACTTTGCGATTCAGTTTGAAACTGTAGTTGCGCGGACGCGGACCGAAAATAGTACCACCACCATGATAGAGCGGGTTCTTGATGCTTCCCTTGCGAGAACCACCTGTACCCTTTTGCCTGTGCAGTTTGCGGGTAGAACCGGCAGTTTCGCCGCGTTCTTTTGCTTTATGCGTTCCCTGGCGCTGGTTGGCGAGATATTGTTTCACAGCAAGATACATCACGTGCTCATTCGGTTCGATGCCGAAAATGTCATCGTTGAGATCGATGTGCTTGCCGGTTTTTTCTCCGGCCTTGTTCAGTATTTCGATTTTCATGTTACTTCTCGATTATTACATAAGCACCCTTGCCACCCGGAACAGATCCGTTGATAAGCAGCAGGTTCTTTTCAGAAATAATTTTTGCGATCTTGAGGTTGCGCATCTTCACAGTAGCATTACCCATCTGTCCGGCCATGCGCAAACCTTTGAACACGCGCGACGGATAGGAAGAGGAACCAATGGAACCCGGTGCGCGATGTCTGTCGTGCTGACCATGTGTACGCATACCCACACCACTAAAGTTGTGGCGCTTTACAACACCCTGGAAACCTTTACCTTTTGACGTACTTACAACATGCACTTTTTCCCCTTCATTGAAAATATCTACAGTAACATTATCACCAACCTGCAGATCGAGGTCAAAATTTCTGAACTCTTTTATTTTCCGTTTGGGTGTAGTTTTCGCATTTTTAGAATGTCCTGCCTGTGATTTGGTGATATGATTTTCTTTCATATCGGCAAAACCGAGTTGCAATGCGTCATACCCTTCACCATCTGTGGTCTTCTTTTGTAAAACTAATATGTACTCGCTTCAATAACGTACAGGAAATCACTTTCCCGTCTGCTAAAGAAATGCGTCATGCCTAATTTTTTCCTATGATCCCTTTCATTGTCAGATCTTTTATATTTTAATTTCCACGTCTACACCACTGTGCCTCCAGTTTCTGCAAAGCGCATTCCATGGTTTTATTTGTCGCACTGTAGATGTCGAGCAACCTTTATAGGTGCACATCTGGAACTGTTCACGCCTTTTTATTGACGTGGGGTGAACGCAGCATTGTATAAATCTTTTTCTGCGTAGGCAGGGATAGGACCCGTAACCACAGCACCACCACGAACGGTCTTTACGATACGCTCAGCAGTTTTATCCACGAGTGTGTGGTCAAAAGATTTTCAATTTCATTCTGATCTTATACGTCATAATACTGTATTCTGTATGTATTAATTAACTGTTACTTTACCTTTTTTGCTTTAGTGACTACCTCTCTGCAACGTTATTCGGTGCTGCTGCGAAAATGGCAGAACTTTGAGAATGGAGGTCGCGCGTCCGGAAGTGATGTACGCAACTGCGTAACATAACCGAACATTTCACTCAGCGGAACTTTCGCCTTGATCACGGTCGCGTTGTTCTTATTATCGAAACCTTTCGGATCATACCGCGACGGCGGTTGAGGTCACCGATCACATCACCCATATATTCTTCCGGTGTGATAACTTCCAGTTTCATGATCGGTCTGAGCAATTGCGGACCTGCTCATACTTGATTCGCGGAATGCGATCTCGGCACACATCTCAAAAGAGAACTGGTCCGAGTCAACCGCGTGGAAGGAGCCGTCGAACGGCGCACTTTCAGGCTGTCCATCTGATATCCCGCCAACACGCCGGTAGACATGGCTTCTCTTAAATCCTTTTTCACAGAAGGAACAAATTCGCGTTGGGATAGAACCTCCGAAAATGTCGTTCACGAATTGCAGACCCACATGACCTTCGTCAGCAGGGCCGATCTCGAACTGGATATCGGCGAACTTACCGCGACCACCTGTTTGCTTCTTATATACTTCGCGATGTTTGATCGTTTTGGTAAATGCTTCTTTATAAGCAACCTCAGGAGCACCCTGGCTCACTTCGAGTTTGAATTCGCGTTTCAAGCGGTCAACGATGATCTCCAGGTGGTAACTCGCCCATACCACGCACTACCGTCTGACCTGTTTCTTCATCGAAGAATACGCGGAATGTCGGATCTTCCTCTGCAAGCTTGCCAGCGCAAGACCGGAGTTTGTCAATGTCGGCTTGTGTCTTCGGTTCGATGGCAAGACCGATAACCGGATCGGGGAAGTTGATACTTTCCAGAGTGATCGGGTGTTTCTCGCACAGCGTGACGCCAGTGCGGATATCTTTAAAACCTACGGCAGCACTAATATCACCCGGGTTTTGATGGTATCGAGCGGGTTTTGCTTATTGGCATGCATTTGCAGGATCCGGGAGATACGTTCTTTTACCTGTGCGGGTATTCAGCACACTGCTACCGGCGTTGAGCTTACCGCTGTAAACGCGGAAGAAAGCCACAGACGACCAACGAATGGGTCGGTCATGATCTTGAACGCCATGCTGTGAACGGATCGTCCACAGCAGGTTTGCGCAATTCTTCTTTTTCGGTGTCGGGATTGGGTACTCTTTACAGCTTCGATATCGATCGGAGCAGATAACGCACCATTGAACCAGCATGAACTGCACACCTTTATTCTTGAAGGCAGAGCCACAGAGCATCGGGATGATGGCGATATCTATTGTTGCTTTGCGGATAGCCTGGATCAATTCATCTTCAGAGATGGAATCCGGATTGTCAAAGAATTTTTTTCCAGCAGGGTATCATCATATTCGGCAACCGCTTCGATGAGTTTGTTGCGATATTCAACCAATTCGTTCTACCATATCCGGGATCGGCACTTCGGTATAGGTCATACCTTGTAGCCTCGTCCCAAACAATGGCTTTGTTCTGGATCAGGTCGACCACACCTTTGAAGTGTTCTTCCTGACCGATGGGGAGTACCAGAGGCACCGGGTTTGCGCCCAGGATCTCTTTCACCTGTTTTACCACTTCGAGAAAATCGGCACCCGAGCGGTCCATTTTATTTACGAAACCGATACGCGGAACGCGGTAGCGGTTAGCCTGGCGCCAAACGGTCTCGGATTGGGGTTCAACACCACCAACCGCACAGAAAAGTGCAACCACGCCGTCCAACACGCGCAAAGAGCGTTCCACCTCCACGGTGAAATCCACGTGGCCGGGGGTATCGATAATATTTACTTTGTATTCTTCTTTATCATATTTCCAGTGGGTGGTGGTTGCAGCAGAGGTGATCGTGATACCACGTTCTTTCTCCTGTTCCATCCAGTCCATGGTAGCTGCGCCGTCATGCACTTCACCGATCTTGTGCGTAATTCCCGTATAAAACAGGATACGCTCGGTGGTAGTGGTCTTACCGGCGTCAATATGTGCGGCGATACCTATATTCCTGGTATATTTAAGATCTCTGGCCATTTCTATTCTCTGTTATCCTTGCTTATGCTTTAAAGTGGGCGAAAGCCTTGTTGGCTTCAGCCATTTTATGTACGTCTTCTTTTTTCTTGATGGTTGCTCCTTCACCTTTGGATGCGCTTACGATCTCAGCTGCAAGTTTCTCGGCCATCGATTTACCACTGCGTTTGCGGCTGAATTGGATGAGCCATTTCATGGACAGGGAAACTTTGCGGTCAGGGCGGATCTCTGTCGGGATCTGGAAGTTGGCGCCACCGATACGGCGGCTTTTCACTTCAACGCCGGGGGTTACATTAGAAAGTGCTTTCTTCCACACTTCGTAACCGTTCTCACCGGTTTGTTTCTCCACCATTTCTACGGCGTCATAGAAAATGCCATAGGTGATGCTCTTCTTACCTTCCCACATCATCATATTCACGAAGCGGGTCACCAGCGGATCATGAAACTTCGCGTCGGCGGGTAATGGTCTCTTTTTTGGTTTCGACTTACGCATTATATATATAAGGTGTTTCTGTTATCAATTTATTTAGCTGCCGCTTTCGGCTTTTTGGTTCCGTATTTGGAGCGGCTTTTCTTCCTGTTGTTCACACCGGCCGTATCGAGCGCGCCGCGCACAATATGATAGCGCACACCGGGAAGGTCTTTCACCCTGCCGCCGCGTATCAACACGATGGAGTGTTCCTGCAGGTTGTGACCTTCGCCGGGAATGTAGGCGATGATCTCAGTCTGGTTGGTCAGGCGCACCTTGGCAACTTTGCGGAGTGCTGAATTCGGTTTCTTTGGCGTGGTGGTATACACACGTGTACAAACACCGCGTTTCTGAGGGCATGCATCCAATGCACGGCTCTTGCTGGGAACATTCAGTACTTCCCGTCCTTTTCTAACTAATTGTTGAATTGTAGGCATTGTATCTTACTTCTTGTCCTGATTTTTTGGGGCTGCAAAGATAGAAGTAAGCGAGGATATTCACAAATAGGTGTGCACAAGCCTGTCAAGGTAGTGCAGTCGGGCCAATTTGTAAACGTTATCGGGGTTTACTCCCTTAATTCGACCTGCGGCCAGAAAAAATGGACTGCAAAGGTAGCATATCTTTATTGATTTTCCATATTTCCTGAAAAAATATTTCCGTGCCGTCCCGGGCTGAAACTCCCATATGCAGGGGAATAGGGACAAAATGAGAAGCGTTGTATCGCTGTTGTATTACAATATTGTAAAAAGCATGACAGGAAAAAGGACCCCGGTACGGATTTGTACAGAGAAATTTCGGTCGGTTATGCAGAAAAATTAAACATTTTTTTATTGACAATCAATACTTTATAAAAATTTGAATACAAAATGGCCCTTTTTGTTACACACAAAAACCGAACATTCTGTAATCCCACTTTTCTCCTATATTCGCCGCAAAAAAGATGCTTCGTTACCTGATCATTTGCCTGCTCCTCTCAGGGACATTGTATGCGCAACAATTCCGTTACGGATTCACCGTAGCGCCAAAATCTACCCATCTGGTGCTTCCGGCCGATCTGTACGATACGCCCGCCTTATCATTCGGTGGCTTCGAATACGGGTTCCTGTTCGACCAAACTTTTGGCAAGGGAGAACATATCGGTTTGCAATTCGGGATAAATCTGAATTATGGCACTGTCGGCATGTCGCAATCCAGCGATAAGCCCACCCCCAGCTTTAAAGAATGGGAGGTGCGCACCCAATATCTGGAGTTTCCTTTGCTGGCGCGTGTCAGAACCGGTATGATCGGTAAAATGATCGTGTATGGAGAAGGTGGTATCAGCCCCTCTTATTGCGTCCGAGCCCGGGGTGACTATACCGAAAATGGCATCACCCATGATACCGATCTGGATTATCTCGCATCCGACAAAAACAATATCTACACACTTCGTTCCAACATGAGTATACAGGCGGGCCTGGGCACCGAATGGGCCATAACGGAGACCGCCTATCTGGTTGTCGGATTCTTCTACCGCAAAGGTTTAAGTGATGTCATGGCTGACAACAATGAAAAAAGCGACATTTTGCTCAATCAAACCGGCATTCGTATTGCAGGATTATTTTAAACATATAGAAAGGAAAGAAATCAGAAACCTATGCACTCCTCTTCCCAACCCGCAGGATACATTAAAATAATTACTGCCTGCCTCTTTTTTGTCATTGCAGGCATCCATTCCGCAGAAGCACAAAGTTTCCGGTACGGTCCGGCCATAGCACCTGCCATTGGTTTCTGGAAGGTTGATGGCGACCTCTATGTTGCCAACGGCGCGCGTTTCGGATTCCAGGCCGGCATCATGGCCGAGCAAACCATTGGGAGTGCAGAGCGATTCGCTTTTACCACCGGATTGAATTGGAATACAAATCCCGGCGGTTTTGAAACTGTTGCAACAGGCAATCAGGCCAAAGCATGGCAATTTAAAGTACACAGTTTGGATATCCCGCTCACTTTCCGCCTGCGCTCGGATGAGCTAGGCAGCAACGTATTGTATGCGCAGTATGGCATGACCCTGGGATTCACCGTTGCCAGCAAGATCAGCCGGGATGGCGGTAAAGATGGCGGCGAAGGTTTTGATTATGAGGGCTTCAATCCGTCCCTGACCATGGCAGTGGGGATGGAACATATACTCGATAACGATAAATCGCTGTTATTCGGCCTCTTCTTCCAGAATGGGATCAAGAATATGGTCATCGATAATGCAAACGATGACAATATGTATCCTCAGCAGATAGGATTGCGCGTAGGCATGTTCCTGTGATCAGGGGCAGGTCACGAGGTCGGCATACACCTGTAAGGTCCAATTCGTAGAGCTGTAAAAATTATCCATAGATCCGCCGGGTGCATAGATCTGCCCGGGCGTGATATCCGTATACCCGAAATCTGCATACGGCGAGCAATCCAGATTTTCCTGTGCCGAGGTCCAGGTTTCAATGGAAACGGGTTCATCGAACATACTGGGGTCAACTACAAACTTCTTGATACCATGCGGCATCTGAACGGTTACCAAAGGTGCAACATGGTACCACCAATACACACAACAATCACCCGCATCTACCGCCAAATAACCCGACGGACCTTCATAAGAGAATACCTTCTCGCAGGAATAGCCAAATTGATCGATCATGATCTGGCGCATTTTGTGTGCGCGGGCGTAGCAGCCGTCCACAACATATTGAAATGGGATACAATAATCGATCGTTGCAGTTCCCAGGGCACAATTTTGTTGCTGACAAAAAGTAAATATCTCGTTGAGCACTTCCATGGAAGGAATGATCTTTTTCACATTTTGCGGCTCGGGAATTTCTGATCTTGCCTGCTGCACCACCTGTATTTCCTGTTCAGTGGCTTTTTCCAGGGCAGCTATGGATACAATAGGTTCCCTTTCGCTTGTCAGGTAAACGTGTACTGGTTTTGCTCCTTGTATGGTCGCATCTAAAAGTTGCTTATATGCAGAGAACTGAGGATCAGACTCCGAAATAGCATAAATCGCCTGTGATTCATAAAAGCGCACCTCGATCGCGCCGCCTTCCGGAGCATTGCGGTAGTATGCCGGGGTGAGTAAAACATATCTGCCCTGTTCAGCGGATTGTGTCGCGGTGCTTATCCAGGCATCATCTGTTAAGCGGGTACAGGCAGCACATGAGAGAATACCAATGCTGAGGAGCAGAAAGTTTATTTTTTTCATCGGTACGGGTTTTAATATAGCATAAATATACAGCAAAAAGAGGGATAACCACATTTCAGGCATGCCTTGGATTTGTCTATCTTTACTCCTTCAATCCAAGCTGTATGAAGTACCTTCCGATCGACAAAGCATTATTCATTGAGAACAGGAAAAAGTTCACAACGCAGATGCGACCGAACAGCATTGCGATCTTCCACAGCAATGATGAAATGCCCACAAACGGGGATCAATTTCATCCCTGGAAACAAAACAGTGACTTGTTGTATCTCTGCGGGATAGATCAGGAGGATACGATCTTACTTATCTATCCGGATTGTCCGATACCAAAATATCGCGAGGCATTGTTCCTCAAAAAAACCAGTGAATTGATCGCTATCTGGGAAGGGCATAAATACACCGAAGCAGAAGCGCAGGAAGCAAGTGGTATTCAAACCATCCATTGGACAGATGAATTCCCGGCTCTGTTCAACATGCTGATGCATCACGCAGAAAATATATATGTAAATACGAATGAAAATGATCGTGCGGTCATTCAGGTCGAAACACGTGACGCTCGATTCATTAAACAGATACAAACACAATTTCCGGCGCACAATATGCTGCGCAGTGCACCTATCACTTCCGCTCTGCGCATGGCCAAAACGAGTTGGGAGCGCGACATCATGCAGATCGCATGTGATATCACCAACAAGGCATTTCATCGTGTTATGGAACGCGTGCACCCCGGAGTTATGGAGTATGAGATTGAAGCGGAGATTCAATATACTTTTTTGCGGAACAGAGCAACGCGTCCTGCATATGGCAGCATCATCGCAAGCGGAGCGAGTGCATGTGTTTTACATTATGTAGATAATAATAAAGCTTGCAATGACGGTGAGTTATTGTTGATGGATTTTGGTGCAGAATACGGAAATTATTGTGCTGATCTGACACGGACCATTCCCGTTAACGGAAAATTCACCGAAAGACAAAAAGATGTGTACAATGCCGTTTTGCGCGTGCAGAAAGAGGCCATTAACATGATGCATGTCGGAATGATACTCAAAGAATTCAATGCAGAAGTGGGCAAAGTGATGGAAAAAGAATTGGTGGGCCTCGGGTTGATCAGTGAACAGGATATAAAACGCCAGGATCCGGAAAATCCGGCCTATAAAAAATATTTCATGCACGGAACGGGTCATCATTTGGGATTGGATGTGCATGATGTGGGTGATCATTTTGCCAAACTTCCATCCGGTGCGGTCCTGACCTGCGAACCCGGCATTTATATTTTGGAAGAAGGAATAGGCATCCGTATTGAAAATGATATAATGATCACCGAATCCGGCAAATACGATTTCATGGCCGAATGTCCGCGTGAAGTAGAAGAGATCGAAGAGATCATGCATGCATACCAACCTGCCTGAGGCATCGTTTGTATACCGGCAAAACAGAATGGCACCTAGCACATGAAACTTATCAGAAATCTTCCGAACATACTCACCTTGTTTAATTTATTTCTGGGTTGTATGGCAGTGGTTTATATGTTCAACGACCATATGATCATTGTTGAAACGCAGAGCGACATGCTGATCGACATGGGTGAGATCCAGCTGGCATCTTATTGTATTTTTCTCGCGGCCTTCATAGATTTCTTTGATGGATTTATTGCACGTGCCCTGCGGGTAGAAAGTGCACTTGGAGCGCAACTGGACAGCCTTGCAGATATGGTCACTTTTGGTTTTGTTCCGGGGCTGATCCTGTTCGAATTACTTGCTAAAAGTTATTACGCGAGTTATGCAGCTTTCGATTATCCGACTTTATTTTACGCGATCGGATTTGTGCTGACGATTTGCGCCGCGATCCGCCTGGGAAAATTCAATATCGATACGCGGCAAAAAACAACCTTCCACGGTATGCCAACACCTGCTATGGCCATCTTTGTGGCCGCTCTGCCTCTGATCATCTTACGCGACGAGGCCGGACTGGAAACGGCATTGAACAATAAATGGATACTCATGGCGGTGATCATATTGTTGTCTTATTTTATGGTAAGCGACATTCCCATGTTGAGTTTTAAAGTGCAATCCCTGAAATTCGATCAAAACCAATGGCTGTTCGGATTGTTGCTACTGGTTATTGTCATCCTCATTTTCACCCTGTTCATTGCACACACGATATTCTTGTGTATACCGATCATTATCATCGCATATATCTTATTATCAATAACAAAAAACATAGTTGAACATGGCATATAAAGCTGAGATCAATATCATGCCTTTGAAGGAATTACTCGACCCTAAAGGAAAAGCGGTTGCAGGAAGCATGAAGAATCTGCACCTTGAACAGATCACGGATGTGCGCATAGGCAAGCATATTCAATTGCATATTGAAGCAGCCAATAAAGCTGAAGCTCAAAAAGCAGCGGAAGAGGCCTGTAAAAAATTACTTGCCAATCCCATCATGGAAAGTTATTCCGTGGAGATACAGGAGGCCTGATCCCGGCAATCTGTTTAACTTGCATGCGCATATTACCATATGTCGCGCCTGTATATCATACCAACACCGATCGGCAACCTGGAGGATGTTACCTTGCGCGCTGTGCGCCTGTTACAGGAAGTGGATCTAATTCTTGCAGAAGACACCCGCACTTCCGGTGTTTTTTTAAAACATTATTCCATTCGCACACTCATGCGCTCGCATCATGCTTTCAATGAGCATGCGCAATTGGATCAGATCATCGCATTGCTTAAAAACGGTTCTTCGATAGCACTGATATCCGATGCGGGTACACCCGGGATTTCCGATCCGGGATTTCTTTTAGTGCGAGCTTGTATCGCAGAAAATATCCCCGTAGAAACTTTGCCCGGTGCAACGGCATTTGTACCTGCCTTGATCAATTCCGGCCTGCCAGCTGATAGTTTTTTATTTGTCGGATTTCTGCCCGTTAAAAAAGGCCGGGAAACAAAACTCAAGAGTTTGTCTGTAGAAAAATACACGCTTATCCTTTATGAATCTCCGCACAGGTTAGTTAAGACATTACAACAATTGCTGGAACATTTCGGCGACCGGCAGATCAGCATTTCGAGGGAGCTCAGCAAGAAATTTGAAGAAACGGTACGCGGCAATATATCTCACTGTATTACACATTTCCAAAGCCACGCACCAAAGGGAGAATTTGTATTAGTGGTTGCAGGTAGTACCTGAAACGGATTACTGCTTATTCTTTTTCCATCTGAAACAATCAATACCTCTTCTTTCCACTTTAGGCACCAACCAATAAGGGGTTATGCGTATGCTACAATACAGATCTATACTGGAGTAGTCGTGTTGATCAATGAATGTCAGCAGATTATCCGAACCGATAGTAAAGAACATCCATCGCGCCGATGCGCCAAACTTAAATTCCCTATCCTCATATAAAGTCAGAGGCAGGGAAAAACCATACATTCTGGTCTCATAACGCGGAATAAGGGCGAACATATTTGCACGCGCGATCAAATTAGTACCAACATGTGGTATTCTGCGCACAATAACAGCCTGTGCATACAGATCGCCTGTTATCCAACGGTCGGCGGTGAGTGCAAGTGCAGCCGGAAGGTACATACTGAATCTGTTGCCATCCTGAGATGCATCGCTGAAATCATATAATATACGGGAACCTGTGCGATTGAATTCATCAATATCATCAATAGAATCCAAAACTATATTGGCAACTGAAAAAGATTCATCCTGTTCGAGGTGGTAGGACCCTGCATTATTTTTAAATTTCAATACACCAAGGTCCAGGAGCGATGCGCCAAATTTCCAATAGTAATCCTGGTTCTTGGAATATTTGAATTTAGAGGGCCTGTGTATGGTGAAAACAGCACCCAGGTCCATGCCTATACCATGCCCGTTGATACTGTAATTGGATGGATCGTATAATCTGTTTGAGCCGAGATTTCTGGTATAATCAAAATGTGTGTTGAAGGCCGAGATGGAGGTATTGACCGTATCTTTTGTAAATAAGAAAGGATCGATATTCTCAAAACCGAGTGCTTCAAATCCGGTCAAATATTTCACATTTGCTCCCACATGGAAAGCATATACCGAATTGCGTTCGAGTGTAGCTTCCAGATTAAACCCGATCTCTGTCCACAACATGGTTCCTGCGTTGAACGCGGGCATGACCGTTGGTGCGTAGAATGGTATATCTTTTAGTCCGGTTGTTCCACCATCTACCTGATCGCCTAAAAAATAACCCGCTGATCTGGCGGTGGTGAAAAACCCCGCAGCGAAATCATTGAAGGTAAAAAAAGCGGAAGGCAATTGCAGCAATACCTGTTCATGCGCATATACTTTTTCAGGATGAAAATAATCGACATCCAAAATGCTATCACTGGTATGCAGATAGGTGATAAATGGCCTTGGAATACTGATGTAATTATTGTCTTCGCTGATACCTGCGGCAAGGACATTAACATCCCAAGGGATGGAACCGGAAACAGGTGACGCAGGATTGAATAACATGCCATTCGACCCGGAAAAATTATCCATGCGGATTCCGCTGAATTCCTGGGTCTCAGCATATTTTGCGCAGAGTAAACAAACGCCTAACAGTACGGCATACAGAGCATTCCGTTTCATGCACATTAGGTTCACAGATTCACGTGTGTGTTCGCGACAATAGGTGTGTGCCTGAAAAGGGAGATTGTTGGTTTCAATGGTAAGTATACAAAAAATACCAATACCATATTCAATTTTTGCACACTTATTTTATGATAACGCGCTTCTGCTAACGTTACGTATTGAATCACAATAATTTAAAATGCATCGGTTTAGGATGACTTGTAGAAATTTAGTCGGGGTCAATGATCTTTCCCGGATTGAGAATGCCATTCGGATCAAAAAGTGCCTTGATCCTGCGGAAAATGCCGAGTTGTATTTCATTAAATACCAGGTGCATATATGGTTTTTGCACCCACCCTATTCCATGCTCACCGGATAAAGTTCCACCGAGGGAGATAACCAGTGAAAAGATCTCCTCAATAGCATGCTGCAAAGTATCCTTCCATGCGGCATCACTTAAGGAGCCTTTCAGAATATTCACGTGCAGGTTACCATCGCCGGCATGTCCGTAGCAAACACTTTCAAACCCATATTTTTTCCCTATCTGTTTGACACCAGCGAGTAATTGTGGCAAGCAGGCACGCGGCACCACTGTATCTTCTTCCTTATATACCGAATGTTGTTTTACGGCTTCACCTATCTTCCTGCGCACCTTCCACAAAGATTCCTTTTCAGCAGCAGATTCAGCGAATAATATGTCGCCACAATCATAGGGCTCCATGGCATCTGCAATCTGCTCACATTGTTGCATCAGTAACGCATCTTCATTTCCATCCACTTCCACCAGAAGCCAGGCGGAAATACCTTCTTCCAGGGGGAAATGCAGATCGGGATTGTGTTTCAACACATATTGTATGGCGTCCTTTTCCATAAATTCCATGGCACTGGGTGTGATCCCTGCCAGAAAAACCGCATTGACCGCGGCGATGGCTTTTTGCGGATCCGGAAAAGGCAGCAGCATCAATTTTTCCAGTTTCGGATGTGGTATAAGCCGAAGAACGATCTTTGTTACCACTCCTAAAGTGCCTTCGCTGCCCACAAACAATTGGGTGAGATTATAACCGGTGGAATTCTTCAGCACGTTGGCTCCGGTCCAGATAACATTGCCATCTGGAAGGACCACCTCAAGATTCAGCACATAATCTTTCACGACACCATATTTAACGGCCTTAGGTCCGCCGGAATTCTCTGCTATGTTCCCGCCTATGAAGCAGCTTCCTTTGGACGCCGGATCGGGCGGGTAGAACAAGCCTTTTCCTTTAACGGCATTCTGTAATTCTTCTGTGATCACCCCCGGTTCAACGGTTACCTGAAAATTCTTTTCGTCAATATGCAGGATCTTATTGAAACGTTCCATGCTCATGGCTATACCGCCGTGCACGGGCAGTGCCCCGCCGCTCAACCCTGTCCTTGCACCCTGTGGGGTTACGGGTATCCTGTGCCGGTTGGCAAACTGCAGGATGGCGGAAACCTCTTCAGTGGTTTTTGGTTTCACCACAATGGCAGGCAGATATACCAGATCTTCCGTATGATCACTGGCATGGGTAACTAAAACCTCCGGATCATAAAAAACCGAGTCGCTATCCATTATGGATCCGAGAAAACCGATCATGTCATCTGTTGTCATCATGCTTCCACAAAGGTACGCGCCGCAGTGGTTTCAGGTCCTAAAAAATGACATTAACATGTTTACTACGGACATTCTTTACTCTGTAAAGTCCTAATTTTGTAGTTTTATACATACAAAAATGTTATCATGAAAAGATCTGTTTACACTTTTACCCTATTTGCACTGACTTTGATAAGCGTTTCTGCTTTCGGTCAGGCAAAGAAGTATCCCCTCTATGAGCATTTCACACAGGCATCCTGTGGCCCATGCGCCGATCAGAATCCTTATTTCGAGGCTGTGTATGAAGCTAATTATTCGAACATGCACCATGTGGCATATCATACCAGCTGGCCCGGATATGATCCGATGTACAACTTTAATCCAACTGAAAGTGATGCCATGGTAAGTTTCTATGGCGTTACCGGTGTGCCGGATATGTTCGAGAACGGTTCTGATCTTGGCAGTCCAACTGCCGTGACACAAGACCGTGTGAATGAAGCGCTGACTGAAACCAGTCCCATACGTATACTGGTAACAGAATCAACGGTTGGATCGACACGTAACGTGCATATCGAGATCCAAACGGTAGGCACTGTTCCCGGTGGCACCTATAAAGTAAAAGCTGCCGCTGTAGAGCGTTGGATAGATTACGGATCTCCTCCCGGAACAAATGGTGAATCGCTTTTCCCCGATGTTTTCCGCGATATGATGACATCCACCAGTGGTGATGCAGTTACACTTGCAGGTATGGGTGGAAGCACTATCCTGGATTACAGTTATACCCTTGCACCGGAATACGATGCAACTGAAATGTATGCATTGGTATGGGTGTATAATTCGTCTACAAAAGAAGTATTGAACAGCGGCGCCACAGGCGATCCTGCTATAGAAGTGATCAACGCAGCCGATGCAACTTTTGTGCATGGAACAAATGGCAGTGCACAATCTTTTGATGGTATCGTTGCCAACATTGGCGATGCTGATATGAATATGGAGATATCACTCGCATCTGATCAGCCGGGTGACTGGTCATCTTCTTTCACATTCAATGGAAATACCTATACCGATTTTGCCAGTGCAAGTGTTGGCGGTTTGGCAGAATTACCATTGGAATTAAATGTGAACGTTGGACCTACAGCGGCAATTGGTGAATATACTTTCACTGTAACATTCCCGGATGACCCGGGTGTTTTCCCACAGGTGCTGAAATATTATGTGATCTCCGGCGTTACCGATCTGGTTGTAAATAATGAAGTTGGATTCGGTGACGGTTCACCTTACGGAACCTGGGATTGGGAATCATTATATACAGATGGTTTAATGAACGCAGGTGTTTCAACGTATGCAGCTACTTCACATTTTACCATGAAAAATGGTTTCAAAAATAATGCACTGGGTGATGTACAACGCATCTATTACAATGTTGGCTGGACCTTCCCTGCATTGGTTGATGATGCGACCAAGATCGCCTATTTGGAAGATTTCCTCGACAATGGCGGTGATCTGATGATAGCAGGACAGGATATAGGATGGGAAGTGGATTATTATGCCGCTTACTATCCGGAAGCAGTGGATTTCTACGAAAATTATCTGCAATCCACATTTGTGAATGATGCGGCTGCGGGTGCAACGCAATTCACTGCTGTTACAACAGACGCCTGGTATGGTGATGTTGCAACAAGCGATATCAGCAAGCCATATGGTACCACGTACTACTATCCTGATCAAATAGAACCGAATGGTGCAGAAGCATCTGCCATATTCAATTACAACAATACGGAAACCAAGATCGGTGGTGTGCGTTCAGAGACAGCAGATTATAAAACTGTATATCTCGGTATCGGTTTGGAGATGGTTGCAGATGAAGCTGTGCGCAATGCCATCATGGATGCTACTTACGCGTATTTCACCGGAGCTATGAATGGCGTTGATTACGATGCTTATATTCAGGCTTTACTGGGTGGTGCTTCACCAAACCCTGCTTCAACTTCTACCACTATTCGTTTGTATAACATTGATCAGGATTACACGATCACTGTAACGGATATTACCGGTAAAGTGGTTGCAGCAGATCAGATCCATGTAGGTGCTGAAAGTTATTCACTGGATGTAAGCAATATGGAAAGCGGCATGTATTTCTATTTCCTTTCCAACGGAACACAATCTACTAAAGCAGAAAAGATCCAGGTGATCAAATAAATATCTGAACACAAGGTTGTTGTAACGGCAACCTTGTGTTTTTTTTAAATACAACTACATGAAGAAAATTGTTGCCACGTTGTTCAGTATCGGTATCAGTGCGGTACTGTTCTCCCAAAACATAACACTCGATCCGCCTTCAGAAGAGATCATCGGAGATCCGGATATCATTCAGGAGGTACATATTACGCTGCATAATGCCGGTGATCATCAAACGATGACCTGGAAGCGTACCATAAATGACATTCCCGCGGGATGGACATCATCCGTTTGCGATTTTAATTTATGCTGGTCACCGGTAGCCGATGCTCCGAGTTATTTCTTCGAAGCACCCGGTGATACCAGTGGAACGGTATATGTAAAATTCGATGCACGCAATTATCACGATGGTGCATTCGATCCTGTTCCCGGTTGTGGTACCGTTGAAGTAGTATTCTATAGTGTAACAGATAGCGCCAACTACAATGCTGTTGGTGTTTTTAATGCCAAGTTGGGTGTAGAGAACTGTGGAGATGCCATATTCTATTCGCCACTATTGGATAACAGCTTCTTGGTGTATCCCAATCCGGCGAATGGCGAAATAAATATCATCGCATCGAACAGTGCAGATGTGCGCTCGGTTGAGATCCTGAATATTGTTGGCAAAGCCGTATTCACCACTGGCTGGCAAACAGGTAATGGAAAAATGTCCCTGAATTTGGGGAATTTACCGGAGGGAATTTACTTCGTACGGTTACTTGATGTTTCCGGAAAACCGGTACATACTGAGAAATTGTCTCTCACTAAGTAATTCATTCTGACCATATTATAAATAAAAAACCCGGAAATTCCGGGTTTTTTTATGCCTTCACGTTGCTACAATTTTAAAAAAATCAGCTTGCGCTGCCGTTGCGGATAGATTCTCTTTAGGCTACATAAACGCTGACAAGATGAAAAACCTATTCCTTTTATTGTCCCTGATAGGGGTCTCCATTCTTGCGCACACACAAAATATTGCCATAAACAGTGATGGTTCTACCCCAAATGCCAGTGCTATGCTGGAGATCAAAAGCACCACGAAGGGTTTTTTGGCACCCCGCATGACACAGGCTCAAAAACTGGCTATTGCAAGTCCTGCAACGGGACTATTGGTCTTCCAGACTGACGGCACTTCGGGATTTTGGTATTACGATGGCACTTCCTGGGTTTATCTGGCAAACGGCAGCACCGGGTGGAGCATTACAGGAAATGGCGGAACTACCGCAGGCACCAACTTCATTGGCACAACCGATGCTGCTTCCTTTATGGGAAAGGTCAATAATAAAAAGGCCTTTTGGCTGGAAGATAATACGGCAACCTCCAATACATACTTTGGCGTTGAAGCGGGTAACGCGGTTACAACCGGACTTGGAAACACCTTCATGGGATCTCAAACCGGATATGTTACCACTTCAGGGATTTACAATACTGCCATGGGAAGCTATTGCTTCACATCAAACACAACCGGTGGATCAAACACTGCAATGGGAGCCGGTGCATTACAGCAAAATACTACGGGTTCAAATAATATAGCCATTGGTGGTTCTGCTTTGCAATTGAGTACTACAGCGTCTAATAATACAGCTGTCGGACTTTTAGCCGGTTATAATAACACGACCGGAAACATGAATACCTTTATTGGTGCAAATGCCGGATTTGCAAATACTACCGGCTATCTCAACACATTTATCGGTCGCCAGGCAGGATATTCCAACACGACTTCTTTTTCAAACACCTTTGTAGGAGAGCAAAGCGGTTATTCGAATACTACAGGCTATTCCAACGTGATCATCGGACAGGATGCCGGTTTTTATAACACAACAGGTATTGAAAACACCTTTGTCGGGACAGATGCCGGAGAACAAAATACTACAGCCAGTTATAACACGTTTTTAGGTACCAATGCGGGCTTTGTAAATACAACCGGAGGCCAAAACACCTTCCTCGGACAAGATGCCGGCCGAGCAAATACAACAGGTTACTGGAACACTTTTGTAGGAGAAGATGCCGGATACGCAAATACCACTGCAGCCTATAATACTTTTCTGGGTGTAAATGCCGGTCAGGCAAATACAACCGGTAGCAAGAATGTATTCCTGGGTGTAGGTGCAGGGCATGACAATACAACGGCAAGCAACAATGTGATGATCGGAACAGATTGCGGGCTCTCCACAACAACCGGATTTAATAATGTATTCATTGGCCTCGAAGGCGGATTTACAAATACAACCGGCAATGAAAATGTTTATATCGGAACGCAAAGCGGGAGAAGTAATACTACAGGTTCATGGAACACAGCTATAGGCACCTATAGCATGTATGCCAATACAACGGGAAATTATAATACCGGACTCGGCTATAACGCACTTCGTTATAATACTACCGGAGCGGATAATACAGCCATAGGTATCGTAGCATTAAATTTTAATACTACCGGAAATTATAATACCGCTCTGGGCAGTAATGCACTTTATACGAATACAACAGGAAATAATAATACGGCTACCGGTCGCGATGCTCTGTATTATAACAGCAGCGGTTACAACAATATAAGCATGGGATATCAGTCCGGGAGGAACAATACTACCGGTTCAGAAAATATCTTTATTGGTACCCAAGCGGGTTATTCCAATACAACAGCATGGTGGAATACAGCTGTAGGAACCTATGCATTATATGCTACAACAACAGGAAGTTATAATACCGGACTTGGGTATAATGCGCTTAGATACAATACGATCGGATATGACAATGTTGCGATCGGGATTGTTGCTTTAAATAATAATACCACGGGCGCTTACAATACCGCCGTGGGCAGCAATGCCATTTATAGTAACACGACCGGCAATTATAATACAGGTATAGGCCGCGAAGCATTATACACGGCAACTACAGCCAGTTATAATACTATGCTCGGCTACCGTGCAGGTTATAGCAATTCCACCGGTGCAAGCAATACCGCAACAGGATTTCAGGCGCTTTATACAAATACGAGCGGTAGTGGTAATACAATATCCGGCAACAATGCCGCTTTTTATAATACAACAGGATATTCTAATTCGGGCTTTGGACAAAATGCGCTATACACCAACACTACTGGCTACACTAATTCCGGATACGGCGCAACCAGTTTATATGCTAACTCCACAGGATATGGCAATTCCGCTTTCGGTTACGGCGCAGGTGCATATAATGATCTGAATACATATTGCACTTTTGTAGGATACGATGCCGATCAGGCGGTAACGACTGACTTTACAAACAGCACCGCAGTTGGATACACATCCAGGATCACTGCGAGCAATCAGGTGCGTATCGGGAATGCTTCTGTGACCAGTATTGGAGGATATGCAAACTGGTCGAATATTTCCGATGGCAGATATAAAAAAAATGTGCAGGAAAATGTGCATGGTCTTGATTTCATTATGGCCCTCCGGCCTGTAACGTATAATCTGGATATTGCAGCATTGAATGAAAAGCTACATGTAGCAGATAGTTCAGTGGATGCAGCATCTGTACAGCAAAAATCAGCAGAAGTATACAGCGGTTTTATTGCGCAGGAGGTAGAGCTTGCTGCACAAAAAGTAGGGTATGACTTTTCGGGCGTGGATGCTCCGGCATCAGAGGATGATACCTATGCGTTGCGTTACGCCGATTTTGTTGTTCCCATGGTAAAAGCGATGCAGGAGCAGCAGGAACAGATTGCAGTTCAGCAATCAACTATTGACGATCTGCAAAAGCAGATCGATGAACTGAAATCTTTATTGTTGAACCATACAGATCACTAATATGCGCACTATCCAAGATTATATGATCCGGGTAGTGATCGGCATGATGCTATCCGGTATAACACAAGCCTTTGCACAAAGTCAGCTCGTGATAAACAACGATGCATGGATGGTCATGCAGAATGATGTTTATCTGGTTGTAGATAACCAGGCTACAAATGCTATTAGTACTGCCGGTACAGGTGGTCATATCGTGAGTGAAGGAGAAAATAATATTGTTCAGTGGAACATCACATCCGGCAGCGGTAGTTATGTGATCCCATTCAGTAATGCAGCAGGATTAAAGATCCCCCTGACATTTACTATATCTGCAGCAGGCACAGGTAGCGGAAAAATACTTTTTTCCACTTACGGAGGCCCGACATGGGACAATGATAACTATCGCCCGAGTGGTGTGAGCAACATGTCGAATATGGGTGTCACGAATAATTCAGCAGAAGTAATAGACAGATTTTGGATCATCGATGCACAGGGCTACACAACCAAACCTTCGGGCGATATTTTGTTTACCTATATCGATGCAGAACATACTGCTCCGGGTAATACCATAACGGAAGCCGATCTGAAGGCTGAGCGATACGACCCTCCTACCAATGACTGGGAGATAAATCCGGTGGGTGGCACGGTGAACACCACATCCAATTATGTTGGCGGTGTGCCGTTCAACAGTGCTGACCTTGTGCGCAGCTGGACATTGATAGATCAAACCACGCATTTATTGCCTTTGGTATTACTTGATTTCACTGCAGCCTGCAGCGTGAGCGGTATTCATTTTGAATGGGTCACGGCAAGTGAAATACATACAGATCATTTCAGGCTGGAATACAGTTTCGATGGAGTGCATTTTACGGAAGTTGCACATATCCCCGCTGCAGGTGAAAGCCAGGAAGAATTGCATTATGATGTAGATGTTATGCCGGGATCGGTCGGATATTACCGATTGATCATTAACAATGATGATGGTTCAGAAGCTTTGTTAGGCGTATTAAGTCCATCTTGTACAGAGGAAAATAATGCTACGGCCTTTGCGTGGAGCAGCAGCAAAGAAGTGATCATGCTGCAGACACAACTGGAATCTGCGGGCATGTATTTGCTTAATTTATTTGACTTAGCCGGTCAATGTGTAGCGAGAGAAGAAGTATATCTGGACTCGGGATTACATTACCATAGCATACAGGGCGTATGGGCGACCGGCGTATATATTATTCAATTGACAGGATTAGCGGGCAATACATACCGATATATACAAAAAGTGCCCATAACGTATTGACCTTTTTTCATTCAGCGTTCATGTATACCGGCGGGAGTGGTTGCCTGCCGGTATTATTTCATGCAGAAAGTGCACATGCGGGCTGTGTTTTTTTTGTGCGTATACGCGGGTATAAGCGAGTATTAAACATAAAGTTTGCAGGCAACTAGTGCTACAAGGATAAAGCCGGACGCACACGGTTTAAATATTTACATATTTAAATATTTAGATTTTTCATTCCCTATGCATTTTACAGAAAAAAAATCCCGGTCTCTCAACCGGGACATATAAGGGTTTTATCAACAATAGCCTTAACTGAATATATAGGTATTCTCCCTGATCAAGGCATCCGCAATATTCCTGCGCATAACAGTTGTATTCCGGAACGCATATTTGGTGAATCGTTTAAGACCCAGTAACATCATGCGTTGCTCATCCCCTTCGGCAAAAGCCAATATGGCATTCTTGCCCGCATGATTGATCCTGTCCATGGCATCGGCAAAGAAAACATACACCATATCCCTGTAAACTTCTGTTGCAGCTTCTCCCCGGATATCCATTAATTTTTTAGCGCGCAACAATAAGGATTCCGCCAGGTAAATATCTATCAGCACATCTGCTGCAAACATCAGGATCTCCTGTTCATCTTTTAACTGCATCATCAATTTTTGAACGGCAGCGCCGGCAACCAGATAAAAGGCCTTCTTCATATTTCGTATCGCCTTTTCTTCTTCAGCAAATAATCCTGTCTGCTCATCGCCGAATTCCGGAATGCTCATCAATTCTTTCTGTACGGCCATTGCCGGACTAAGCAGGTCAATTTTCCCTTTCATTACTCGCTTGAGCAGCATGTCAACCATAAGCAATCTGTTGATCTCATTGGTGCCTTCAAAGATCCGGTTGATGCGCGCATCGCGATATGCACGGGCAACGGGATATTCTTCACTGAAACCATATCCTCCATATATCTGCACCGCTTCATCTACCACATAATCCAATATTTCACTACCCGCCACTTTCAATAGGGCACATTCAATAGCATATTCTTCAGCGGATATCAGACTCGCTTCCGCAACAGATTTGCCCTCTGATTGCAGTAATTTCTTTTTGTCGTCGATATAATTGCTGGTGCGCCAAACAGCCGACACCAAAGCTTCATTGCGAATGGCCATTTCACTTAATTTGTATTTGATCGCGCCGAATGAAGAGATGGGTTTGCCAAACTGCATGCGTTCATTTGCATATTTAAGCGCATTGTTCGTACCTCTTTTACTTCCCCCCATCGCAGCCATGGCCAATTTTACACGACCTATATTCAGAATATTAAAAGCGATGATATGTCCTTTGCCGATCTCCCCTAACACATTAGCTGCCGGCACCTTGCAGTTTTCGAAGAACACCTGACAAGTAGAAGATCCTTTTATACCCATTTTATTTTCTTCATGCCCAATGGTCAATCCTTCGGTATTCCTTTCCACAATGAAACCGGTGAATTTATCGCCGTCTATCTTTGCAAATACAATGAATACGTCGGCAAATCCCGCATTGGTGATCCACATCTTTTGACCGTTGAGCAAATAATTTGCACCGTCTTCCGTTAAGGTAGCCGTTGTTTTGGCGGCAAGCGCATCAGAGCCGCTTCCGGGTTCTGTTAAACAATAACTCGCTTTCAATGTGCCACTGGCCAGGCCGGGCAAATATTTTTGCTTTTGCTCTTCAGTTCCAAAATACAAAATCGGCAGTGTGCCAATACCCGTATGCGCGGAATATGCAACGGAATAAGCATGCGCTGCACCAACGATCTCCGTGACACAGGTATTCGTGATAAAATCCTTCGCAAAGCCGCCATATTCTTCCGGGACAGATATACCCAAAAGTCCGAGTTCACCAGCTTGTTCCAACAAACGGGGAACTAATCCCTCTTCATGGTTATCTATTGCATCCAACCTGGTAAACACTTCGGTGTTTACAAAATCCATAGCCATTTGCCGGATCATAAGCTGTTCTTCATTCAGTTCTTCCGGAATAAAAATATCTTCCGGCTTACTTTCCTGTACCAGAAATCCACCGCCGATCACATTGATCAATTTTTCATTTAATTCTGCCATGTTATATTTTTCTGTTCTATTAAAGTCGTTCGTAAATACCTGCAATACCCTGTCCGCCACCAACACAAGCGGTTACCAATCCATATTTTTTCTGCAGTCGTTCCAGATCATGGAGTATTTGCACGGTCAATTTTGTTCCGGTACAACCGAGCGGATGACCTAAAGCGACAGCCCCGCCATTTATGTTCACTATTTCCTCGTTCAATCCGGCTTCCCGTATAACTGCCAATGCCTGTGCTGCGAATGCTTCATTCAATTCAATCAGATCGACATCAGACAATTGCATACCGGCCATTTTCAATGCTTTTGGTATCGCAGCTACAGGACCAATACCCATGATATCCGGATCAACGCCAACGGTGGCACAACTGATCATGCGTGCTATCGGTTGCAGGTTCAGTTCTTTTACCATCCGCTCAGACATAACCAAAACGAAACTTGCGCCATCAGAAGTCTGCGAACTATTGCCGGCAGTAACAACACCTTTTGCGGCAAAAACCGGTTTCAGTTTTGCGAGTGCTTCTATACTCGTATCTCTGCGCGGTCCTTCATCGGTATCCACTTTATATTTTTTTTCCGCTCGTTTATTTTTTTCATTCACGTATACCTCTGTCACTTCTATCGGTGCAATACCCTTGCTGAAATATCCATTATCTATTGCCTGAATTGCTTTTTCATGCGAATGCAGGGAGAACAAGTCTGCATCTTCCCGAGAAACATGAAATCTCTCCGCCACATTTTCTGCCGTCAATCCCATACCGATCAGATATTCCGGATGTTCTTTTGCCACCGTATAATTCAACGCAATTTTCCAACCTGCTGTCGGCACCAGGCTCATACTTTCCGTTCCACCGGCTATAATGCAATCTGCCATTCCCGATCGGATCTTTGCAGTTGCAATAGCTATTGTTTCGATACCACTAGCGCAATACCTGTTCACGGTCATACCACCGGTAGTTTTTGGCAAGGATTGTAAAGCTATTTGTCTTGCTATTTGCAAACCTTGTTCCGCTTCCGGCACTGCATTTCCCACAATAAGATCTTCCACGCGTGCAGGATCCAATTGCGGTACCTGAGCCAATAATTGGTGTATCACCTGTGTGGCGAGGTCGTCCGGACGCATAAAGCGGAAAGTACCACGCGGTGCTTTTCCCACTGCCGAACGCAAACCTGCAACGATATATGCTTCTTGTAATTGTCCCATGATCAATTTCTTAAAGGTTTACCTGTTTTCAATATATGCTGCATGCGTTCCAGTGTTTTTTTCTCACCGAGCAAAGAAAGAAATGCTTCCCTTTCCAGGTCGAGTAAATATTGTTCCGACACAAGGGTTGGTTGCGACAGATCACCACCACATAATACATAACATACTTTTTGTGCAATATGCTCATCATATGCACTGATATAACCAGCCATACGCATGGATGCTATGCCCACATAAAAACTTCCCAATGCAGTTCTTCCCAATACTTTAATATCCTTGCGCGGTTGCGGTTGGGTATATCCATTCTCGGCCAGTTCCAACGCAGCCTGTTTTGCCTCGGCTATCAGCCGGCGCTCTGAGATCACTTCACGATCCAGGCCTTTGCGCAATATGCCCATATCAAATGCTTCGCGCGCACTGGTTGCAACTTTTGCAGTAGCAATGGTCAAGCTCATTTCCTGCAGAGTAGGTATCTCTATGTCACCTGCAAAATATTTATCACTTGCGCGAACAGCAAGTTCTTTGGTACCACCGCCGGCCGGTATTAATCCTGCTCCTACTTCCACCAAACCAATATATGTTTCAGAAGCAGCCACGGCCATATCGCTATGCATGGTCATTTCGCATCCACCACCCAGGGTCAATCCTTTTGGAGCAATAACAACCGGTATGCCCGAAAAGCGCACACGTGCAACTGTATTTTGAAACATGCGAATCGCCATATCCAATTCGTCGTATTCTTGTTCTATTGCGAGCATGAGCATCATGGCAATATTTGCGCCGGCGGAAAAATTAGCGGCTTCGTTTGCTATGACCAAACCTTGGTATTCCTTTTCTGCGATAGAAACAGATCTATTGATTCCCTCTAAGATCTCGCTGCCTATCACATTCATTTTTGTATGGAACTCCAGATTCAATATGCCATCACCGATATCGTGCAAGGTGACGCCTGCATTTTGATACACCGGTTTTTGTGTACGGAAATTATCCAGCAACACAAATGCATCCGTTCCCGGAATGGGTTTATACGTTGCAGAAGGAATGTCGTAGTATTTTCTTTTACCGTTTTCCGCTTTGTAGAAGGTAGCATTTCCATTTTGCAACATAGTGTATACCCAGTCTGCCGGTTTATTACCAAGCTCCTCCATGATCCCAACCATATGTTGCACACCTAAAACATTCCATGTCTCGAAGGGGCCCAATTCCCAACCGAATCCTGCGCGCATGGCATCATCTATTTTATACAGGTCGTCGGTGATCTCCGGAATGCGATGTGAAATATAGGCTTGCACCAATGCGCTCACTTTGCGATAGAATTCCCCTGCTTTATCTGCACCGGCATGCAGGGTTTTTAATCTTTCGCGCAGATCGTCGATCGGTTTTGCGGCATCCAATGTTGCGAATTTGGCTTTAGCAGTAGGTCCATATGCTAAGGTCGCGGGATCGATCACCAATATCTCGGATGTACCATCTGCCTTTTTCACTTTTTTAAAAAAGCCCTGACCGGTTTTATCTCCCAACCACTTTTTCTCTACCATTTGCATAATATAATCGGGCATGATAAACAGATCGCGTGCAGTGTCATTCGGACAAGCCGCATATGTATTTTGCGCAACCTTCACCATGGTATCGATACCAACCACATCAGTGGTACGGAAAGTAGCAGATCTGGGACGTCCTGATATCGGTCCGGTGAGTGCATCTACCTCATCGATACGCAAACCCAGATCGCGCATTACCTGCATTACAGCCATGATGCTGAATACGCCAATCCTATTTGCAATGAAGGCCGGTGTGTCTTTACACAGTACTGTTGTTTTACCGAGAAAGCGTTCACCATAATCCATGAGGAAAGAAATGATAGCAGGGTCGGTTCCGGGAGCGGGTATGATCTCCAGCAATTTTAAATAGCGCGGCGGATTGAAAAAATGTGTTCCGCAAAAATGCTTTTTAAAATCATCGGACCTCCCTTCTACCATTAAATGGATGGGGATGCCCGATGTATTAGAAGTAATTAATGTCCCCGGAGTTCGGAGCGCATCTACTTTCTCGAACAACTGTTTTTTAATATCCAGATTTTCTACCACCACTTCAATGATCCAATCACATGAACCGATGTCCTGTACATCATCTTCCAGATTTCCGATCCTTATCTTTTCTACGACCTTTTTGTTGTATACAGGAGATGGATTTTGTTTCAGTGCACTCTGCAGTGCATTCTGCACTAACGCATTTCTTTTCGCCGGAATGGTGATCTCCGTTTCGGATAATCCCGGCGTAACGATATCCAGGAGGATCACTTCCACACCTATGTTTGCAAAGTGGCAGGCAATTCTGCTGCCCATCACACCACTGCCCAAAACGGCAACTTTCCGGATCAATCGTCTGGTTGTGCGGTTTGTTTTTTTATCCAATGTTTCTATTTCTGCGATCATAATGTTTTAATTGATCAATGCATCTTTGGTTGCTTTCTCAAATTTTTCCATGATCATGGTATGCGCTTTTTCTAAAATGGACCGGTCGTTATAAATACGCATGAGCATGGCGGCGCCTTCAATGGCGCAAACGCTTTCCTTCGCGAAAAAGGTGGCGGCATCATCACTATATCTTTCTTTATAAATATGGCGGAGTGCCTCTACCCAATCATCAAAAAATGCCCGGATGGGCTTTCTGAATTCCGGGACCACATCGTTGGTTTCCATGGCAATGTTTGCCATAAGGCATGCACCGTCGCCATTAGAAAAGACGTCCAGACTTTTTTCACTCAGCAGACGGAGTCGTTCCGATGCCGGCAATTCCGTATCGAATGCAAACGCAAAAACTTTATCCCGGTAATAATCACGCAGGAAGTCAAGCACTTCGCGCATCAGTATTTCTTTGGAGGAAAAATAATGATAGATGCTTCCTTTGAGCAGGCCACAGGCATCCCCTATGTTGGCCATGGTAGTTTTATGATAGCCTTGTGTTCTAAAGAGGCGAAGGGCCTCTTTAATGATATCGAACTTTTCTACTTTACGCACCGGCATAGGCCAAAGATATTGAGATTTTTAATTATACCAAACGTTTGTTTGGCATAATGGACAAAAATAACCCCGATGGTTAGCTGCCATCGGGGTCACGTCATGATCGTTTATATTCAAAATTTAATAAACTGAGCCTTATTGTCTATGCCCGTGCCTTCCAAAAACATAGAAACATCTGTCACTTCAAACACATACCATACATTACTTAGCTTATCCAGATCATCTGTGCCGGAAATACTGATCTGCACTTCCTGATCATAAGTGTCGCTATTGACCGCATTCTCGATGGTCCACAACCCATTATATTCCGTTGTGCCATCATCCACCAGCAAAATACCTCCTGCATTGAATTTGAAGGTATAACCCACAAAAGGATTATCGGCCCCTGTTTCATCACTGTAAAAATGCATCTTATAGGATCCCGGGATCACACTTTCCGCCTGGATGATAGACAGATCGGGGTTTTCGCTCTTTGAGCAAGAGGAGAATATGGCGGCAGCAAAAAAAGCCACCGGGAGGAAACGAAGCACTTTCATAAAATTCTTTTTAGTTCGGTTTACTGTAAAAACTAAGATTATGGACTAAGCGTTGCATGACCGGATAAATATCAATTGTCACATTTTTATATCGTATATTATTGCTAACCAGTACTTTATAAAAGTGAAATTCTATATTAACCTGTCACATTTACTCATTTGCTGAAAAAAACCTGCCCCTTTTTTCGGCCTTTCGGGGCAGGTTGAGGTAACACGCAAACTATAGATTGGTGAAATGTATCTCCTCGGAAGGTGTATCATCCTTCAATTTCAAGGTAGTATCTGTTACTTCGGTGATCAGCCACTTGCCGTCGAGCTTATCCATCTGAGCATCTCCGGAGATCACGAATTCGATCTCTTTATCGTAATTCGGGTCGTCATCACTATTCTTGATAAGCCAGGTGCCGTAGTGGTCTGTGCCGCCGATATGCGCTACTACCGTGCCGTCGGGATTGATATCAAATGTATATCCGTTGAAGTCGTTACTTACGCCATCGCTGTTATCATAATAATAATTCACTTTCCAGGAACCTATCGCCAGTTTTTCGGCTTCGGTTATGGTCACCTTTGAGATATCATCTTTGCTGCAAGATGCAAATGCCAATACGGTAAAGGCAGTTGCGAGAAGAATTGTTACTTTTTTCATATTCAGTTTTTTCTTTCTGTTTGACTATGTAACTGCAAAGCACGGCCGTTTGTTTCATTTAAAAAGTGACAAAAACCCGCGGTTTCCATCCGTTCAAAGCATATCTTTTTGTTGCGTGAAGTGCTTGAAAGTGTCGCTATAAAAGCGTTACAGGTATTTTATACCGGACAGGAATTTCCACTTTTCGAAAAAAGAGATACGGGAATGGTCCGGAAAAAGGTAAAATGAAAGGATTTATACATTATCCCAGCCGATATCTCTGCGGAAATACCGGGTTGCATAATATATCCGTCCTGCATTCACGTAACAGGTGCGCAATGCCTCAGTGAGATCATTTCCATAGGCGCTCACGGCCAATACCCTGCCCCCTGCTGTAATGAGTTCTCCTTTGTCGCTCATAGAAGTGCCGGCATGGAACACCATACAATCTTCTACATTCTCCAAACCACTGATGACGGCACCTTTGTCAAAATGCTCCGGATAACCGCTGCTGGCCAGTATTACGGTGGAACAAGCGCGCGGGTCGGTCTTTGTTTCATGCATCTGCAAGGTTCCTGCATGCACGGCGAGAAAAAGATCAAGGATATCATTTTGCAAACGCGGCATGATCACTTGAGTCTCGGGATCACCCATGCGCGCGTTGTATTCAATAACATAGGGCTCTTCGCCACACTTGAACAAACCGAAATATAAAAAGCCGGTGTACTGCATACCTTCTTTCTGCAATCCACGTAAAGTGGGATCGATGATCTTCTCCTGCACTTTCTGCATAAATACATCCGTTACGAAAGAAGGTGGTGAAACAGCTCCCATACCTCCGGTATTTAATCCGGTATCCCCGTCGCCAATTTTCTTATAATCTTTAGAAGGCGGTAATATCAGATAATGTGCGCCGTCGCAGAGTATGATCACTGTTAATTCTATGCCTTGTAAAAATTCTTCAATAACTATTTTATTGCCGGCATCACCAAATTTTCCATCGAACATGGATCGCATGGCGAGGATCGCTTCATCTGCATTTTGCGCAATGATCACTCCTTTGCCTGCAGCAAGTCCATCCGCTTTTAACACCACCGGCATGCTATGTTGCCGGATATATCGTTCAGCTTCTATACTATCGGCCGCGCTAAATTCTTTATACGCAGGTGTTTGCACTCCGTTTCGCAACATGAATGCTTTAGCAAAAGCTTTACTCCCTTCCAGCTGCGCGCATGCAGCATCAGGACCTATCACCGGAATATGTTGAACACGCGTGTCCTGACGGAAAGCATCGACTATACCATGCACCAGCGGATCTTCAGGCCCCACTACCACCATATCCACTTTTTCTTCTACACAAAATGCCATGATCGCTTTTTGGTCAGAGACAGGGATGGGCACGTTGATACCTACCCGGGCCGTGCCCGGATTGCCCGGCGCGATGGACAAACGCGTACAACTTTTCGATTGACGTATCTTCCAGGCAAGGGCATGTTCTCTTCCACCCGATCCTATCAATAATATATGCATGGCGCAAAGGTAATGTGAAAGCAAGAGTTACACAGAAAATCTGCATCAGTATATCCTTAGTGCAGTGGCATGTATATTTGCATCTCTTTATATGCAGGTAACCGAACATATCCACAAGGGTAAACAAACCCTTCTATCCTTTGAGATACTGCCGCCATTGAAAGGCAAAAGCATACAGAATATATATGGCATGCTGGATCCACTGATGGAATTCAAACCGGCTTTTGTCAACGTTACCTACCATCGCAGTGAATATATGTATAAGAAACGCGGCGACGACAGTTTCGAAAAAGTATTCATCCGCAAGCGGCCCGGCACTGTAGGCATTTGTGCAGCCATACAATTCAAATATAAAGTAGATGCAGTAGCGCATATTATTTGCGGAGGTTTCAGCAAGGAAGAGACGGAAGATGCCCTTATTGACCTGTGGTATCTCGGTATTGAAAATGTTTTATTACTGCGCGGCGATGCACCAAAAAACGAAAGGAACTTCATTCCTGAACCGGGCGGCCATAAATATGCATTGGAATTGGTGCAACAGGTGATGCGCATGAATAATGGTAAGTATCTGGAAGAAGACCTGATGGACGGATTAAAAACCGGTTTCAATATTGGCGTTGCGGGTTATCCCGAAAAACATTTTGAAAGTCCGAATGTACATACCGACTTAAAATACCTCAAAGCAAAAGTAGAAGCCGGTGCACAATATATTGTGACGCAGATGTTCTTCGACAATGCAAAATATTTTGATTTTGTGGATAGATGCAGAAAAGCCGGTATTAATGTCCCCATTATCCCGGGTATCAAACCTATTACAGCGGCTTCGCAGATACATAGTATCCCCGGCATCTTTCATGTGGATATTCCGGAGGCTTTGAGTGAAGCCATTGAAAAATGCAAAACGAAAGAGGCTGTTCTCCAAACAGGAATGGAATGGTGTATCGCACAATCAAAAGAATTGGTTGCACACCATGCACCCTGTATCCATTACTATACCATGGGCAATTCCGAAGTGATGACGGCTATTGCCGGCAAAGTTTTCTGAACTACTGTATCGGAATGATCAGCATTGCCAACCCATAGATCTCTGTTTGTCTCCATATAAATATTTCGGTACTATTTGTGGTTTCACCACCCAGCACCGTTGTTGAAGTTGCTACTGGAACATTGGCTTGTATATGTTGCACACCGGCTGAAATGCCGAACTGCACATGTCCCTTGCCAAGGATATGCGCATCCAAACCAATATTGGAAGCAAGGCCCAGGGCCATAGCTTCCTCCGCATGTACGGCATAGGTATCTCCACCCAATGTATATTGCACATAACCTTTATTCACGGTACAAGAGGCCGGACCCGATTGCAGATGGAGATAGATCTGCGGTCTTGCATTCCCGTCCATATTCCACAGTGCGACTCTTGCCCCCAGCAATATACCGTCATCCAGGGCAGCTCCCTGTAAAAAAGTGCTCGCATCAATGCCGTTATCGGCAAAATATTGCAACATATCTTCTTCTTTTTTCCCGATATGATATTCAATAAAAGGTGTCATCAATATTCCAACGCGACCGAACTGCACAGCATATTGCAGTGTGTAGAGTACACCAACCGGTCCTGTTTGAATGGTGAGATCATCGTCGCCGTTTTGTAACAGGCCGGCATAGCCAACGGAAAGAGAAACATCTTGTGTGATTTGGGTGTGCGCGCTAACAGCCGACAGCAAGACAGCGCATGCAATAAGTAATTGTTTTTTGATTTGCATATATGGAATTTAGAGGTTACAGTTTATAACAATACAGATAGATATTGTTGTGCGCGTATAATCTGCGCAACAGCGGATCGATGACTACGGACGACCAAAATACGCCATTGTTTTCTCCTGCATCCAATTCCCACAATTGTTCCCCGCTCGAAATATTCACAGCATGGATATTCCCGTCGCCGCCACTTCCATAGTACACAACACCTTCAAAATACACCATATCGCTTGGGGATGCGCCCACATCATCGGCCTTCCACAATTGCATTCCCGAGACGGGATCAAAAGCATACAAAGTTTCACCGCTTGTTTTAACGATCAGTTTATTTTCTGCGATCAACAAATTACTGTACAACAGATCTTCCGTGCCGATGGGCATATTCTGATGCCAAAGCTCTTCTCCGCTGTACTCATCATAACAATACAATGTCCAGGCCGCCTGGAAATAAACTTTGTGATCATATATCGTCGGCGGGTAAATAGCGCTTCCGCCAAACGGATCGGGATCATATTTTACCCATACCATAGAATCAGCGCTCATGTTATATGCATAGAGATCATATTTTTCGTCATAGGGCCCCGACTTCCATCCGCGCACCTGGAAGAATAGCAACGTATCCCCTTGCGCATTAAAATCAAAGGCAGGCGGTTCTATTTGAACAGAATATGCATCTACAGCATTTATGGTAATGATCGTATCCCACACATTGTCGATGATCTTTGAACGCACAATGGAAGTGGATGTAAATGGATTGATCCCGGTGTTATTGGTATGAAACACTTCATCTTGTAATATGCTGATACGCGGTCCGTGCCCCGGTGTTATCGTATGGTGCCATAATACCGAACCGGTGTTCATATCCACTGCCCGCGGATCTGCATCACACAATCCAATAAATATATTCTGCCATATCGCATTACCATCTCCGCTCAAAATGCTGAGGCTATGACATTCATCACAGAAGGAAGGATCTGTTGTCCATATCGGACCTGTTCCGTTTGTATCGAGCAGCATCATGGTAGCATCCAAACCCAGTGTCATCGTTTGCCTGCTCACCAACACACCATTTTGATATAGCATAGGCGCCATACTCAAAACAGGAAGTGTATCAGCGTACAATGGATATTTCCAGACCAATTCCAAGGGAACGACGTTTGGATCATAGGGCACATTCGGATAGTTTCCGTTCAGCAAAGGCTCTTCTTCCGAGCAGGCGCTCAGAAGAAGAGTGATATTCCATATGAGCAAAATATGTTTCATGATCATCTGGGTGCTGTATAAAAATAATCGCCATGATGGCCGGCGTACAACTCGATAAGTTTCAATTCCGTGTTTGCATCATTGCGCATACTGAAATGATTGCTTCCTTCCATTTTCCTGTCGTATGGCGGTATTACCGGTATTTGTCCGAGACATTCGGATGCTGATTCCACCAACACGACACCATCTGAAGGCTTTTCGAGTAAAACAAAATTATTCTCCAGCCAACAATTCGTATTCTCATCTTCTGTTGCACAGGTGCCGTCCGGAGATGCGGGATAAAACTCTTCATCCAGATCGCCCAGAGGCCCCCAATCCATACAATGACAAGTGGGTACGTCTTCAACCCATTCTGATGCGCCGATGAATCCTTTCCAGTTAGCATTTGCCTGTATGCACCAATCGTACCCTTCTTTATATGCAGCGCTGATCGCAGAACATTCATCATAACTATCAGCAGCTTCTACGCCGCATAGCGGAAAGAGCCAACAAAAAAGTGTTGCTGCGTCAAAACCTGTATACAGGTCGTAATATACATCTGCCAGATAATCGTATGCGAGATATTTCAATGCATATCTGCCTGTAAGGTCATCCATATATTCGGCGAGTGTCGGATCGTCTGTTGCACCAAAAGGTTCCATACCATATGTAAGTGCGTTATTCGGTTCATGACCGGGTAAAGCATGCACCAGTGTATTCCAGATCAATGGTTCGGTTTCTTCGCCGTAAAAGCACACGTAGGGGATCTCGGGTGTAAAATCATTCAGTGTTTCAAGTTCTTCACTTCCCACCATATAACTCTCTGTTATTCCGCTGAAATAATCTTTAAACAGAAAGGGTGCAAGATTATTTTCAAAGGTGTTACAGATGATATCTTCAAAACCGTCTTGTGTGATATAGTCATTCAATAAGAGGTCCAGCCAGAAATTGCTTTCCACATATTCGATCACAGGGCCAGATATCATGGCATTGCACATATCACCTGCCCAGCTCATCATGGCATCGCGGTTATTCAGGATCATGGCCCCATGATGCGGAGAACCAAAGGTTACCAATCCACCGAAGGTGCGCGGCTCAGGACCAAGCTCACCTGTATAATAGTAGTAATCTATCTGCCTGCTTACGATGCCTCCCTGACTATGTGCAATTAAAAATGCATCCATGCTTCCATCTCCATATGTTTCCAGATCGCCTTTTAATTCAGCGGCAGCAAAAGAAAGAGAAACATCTGCATAATCCGGTCGGCGGGAATTGATCATATAGTTCAACTCTGACCAAAGTGAGGCCTGGCTCCAACTGATACCCACAGTTCCGTCTTCATCACCCTGTCCTCCCAAACCATGAATAAAAAATACGGGCCTGTCAACAAGTAATGTAGGGCCTATCCAAACATCGTCAGTAAAATTATCCGGTATATGATCCACCGGAATTTTATTAATGATCTGCAAACCGTTTACAGGTTGCGGGCAATCCAATCCGGTTTGAGCATATATATGTATACCCGGCCAGATCAATAGTATATAGAATAAATATTTTTTCATTTTCGTGCATTTAATCGTGTTCAATTTTTAATAAACGATTGTGTGCACACATTGTCATCAATGGCAATGCGCACAAAATACAAACCATTTTCCAGATCATGTATGTCAAGATCCGCCGTGTTTGTGACAGCATCTGTATGCCATTCCACTACCTGTTTTCCGGTAATGTCGATCACAGTGACCCCTGTTTTCGCGCCTTCTGCATTCCATTCAAGGTGCAATGTGTTACTTGCGGGATTAGGAGACACTGTCAATTGAAGATCCGTTTGTTCATCTTCAGCTAATTCTTCGCGGAAAATCCCCGTAGTGAGTCTGTAGTCAATAAATCGTTTTATCTCCGTGCTTCGCACACAGTTGGCGGGGAAATGCACATCCCATTTTCTTTCGATAGAATACGATTCAGTTAATTGGCCGATGCTGTTGACAGCAAAACCGCGTCGGAAATAGTATTTCTCATTGCCGTCGGCATCATCTATCCGTAATGCATTTGCGTGCAGATTATTATTGAACAGAACGGTTATGCTATCCTTTACAAATTGCTGATCACCTCCACCCAAATTTGTATACACGAAGCCACTATCAATATATGCTGTTTTCAATACATTGTTCAACGCGTCGTAAACCGGCACGATCTTTATATTGTTGGTTGTGAGATAATTCTTTAAACCGTTGAGCTGCGCCTTATATACCGGGCTGTGCGGAATAGCATATAATACATGGTTGTCAGCATCATACACTTTTGTCTGCGTTTTGTCAATTACGGTTTTTGCAGGCCTTGTCATCCAGTCTTCATAAGCAGAATTTTCCAAATGCCAGATCGTTGTTTTAAAGGTATTGTTGTTGTAGACAATGGTCAGCACAGAATCGCGCGTAAATTGCGGTAATAATGCATTGCGATCAGGAATGGAAAAAGCGGTTATGGTATCCGATATTTCATGTATCGCACTGCATTCTTCCACATATTGTACAACATATTTAATCTGACCCGCCTGTGCGAACATTTGCCCGGATACACACAGGATCAAAAGGAAGAGATAATTCCGGCATATATGGGATACACCGGGTGGTCCGCTTTGCGGCGGAAATACGCATTTACATTTCATGGATTATTGCTTTTAAGGGTTAAATAATGAAACAATAATACATACATGCGCACGACATGCAAAGCGAAAATCACTTTTACTTTTGCGGGAAATTCCGTACTCTCTCTATATATAGAGTACTATATATGTACGCGAACAAAATCAAAAATTATCCGCGTAACACGGATATTGTGACGCACCTTTCTATAAAATATATTGCACATCTTGCAAATTAACCGAGTGTACACGGTTTTCAATTTGCAATTTCAATGAGCCATCTACATGCACCCCTTGTATAACGCCCTGTACCGGTTCATTTTTAAACAGGAAAGGCCGTTGAATATGCAGGCCGAATAAATGCTCATGATACATTTTATCGATATCTGGATATGCGCCGGCCCTGAACAGATCGTATGTGCTTTCCAATGCCTGCGCAACAGTTTGCAAAACCTCCGCAAGATCGGGTCGCTTGCCTGATACCATATATCTACTGGTGGCATGAGGCAGTTCATCCGGGAATGTATCCTGCAGCACATTGATACCGAAGCCGCATACAACCGATGTGAGTGTATTACCGGCAAAACCATTTTCTATCAATATGCCGGCTATCTTTTTTCCATTCGACAGTATATCGTTCGGCCATTTGATCCGGACATCCGGGCAATATATGGCTATGGCATTCTGCAGGGCAACTGCTACTGCCTTATTGAGATAAAATACCTTTTTTACATCGCTGAGCTGCGGTTTGAACAGGACCGTGGCCAGAACGGAAGAACCCTGCCTGTCGGCCCATACATTTTGACGCTGCCCGCGACCTGCCGTTTGGGTGCCTGCAAGCACCAGGGTGCCTTCCTGTACATACGAGGTTTTATCCGACAGCATGGCATGCATCCTGCTGTTGGTGCTGTCGGTGCTATCGTAGTAGTGGAGCACCTTTCCTATGTATGATGTATCACGCAGAGGGCGCAAAAGAATTCGTAATTTTGCGGTTCAGTACAAAGTAAGTGAGAAAAAAGCCGGCCTCCATAGCAGGATTAAAATATTCCACCACAGACATCGTCATAAACTGTATCCAGGATAAAAAAGGGGAAGACATCGTTCATCTTGACCTGACAGAGATCCGGGATGCCGTTGCCGACCATTTCATCATTTGCGATGCCACCTCCACCACACAAGTGCGGGCCATCGGAAACCATATCACGGAAAAAATGTTTGAAGAGACGGGAAGGCAACCATACGGCAAAGAGGGATTTGACCAGGCCGAATGGATATTGATCGATTATGCAGATGTTGTAGTGCACATCTTCTACAAGGAAAAAAGGTATTTCTACCAGCTGGGAGGACCTGTGGTACCTATTCGCATACGCAAAAAGAGTTAATTAAATACAATCATGATTACTGCATGAGTCAGATTTTAATAATCATGACAAATGAGAACTGAAGGGTGCGCCAACTGGTGTTGGCATTCAATTTCTACTGATTATATTGTGATCGCCATGGTGCTGATCGCACCCGTACTTCTTCCCGGTGCAGGAAGTCTGTTACGGAAAAAGATTCGAAGAAATTCAGAACCGAGATGCTCGACAAAGGGGATGTGAACCGCATTGTTATCGTTAATGACACCTATGCAGAAGTTTATATCAAAAGCGACAGGCTGAAGGAAGACCCCTATGCCAAGGACAAAGTGCCCGAAAAAGGCCCGCAGTACAAGATACCTATCGGCAACTCGCAGGCTTTTGTCAATCAATTACAGGAATGGCAGAATGGCTGGTCCGATGACAACAAGATATATCCTTCCTATGAAGAAAGAAGCAACGTGTTGGTGGGCTTGCTCGGTTGGATCATTCCGATCGGTCTGATGCTCCTGATCTGGCTTTTCGTGATGCGCCGCGTTACCGGTGGTGCCGGTATGGGCGGAGGCGGACAGATATTCAATATCGGAAAATCGAAAGCTAACCTCTACGATAAAGACACCAAAGTGAATGTCACTTTCAACGATGTGGCCGGACTGGACGAAGCGAAGGAAGAAGTGATGGAGGTGGTAGATTTCCTCAAGAATCCGAAAAAATACACCTCCCTGGGCGGTAAGATACCCAAAGGCGTTCTGCTGGTGGGCAGCCCGGGAACCGGGAAGACCCTTCTGGCAAAAGCCATGGCGGGTGAAGCGCAGGTGCCCTTCTTCAGCATCTCAGGATCAGATTTCGTGGAGATGTTCGTAGGTGTGGGTGCAAGCCGTGTGCGCGACCTCTTCCGCCAGGCCCGGGAAAAAGCACCTTGTATCATCTTTATCGATGAGATAGATGCCATTGGCCGTGCGCGCGGGAAGAACATGATACAGAGCAACGACGAACGGGAGAACACCCTGAACCAGTTGCTGGTAGAAATGGACGGATTTGGCACCGACAAAGGTGTGATCATACTCGCTGCTACCAACAGGCCTGACGTGCTCGATCCGGCGTTGTTGCGCCCGGGCCGTTTCGACAGGCAGATAGCCATCGACAAACCGGACCTCGCCGGACGCGAGCAGATATTCAAAGTGCACCTGAAACCGATCAAGGTAGAACCGGATCTGGATGCCCATAAGCTGGCATTGCAAACACCCGGCTTCGCAGGTGCCGATATAGCGAATGTATGTAATGAGGCTGCGCTTATCGCTGCGCGCCGCGGAAAGAAATTCGTGGAGTTGCAAGACTTCAACGATGCCATCGACCGTGTGATCGGTGGTCTGGAGAAAAAGAATAAGATCATCTCTCCCGATGAGAAAAAGATCATCGCCTACCACGAAGCCGGACATGCTATCTGTGGATGGTTCCTGGAATATGCTGATCCACTGGTGAAAGTGAGCATCGTTCCGCGTGGTATCGCTGCATTGGGCTATGCGCAATACCTGCCGAAGGAACAATATCTATATACCAAAGAGCAGCTCATAGATATGATGTGCATGACGCTGGGAGGCAGGGCTGCGGAAGATATTATTTTCGGCAAGGTGAGCACCGGCGCACAAAATGATCTGGAGCGTATCACAAAGATGTCGTACGCCATGGTAACCATATATGGTATGAATGATAAGATAGGCAATATCTCCTTCAACGATCCACAGCAGGATTATCGCTTCAGCAAACCCTACGGTGAAGAAACGGCTACCGTGATAGATGAGGAAGTGCGCAAACTTATTGATGCAGCTTATATCCGCACCAAAGCATTGTTACAAGACAAAAAGCATCAATTGGAAGTGATCGCGCAGGAATTGCTGGAGAAGGAGATCATCTTTAAATCCGATATGGAAAGATTGATCGGCGTGCGTCCGTTTGAAGAGCATAAAATGCATGAAGACCTGACCACAGAGGCGGCAGGCGAAACCATCGAAGCGGTCAGCGAAACGGAGGATACAGAAAAAGAATAAGTAATCCGGAAAAATATACAGGGCATATATCACGGTGGTATATGCCCTTTTTTATGCTTATGCACAAGGCTTTTCCGGCGATTGTGTGATTTTTCCGACCTTTACATTCTATGGCGCGCAACAGTTCGAATAAGGAGGCCATGCTCACCAAAATACGGCAGGCCTTGCTCTCATCGGTGAAGCAGCCTTTTCCACAAACCGAAGCTACGGGACCGGTATACCAGACCGACGATGAGCCTTTGGATATACAGTTCGCCACGGAATTCACGCATGTAAATGGCCATTTCGTTTTTTGTGAAAATGAAAAGGAATGCGTGGAGAATCTGAAAGAATTGATCGGGCATAATCAATACACGCGCATTACCTGTTATGAACCGGAATTACACGCCATGTTCGACAGGCAGGCATTCATCAATTACGATACGGATGCTGCGGTACAAGACACCCAGGTAGGTATTACAATGTGTGAAGCACTGGTTGCGCGAACCGGAAGTATTTTATTGAGCAGTCGCCAGCCGAATGGACGCACCATGCCGATATATCCGGAAGTACATCTGGTGATCGCATCCACAGAACAGATCGTTGCAGATATACAGGATGGATTTGCCTTAGTGCGCAAAAAATACAACGGCAATTTTCCTTCCATGTTGAATTTGAACACAGGACCCAGCCGTACTGCCGATATAGAAAAAACGTTGGTGCTCGGGGCACATGGCCCGCGCGCGGTATATGTTTTCCTCATCGATCAGTTTCCGCTAAAATGGATGCATGCCGAGGGATAAAGTATATTTCGCCTCCGATTTTCATCTTGGGATTCCCGATCACGGTTCGAGCCTCGAACGGGAGAAAAAAATAGTGCGCTGGTTATACTCCATTGAAGACGATGCCAGGCAGATCTTTTTAGTTGGTGATCTTTTTGATTTCTGGTTTGAATACAAACATGTGGTACCAAAGGGATATGTGCGCTTGTTGGGCAAGCTCGCGAACATGAAAGAACAGGGCATTGACATACAGGTATTCACCGGTAATCACGACCTGTGGATGTTCGGTTATTTTGAAAAAGAGTTGGGCATACCGGTGCACCGAAAAAACCTGGAACTCGAGTTGAACGGGAAAAAATTTCTGATCGGACATGGCGATGGCATTGGCCCGGGTGACCGCGGATACAAATTCATGAAGCGCATTTTTACCGGCAAACTGAATCAGAAAATGTTCAGCCTGCTGCATCCCGATATCGCCATTGGTATTGCCAACTTTTTCAGCAGGAGAAGCCGGAAGTCGAACAACATGGAACAGTATTTGGGAGAGGATAAAGAATGGCAGATACAATATGCAAATTCTGTTCTGGAGCACAGGCATTTCGATTATTTTATTTTCGGGCACAGACATATCTGCCTGGAACTTGCGTTACATGAAACATCTACCTTTATCAATCTCGGCGACTGGATGACACATTGCTCCTATGCCGTTTTTGACGGGGAGAAAACCTTATTAAAATATTTTGAAGAATAAACTGCTGGTCATATTGCTTATCACCTCCACTGCATTATATGCAGGTGATACGATACGGCAGACCATAGCCATAAGCAGCAGTTATTTTACAACAGATCCCTATCAGCGTGTATATCTCATCAACACAAAAAATGAGATCGTGCGCCGCGATCTCGCTGAAGGGGAATCCATCACCTACAGCAATAAATTATTGGGACATGCATCCTTTATCGATGCATCGAACCCATTGAAAGTGTTGGTGTTCTATCCGGAAGCGCAAACCGTTGTCACACTCGATAATTATTTATCTCCATTATCTACATTGAAGCTCAACAAAGCAAGTGATAATACGCAGCGTTTAGTGACAGCAGTATGTCGTGAAGCGGAAAGCGACAGGTTGTGGATATATGATGCTTTGAGCAGAAAATTGCTGCGCCTGGATGCCACTGGTACTACATTGAACAGCAGCGAGCCCTTCGATGTGCTGTTGGACAAGAATTACGACAGTATTTCCCTTTTAGCAGCAGACGATAAAGTATACGTTTGTTCAACCTCCGGTGATATTGCTGTTTTCGACAGTTATGCGAATTTATTGTACGTATTACAGGTACCCGCATCGCAGTATTATCAGTGGAATGACAAATTGTTGATAGGTATACATGAAGGAAAGGGATTTTTTTATGATATCACAACACAGGAAACGCAGACATGGGTTATTCCCGATGCAGATGTAATACAAGTACAGGTAAAGGATGGGGTTATTTATGGGAGAAAGGCAAGGAGTGTGGTCGTTTGGAGGAGGAGTTAGTCGGTAGGTCCGGGGTCGGGACGTCGGGAGGTCTGTGATGGATTACGTTGATGGTCAAGACTGGGCCTTCAGTATGTGATATTTATATTAGAATTTTTTCTAAACGCCAAAAAATGATTAATTAAAGCTTAGCGCTTAAAATTAAAAGGAATAGACATAGTCAGCCTGGAAATGATTTAAGTAATACCTGTATTCATCCGCTTTCATTTGGTTGGGATACAATGGATCTTCCGTTAAAGTATCAAGGATCATCAAATAATACATATATTCATTTTCCTTATCAGATGTCTTTATCAATACAGTATCTTGATTGCCGTTCATTTGAACAATGTTTTGGACGAGCATGTGATAAAAATATGTGTCCGGCAGATTAAATCCAATAGTTGCACAATTACAAGAAGGGTCATCAGGAAAAATATAGTAGCCTCCCATTAATTGAATTTTCTTTGGATTACACGAAAATAATATCGGCATAATTGCTATTACCAGGAACCAAAATATCTTCGAAATTAAATGCATCTTATTATTAAAATTAATTGAAAAATCTAATATTCTTGTCTGCTTTTCATTCCATACCAATTGCATGTAATGCTACCTTGCACTTTTCGATTCAGCAACCTCCTTATTTCCCTCGCGCCTTCTTCGAGCCATTGTGTCCTCGTGGCCTCGCTACACTTGACGCTTTTATCCTAATTTTGCCCTTCCATGGATCTCATCTCCAAACTCCAATCCATCAAAGAACGCTGGTTGAACATTCAGGAACAACTCAGCGATCCGGAGATCATTGCCGATATGAAACACTTCAAGCAATTGAACAAAGATTATCGCGATATGGAACCTGTTGTGGAGACCTATGAGAAATATAAGAACGTACTGGGCAATCTGCAGGACAGCAAACGCATCCTGCAATCGGAAAAGGATGAGGAAATGCGCGAGCTCGCTAAAGCAGAGATAGCCGATATGGAAGAACAGCAGGAAATATTGGAGAAAGAAATTCAACAATTGCTTCTCCCTAAAGATCCCGAAGATGAAAAAGATGCCATCCTGGAAATTCGCGCAGGAACCGGCGGTGATGAAGCTGCACTTTTTGCCGGTGACTTGTTCGAGATGTACACCCGATTCTGCAATAAACAGGGATGGAAAACAGAAGTGATCAACATGTCTGCCAGTGAAAAAGGCGGATATAAAGAAATTGTTTTTGAAATAACCGGTGAGCAGGTATATGGTCGCCTGAAATATGAAAGCGGCGTGCATCGCGTGCAGCGCGTTCCGGAAACGGAATCACAGGGACGCGTGCATACATCTGCAGCAACCGTTGCAGTACTTCCTGAAGCAGAAGAATTTGACGTGGATATCAATGTCAGCGATATCAAAGTGGATGTATTCCGCGCGAGCGGTGCGGGCGGCCAGCACGTGAACAGAACAGAAAGTGCAGTCCGCATGACGCATTTACCTACAGGTATTGTCGCAGAATGTCAGGACGAGCGCTCACAGATCAAGAACCGCGAAAAAGCGATGAAGGTGTTGCGCACACGGGTCTACGAAAAATTCTACAACGAGCATCTCGACAAGATCTCCAAGCAACGCAAAACGCTTGTCTCCACCGGCGACCGCTCGGCCAAGATCCGTACCTATAATTTCCCCCAGAGCCGGGTCACCGACCACCGTATAAACCTGACCCTCTATAATCTGCCCGACGTCATGAACGGTTATATTGAGGAGATCATTGATGCCCTGCAAATTGCCGAGAATGCCGAGAAAATGAAGACAGGAAGCAGCATCTAAGGTCGCTTCCACAGGCAATCCCAGCCCATTTATCCTTACATTTGCGCCATGAAACTATCCGTGATAGGAACGGGTTATGTGGGCCTGGTAACGGGCACCTGCTTTGCTGAAACGGGCAACCATGTGATCTGTGCAGATATTGACGCGGCCAAAGTGGAACGCATGCGGAACGGTGAAGTACCCATTTACGAACCCGGGCTCGATACGCTTTTTCACCGCAACATACGCCAGGGGAATCTGAGCTTTACGACCGATATTGCCTACGCCGTTGCGCATTCCGATATCATCTTTCTGGCCTTACCTACACCACCCAACGAAGATGGTTCTGCCGATCTGAAGCATATTCTGGAAGTAGCCGATCAATTGGGTAAACTGATCACGTCCTATAAGATCATCATCGATAAAAGTACCGTTCCCGTTGGCACGGCAGATAAGGTGCGTGCCATCATCGCACAACATTGCACTTCGGATTTCGATGTGGTGAGCAACCCCGAATTTTTGCGCGAAGGAATGGCGGTAGAAGATTTTATGAAACCGGAACGCGTGGTCATCGGCACAGAAAGTGAACAGGCGCGCGAGATATTGAATCGATTATATGCACCTTTTGTGCGCCAGGGAAATCCGGTCATCTTTATGGATGAGCGCAGTGCCGAACTGACCAAATATGCAGCAAATGCATTTCTCGCAACCAAGATCACCTTCATGAACGAGATCGCGAATTTATGTGAACTGCTTGGTGCAGATGTAGATATGGTGCGCAAAGGTATTGGAAGCGACTCGCGCATCGGCAAACGATTTTTATTTCCGGGTGTGGGATATGGCGGAAGTTGTTTCCCGAAAGATGTAAAAGCTTTGAAAAGTATGTCGAACCATGCCGGATATGATTTTCAGGTTTTGCAGTCGGTGATGGCGGTTAACGATAAACAACGCATCATTTTATTGGATAAAGTGAGCAGCATTTTCGGCAGCGATCTCAAGGGAATTACACTTGCCGTATGGGGGCTTGCCTTTAAACCAAACACGGATGATATCCGTGAAGCGCCGGCATTATATTTAATTGACGCTTTATTACAACGCGGTGCTCAGGTGCGTGCCTTCGATCCGGAGGCGATGCCCAATGTGCGCAAACAACTGGGTGATAAGATCACATACGGTCAAAACCCCTATGATATATTGGAAGGCGCTGATGCATTGATCATCGCTACCGAATGGAGTGTGTTCCGCACACCGGATTTTGCTTTGATGAAAAAACATTTGAAACATCCTGTCCTGTTCGATGGTCGCAATGTATTTGAACTGGAAGAAATGCAGGAACAGGGATTTTATTATTCCAGCATAGGCCGGCGCATTGTTGGTCACTTTAACGGATAATACATGGCTAATGTACTGATAACCGGTGCAGCAGGTTTTCTCGGCTCACATTTATGCGACAAATTCATACGCGCAGGATTTGATGTGATCGGTATGGACAATCTGATCACAGGTGATGAAAAAAATATTGCTCATCTGCAGGATAACAAAGCATTCACTTTCGTGTTTCACGATGTGAGCAAACATGTGCAGGTGGATGGACCGCTGGATTATATTTTACATTTTGCATCTCCGGCATCTCCTATCGATTATTTGCGCATTCCCATACAAACTTTAAAAGTAGGTTCGCTCGGCACACATAATTTACTGGGTCTGGCAAAAGCAAAAAATGCCCGCATACTCGTTGCATCCACGAGTGAAGTATATGGCGATCCGCTGGTGCATCCGCAATCAGAAGATTACTGGGGCAATGTAAATCCGGTCGGCCCACGCGGTGTATATGACGAAGCTAAACGCTTTCAGGAGGCGATGACCATGGCCTATCATACATACCACGGTTTGGAAACACGGATAGCGCGCATCTTCAACACCTATGGCCCGCGCATGCGATTGAATGATGGCCGTGTATTGCCCGCATTCATCGGACAGGCATTGCGGGGAGAAGACCTTACAGTTTTTGGTGACGGTTCGCAAACGCGTTCATTTTGTTTTGTAGACGACCTGGTAGAAGGTATTTACCGCTTGTTGATGAGTGACTATGCATTACCTGTGAATCTGGGCAATCCTGATGAGATAACGATACAGGAATTTGCAGAAGAGATCATCAAACTGACCGGGACAACACAAAAAGTGATCTACAAAGACCTTCCGGTAGATGATCCGAAACAAAGACAACCGGATATTGCCCTCGCGAAAAAAATATTGGACTGGGAACCTGTAGTTGGCAGAGCAGAAGGATTGCGTATCACGTATGATCATTTCCGTTCGCTCACGCAGGAGGAATTATATAAAGATCTGGAAGGAAGAAAGTTTTAACTTAGCCTTGACTATGTCGTATATCCACATCGCACAAAACGTTTTGTTGTTCGAATCATCACAGTTGATGCGCACGATGGAAAAACTCGATGCGCAATTCGACAAGGCGGTAGATCATATCCTGCATCACAAAGGCAAGGTGGTGGTATGCGGAATCGGCAAATCTGGTGCAGTTGCACAAAAGATGACCGCCACTTTGTGCAGCACCGGAACACCGGCAGTTTTTCTGCATGCAGCTGAAGCTGCACATGGCGATCTGGGTGTATATGTTGATGGCGATCCGGTAATTGTGATCAGCAAGAGTGGAACAACCGAAGAAATGCTGCGCCTGCTGCCCTTTTTTATTGAAGCCGGATCAGCGGTAATTGCTATAACAGGAAATATTCAGTCGCCTATAGCTCGCGGTGCAACCTGTGTATTGGATGCAAGTGTAGAAAAAGAAGCCGATGCCTTGAATCTGGCACCAACTGCTTCCACGACTGTTGCGTTGGCCATTGGCGATGCACTTGCCGTTGCCTTGATGCATGCACGCGGATTTACAGAGAAAGATTTTGCACGGTTTCATCCCGGCGGACAATTAGGGAAGAATTTAATGTTGAAGGTAGAAGATGTGATGCATGAGATGCATCATGTTGCACAAGTAAAAGCAGAGGATTCATTCAGAGAGCTATTGCTTGCCATGACAAAATATAATTTGGGCGCTGCTTGTGTGGTAGATGCAAAAAATACTTTATTGGGTTTGATCACCGATGGTGACCTGCGCAGATGTTTGCTGAATCATATCGATATGCAAAAAACAGTTGTGCGCGATATTATGACAAAAGAGCCCGTGCAGATAGGTCCACATGCAACACTTAAAGAAGCGGTAGACATGATGGAGAACAGAAGCTCTCAATTGAGTGTTTTACCGGTTGTTTTAGACGGAAAATGCATGGGCTTAATTCGCATACACGATATCTACACACCTTGAGCGGGCGTTAAATAATCTAATCTTTCGTTAATACTTGTAAAGGAATATGCTCACTCGAAAGTGATGAGCACCTGATTTTTTTCTACACTTTTTCCTTTTGTCGTCTCAATGCTCCGCACCTTTCCGGCCCCGGAAGCTTTCAATACGTTTTCCATTTTCATGGCCTCCAGCACGATGACCGGATCGCCTTTGGCGACCTCCTGACCAAGGGCCACCCGGATCTCCAAAACCAGTCCCGGCATGGGTGCTCTAAGCTCCCGCTCAACCCCTTCCTCGTCACCGGAAAAGCCCATCTGCTCCAGCAATTGGTCGAAGCGGTCCTTCACCTCCGCGGTGTAAGTATTGCCATTTACCCTGAGCACCACGGTCTTGGCTTTTTGGTCGACCTGCACCACTTCTATATTGTATCCTTTCTGATCCAGCAGCAGGTTGTAAAACCTGTCATCCAGCTTCACCAGATCGGCAACGGCATCCATTCCGGGGACAGAAGATCCATCCGTTTCAAATATATGCTTGCCGTTTACCGTTATTTTATACGTATTTCCCATATGCTGCTTATGCAATCCCGCGTTCCTTTGAATCTAATATTCGGTAAATTTGCCATTCAAAATTCGTAAAAACAACAAAACTATGAAATTAAAGGTATTGGGCTTTTCTGCACTTGCTGTTGTACTTTTCATAAAGTGTGACCCCACGAAAAAAATGTATCATTCGGAAGAATATCAGGGTGACGTAGATACTACAAATGTGCCGCTTGGTGACAACGATTACAATTACGACTATGACTACGATTATGATTACGAAGATTCTGACTATTCAGATTACGAATACTATAATGACGATACCGTTGTAAGTCCTTACAGCAATACCTTATACCGCGCATCGGAAAAACGCGTGAATGATCTCCTGGATACCAAACTCAAAGTTTCCTTTGATATGGATAAAGCCTGGATGTATGGTCAGGCTACACTTACACTAAAGCCCTATTTCTATCCGACGAATACGTTATCGCTTGATGCAAAAGGATTCGAGATCAAGGAAGTATCCATGATCACACCTACGGGTAGAAAACCACTTGCGTATACTTACAATCGCGATACGATACCCGATACTTTTAAGATCGAGATCGACCTGGGTCGCACGTACACAAAAAATGAGACCTATCAGATCTATATCGATTATATAGCGAAACCAAACAGCTTACCACACGGTGGAAGTGCAGCCATTACCGATGATAAGGGTTTGTATTTTATCAATAACAAAGGAGAAGACAAAGAAAAACCGGTGCAAATATGGACACAAGGGGAAACAGAAGCGACCTCTTGCTGGTGTCCGACCATCGACAAACCGAATGAAAGGTGCACAGATGAAATTGCCATGACGGTAGATAAAAAATATATCACTTTATCCAATGGTGTCATGGTCTCCTCCAAAGCCAATGCCGACGGAACACGCACAGATACCTGGCGCATGGATAAACCGCATGCACCATATTTGTTCATGATGGCAGTTGGCGACTTTGCCGTTGTGCATGACAAATGGAAAAATATTCCGGTTGACTATTATGTAGAACACAGCTATGAAAAATATGCACGTGCCATATTCGGCAATACACCGGAGATGATAGATTTTTTCAGCAACAAGCTGGGTGTGCCATATGCCTGGCCAAAATATGCACAGATCGTGGTGCGCGATTATGTGAGCGGAGCCATGGAGAATACTTCTGCGACATTACACGGGGAATTTTTACAACAAACCTCCAGGGAATTACTGGATGATTCTAATGAAGATGTGATATCTCATGAATTATTTCATCAGTGGTTCGGCGATCTGGTCACCTGCGAAAGCTGGAGCAATATTCCGCTCAACGAATCTTTTGCCACTTATGGAGAATATTTGTGGCGAGAATATAAATATGGCCGTGATGATGCGGACCAACTCGGTGAGAACGACCTGCAAACATATATGAATGAAGCGGGATACAAACAGGTAAATACCATCCGCTTCAATTATGATACACGCGAGGATATGTTCGATTCACATTCCTATGCGAAAGGTGGAAGAATATTGCATATGTTGCGCAAATATTTGGGTGATGATGCCTTCTTTGCCGGTTTACAAAAATACCTGAACGATAATGCCTATAATTCTGTAGAGATCGAAAATCTGCGTCTTGCCATGGAGTCTGTCAGCGGAGAAGACCTGCATTGGTTCTTCGATGAATGGTTCCTGAACAGCGGACATCCATCCATAGACATTTATTATGATTACGATGCAGACAATGGTATCGCAACAGTACATCTGACACAATATCAAGACACTGCAACAGCTCCGGTATATGTTTTGCCCTTGGATGTAGACATCTATATGAATGGCAAAGTTGAACGCCACCGCATTTATTTCGACAGAATGATGCAGGACTTCACCTTTAATTGTCCGGTAAAACCCGATCTGATCAACGTGGATGCAGAAAAACAATTATTGGGTTATAAAGAAGATTATAAATCCACTGAAGAATATGTATTCCAATACAACCATGGTCCTTTATATATGGACCGTATGGAATCTGTAGAATGGCTGGCCGCTGAACAAAATAACAGCACAGAAGCATATAATACCATCGTGCAGGCTTTGGATGATAAACATTGGTCGATACGCAAATTCGCGCTGGATACTATTGTGCTGGACAACGGCACATCTCAGGCGGTAAAAGATAAGATCATGTATATGTGTCAGCATGACCCCAAAAGTTATGTGCGCGCATCTGCTCTGGCACGATTGACCGATATCACAGGTATAGACGCGTGGTCGGCTTACCTGAACGCGATCATGGATAGTTCCTATTCGGTTGTGGGCACCGCACTTGTACAGATATACAACAACGATGAAAAGAAAGGTGTAGAATATGCCAGAAAATACACCAACACGAACAACTTCAATTTGAATTATACGGTGATGAGTATTCTCGGCAATGGCGGCGATGCTATAGATAATGCATACTTCATGCAACAATTCGCCAAAGCGACCGGTTTTGAAGGTTATTTTGTCATGTTGAACTATGAACCATTCCTGCAGCGCATGACCGACTCAGAGATCATCATTCAAGGTGTGGATGCCTTGAAAAAATATGCATTGGATGATGCCAATTTCTGGGTTTCTTATACTGCATCAGGCATCATAGCAGGACTGGTCACCACCTATCAGGAAGCGCTGGCTAACGAAACGGACCCACAGATCAAACGCAGTTTGCAAGCAGCACTCGACCATACACAAGCTGTAATGGATGAGATATCTGCCGGACAGAACAATGATTATTGACGATAAGCATATCTAAATAAAAAAACCGATACAAATGTTGTATCGGTTTTTTTATTTGGCAGAAATATCTAACATGCAATGCGGCAATAAGATTTCATTCTTTTATCGATCAAAATCACTCATGGTCCCAATGACAAATGACCAATGACCCATGACCAATGACTATGAATTGACCCTCGTCAAAAAGTAAAAGCAAAATACTTACGGCTGCATTTTCATAGAAGCAAATCAGATCAAAACGCCTGCATCTCAACCAAACGCGCGTACAAACCGTTCTTTGCGATCAGCGCATTGTGGTTGCCCCGTTCCAGGATACGGCCTTCCTGCATCACGATGATCTCATCCGCAAACTGGATGGTTGACAAACGGTGCGCGATGACGATACTTGTTCGGTTCTGCATCAATTTGAACAGCGCATCCTGCACCAACTTTTCGCTTTCGGTATCCAGTGACGAGGTGGCCTCATCTAATATAAGAATAGGTGGATTTTTAAATATGGCGCGTGCAATGGTGAGGCGCTGACGTTCGCCACCGCTCAACTTACTACCACGGTCCCCGATAATGGTTTGATATCCATTTTCCGTCTTAGCTATGAAATCATGGGCATTTGCGACTTTGGCCGCACGGATAACATCTTCCTCATTTGCATCCTCGATACCAAATGCTATGTTATTGAAAATAGTATCATTGAATAAAATTGCTTCCTGTGTTACAACACCTAACAGCCGGCGCAAGCTGGAAATGCGAATATCCTTGATATTTACACCATCGATCAGCAACTCACCTTCGGTGGCATCATAAAATCGGGAGAGCAGATCCGCCATGGTGGATTTTCCCGAACCGGAAGGTCCTACAATGGCGACCATCTTCCCCTTATCTATACGCAGTTGTATATTGTTCAATACACGCACATCTTCCTCATAACTGAAGGAGACATTTTTGTATTCAATGGCATGTTCAAATTGCCTCATGGAAATGGCATCCGGATTTTCCCGGATATTCAGTTCAGCATTCAAAATGCTCTCTACCCTGTCGAGTGATGCCACACCACGCTGAATATAATAATAGGAGTTAGCCAGAGATTTTACCGGGTTCAACAAACTGCCAAAGATGATGAGGTAGGTGATAAAATTGGCGCCATCCAGTTTTGTGTCACCTCCGAGGACGATCCTGCCTCCAAACCACAAAACCACTGCAACGACAACGATACTTAAAAACTCCGTCAAGGGGGAAGACAATTCTCTTCTGTTCAATACACTGCGCAACAAATTGAAATGCGCTTTGTTCTCGCGGAAGAATTTCGCTTTTTGAAAGCGTTCTGCATTAAAGGCCTTGATCACACGCAAACCGGATAATGATTCTTCAATAATGCTCATCAATAAGCCGAGTTGTGTCTGCGCTTTAGTGGATTTTCTTTTCAGTGATTTTCCGATCCTTCCGATGACAAATCCCGTGAGCGGTAAAAATAAGAGCACGAAAAAGGTAAGTGTAGGGCTCATGGCCATCATGCCGATCAAAAAACAAACGATGATCAACGGGTCGCGAAAAGTGGATTCTATTGTATTCATAATACTCCACTCAATCTCTGTTATATCGGTCGACATTCTTGCTAAAATGTCGCCCTTTCGTTTTTCACTGAAATAAGAAACCGGCAACTGCAATACTTTTTCGAACATCCCCTGGCGGAGATCACGGGTAACCCCTACACGCAGCGGGGCGAGAAAGTATAGTGCCAGATAGCGAAATACATTCTTAATCAGGAATACTGCGATCACCAGTCCGCAAATAATGATCAACCCGGCCTCCGAGCCATGTGTTTCGACATACGACGCAAAATGATAATTCAGCCAGGAAAGGGCAGCGCTGGTATTCAATTTGAAAGCAGGTGCCGTTTCCGGTTTTTCCACTTCATTGAACAGCACCCTCAGAAAGGGAATGATCATCAAAAAGGAAAACAAATTGAATACGGCGTATAATAGGTTGAAGAGCACATTCAGGAAGGCAAACTTCCTGAAACGGGTGATATACTTAAGAATACGCCTGTAACTACGCATGCAGAAACAAAATTACTAAATCTAAGACGGCTCAGGCCGCCGGTGTATTTTACCTGTTGCAATATTCGCTACCTTTGTTAACGATTATGGATGCGCGCAGACAGAAGAAAGTTGCCCAGCTTATCCAGGATGAAATGGGCCGCTTCCTCCAAAAGGAAGGAGCCAATTATTACGGGTCAAAATTTGTGACAGTGACCAATGCCACAGTGAGCCCGGATCTCCAATTATGTAAGATATATATTTCCGTATTGCAGGATAAACAGGCTCAGGAAGTGGTGGACAAGCTCCCAACGCACATGTAAAGGATATCCGCAGACGATTCGGGCAGATCATGGCGAAGACCTTGCGTATCATCCCGGAATTGCAATTCTATCTGGACGATACGCTGGACAATGTATTCCGCCTGGAAGAGATCTTTAAAGAGATTCATAAAAACGACAATCCCGAAAAAGAATAGCGGACATGAAATTCACTTTCCGCATCGCCTGGCGATATATCTTTTCCAAAAAATCTACCAACGCCATCAATATCATCTCGGGTATCTCCATGAGCGGTATTGTTATCGGCAGTGCGGCCCTCATTATCGTGCTCAGCGCATTCAATGGTTTTGAGAATCTGGTGCAGCGTTTATACAGCACTTTCTATCCCGATATCACTGTAACGGTAAAAGAAGGGAAGGTATTTATTCCGGAAGCAAGTAAAATGCAACGCATTGCACAATTACCGGGCGTGGAATCCATATCGCGCACGTTGGAAGAAAATGTCATCCTCGCCTACAATAAACAAGAACATATTGCCACAATAAAAGGCGTGGATACTATGTATAAACATGTCACCTCGGTTGCCGACAGTGTTTTTTATGGTGATTATGTATTGGAATACAATTATCTGGATTACCGGATAAATTGTGCTGTTTTTGGTTCCGGTGTTGCAAGCACATTGAATGTAAGCCTGGGTCTGGATTATCCGCCGGTGCAAATATTCGTACCCAGACGGACGGCAAAAGCAGGTGGCAATCCCAGGAATGCATTTATCCAAAAAGGGATACAGCCTATGGGTGTATTTCGCATACAGCAGGATTTTGACAGCAAATATGTGATCACCTCCCTGGGCTTTGTGCAGGATCTTTTAGAATATACTGATGGTCAGATCTCGAATCTGGAGATCAAAACAACAAAACATCAGGATGTAGACAAACTCATGCATGCAATACAGGACATTTTGGGAGATGATTTTGATGTAAAGAATCGCTTTATGCAAAACGAATTCCTGTATCGTGTGATGCGTTCAGAAAAATGGGCCGTTTATTTTATTCTCACCTTTATATTTATCATCGCCGCATTCAATATGATAGGTTCCATAGCCATGTTGGTGATCGATAAGAAAAAAGATATAGGCACCTTGCGCAGTTTGGGCGCAACAGAATCGACGGTGCGGAATATCTTTTTTGTGCAGGGTGTTTTGCAAACGCTCGTCAGCATCGGTATCGGATTTTTTATTGCCACTTTATTGTGCTGGCTGCAGATGCAATACGGATTGATCAATATTCCCGGACAGGGAACTTTTGTAGTGACCGCTTACCCTGTTGCGTTGGAATGGAAAGATTTTTTCAGTGTTTTTGCCACCATCATAGTGATAGGCAGTATAGCATCGTATTTCCCGGCATATATGGCCGCACGGCAGAGGTGGTTGTTCAAGACGGAATAAGGGGAACAAATTAGCTGGTGTCTTTTCTAAAGAAGAACACCTTTAAAAAGGATGATAATTACTTCGATGGGGAGGGGTTAGGAGATATGGGTTATGGGCTAGGTGCTATGGGTTATGGGTTAGGAGCTATGGGCTAGGGGTTAGGAGCTATGGGTTAGGAGTTAGGGGTTAGGACCGTTATAATAAAGGGCACACTTGATAATATCATACTGTGACTGCGACTGTGACTGTGACTGCCCCTGCTCCTGCAACTACCCCTTCTTCCCCTGCTCTTCCTTTTTTGCCCTGTTCCGCATTTTTCGCTTATATGCATTTCTTTTCATGCGCAGGTTGAGCATCTCTACCAGTACACTGAACCCCATTGCAAAATATATATACGCTTTGTCTATGTGACCGCCCCAGCCTTCTATCAATAAACTAACACCGATCAAAACTAAAAAAGAGAGTGCTAGCATTTTCACGGTTGGATGCGCATTCACGAAGTTACTTATACCTTCTGCGGCAACAAGCATGATCAGCACGGCAATGATCACTGCGACGATCATAATGATCACATGATCTGCCATACCTACTGCTGTGATCACAGAATCCAGGGAAAATACAATATCCAATATCAGGATCTGAATAATAACAGCGGTAAATCCGGGTGCTTTATATGTATGTTCCTCTTCTTCATCTCCTTCAATTTTTTCGTGTATCTCCGTAGTGGATTTATACAACAGGAATAAACCGCCGATGATCAACACCAGGTCCCTTCCCGACAAGCCATGCGAACCGATATGGAAGAGATCTTCTTCCATGCTTATTATCCAGCTCAGCGAAAGCAGCAATAATACCCTGGTGATCATCGCCAAACCAAGCCCCATTTGTCGCGCGCGCTTTTGCTGATGCTGAGGCAATTTCCCGGAAAGGATACTGATGAAAATGATATTATCTATCCCGAGCACTATCTCCAGAACGGTAAGCGTCAATAATGCCACCCAGGCATCGGCGGTCAAAAAAATACTCAGGTCCATAGTTTCCTTTTCGGATGTAAAATTCTGACATAAAATCAGTACCGGCAAACGCCGGGATCATCCCGTAAATGCCAAATATTAAATAAATTAGACGCTTAAAGGGAGAAAAAATGCTGCCGAGGATACAGAATCTGGAAGATTATCATAAAACGTATAGAAAAAGTGTCGAGGAACCGGAAAAATTCTGGAGCGAGATCGCCGAAACATTCACCTGGAAAAAAAAATGGGAAAATACCCTGGCATGGGATTTTGTAGAACCGGCAGTGGCCTGGTTCCACGGCGGAACCCTGAACATCACCGAAAACTGTCTGGACCGCTGGTTGCCCACCCATGCCGACAAACCGGCCATCATTTGGGAGCCGAATGATCCTTCTGAACAGGGTATTACGCTCAGTTATGCAGCACTACTGGAAAAGGTATGTGCCGGCGCAAACGCACTGAAAAATCTTGGGATAAAAAAAGGTGATCGTGTTTGCATATACATGCCCATGATACCCGAACTGTGCATCGCTGTTCTGGCTTGTGCGCGTATCGGTGCGATCCATTCGGTGGTTTTTGCAGGCTTTTCGGCTAATAGTTTGCGCGAAAGGATACAGGATTCTTCCTGCACATTGGTCATTTGCAGTGATGGCGCCTATCGCGGAAATAAAAAGATAGACATTAAACAAGTGGTGGATGAAGCCATCGCCGAATGCCCTTCCATCGAACATGTGCTGGTGAAACAACGCACAGGAACACCAGTGCACATGCAGGAAGGAAGAGACATCTGGTGGGATGAACTTCTTGCACAACAAAAATCGACATGCGCTGCAACGGAAATGGATGCGGAAGACATGCTCTTTATTTTATATACCAGCGGCAGCACCGGTAAGCCAAAAGGCGTTGTGCATACGATAGGCGGATATATGGTATATACCGCATATACCTTTGCCAACGTATTTCAGTATGATGCGGGCGATATTTATTGGTGCACTGCCGATGTGGGTTGGATCACCGGCCACAGCTACATCATTTACGGACCCCTATTAAATGGTGCCACCTCGGTCATGTTCGAAGGTATTCCCACCTGGCCTGATGCAGGCAGATTCTGGGAAATAATAGATAAATACAAAGTGAATATTTTTTACACAGCTCCCACTGCGATACGTTCACTTATGCTATTTGAAGAATTTGACCCCACGCAGTACGATCTCCGTTCCCTGAAAACATTGGGTACCGTTGGCGAACCGATCAATGCAGAAGCCTGGCATTGGTACCATGAAAAAGTAGGAAGAAAAAAATGCGCGCTGGTAGATACCTGGTGGCAAACGGAAACAGGTGGCATCCTGATCTCACCTCTAGCGCATGTAACACCGGAGATCCCGAGTTATGCAACACTTCCTTTGCCGGGAGTGCAACCCGTTCTTTTGGATAATCAGGGCAATGTGCTTACCGAACCGGAAAGCGAGGGATTGCTCTGCATGCAATTCCCCTGGCCTGCTATTTTGCGGACAACATACGGTGATCACAACAGGTGCAGACAAAATTATTTTGCGCAATTTCCCGGATATTATTTTACCGGTGATGGATGTAAGCGCGATGCACAGGGAAATTATCGCATCATAGGAAGAGTGGACGATGTGATCAACGTTTCCGGACACCGCATTGGCACTGCAGAAGTGGAAAATGCCATCAATGAACATCCCGATATTATAGAGAGTGCCGTTGTGGGCTATCCGCATGATATCAAGGGTCAAGGCATTTATGCATATGTGATCTGCAACCATACACGCATTGGTGACGCAACATTCGTGGATGAGATCCGCGCCGTTGTACAAAAGATCATAGGCCCTATCGCTAAACCGGATAAAATACAAGTTGTTTCAGGTTTGCCGAAAACACGCAGCGGAAAGATCATGCGTCGCATTTTGCGCAAAATTGCAGAAGGTGATACTTCCAATCTGGGTGATACTTCTACCCTGCTGGACCCGAATATTGTGGAAGAAATAAAACACGGAGCTGTTTAATATGCAATCGCTTCAGGTAAACCCGTTACGTAAAATATATGTCGCCTTCGTTCTGCTGGCGGCCACTATTGTAGTGGGTGTCACCGGATATATGATCATTGAGGGATATACGGTGATAGAATCCCTGTATATGACCGTTATCACCTTAGCGACCGTGGGATTTACCGAAGTGCATCAACTTTCTGATGCCGGACGGACCTTTACCATTTTTCTCATCGTTACGGGGCTCGGCATCTTCACCTATTTTATTACACAGATATCGCGTTATTTTCTCGACGGAGAATTTATCCGCTATTATAAAACATATCGTATGCAAAGGAGTATTGATAATTTAAACGGTCATATCATCATTTGCGGATATGGCCGGAACGGCATGGAGGCCGATCGTGTTTTGCGCAAAATGGGAACACCGGTTGTGGTCATTGAACACGATAAGCATACATCAAATGTATTCACGGAACAAGTGCCTTTTTTCATACTTGCAGATGCTACACGGGATGAGACCTTATTGCAAGCAGGTATTGAAAGGGCCTCAGTGGTCATCACCACTTTGCCGGACGATGCACAAAATCTTTTTGTTTGTCTGACTGCAAAAGAATTACAACCTTCCGTAAAGATCATCAGCAGGGCAAATCATTTGTCGTCCATTAAAAAGTTAAAAAGTGCAGGCGCACATAACGTTATCATGCCCGATAAGATAGGTGGGGCTCATATGGCCATGCTGGTGCACAATCCGGATATCGAGGAATTCATAGATATCATGTCCACCAGCACCTCTGAAGATTTTCAGATACAGGAAATAACATGCGGTATCAGTACATCCCTTGAAGATGCCGATTGCTGGAAAAAATTCGGCGCCACTATTTTAGGCATAAAAAACAAAGAGAATGATTATAGACTGAACCCTTCCCCCGGCGTTCGGGTTGTTGCGGGTGACAGTATCATCGTCATGGGATCTAAAGAACAACTTACCCGGGTAAAGGAACAATTCAATTAACATATATGCTTGCTAACGAACTCAATACCATCTACCAGAAACACCTGGACACCTTACGCACAGAAATAGAAGCGTACGCGGATGAAACCTTATTATGGAAAACAGAACCCGGCATTAATAACTCAGCAGGTAATTTGGCCTTGCATCTTACGGGAAATCTCCAGCATTTTTTTGGAGCTATTCTGGGCAATACGGGTTATGTGCGGAAACGCGATGACGAATTCGGGTTGAAAAATGTATCCAGAGAAGATCTGCTCACGCAGATAGATGTTGCACAGGAGGTGTTGAATGATCTGTTTCTGCACATGACGGACGCGGCCATGCAGGAAACTTATCCGGTACCACAATTCGGTGAAGGGCGAAGCGTCCACTATGTGGCTTGTTATTTATTGGCCCATTTCGATTATCATTTAGGCCAGATAAATTATCACCGCAGGCTGCTGGCAGGTTCCTGAGTAACCCTTATCTTTAAGCGCAAGAAATGGGCGCATGAAAGAAGTTGTACTTGGGGTAGATATAGGTGGAACCGGTATCAAATTCGGTATTGTTGACAGAGCCGGGAAGATACTTGCAACCGACAAAGTAAAAACCAAGGGCTACCCCGATCCGGCCCAATTACCTATCGATCTTTTTGCCTGGTATACCAAAACTGCTGCAACGCAATCATTTACATTAAAAGGTGTGGGCATTGGTTCGCCGAATGGAAATTACTATACAGGTAATGTTGAATTTGCCCCGAATCTTCCCTGGAAGGATATCATCCCGCTGAAAAAATTATTTTCAGATGCTATGGGTGTCCCCGCCGCCTTGACCAATGATGCAAAAGCTGCTGCATTGGGCGAGATGTATTTCGGCAACGCCAAAGGCATGAAAGATTTTCTGTTCATCACTCTGGGAACGGGATTGGGAAGCGGAATTGTAGTGAATGGACGTATCGCTTACGGATATGATAGTCTGGCCGGCGAATTGGGACATATCATTGTATTTCCGAATGGCCGTTTGTGCGGATGCGGGCGACGCGGCTGCCTGGAACAATATGCCAGCGCTACCGGAATTGTAAAAACATATTATGAATTATTGCGTGCTGAGAATGTCGATACCTTTCGCACCAGCATCGGCAATATGATGGATAGTGCGGAAATATGTAAAAAAGCGGAAGACGGTGACGCTATCGCACTTGAAGCATTTCAAAAAACAGGCGAGACCCTTGGCTTTGCACTTGCCAACTCGGTGTGCTATACGCGTCCTGAAAAGATCTTTTTATTTGGCGGACTTGCGCAAGCAGGAGATCTGTTATTTAAACCCACCATCGAAAACTTTGAAAAGAATTTGCTGCCTATTTATAAAAATAAAATACCGATCCTGCCCAGTGGATTGAAAGAAAGTGAGGCAGCCATACTCGGCAGTGCATCGTTGATCTGGAATGAACTGGATGCTAAAACCTGACAGCAACACTCGGAAAAACCACAACCGCTTCGCTGTTTTTTGTATTTGCTTAGTTTGTATTACCGGCACTTCTGTTGCACAGGTGACACAATATGTCAACCCGTTCATCGGGACCGGCGGACATGGCCATACCTTTCCCGGGGCAACTATGCCTTTCGGGATGGTACAGTTGAGTCCGGATACCAGGCCCGATGGATATTACGACTGGGATGCATGCGGTGGCTATCATTATTCTGATAGCATCATCTACGGTTTCTCACACACGCATCTGAGCGGAACCGGCGTACCGGATTATTGTGATATTTTGTTGATGCCCATGTCGGGAACTCCGCTTTTACAAAATATTGCGGATAACGACCCCAAAAAAGGATACGCTTCTTTATTTCATCATGCCAACGAATCCGCCGCGCCGGGATATTATAGTGTATTGCTGGAAGACGATTCCATTTTCGCTGAGATGACCACCACACTCAGAACGGGCATGCATAAATATACTTTCAGCAAAAAAGGGAAACGAAATATCGTCATCGACCTCACGCATCGCGATAAATTATTGGATGGAACATATATCGAGTTGATCAGCCCAACCAAGATCCAGGGTTTGCGCAGAAGTAAATCCTGGGCCGGCGACCAGTGGTTGTATTTTGCCATAGAATTTTCTGAACCGTTCATCCGCTCGGAGTTGCAGAGCGACAGCATAGATCTGCAGACAAGTCCGGGTTATTTTCTTTCCAATATTCTGAGTGGCACAGCATTGAAGGGTTCCTTTGGTTTCTCAGATAACAATGGTAAGCCATTGTATATCAAAGTAGCTCTTTCAGCAGTATCCTGTGCGGGTGCATGGAACAATATGCATGCAGAAAACCCCGGGTGGGATTTTGATGCGATCCGTACTCAAGCAAACACAGTCTGGGAAAATGAACTGGAAAGGATCATAGTACAAGATGGTGCAGATGTAAAACTGCCGTTAACAGATCCTTCCAACAAAATGGTTATTTTCTATACTGCTTTATATCACTGTATGATCGCTCCGAATTTATATATGGATGTGGATCACAAATATCGAGGCAGAGATATGCAGATACATACCGCAGAGGGATTTGACTATTATACGGTTTTCTCCTTGTGGGATACATTTCGTGCCTTGCATCCATTGCTGACCATTTTAGACACCAAAAGGACCACTGATTTTATTCAAACCTTTCTCAAAGAATATGAACAGGGCGGAAAATTACCCGTATGGGAATTGAGCTCCAATGAAACGGAATGTATGATCGGTTACCATGCGGTGCCTGTTATTGCAGATGCCGCAGTTAAAGGTATCGGTGGTTTCAATCTGGATACCGCTTGGGATGCTGTTCTACACTCTGCCAATCTGCAGATTTTCGGATTAAAAGATTACAAAGCAAAAGGATTCATTGAAAGCAATGATGCTTCTGAGTCGGTGAGCAGAACTCTGGAATATGCCTATGATGATTGGTGTATTGCACAGTTGCGCAAGGTAATTGCAGGTGAAGACAGTCAATATTGGAATTACTGGTTGCGCGGTAAAAATTATCTCAATCTGTTCGATGGTGATTTTATCAGGCCGAGGTACAATGGAGGCTGGTACACACCTTTTGATCCGCGGGAAGTGAATTTCAACTATACAGAAGCGAACGCATGGCAATATCATTTTTTCTTTCCGCATGATGTGCCTGCATATATGGGTGAATACAGCTCGGCCGAAGCGATGGAAAAGAAATTGGACGGATTGTTTACAGCGCCGCAGGAAACAACCGGCAGAGATCAATCAGATATAACAGGATTGATCGGACAATATGCGCATGGCAATGAACCCAGCCATCATATTGCATACATGTATGATTTCTGCAATGCTGCGTATAAAACACAGGAGCGCACCGCGCAGATCATGTATACATTTTATACCAATGCACCGGATGGCCTTATCGGCAATGAAGATTGCGGACAGATGAGTGCCTGGTATGTTTTCAGCGCCATGGGTTTTTATCCGGAATGTCCCGGTAAACCGACCTACGTTTTCGGCACACCGATTTTTGACCGTGTAGATCTGCACCCCGCTGATGGAAAAATGGTAGCCATTTATGCTAATGAGCCGGATGAGCGCAATAAGTATATTCAGGATATTACAGTGAACGGCAAAGCCAGAAAAAATGTGCTGCTTACACATCAGGAACTTTTGGATGGCGCCAGGATCATTTTCACACTTGGCACTGAACCGAATAAGAATTGGGGTAAATTCTCAGAAAATTATTTCAGCAGTGACATCCCCTTTGCACCGGTCATCCAATCGTCACATACCGTATTTTCAGATAGCACAACGATCAGCATGCACACATTATGTGCTGATTGTGCCATTTTATTTACGACGGATGGTTCTGATCCTGCACAAAACGGTATACTATATGCCAAACCGTTCACTATGGATAGCTCCGCAACTATTCGTGCGATCACGATCAATAAAAAGGAAAACACGAGTGCTGTCATCAAAACCGTTTTACATAAACTCAACAATAATTACTCTGTGCAATATGAAACACAGTATGCACATCAATATACCGGTGGAGGCGCAACTACATTGGTTGATGGCGTGCGGGGCGGAAATGATTTTCGCACAGGTATGTGGCAGGGCTGGCAGGGAAACGATATGATCGTTATCCTCGATCTTGGATCAGAAACACCGATCATGTCGGCAGGCGCCGGATTTTTACAAGATATCGGAAGCTGGATCTGGATGCCGGAGGCACTGGAGATCCAGGTTTCAACGGATGGCCAGGAATATAAAACAATAGGAACAGAAGAAAATACAACGGCCGAACAAGATAATACTTCCGGAAAGCTTGATGATATGGAAATAGATCTCTCCAAACCTGTTACCTGCAGATACATCAAATTCATTGCAAAAGGCAGAGGCAACATACCGGAATGGCATCCGGGTTCCGGCAATCCGAGATGGATATTTTGTGATGAGATATGGGTAAAATAAATTGGTCGGGGTGCTACTAAGAGTGTGTATGATTACTGAAAATGTTTTTTGCTTCGGTGGAGGGAAGGGGGTTATGGGCTAAGAGTTATGGGTTAGGGGTTAGGTGTTAAGCGTTAGGACTGATGAAATAATGAGTACTTATAAGAATGATAAATCTTATTGTCAAATGAAGTATTAACTATTACTTATTACTGATTACTGATTACTGATTCCTCCACCCTACGGGTGGTCCGCCTACCGGCGGACATTTCTTATTCCTTTCCCATCACTGCTTCGTCCACTGTCCGGTATATACGTTTCCGCCGGCTTCTATGCGTATGAAATAATTTGAAGCGGGCACAAATGCAGATACGTTGAGATACAGATCCAGCTCTCCGTTGTTCACCTCTGTTTGACCGGAGTATACCAATTCTCCTATAGCGTTATACATGGAGACCCATGCATCTTGTGCAGATGGTATACCATGCAGTTGCACATACAGATCATTGGATGCCGGGTTCGGGAATATGGACAGTTCCGGAGTGTTCTCATCTGATAACTTACAACTGGATGTAAGGTTTATGGTTGCCGAATTCTTTGAACAACCGGATGCATTGGTTACACGCACATAATGCGGACCTGTAAAAATGGCGTTCAGGATATTATTGGTAGCGCCCGGAATTGGTGAACCATACCAAAACCATTGATAAGTAAATCCGGGGCTGCTGTTTGTTTTCAATTTGCAATAACCCAATACACAAATATCCGTATCGTTCATTGCGACAATATTCGCGCTTGGTTTCGTCAACACCGTAACCGTAGTAATGTCGGACAGATCGGCGCAACCACCCGGCAGGGTAACATCCACGGTATAGTTCCCACCCTTGTTCGTAGCATAAGAACCGGTAATTGCACCCGGAATAATATTTCCATTCCGCTTCCACTGATAGAGATAACCAACACCTGTATTTGCATTCAGGGTAACATGATCGCCTTTACAAAAAGTGGTAGGTCCGCCCGCAGTTATAGCAGCAACGATCACATCTTCATCTACCATTGCATCGCAATCATCATCTAACCCATTGCATACTTCCGTTGCACCAGGATAGATGGTATTCATGGTGTCATTACAATCAGTTGAATCGGCAACATATAATGCGGGTACCTCGCAAGCCGCGGTTGTATTATTCACATCACCATAACCATCGGCATCGCCATCAAAATACCAAATGGGTTCTCCAACGGCATCCGGATCATCTGAGTCTACCAGAAAATCACAATCATCATCCAGGTCGTTACATATTTCGGCTGCACCGGGATGTATGGAGGCCAAAAAATCATTACAATCGCCATCGTTCAACACATATCCGAGCGGCGGACTACATGCAAATACAGGAAAAAAGGAATTCCCGTATCCATCTCCATCATAATCAAAATAATACCAGGTGCCCGGGCACTCACTTATTTTTTGGATAAAGCCATCGGCCGGATCACCTCCAAATACTTCCTGATAGGCGCCGTCGGTAGTAGGAAATGTATAACTGAAGGTTTTACCACCCATATAAATGGTACCCTCGGAACTCACAGCAACACCACGCCCATAATCCACATCATAACCGCCGGCATAAGACCCCCAATAAAACGCTCCCGTTGTATCGAAACGAACGATCATTGCATCGCCAAATCCGACCAAATAATTTTGATAACCACCTACAGCCACACCAAATGAACTATAGGAGTGACCAACCAGATATACTCTGTCCTGATACACGGCAACTGCTTTACCCATATCCTCAAATGAACCACCATAATAGGTTGCCCATTCGCGAATACCATCCGGTTTGAATTTTATTAATACAGCGTCCACTTTCCCGAAACCGAAATTCAGGTATCCGTTATATGCCAAACCGTTTTTACTTCCGGCCTGCATGGCAACATATACATTATTATGTTCGTCGAAGGCAAGGCCATTCACATTATCATCACCATTCCCGCCATAATAGGTTGACCAAAGCAAGGTGCCGGCAGTATCAAATTTGGCAACCGTACCATCATTATTATTGAACCAGGTAGAATCATAACCAACACCGAACCAGATGCCGTTTGCACTGGTGGCTATACCACCCAGATATACATTATCTTCCAGGTCAACACCAACCGCGCGGCTATAATCGTCGCCGGTTCCACCGAGATAGGTCGCCCAGATTCTATTACCGTCACTATCGAATTTCACCAAACATTCGTCGCTTAAACCGCCAACGTATATCTGATGTGCCGAAGCACCGTAACCCAGTGAGTCGCTGCTTGCAGAACCACCTATATAAATATTGCCTTCACTATCTGAAGAAACGGAACGCATATATTCCACACCGCTGCCTCCAAATAAAGTGGCAAAAAGGATCTCCCCATCTGTTGTTGCTTTTATGAGGACGCCGTCGATATTCCCTCCGAATGCCGTTTGAAATGCGCCAGGTGTAGTTGGAAAATCGGGGCTGTATGAAAATCCGCTTACCAATAAATTGCCATCGATATCTACGTTCACACCAGTGCCATAGTCACCTTCTGAACCACCAAAATAGGTTCCCCATATCCTGTTTCCCAGGGTATCCATTTTGACAAAATACATGTCGAAATTGCCCCCGCCATATGTCATTTGATATCCCAGGTAGGCCATATTCGTAGAGCTGTGTGTATAGCCGGTAAAATACAAGAAGCCATCTTGTGAAATGGTGATACCGTTGATCGCATCTTCACCTTCTCCACCATAAAAAGTTGACCATTCCAATTCGGGATCGATGACCAGCGTTTTTTTTCTGTCGTAATCTGCAACATCAAAACGCACAACCTGTTGCTCTACAATAAAGGATGCATCCACAGGCATATTATCTTCCTGTAATGAACAAGAAAGATGTGCATCGCGAACATCTCCAAGAGTAGTACTATATTGTAAAATATCTTTTTGCGGTGTGCTGATAGCATCTGCACCCTCCACTAAAAATCGTATTTGTGCCGGATCAGAACCGGGAGCAACAATAAAATCGTATTTGATCGTATTATCCCTGACATATAATACCCAATCAATTCCGGGGTAGATATCGTGCACGATCAGTTTTTTGCAACTGCCTGCGCGGATCTGATTTTGATCTTTCGCAGTGAAATATTGTTCCACATAGGGCGTATTTTCCAGCGCTTCCACACGTGCGAGCATGTTGGCATTTTCCAGGATCACATTAAAGCGCACTGTGCGCTCGGATGCATGCACCACCATATCCGCAAGATCTGCATCGATACCGGGCAACATGGCCGAATGGTCGACCTGATCGCCCTTAGCACTCAGCTGATAGCTCAGGCCATTTTTATATACGAACACCTGCAATCCGGCTGTGCGCAGGGTATAAAGCACTTCGGATGCAGCAGATCCATCGGGATGTGTTATCTGACCATTATTTTCAATAAATACTGCAGAAGAATTCCCCGAAACGGAATTTTCCGATATGGTATTTTGGTTTGCCCAAATAAGGGAAGGCAATAGGCAAAGCAATACCAACAGGGAACGTTGTGTATGATTCATGGCACTAAAAGGTTTCAATTCGACATGCTAAGATAAAAAATTCAGTCCGTGCTGTTAAGAAACTGGGTAATGAAATCACCATTTCCGGTACATAGACGTGCCACAGAGGCGATCTGTGGCACGATTATCATAAAATTTACAAAATACCTATCAGGCCCCAATGGCAACGCGTACGAAGGCGATCACCGTCAGGTCTTTCTCCACGCCGCTGAGTACGTCGCGGATGGATTTGGTCGCATCCTTCACGAATTTCTGATTTAAGAGGGTGGCATCTTTGTAATATGCCTCCAACTTGCCATTTGCAATCTTGTCCAAAATAGCTTCCGGTTTGCCTTCAGCAAGTGCCTGCTCACGGCCGATAGCCAATTCGCGTGCTTTCACTTCTTCAGGCACATCGTCTTTATCAATGGCTATTGGTGCCATTGCTGCGATTTGCATGGTAATATCTTTACCGGCAGCTTCCACTGCATCGCCTTTTTTGTTCAATGCGACCAGCACGCCAACTTTTCCGTTGCTGTGGTTATATGCAACAACTGTTTCACCTTGTACCATACCATAATCGGTGATCTCTATTTTCTCGCCGATCTTACCGATCTGTTCAGCAATTTGTTCAGCAACGGTGCTGCTTTCCATAGGCAGTGCGAGCAATGCTTCCCTGTCGGCAGGTTTTGCTTCCAGTGCGCGTTGAGCAACAGCATTTGCAAATTGCACGTAATCATCATTTTTTGCTACGAAATCGGTCTCGCAACCCAAACCCATAATTATACCATAAGAAGCATCTGCACTTATCAGTGCGATAACAGCTCCTTCTTTGGTTTCACGGTCGGCACGTTTCTCACTAACTTTTTGTCCTTTTTTTCTCAAATTATCAATGGCTGCTTCAAAATCACCGTTCGTTTCCGTAAGTGCTTTTTTACAATCCATCATACCTGCGCCAGTGATCTGGCGCAATTTGTTTACATCACTTGCAGTTATCATTGTATCTAGTATTTACTTTTTAAAAAAACCCTGCCTGTTGAGGCAGGGTTTCCATATTGTTTACAATACCCTGTCGTCAGGATCTATTATCTTCTTTTTTCGCGAAGTGGTCTTTTTGCTGCGGGACGTTTGTCATTTTTGCCGCGGAATTTTTTACCGCTGTCGTCCTTATCCTTTTCTTCGTCCTCACCAACGCCCATTTCACCATCTTCATTTTCCATATCTTCCCTGTCGTGGCGTTCTGCTTCGATCTCTTCTTTGTTCTTAGCGCGCTCTTCGAGACCTTCCATGATGGCGGTCGTAAGATATTTCACTATAATGGCAATAGATTTTGCGGCATCGTCATTTGCAGGGATAGCAAAGTCAACTTTGTTCGGATCGCAATTCGTGTCCACCATACCGATGGTAGTGATGTTCAATCTTTCCGCTTCAGCAACTGCGATATGTTCATGACCGATATCTACAAGAAGTAATGCAGCGGGAAGGCGATTGAGTTGAGCCACACCACCGATCACTCTTTCCAATTTATCGCGTTCGCGGCTCAGCACCAGACGCTCTTTCTTGGTCATATTCTCTGCAGAACCATCAGACAACATTTTCTCAATGGTTTGCAGTTTTTTAATGCTCTTGCGGATCGTTGTAAAGTTGGTGAGCATACCACCGAGCCAACGCTCTGTAGCGAATGGCATACCTGCGCGGCGCGCCTGCTCTTCCATGATCTCCTTCGCCTGCTTTTTCGTTGCAACGAACATGATCTTTTTACCACTGCGTGCAATATTTTTTAATGCGGCTGCAGCTTCTTCCAATTTATCTAAGGTCTTATAGAGGTCGATGATATGAATACCTTTCTTCTCCATGAAGATATAAGGCAACATTTTCGGATTCCACTTTTTGCGTAAATGGCCAAAATGCACACCCGCCTCCAAAAGCTGATCATATGATAATTTTTCCATGTCTTGTCCCTTTTCCTTTTAACGTTTAGAGAATTGCGTAGCGCGGCGTGCTTTGTGCAGACCGAATTTCTTGCGTTCAACCATACGGCTGTCGCGTGTGAGGAATCCCTTTGCTTTCAATGCCGGTTTCAACTCTTCATTGAGTTTTACCAACGCGCGGGAAATGCCCAATCTTACTGCTTCGGCCTGTCCTTTTATGCCACCGCCTGTTGCGTTCACCGTGATGTCAAAATCGCCGGTCATGGAAACAGTTTCCAGTGGGTCAGTGATATTATGTAAGAGGTGTTCTGCTGCAAAGTATACTTTGTAGTCTTTGCCGTTCACCGTGATATTTCCTTTTCCTTTGCGGAGGAATACACGCGCAACAGCATTTTTTCTGCGTCCTACTGCATTAATTACATCCATGCATTAAAATTTTAATGTTTGAGGTTTTTGTGCTGCATGCGGATGTTCTGCACCGGCATACACGAATAATTTTTTATACATGGCACGACCCAATTTAGTGTGGGGCAACATGCCTTTGATAGAGCGTTCGAGCAATTTTTCAGGGTGCTTGGAGAGAACGGTCTTCGGGTTGGCCACTTTGCGGCCGCCGGGATAACCGGTATACCAGTCGATCTCCTTGTCCATCATTTTATTACCTGTAAGGCGCACCTTTTCGGCATTGATGATGATCACATAATCGCCACAATCGGTGTGGGGAGTATAATATGGCTTATTCTTGCCACGCAGGATCGCTGCCACCCGGGTGCTCAGGCGTCCGAGGGTCTGATCTTCGGCGTCGATCACCCACCATGCTCTGGTGACGGTGGCATCATTCGCCGATATCGTTTTGTAACTCAATGTATTCACAATAGCTTTTTTTCTGTTTTTTTTACCCGGATTTTCGGGGCTGCAAAGATAAATTCAGCCGTTGTACAAAGCAAGATTTGGGGACAAAAAAAAGCGTGCTACCTTCATAACACGCTGATTTTCAGTAAAATTTTGGCACCAAAATTTTTATCGGCGGCCCATGTATATCATGATATAATAGATCAAGGTTGCCAGAGAACCGAGGGCAGCGGCCACATAGGTGAGGGCAGCCCAGGTAAGGGCATCTTTTGCTTTACCCATTTCCATGCTTCCCGCAAGGGTGGAACCTTGCAACCAGTGAATAGCTCTGCGACTGGCATCGATCTCAACGGGCAAAGTGATGAAACTGAAGAGGGTTAGCACCGCGAACAGTATGATCCCGATCAAAAGCAGGTTGGGGAAAGTATTGATCAACAGGATACCCGCGAGCAATACCCACATGACCCATTGGGAGGCAATACTCACCATCGGAACCATGGAAGAACGCATTTTCAGCCAGGCATAGCCTTTGGCGTGTTGTACGGCGTGACCGCATTCATGCGCAGCTACCGCTGCTGCGGCAATGCTGTTCGAATTATATACACCTTCACTGAGATTCACTGTTTTATTGGCCGGGTTATAATGGTCGGTGAGCTGACCGGCAACAGAGATCACCTGTACGTCATTGATCCCATTTTCGCGCAGCATGCGCTCAGCCACGTCGCGGCCGGTAGAGCCGTCGCGCAGTGCGATCTCTGAATACTTCCTGAACTTGCTCTTCAGAACTCCTGAAATGATCATGCCAACAACGGCAAATACAATACCTATTAAATATGCTCCAATCATGTTGCTTAGATTAATTTTTTGTCAAATGTATAACGAATACCCAATAAAAAAGTTTCGCTATTCCACTTAGATATTGACGGCGATCCGCGCCCGATATTTTACTTGTTGAACAGGTCGTGGGCAGAAATATTCTTGCGTTCCGCCTCATCGATCTTCAACACCTCTTTCCGCTTATAACCCATCATGTTGGCCATGATGTTGGTGGGGAACATCTCCACCGAATTATTATAGGAGGTCACGGCGGCATTATAGGTGCGGCGTGCAGCAGAAAGCTGCTCTTCTATTTCGGTCCATGTAGATTGCAATTGGATAAAGCTGTTGTTCGCCTTCAGGTCGGGATAATTCTCCACGGCAACGCGCAGCTGGCCGAGCAGTCCGGTAAGCTGATTCTCCATTCCGATGCGTTCCTGTGCAGGCATGGTCGGATTCTGCTGAATGGTATTGCGCAACTCCACGATCTTGGTGAGGGTATCTTTCTCATAGGTCATGTATTGCTTTACGGTCTCCACCAGGTTGGGGATAAGATCATACCGTTTTTTGAGCATGGCATCGATGGTCCCGAATGCGTTTTCCACCTGGTTCTTGCGGTTGACCAGAGAGTTATAAAGGCCGACAATGATCAGGATCAGAACGACCACTATGATTATGGGTATAAGCATGGCTGTTGTTTGAGACAAATGTACGGAAAATGTTAGGGGTTGGGGTTAGGGGTTAGGGCCGGTTTAATTATGAGTAATCAAGAGAATAATAAATACTGATTGAAAAGGTGAGAGGAGTCAGGGGTCAGGGCAGTACTTTTTAAAAGGATAAGTGCACATAATTGAGTTGGGCTGCTGCTGCGATATGACAAGGGTCAGGGGTCAGGGCAGTACTTTTTAAAAGGATAAGTATACATAATTGAGTTGGGCTGCTGCTGCGATATGACAAGGGTTAGGGGTCAGAAGTCATTGGTCAGGGCAGTACTTTTTTAAACAATAAGAGCTCATAATTGAGTCCGACTGTGACTGTGACTTCCCCTGCTCCTGCCCCAGCCCTAACCTTCCCATACTCGGATTCGGGTATTTCATGGCTCTGAGCGGGCGGATATTTTTGTGTTTGTCCTTATTCTATTATGCAATGCACAAAAATCATGATTATGAAAAAAATGCTCCGCCGCTTATGTAGTGTTTTCCTTTTTATCTCGCCGCTGTTCCTTGGTGCACAAACAAATACATTTCCTGCCAGTGGAAATGTGGGCGTAGGAACCGTGACGCCATCCACTCTTTTGCAGGTAGAAGGTGGCATTTCCCAATTCGGAACCGGTGCCGATCATTCGGCTTTTGGACTCGATGGCGATCTGAGTTTCAGCGGCAACGCCGATTTTTTGGTTGCTGGTGATCATTATGCTTTCCGCTATTCCGGAAATCCGAATTATGGTTTGGTTTTCAGCAACACGAATTCGCGGTATGAGTTCCGCGACGGAACGGGAGCACCTGTTTTCTGGTCGACAGCCGGCGGCAATGCCTATATCAAAAATAAATTATCTCTCGGCTCCACCGCAACACCGGGAGCCATGATAGATATCACACCCACTGTGCCCGGAGCCATCCGCATTAAACCTTACGATGTGCTGGCCGGAGCAACAGGTGAATTGCGATTCAATGAATTAGCGGCGAACGGAAATAATTATACCGGTTTCAAGGCAGCAGATAATATCGCTGCAAATTTCATTTGGGTATTACCGGCAGCGGACGGTACAAGCGGACAGGTACTGACAACGAACGGCGCAGGTATTTTATCCTGGACCACTGTTGCAGGTGGTGGTGGCGGTGCGAATACAAGTTTATCTAACCTGAGCGCAACAGCGATCAATCAATCACTTGTTCCAAATACCACCTTTACGTATAGTTTAGGAAGCACGGTAAATACATGGAAGGATCTGTATCTCGACGGATATGTATTTCTGGATAATAAACGATTTATTTCCAATCAGGGGTCACAAAATATATTTATCGGAGCAGGTATCGCTTTGGGGAATTCCGGCACAGACAATCTTGCTGCAGGAGATTCTGCATTTTATAATAATACAACAGGAAGCAGTAATGTGGCAGTGGGGAGTTCTGCAATGCTCAACAACACAACCGGAGGCAGCAATACAGCCATTGGAAATAATGCATTGAAAACAAATGAAACACATTATTATCTCACAGCAGTAGGTTCGGACGCATTACGCGATAACGTAGATGGTTATTCCAATACTGCCGTCGGGAGTGGCTCCATGGAATATAATACTGCCGGTTCTCTGAATACTGCCGTTGGTATTTCCACACTGGCTTTCAATACAATGGGCAATAGAAATACTGCGATCGGGCAAAATGCCATGACGTACAATACAACGGGCAATGATAATGTCGCGGTGGGAAATGAGAGTATGTGGTATAATACAACAGGAGAAGAAAATACCGCTTTAGGCAGTCAGGCATTGCGTGCTAATCAAACTGCATACTATAATACGGCCATCGGATCAAATGCTATGTATGCCAATACTACAGGATACTCCAATACCGCAGTAGGCAGCGGAAGTTTGCAAACCAATACTACGGGATCCCTGAATACTGCTGTTGGATTGTCGGCACTCGGATTCAATATAGACGGAAATGAAAATACTGCATTGGGTGAATGGGCCATGCTCTATAATACAAGTGGTAGTGAAAATGTCGCGGTAGGAAATGCCAGTTTGTGGGTAAACACAACGGGTAGTCAGAATACAGCAATAGGAAGTCATGCCATGTATTCAAATACCACCGGCTTGAATAATGTTGGCGTGGGTGCTGAGGCATTATATAATAATGTTGGAGGTTCAAATAATACCGGTATGGGTAAAGATGTGCTGTATTTAAATGAAGATGGTAATAACAACAGCGCCTTCGGCACTTTTTCCATGTATAATACGCATGGCGGAAATGAAAATGTGGCCATCGGTGCCCTGTCGATGTACAGCAATGGCATCGGTTCATACAATACCGCCGTTGGTTCCTATTCCCTGAAAGAAAATGCGAGCGGACAATTTAATACAGCTCTCGGCGCATATGCTTTATCTACCAGTGTATATGGTTGGAATAACACAGCCGTGGGAAGTTATAGTTTATACAACGCCGGGACTTCCACCTACAATGTTGCCGTGGGGGATTCTACGTTATTTAATCTCACCACCGGAACCAATAACACGGCAATAGGCCATAAAGCTTCTTACACTTTAGCCGGAAATTCATATTCCACTGCCGTTGGTAGTGAGGCATTATATCATTCAACGGCCGATCTGAATACTGCAATAGGTTTTCGTGCCATGTATACAAATACCACCGGGAGTTCCAATACAGCCACAGGAAACTCGGCACTGCAATTAAACACTACCGGATCGTTCAATGCAGCATTTGGTTCATCTGCACTCTATTCCAATCAAACGGGAAATTCAAATACGGCCATGGGTTTATTTTCCATGTATAACAATACAGATGGTGATGGTAATACTGCGATCGGCGACCACAGCATGCGCAGCAATACTACCGGCGACAGCAACACGGGTGTTGGCTCTTATGCAGCATATAATAATACAACCGGGATTGGAATTACTGCATTGGGCGTAAATGCCTTATACAGTTCAACAACAGGAAATGAATTTACTGCCATTGGAAGTCAGAGTTTATACAGCAATACTACCGGCGCAGGAAATACCGCCGTTGGTTACTCCACACTATACAGTAATGTGAATGGTTCATACAATACAGCTATGGGTATCCGTGCGAGTTATCTGAATAATAACGGATGGTTCAATACGGCCATCGGGTTTAATGCATCTTACTCCAATACGAATGGTTCGAATAATACTGCGATAGGATATCAAAGTTTATACACCAATACCGGTTCCATTAATACAGCAATAGGATATCGCACTTTGTACAGCAACGTCAACGGAGGTTCCAATACAGGTGTGGGATCATCTGCCTTGTACTCTAATACCAGCGGCGGGTTTGATGTCGCTGTTGGCGCGTCGGCATTATATTATAACAGCACCGGTCATAATAAGGTTGCCCTGGGGAATGGTGCTCTGGAATTCAACACCACCGGTTCATATAATATTGGTATCGGATTGTCAACGGGCAGCTCTTACAGTTTCAATACGAACTGCACGTATCTGGGATGTTATGCGGCAAATAACGGCGCATTCTCACTCACCAACAGTACAGCACTTGGCTATAATGCAAGGACCGATGCCGACAATCAGGTGCGTATCGGGAATAGCTCAGTGACCAGTATCGGCGGATATGCAGGCTGGACAAATATCAGTGATGAAAGAATGAAAGAGAATGTGCAGGAAGATGTACCGGGATTGGAGTTCATCAAATTGCTTCAACCGGTAACATATACATTAAAAATGGAAGCTTTAAGCGGACATCTGGAAGAGGATCGCATCCTAAGCGACAGCATTTATTCCGAAGACAAGGTTACTCAACAGATCAATAAAAAAGCATTGGATGCAAAGGCACAGATCACTTATACCGGCTTTATTGCGCAGGATGTGGAGAAAGCAGCACAGCAGATCGGTTATGATTTTTCCGGAGTGGACAAACCGCAAAATGAAAATAATTTATACGGATTGCGTTACGCGGAATTTGTGGTGCCACTGGTAAAAGCTGCACAGGAATTAGATTCAGTAAACACTGCGCAAAATGAACAGTTGGAAGAACAGCAAAAAGAAATTGAGGCATTAAAGGCACAAATAGCCGAACTCAGTGCGCAGGCCTCCGATGCAAAACTCAATGACGGCATCATAAGCGTTTCGGCTGCTGATCCTGAAAATGCATTATTGGGTCAGAATATTCCAAATCCATTTGATAATACCACTATGATACCATTCCGTATTCCCAAAGATTGCAGAGATGCAAGCATCATGATCGTGAACAGTGCTGAAGGCAAAGTGATCACCGTTATTCCGATCGCGTGTGATGAAACACATCTGGTTATAGAATCCGGCAATATGGCAAGTGGTACGTATGCGTATTCATTGGTTGTGGATGGTAAAGTGGTTGCAACGAAACAGATGGTGATAAGTAAGTAATAAAGGGGTCAGGGTGTGCATCCTATTCAAGGGGGAATTTCTATAGTGAGTTAGATGGTTGTTATTGTTTTATGTATTGTGAGAAGGTCAGGGGTCAGGGTGTGCATCCTATTCAAGAATGAATTTCTGTAGTGAGTTAGATGGTTATTATTGTTTTATGTATTGAGAAAAGGTCAGGGGTCAGGGTGTGTGGGCTGGTCAAGGGGGAATTTCTATAGTGCGTTTGTTCGTCGTTATTGGTAGACATAACTTGAAATGGTAAAGTCCAAAGGACTCTTAGGAAGGTCAGGGCCGATTTAAATATCATTACTAATTATTTAAAGGAGATGTAACCGCGACTTCTTGCGGAATCAGGATTAGTGAGTTCAGCTCACCGGCTATAAAATGGGACTTCACTTTTCAACCATGCGCCATTTTCCATTCAAGAGACGCCGCACTTTTTATTCTTTACATTAATTGCATACCTTGTACAACATAAGTCCGTATTGATCGTTTTTGATCCGGATACATTGAATTATGAAACGAGTTTTTTTACAAGGTGCTACCTTACTGTTGTTTTTTACCGGGATCAGTTGCTTCGTGCTTTACAGGTCAGGTGCTTTTAAACATGCTGCCTATGGGATCCAAACCAGCCACAACGGCGGTTCTCTCACAAATACGACAGCAAGCGAAACTGACAGTCTGCCCGACATTGATCAGGAACATCTTACCATAATGTCTTCATCAAAATCCATTGTGATTACAGAGAGGAAAAGGTCATTTTATCCCGATACGTCATTACATTTAGAGATGCAAACCATTCAGGAATTTATGAGGGATAGTGTACAATCGCAGGACGCGATCCAAAACACTGAAAAAAAAGACAGCACCGAAAAGCATTACCTCCATTTCTACAGCCCAAAATCAGGGCCGGTATTTGATAGACCGGTTCTCGGTAAAGGCAAGAAAGATGGGAGGTCGGAAGATTGATATATGCACATCCCGGGGATCATAACAGCAACAGGCGGCAGCCTCCTTTTTCTCATGGTTCTCTTTATTCCCATGGAAAAAGCATTTCCTGCGAATAAAGGACAGAAGTTTTTCCGTCCGCAGTGGTTCCTCGACTTCTGTTACTTTGCCGGTCAATATTTTCTTTGGAGTGGATTGGTATTGTTGGCATTGCAATATTTCAATGATCATCTGCACCATTGGGTACCGATTCCATTTAGTGCAAAACTGCGATCTCAACCATGGATCTTACAAGCGGTGGAAGTCATATTATTCAGCGATCTGATCATATACTGGGCACATCGATTACAACATCATGTTCCTTTTTTGTGGCGCTTTCACAAAGTGCATCACAGCGCAACACATCTCGATTGGCTGGCGGCACACAGAGAACATCCGCTCGACAGCATTTATACGATCAGCCTGATCAATCTACCAGCATTTATTCTGGGATTTCCATTGGAAACACTCGCAGGAGTGATTGCATTTCGCGGTATCTGGGCCATTTATATTCATTCAAATGTGCGATTGCGCATAGGTCCTTTGCGCATGCTTATAGGCTCCCCTGAGCTACACCACTGGCATCATAGCATGGATCAACACGCCGGTAATTATGCCAATATATCACCGCTCATGGACTTACTTTTCGGCACATATCACTGTCCGCCGCACGAACCGGAAAGATTGGGAATAGAAGAATCATTCCCCACACATTATGCGGGACAATTGATCGCGCCTCTTCTCCCTAAAAAATGGGGACATACACTTTTCCCGAAAAAGAAGCCCGATTCCGGTAATTAATTTTTAGTTTCGTTTTGATAAACACACAAAATGAAACAGATCACACTTTTGCTCACTTTCTTTTATTCCATTTCCGGATGCTTTGGATTAAATCCTTCCAGGACTTACAAACAAACTCCCGACAAATACAACATGCAGTTCACGGCTTATGATGTGCCTACTGATGATGGCGCTACATTGAAAGCCTGGTATTTTCCTTCTCGAACCGGCACTACTACAAACCTTTTGCTGGTTTGCCATAACGGCGAAGGCAATATGGGCGATTACCTGCGGCGCGCTGATAGCTTTACCGGAATGGGATACAATGTCATGTTCTTCGATTACCGGGGTTATGGTGAGAGCAGTGCATTTGAAATAGATAACAACATGTTCATCTACCCGCATTTTCAGGACGATGTGAAAGCCATGATCGATTTCTGCAGAAAACAATTCGTACAAACATTCGATATATATGGTTGGGGTATAGGTGCCGGATTGGCTTTCGGAATTGGATATAACCGCCCCGAAATAAAACATATCATTGCAGATACGCCTTTTTTAAGCATGGAAGATCTGGATGAACGATTTTCATCCTGGGACGAGCCTATGGAAGTACCTTTTGCCGGTTATGACAAAAAACATGAACCCATTTATTGCCTGGATATCGAACCTTCTACCCGGAACAACACCACGAAACAGATCAAGCTGATCATAGGAAGTAATGATATTTTATTTACTGTTGCCGATATGCAATCGCTTGCTGCAAAGAAGAAGAATGTGATAGACAAGGATATTTATATCGTGCAGAATCCTGATCAGGGAGATAATTTCCGGGTAGATAAAGATGCCTATGTTGCGGTTATACAAAAATTTTTAGCACAATGAGTGCAGATAAAATAAATATTCAGGAAAAACTACAATTGTTCACTGATCACTGGAACCCGCGCATCATAGCAGCACTGAACGGACAGGAGGTCAAACTGGTAAAATTTCAAGGTCCTTTCGTATGGCATGCACATGCCGATGCCGACGAATTATTTTATGTGCTGCGTGGATCCTTTGATATGGAGTTCCGCGATAAGAAGGTCACCCTGCATACCGGAGAATGCATCGTGGTGCCTCGCGGTGTGGAACACCGTCCTGTCGCACAGGAAGAGGTAGAGGTAATGCTTTTTGAGCCTGCCGGGACGGTGAATACCGGTGATGTGCAGGATACAAAAACCCGGAACGAACTTGAACATATTTGAATCTCCGTTGTTCAGCATCATGAACATTGTCGTATTTTTACACATAGTACATCACAGGCATATATTATGAACAGATTAGTAGCTGTAGAAAAGAAAGAAGACATCTTCGCGCAATATCAGGATACACCTATCGGGTTATTGCTGGAATACCACAATTTGAACAGGGAGTTCGACACCTATGCGCAGGCGCAACTGCTTGTCGGCATGTGTATGGATAACAGAAAGCACCTGCATATGCCGGATAACTTTTCTTATATCATCCGTTCGGGTGGTGCCAATCTCCGGTATAGTGAATTCAAAGTTTCCTATGCCATCGCAGTTGGCAATGTGCATCATATTGCGCTGATCGGTCATAATCACTGCGGTATGGTAAATCTGGTTGCGCGCAAAGAACAATTCATCACAGGTTTGGTAGAAGAGGCGGGCTGGGAAAAACAGTGGGCCGAAGAACATTTCATGCATTTTGCACCCATGTTCGAAATAGGCAATGAAGTTGATTTCGTACTCAGCGAAACCAAGCGGCTGCGTTTGCGCTATCCGAAGATCATGATCGCGCCGATGCTGTATAAAGTTGAGGATAATAAATTATACTTGTTAAGGGAATCCTAGGTTCGGTTCCTGTGAGGTAAACGCTTATTTCCAAAAATATCAGTTGCGCAGGGAATCCACCAGTGCAATAAAAGTATCCAGATCTTTTTGTGTGGTGGCAATACCTACCGACAGGCGTATCGCTCCCCGTAATTTGCCCAGATATTTCACCATATCGTTGTAGTCGCCATCTTCCCTGCTGGAAAAATAGCCGGCCATTTCCTCTCCCGTAATACAGTTGTTTATCTCATCGATACCCGGATTGCAAAAGCAACCTGAGCGAATAGAAATATTGTGTGCATTTGCCAATTCTTCAAATTCCATATAAGGAATGATCCGCCCTTCTGCATTACAAAAATTCATTATGATGTTGCCGCCATGGTTATTGAAGTGCTCGGGGCCAAAGATCTTTACCACGTGTACACCATTTGCATGTTGCAAGGCAGTCAGTTTGGTATAGACATATTGAATGAGAGATAATACACGCTGATTGATCCTATCCATCCCGATAGACTCCAGGTACTCCAGGCCGAAAGTAATGGCAGGTATCCCGGCGTAATTCAGTGTGCCGTCTTCAAATTTCTCATGGCCTTCTGCCAGGATCTGATGCTGGTCGGCAACGGAAACAACTTTAACCGTTCCTCCGGCAAACCAGGGTTTTTGCAATTTATGATATGCTTTTTTGTGCACCAGCAAACAGCCGATACCGGTAGGATAGCCAAACATTTTATAAAAAGATATTACGACAAAGGCAGGATGAACCTTGCTCAGATCAAGTACAGACGTAGGAACAAATGCCGCAGCATCCAATAAAACGTCATATCCTAAATCTTCTGCTTTTTCTATCCATCCCAGATCGTGTTTGACACCTGAAACATTGGACTGAGCAGGAAATGCAAACAGGTTATGCGCTTCCGGATCACCGGTCTGTAAAATTTGGATGGCATTCTCCGCATCAATCTGCAGATCTTCGTATTGTATGCCTATATATTTTGTTGTTCCGCCTTTTGCCTGACAAAATGATCGTATACCGTTCACAGAATTGTGGTTATCGCCCGTAAGCACAAAAGAACTGTCGGCATGAAAGGGATAACTCTCCCCGACGATCTTCAGTGCGCCGGATGCATTTTTAGTGAATATGCAGATATAATCTTCGGCGCGAAAAAAAGATAACACCTTTTGGCGGGCCTCTTCCACTAATTTAGTGGAAAGTTGCGACGTAGGATTGGTGGAATGCGGATTGCCTAAGATATTGTTGCGCAACAGGGCATGATGCTTGTCTAACAGGGAAACCGGACAGAGGTTTCCTCCGGTAAAATCCAGATACACCTGACTCTGTTCGTCTAAGTAGGGATATTCCTTATTACGCAATGTAATAAAGTTTTCTTCTTCAAAACAAACTCCGGTTTCTATCCCATGATCCATTACATGCATTTCGCGGCAATTTTATGTAGAAATAAAATTTTCCATTACAAAAATCCAAAAAATCGGTGAAAAAAGCTTTCAGAAACAGGTGATTATTATCAGCTGATATCTTCACCAAATTGCAATAAATACCCATTGTTATCATAGATGGCAAATTCGCGCATGCCCCATTCAAATTCCTCTACGGGATAGCATATTTGCACTTTGTCTTTCAAATCGTTCCAGAGCGTTTCTACATCATCGACGTTGATGTATATGGAACCCGAAAAATAAGGCTTGTCAAATGGTGTATGCGCATTGGGTTTTGCGATCATGATCTCCACTTCATCGCGATGCATGGCAGCCCAGCCCCAATCATCGTTGCGCGCGCCACAGGTAAAACCCAACACTTGTGTATAAAAATCAATGGTTTCCTGTATGTGTTCTGTCCAGAACATGGGACGGAGGTTCAATAATTTCATACGGTTATTTATATATGCGATGAGCAATTCTATTTTCCAAAGTATTTGCGATACATACTACATTCTGAACAAAAAGTATACTCGCACATTTTACAGTAATTGGACACTGATTCACGAATGCGAAAAGCGCATACCCAATCTTCCACCTATATACGCGACAGGGATATATTGTACGATGGTGATGATCCTGAGCCAGACCGGATGCGGTATGGTAAATACATTGATGGCGCTCCCTATCATCAGAATGATCCCGACGATCAATGCTACACGAATCTTTGCAGCCCGGGCGATAAGCGCAGCGATCAGTGCAGCGGCAAAAACAGATAGCACCCAAAAAGTAAGTAAAATATAAAACGCTTTATCCGGCAAAGTACCGACATAGGCCTTTAATGCTTCCTTATCATTAAAATCAAACCCTGCCGGAGGGGCGTATTGATGATGCACAATAGCATCACCTGCCATAACGAGGGCCCAGCCGGCAAGGAGTCCGAAAACGACAGCCATAATCCTGTTACCCATCTTTCTTTTTTTGCGCACGTGAATATACCAATAATCTGTCGCCATTTGCTTCCGTCATTTCTCCGGAAAGTTGGAAGCCACATTTTTCCAGCACTCTTCTGGAAGGCATATTTTCCGGGATGGTTATGGCTGATAACTCAGCGATATCCAGCACCTCGTCGGCATATTCCAGAACAACCTGTGCGATCTCGGTAGTATACCCCTTGCCCATATAAGCAGGTAAAACGGCAAAACCCAGATCGGGATGTTGCAGCGAATCTCTGTTGACCAGACCCACCATGCCGATCAAAGTATCATCTGTTTTTTGTATCAGTGCATTCAATCCATACCCATATTTTTCATATGCCGAAATAATGCGGGTTTGGAGATATGCTTCTGCATCTTCCAATGTATGCACCCCACGATCACCTATATTTTTCAACCAACCTTCCGTATTTACCAATTCCAATACGAAAGCAGCATCTTCCTGCGTGAAGGGCCTCAATAATAATCTTTCCGTTTCCAAAAACATGTCCTGTAAAATTAGGGCCCCTTGATACAAAAAAAAACACCGGAGTAAGTTGCACTCCGGTGTGTACTATTCGTTCGTTGTTCTCAGCCAAGTAACAGCTCGTCCAGGTTATCGTGCGCCATGGCAAAGCCCTCTTTGAACCCCATTTCTACGATGGTCTCCAGGTCTTTGATGCTGGCAAAAGCCACTTCTACTTCCACATCCGTTCCATCGGCCACTGCTTTGAACTGCACGGTCCATTCCATTCCCGGCAAAGCGGTATCGGGATTGCCGTCGGCATCACAAAATCCGTCATGCCCGGAAAACATATGCACCGGTTCAATCTGATGATATAATACGCGGGCAAAATGCTGTTCGCCTTCCGGACCAACCATGGCGTATAACCAGGTCCCGCCTTCGCGGAAGTCCATACTTTTTGTTTCCGCTTTCCAGGGTTTTGGTGCCCACCACTGATCTAAAAGGGCAGGTTCTGTCCACGCTTTCCAAACCTTTTCAGGTGCTGCATCAAAATGCCTCAAGACGATAAGTTTTTTATTGTCGAGGTCTTGTTTGTAGATGGTTTCTTTTTTGAGTATCATAATACATGGTTTTATTTTTTCATTTTTTTCAAAACTTCATCCAGCTGATCAAATCTGCCTTCCCACATTTTTTTATAGGGAGCAAGCCAATTATCCACTTCTTTTAATTTCCGGATATGCAACTTGTAAAAGATCTCCCTTCCTGCCTGTTCCTGCCGCAAGAGTGCACACTCGGCAAGGATCTTTAAATGTTTGGATACGGCCTGCCTGCTGCAATCAAAATGTTCGGCCAGGGCATTTGGTGTCATGGGGCCCTTTGCCACCAAATGAATGATCTCTCTGCGGGTTGGATCTGCTATTGCCTGAAATACATCTCTGCGCATATCTTTTAATTTGCTACCAATTGGTTGCAAATATATATGCAACTATTCGGTTGCGCAAATATTTTAACAAATAATTTGTCCGAAATAAAGCAATGCTTTGGAAATCAATGTTTTACAAAACGCAAATCGGCCACGCCTTCATTTCCCTGCAAATGGAGAAAATAGATGCCCGGAGCAAAGGACTGCGTAGAGAGGTAGGTGACACCCGGATCGATCTCACGCCGCCAAACGATGGCTCCAGTGATATCTGAAATAGTTGCCAGGCCCTCGTATTTACTTTGTATGGAAAGGTGATCGCTGCAGGGATTCGGACTCAATTGCAGATATGTTTCCGCGTAAGTATCTGCGGTACTTTCCTCCAACTCCACCGGATTATATCTTGCCGTGAGGAAGTCATTGGCACCCAACTGAAAAGTATATCCGGAAATAAGTATCCGGTCGTCGGGTTGCATAAGAATAGAAAAGGCACCTTCTGAAGCCGGACCTATGGGTGTGACGACCATTCCCGATCCACCGAAGGCAGGATCGAGAAATCCGTTCACCCGATATCTTGCTATAGCCACATTATTATGTGATCCATCAAACGCGGCACCGGCAAGTAATATTTTACCATCGGGCTGCAGGCAAAGCGCGAAGCCCCAGTCGTCTTTATTACTTCCAAAATCGGTGTGCGTTATGCCACCAACTCCGAATGTAGGATCGAGTGTTCCGTCCTGATTATACCGCACCACTGCAAAATCTGCGATAAATCCGTAGTAACCATATCCGCCAACTACAATTTTATTATCCGGTTGCAACACCATCGCATATGCCTGTCCGACCAACAATCCCGCATCGGTGAGCAATTTTCCATCGCCGTCAAAAGTTGCATCCAGCGAACCATCCGGCATATAGCGGGCAAGCGCAAATTGAAAATCGGAAGATGTTCCCACATAACTATATCCGGCAAGAACTATCCTGCCCTCATTGTCAATTTCCACATCATACCCAGAATCATGCCTGTCGCCGGCAAAGGAAGTATATACTTTACCGCCTGTACCGAACGAATCATCCAGTGTGCCGTCGGTATTCAATTTGATCAGTGCGAAGTTGCGCTTCAAACCATCGTTGCGAAATCCACCTACAATGATCTTTCCGTCATCCAATATTTTCACGGATTGCCCTATTTCTTCCATGCCGCCGAAATCGGTTTCCATATAACCTCCCGAGCCAAATGTAGGATCCAGAGATCCATCGGAATTATATCGTACAACGAGAATTTTATATCCGCCATCCGGTATAGTGGTTCCGGTCACGACGATCTTGCCGTCGTTTTGAATGGCCACATCGTATGCAAAGTCACTTTCTTCGAGGCCACCAATATCCGTGATCACTTTACCGCCGTCGCCAAAGGAAGGATCCAGCACACCATCAGCATCATATCGCACCATCGTAATGTCTTTGCGCAGAGCGGGACCCAGATTGCTGAATCCTACCACCACCATTTTGCCGTCGTCCTGTAGTGCCATGCTGTAAGCCACATCACTGGCATATTCAAAATCTGTGATGACAATTCCACCGGTACCAAAAGACGGATCCAATGTGCCCTCTTGTGCGAAAAGGGAAAAGGAAAAAGGTGCAAGTATCGTGAGAAGAGCGATTTTTTCTTTCATATGCAGAATAAAGGTAATGAGGAATGAGGAAAGATGAATGGTGAATGGTGAATGGTGAATAGTAAATGGTGAATAGTGATTGGTGAATGGTGAATAGCTGATAGAGAGTGGGCAATTGCGGTGGACAATAGGCAACTTGAAATTCCTGTATCCGTTTATAAGCAGACATCAAGACGTCCCGACCTCCGGAAATCCCGACTTTACAACGATCTCCGCTGTCAAACCGACCGATTCCGTTCGTAGCGCAATTGTGTCATGCCATTTGGCCAGGAGCGTGCATAATGCAGGGAAAGTTCTTCCGCCGGACCGGGGCTCCGGAAAAGTGCAGTGCCGGAACCCAGTAAAACGGGAATAATGGTAATAATATAGGTGTCGATCAATTGCTCCTCCCGCAATGCCTGGATCAGTTGTGCACCGCCGTCCACAAAAATATTTTTCCCGGAACGGGATCTCAGTGTGCGCACCAGAGCGCAGGGATCGCCGGAATAAAATCGGATATTCCCTTCCGGCTCCTTCTGTGCGGAAGTGATGATATATGATTCCAAGTGCGCGTGCGGGAATGTATCCACCTGTGTCATGACCCAATCATATGTTTTACGTCCGAGTATTACCGTGTCAACCTCTGCGATAAAAGCATGGTACCCAAAATCTTCTCCTTCGGGTGTTTGTATATCTAAAAATGACATGTCGCCATCCGGGCCCGCAATAAAACCATCTGCGGATACGGCGATATACACCATTACTTTTCTGTTCATATTACCATTTAATGAAAGCAAGCCCCGATGCTGCAGATGCAGGTTTCATAAAATAAGTTCCGGCGGGCAGTGCAGAAACGTCCAATGCCTGACCGGAAAATATTTCATACATACATATAGTTCCTGTTGCATCATAAATAAACATCCCTGTACCGGCATCTATACCTTGCATGTGCAGGATATTGTGTACAGGATTCGGGGAGATGGAAATGTGCTCCAAAGCAGTGTTGTTGACCGCAGCAGGTATTTCTGTAACACAGGCTATTTCGGGAAGATCACTCACATCCAACGTAGCAGCATGATCGATCAATGCATTCCAGATATTGGTATGGCTGCCATCGCCATTGGTAAGCACGATGATCCCTGTTTGCGTATCCGGGTTGTAGAACATATCCGTATTTACGCCATCATCACCACCGTTATGTCCCCACCAGGTACCGGTTGCATTGGAATAATAATACCAGATGAGTCCTTGTGTGGGATCAATAGCGGGAAAGATCGACGATTGCATGAGCTCTACAGTTGCGGGTTGCAAAATTTGTTGTCCGTCGAACAAACCTCCGTTCATATTCATCCATAAAAATTTGGCAAGAGATATACAGGTGGTGCGCAGTTGACCGTCGGGATAATCGGGGTAACCATATAATCCATTATCGTGGTAATTACCTGTATAATAGGAATAGGGATGTGCGACATGCTCTTCGTCCAGTTCGCTCAGAAACCAGCCGGTGTTATCCATGCACATTGGTTCGAAGATATGCGTATTACAATATGTATTGAACGGAGAGCCGCTGATGATCTCTACCAGATATCCGCATAGGGAGGCGCCAATATTACTATAATGCAAATGCGTTCCGGGGGTAAACGTATAGTAATTATTATCGGCATCGAAATAGATCCCTGTATCTGTTAGATATTGTTCCATAAAATATCCCAATCCCACGGGCGAATCTCCGTCAACATATAATGGTATCATCACGTCCCAGTTATCCTGTATGCTGCTGGTATGCGTCAGCAATTGTTCAAAGGTGATGGGTGCATCCGGATAGAGCGGATTATGGACGGGAAATGGGAGGTATGCATTGATATCATCGTCCAGGTTAAAATAACCCGCATCATATAATTGCATAAGAGCAGTAGCGGTAATTGTTTTGGATATCGATGCCAGCATGAACATCGTGTTTTCATCCACCTCCTGCATAGCGGGACGATTTGCCAAACCATAGTTCCCGGTCCATGCCAGTTTTCCTTCTTTTATGATACAAGCGCTTACTCCACTGATATGGCGGGTCTCCATCACATCTAAAATATAAAGGTCGAGTTCTGTTTGGGCTTTAAGCACATTGCAGAACAAAAGCACAGCGTATAAAAAAGTATATCTCATGTACCGAATATACTGCACTTTACGCATTTTTAATCACCTGTTATCCCGGAACAGAGATCATTGTCTGTAGTGATTGGCGCGGATATTTTTTGCTGCGAGCCTCACCGTTTCGGCAATGCGCTTTTTTCTGGTCTCCTGTTTTTTTGCCTGCCGTATCCATTCGAGAATGATACGCCTGGATGAAGGCGGGAAGGCTGTAAAATATTTTTGTGCCTTTTTATTTTTTTGCAATGCTATTTGCAGGTCTTCCGGAATAATATTCTGTTCAACTTCCACCAGCGCTTCCCAGGTGCCTGTTTTTTTTGCGAGTTCTATCAATGCCATGCCGCTTTCGGTCATTTGTCCTGCAGCGATCAGTTTCTCTACCCTTTCCCGGTTCGATTTGCTCCAAACACTTTTAGGTTTTCGCTTCGCAAAATACTGATATGCACTTTTCGCATCACGGGTATTCTTTACACTATCGATCCATCCAAAACACAAGGCTTCTTCCACTGCTTCCGGATAAGTAACACTCGGTGTTTCACCGGATTGCCGAAAGAGGATCAACCACACCTTTTCTTCCTTTGCATGATTCTTTTCGAGCCATTTACGCCACACTTTTCTGTCGGATGCTGCAATAGCAAGGATGCCTTTATATACTTCTTTTATTGCCATACCGTTGATCTGTTTACATCGCAGTTAGCGTTATTTCCATTGCTCCGTGGTTCCAAACATACATGCCTAATTTCTTTAGTTCTTCTCTATCTTCATCAACTACACAGGCAAAAATATTACAGGCATCCAGGCCTTTTCCCTCTCCATAGTAGAAACCCAGGGTGCCGGCGGTTTTCAAGCGCTCAGGTTTTGAAGGGCCCAAAACTGCCTCACCGGGCAGTACAAACACGGAAGCATTTTCCTGCGGAATTTCCGGAAAGGTGAGATCGCCCAACCAAAATTCCGCACCGGAAACACGGGCATGTGCAAAAATGTACGTGTTGGGCAACATGTCCTGAAAAGCGCGACAGGTGTGCGGTGCTTCTGCAACATAATACATAAATCTGATGGTAAAAGTGTTGGTGGTCAATACAAAACCTTGCATATACAATGTTAAGGCATATCCACAAAATACATTTCGATATCACCTTTATTTTTTGCCGGAATTTTACCCCGGAAAGTGCAGGTAATGGAATTCTTTATCACTGCGTAGGTAGAGCCGCTGATATTTACTTTTCCCGCTTCACCCGAAGACTCCATACGCGAAGCGATATTCACCGTATCGCCCCAAATATCGTATGCAAATTTTTTGACCCCAACGATACCTGCCACAACCGGACCGGTATGTATTCCGATACGTATCTCAAAGGCTTCTTTACCTTCAGCGTGATTGCTTTTCAAATGTTCCTCCATGAATTGCAATATCTCCATGGCTGCGCGCACCACATCCATTGCATGTGTTTTGTTGGGCACAGGCAAACCACCTGCACACATATAGCTGTCGCCTATGGTCTTTATCTTCTCCAATCCATATTTGGCTATGATATTATCGAAGGCTTTGAAACAGGTATCGATCTCCGAGACCAATTCCCTGGCACTTAATTTTTCGGAGATAGTGGTAAATCCTTTGAAATCGGTGAACATAACCGTCACATCATCGAATTGTTTTGCATCTGCCGAGCCTTTCTCTTTTAATTCATCTGCCACTTCTTCCGGCAGGATATTCAGCAAAAGGTTGTCGCTGCGTTTCTTTTCTTTCCCTATCTTGTTGCGTTGCCGTGCAACAACTACCAGGAATATCAGCGCGCCGAGCAGTCCGAGGGCAATGGCATTGCGTATCGTTTTTTGCCGCAGATCTTTTTTCTCCTGCTCTGCTTTTGTAGCTGCTTCTTTTTTATCGAAGTTGTACTGCATCTGCATGGACACCACCTTTTTGGCATCATCCAGATTCTGTATGCTGTCCTGGTAAAGTATATATAATTTATAATGTGCAAAGGCATCCTCCCATCTGCCGTGCACAGAATCCAGTTTCTGCAATGCATGGTAATACCCGGCGTAGATCAATTTACTTTGTATCTCCTCACTTATCTGATGCACACTGTCGAGAAATATTTCCGCCGACGCATAGTTTTTTTGACGCACATACAGATTTACCATCTCCACATATAATTCTGCCAATTGCGGCCTGCTGAAACCGGAGACATGATATGCATTGGAACCCTGCTGAAAATAAACCCGCGCAGAATCCTCTTGTCCCTCATGCACAAACCATTTTCCGATCCTCAGATAGGCAGCTGCCTGTATACCTGCATCATGGATCTTTGTTCCCAGATCCAATTGTTGTCGATAATAAGGTATTGCATCCGCATACTTACCCAGTTCTTCCAATATATCACCCATAGAACCATAAGATATGGCCGCATTTATCGTATCGATCTGAACAAGTATTTTAACTGCATCCTGATAATACTTCAATCCTTCGGTATAATTTTCCACACTTACGTAAGCATCTCCCAGATTTGCCAGTGAAACAGCAACGCCCAATGTGTCCTCAGCCTCCTCGAAACTTTTGAGTCCTTTTAATAGTGCATCCGTAGATGCGACATTATCGCCCAATTGTTGATACATGTAAGATATCAACTGGTATACTAAGCCGACATTATATGTATCCTCAAGCTCGGTAAATGATCTCAGTGAAGTGGTAAGATATTTATTTGCAATATCATATTTCCCTGAATCCAGAAAATCCTGCCCGAGGGAGCGGTTTGCCACGGCTATATATTTGAGATCATTGCAACCGGATAAAAGTTCCAGTGCTTTTTGATGATCTGCAACAGCAAGGCTAAACCTGCCATATTTCCAGCTATACCGACCCGTCCACAAATAGAGTACCGCTTCTGAACATTTATCACCGGCTTTATGAGATGCTGCCAATGCAGGTAGAATATATTGTGTCCGGAAAGAGGAATCATCATAAGCGAGATAGGAAAGTTCCGTGCAGGCATCTTTTCGCAGTGCAAATGACTTTGCCGTTTGAATGATCTTCAGAAGTGAATCGGCTTTCGCTGCGTACTGCGCCTGCAATACTCCCTGCATGGAAACAAAAAGAAGGAGGCAATACAGTGTGCGTTTCACATGGTGAAAATACAATAATTCGAGGGAAGAAATAATGCCCTTAACAGGTGGTTAAATACCAATGTCTTACCTGGTTTCCCGTTCGTGTTCCGGTGGAAAAAGCGGCACCTGCCTGTCTGTTGAAGCACGTGGATGTACACCCATTATAGCATCATGACAGAGCACACAAACAAATCCTTGTTCCAAACCGGAGCGCTCATCCTCATTGCTATACAACTCCACGCAAGGAGGAAGGGCAAATAGCTGCGTGACCTTATCGATGTGCAAGCGACAATCGAAGTATACCCATTCACGGCAATTGTCTGACCATGCTTGTCCGCGAAAAGTTTCTTTAATGCCCGCAGCCTGAATGGCTTTTTCCAGTTTTATTAGATGTTCGCACATAGGGTCACTGACCTAAAATGTAAAAAGAATATATGGACCGGTAATACTACATAATGATCAGAAAAGGTGCAAGGAAAAATGCCGAGGTAATTATGCGATTCCGCCTTTGCAGCTATTCGAACAAAAATATTTTATTATCATGTTTCTTTATGGGGCCCCGACGATAAATCGCTGCAAAATGGCATGGCTATCAAACACCCACACTAAAGAATAACTGCCGGCCCCATCGCTATTCCGGTTTTCTGCAAAAAAAATATCACCTTTTCGATAAATCGTATATTCCTTATTGCAATCGAACAGATCTGTATAGAATATTTCAGGTATCGTCAGATCGTTTCCAAAAACCATAATATGAAATGCACCAACTTCTGTCTTTGGCAGATCACCATCTGTTCCCCAAAAATGCAGTCCGTTTATTTTAGAAATATATTTCAGATCAGAATCTACATATTCAAAATACTTCCCGGCTTCTGAAAACGGTCTCACTTCTAATTGTATAGATACCTGATCGCCCGTATAGGTTGGAAGATCTTCTATAAACTGCACCCTTGATCTGTGGATATAACCTGTGATATAATCAAAATCTCCACATATGATCGTGCAGGGGTTTTTTGCTATGGTCACGGGTAACCATTGGATGTCGGGATCGGGAAGCATCGCACTCATAAATACCTCATCGTTATGGAGGGTATATACCACGGCAGAAGTGCCATCCGGCTCCTGACGGACATTGGTATTGCCGTCGGGATCCTGAATTACTGCAAACTGTGCCGGACACCCATGGGATAATAGTAAAAACGCTATAGCAGCTAAGTCCTTTTTCATAAGAGAAATTTAATACAATCAATTATCAGCAAAATAGCCGGAAAAATCCGTAAACGTCCTTTCCCGTTTATGTATGCATCGCACTGTTTATTTTTTCCGGCAAACCCATATCTACTTTTTCCACCGGCAGAAAGAAAAAATTATGATAATATTTCGCTGTGCGCATATTTGCCGGATCTTGTATCCGGGAAATATCTTCGGGAATCACCACCAATTCCAGTTTTTCTGTATCAAAATAAAAGGACACATACCCTTCCTTCAGGAGGAGATCAAATATTTCAGATACGGGAAAATGGTGATGTCTTTGTTCTATCTCCGCCAGGATTACCGGTCTGCATGCGCGTATACAGTTCATACCTCCTCGCAGAACGGCAGCTTCATTACCTTCTACGTCTATTTTGATGAAGTCCAGTTTCCGGATGTTTTGTTCTTGTACAAATGTATCGAGTGTGTTTACGGGAACCGTATATATAATTGCAGAGGTTTCATTTGGTTCCAGCCAAGTTATATTCAGCTTACCTCTGGTAGGGTACAAGATGCCATTGAGTTTGGGAATTTTGAATGGAATTTCACCTTGTACATCCGAAAGCGCCAGTTCATGCAGGTGCACTTTTGGAAAGGCCCGCTGTAGCTGCTTTGCCGCAGAAGGATTCGGTTCGATGGCGAATATATTTTTCTGCCCGACCACATTACTTGCTGCATACGTATATAAGCCTATATGCGCTCCGATATCCACACAAACAGAATCCGGGTCCAATATATAGGGAAGTAAGAGCAACTCCGCCTCTTCATTGGGTATATGGCGTTTATCCCATGTGCGAACATGCCGGAAAAGGATATACCTATATAAAACAGGAGGAGACATCCACAGCATACCTTTCTTTACTATATCTTGCCAGCGCATACATTCAGATCACCGTAAAAATAACAGGTAAAGCCACATAAGCCGAAGGATATTTCTTTTAACAGCCTTAATCCGATTAGATATATGAATTAAAACTATGTCGTGGCTTTTCTTCGTTTGTCCTCCTGCTGATGTTCCAAAATGATAAAAAGTGTCAGAATGGCAATAGCCACCAGGGATGATGCAAGTGTTCCCAAATTTAAGCCTCCTTTGCTTACAGGTTTTGTAAGAAAGTCGCCGAAGGTAGCTCCGAAAGGCCTTGTGAATACAAATGCTATCCAAAAGAGCAATACATCATTGATCCTGGTCAGATAATGCAAGGCTGCCACACACAGTATGATACCTCCGGTGATCAGTGCGCCGTGCATATAACTCAATTCCAGATTGTCGGTCAGATAATCACCAAAGGCGGTGCCCAAACTATTCGAAAACAGTATGGCGATCCAATAGTACAGTTCTTTTCCCGGTGTAAGGATGGGATATACCTTCAGATCACCGAATTTTTTGAACCAGATGAACAAAGCAGCAATAAGGAGAACGACCAAAACGATACTTCCGGCAATATAACCCAGGTGCAGGGTCCGATCTATCCAGTCGGATATTTCTGTCCCCAGGGTTGTGGTTCCGACAATGACCAACCAATACACATAGGGTATGTAATGTTTGGTACGCAATTGCGTCACCAAAACCAAAATAAAAAACACAAAGGTGATAGCGATCCCTACACTATAACCAAGGTTCAGTGTCATGGAAATAAAATCTCCCAGTGTTTCACCTAAGGTGGTGGCTACCACCTTCATCAGCCAGAATAACAAAGTTATACGGGCCACTTTACTCAATACTTTATCGTGCATATATTTATGTTCTTATAGTACAATTAAATATGGCCGGCGCATAACTGCGCCGGCCATATGATCTATTCATCGTCGTCGTCGTCGGTCTCAACTTTAATGGACCCAGCAATTCACCGGTGGCAGAAATGGATAACTCATACGTTGTATGCTCTTTCTCCAGCTCAACTTCAAAAAGGTTGAACCGTCACTGCGCATGACTTGCCCTGCCTCATTGGATTTATATCCACCATATTGTTCATTCAAAACACTTTGAACGGCATCCGGAAGATCCGAGATGTCGATCTCTTTTTCTGTTTCCACCCAGGTCCCATCAGAGGTAAAGTTTGCCGAATATTCTCCATCAGACCCTTTGAATTCAGCTTCGAACTCACCGGGTTTTTCCATGTCCCAGGACACTTTTTTGGCTTCCGGGAATTTGTTCGCAAATGCTGTCTTAACAGCATCCGGCACCTCTGCGGCTTTCTGACCGCAGGCATGCAATACGATGATGCACGGGCACAAAAATGCCAATATGATATTTTTCATGATCTAAAATTTAATGGTAAGAAAATGTTTTTCGATGAAAAAATCCCCTCAACCAAGTGGAGGATGAAAAACAGAAGGCAAAAAACCGCTGTGATCATTTTTTGCAATAGGCAGCTGCAGACATGTTTCTGTATGGTACAGCTCCTGCCCATTTATATTAAAGATACAATGCGTGTATAATACCTGCGGTAGCAGATGATGATAGGCTACAGGTTGATGCGGTTTTTGTTCGTCACCATGGTCATGCGCGTCAAACGCTCCATCGATATTCAATAAATGATCTTTAATAAAATCGAATGGGGTCATATCAGGGTCTTCCGTCGCTTTACATTGGCGATACATTGCCGGCAGATCAACGCTGACGGAAAAATCACCTTGCGGCAGCAACATGCTCCCAAAAGCAAAATAGCTGAGTAAACACAAAGCAGTAAGCCTTTTTGCTAATCCCTGCATACCTCAAAAATATAAAAAAAGCAAACCAACTCCTACAGAAACGGAACAGATCTGATGCAGATTGCCCGAACCTGCCTATTTAGTGTTGCTGAGTATAAAACTCCGCTCGCTGAAAGCCGGGAGAGTACCCTGTGCCTCGTAGAAGTATTTCAGTTCATCTGCAGTATCCATCAGGCCCAAACTGTACAAAACCGGTACGAAATGATCGGGCGTGGGTGCTGCCAGTTTGCCCAGCGGATGGCTGTCGGTATAATTGATGATATTCTGAATATTGCGTTCGTCGATCTGTTTTTTGATCCAAGCATCGTATTCATCTTCCCAGCCATATGGTGTCATATCATTCGCCATCATTTTCTGTCCTGCCAGTTTCAGGTTATGAATAAGTGAACCGCTGCCGATAATGAGCACTCCTTTTTCGCGCAGGCTTTTTAACTGCTTGCCGAGTTCGTAATGATATTCCGGTTTTGCATAATAATCGATGCTCATCTGAAACACCGGAATATTGGCATCCGGGAATAGATGCATCAACATGGGCCAGGCGCCGTGATCCAAACCCCACTCGGGTGTTTCCGTAATGGAAGGGATGATCTTTTTTACTTCATGCGCAATTTCGGGGGCTCCTTTTGCCGCATAGTACACTTTATAGTACTCATCGGGAAAGCCATAATAATCGAATATCTGTTCCTGCTCAGGTGAGATATTTACAAAGGTGCCGCGCGTACACCAATGTGCTGAAACGATCAGCGCTGCCTTCACCTCATACCCGCTCTGCAGGTCCTTACCCAATTCGAAAAGCGTATTCCAAAAGGGTCTCTCCTCTTTACTCAGCGGAATGTCAATAGGGTTACCGTGTGAGGTGAACAATACCGGCATTTTCTTGCCCTGCACGGGCAGCTCGTCGGTGAATTTCTTAAAACTGCTTAAAGATCCCATAGTTGTCAAGGCGAATAACGAGTGGAGGAAGGCTTTTCGTTCCATATACGTGTATATACATATAAAGTTACGAAATTTTGCTCAAATGGCCATTTTCCGGAGCTTGTATACTCAGTACCAATCAAATATAAGCAGTAGTTGGTTGGCCAATCCGCTGCGTTTCAGCACCTTATCCTCGTTGATACCGGCATAAAAAATGCGGTATTGCAGACTGATATTGCTATTCTCAGCCTTCCACATATCGTAGGAGATTCCGGCAGTTAGAGCCGGGAACCCGGTATAAAATTCGCCATCACTGAGCTTATCTACCGTATAAAAGGCAGATGCATCGAGGGTCATGCCCACTCCTGCCATTGCCCACCAGGTCCTGTCGAACCAATATTCACCCCCAAGCATAAAAGCTTCGAGGGCCCGGTCGGAACCTGCATATGTATATATGGAACCGGCCTGCATGAGCATAGCACCCCAGCGGCTGTTGAACATCCAGCCGGCGTGGAGATTTGGTAAACTCAGAGAGAAAGAAGTTTCTGAAACGCCATTCGTTTTCAAGGCGAGCAATCCGCCACCAATACCGGCGCCAAAATAAAAGCCACAACAATCGCTCGGACCATGCGTGCAGGTATTTTGTGCGTACAATATATTTCCGTTGCGCACAGCAATGCATAAACACATTGCAAGAAAGATCGCTCGCAGTCCGGATGCATGTTTGAAAATTCGCAATACCGTCATGTATCAAAAATAAAAATATCCCTGTTATTTTTTAATCGCACAGATCAGCCAGGGTTCCAATATTTTTTCCCTGTGTATCGCACGCATCTCTTTGCGATATTGCTTCCGCTCTTTGCGTAAGGTAGAATGCAATACACCGCGCGCCTTGTAAAATAAAGTAAAACAATCAGAAATAAACGCCTTCCATGAAAACGGTAAATGATATGCGTTTGCAGTAACTGTGTCCAGGTTCATTGTTTCGAGCAATTCAAATCCGCAATCCCGGAGCAGATCCTTCCATGCCGTTATATCGGAACAAGTGGTATTTGCCTGCGGCATGCCAAAGATCTCTTGTATTTGTGCATTCATTTCTTCCATATGCTGCTTGGAAACATGTTGCATCCACAATAATTCATTCATACAGAGTTTACCACCGGGTTTCAGTATGGTATGTATTTGTTGCAACATGCTGCGCAGTGAATCTCCCTCCGATAATGCGAGTACAGATTCTGCATATACACTATCCATGGAAGCTGCCTCGAAGGGAATAACATTGGTATGATCTACAGCAAATAATGTGATCTTTTTACCAAGACCACAGCAGCGCAATCGTTTGTTTGCCATGGCGAGCATGGATGCATTTTTTTCCAGTCCGTATATAAGCGCTTTACTTTGCATTGCATGGAGTTGCACCAGCGTTGCACCGGTGCCAAATCCGAGTTCCAGGATATGTTCAGCTTCCTGCGGCTGCAATTTCCGCAACAATAAAGCCGTGGCAGTCTTCTCCCCGGGGTGCAGGAAGGCGGTGCCTGTTTTGCTGAAATAAGTTAATAAACGACCTGGCATTAAATGGAATTAAAAAAGGGAACTGATGAAACTGGAAGGCAAAAATCCAATGAAAAATCCAAATATGCTTGTTGCACAAAAATGCTATCAAAATTCTTTTTTAGTGATGCGAAAGTACATTTATTGATTTCAAGTGCACTTTATTGGAATAACAGATAATGCTATTAATCTACATTGAATCAATACTTCTATGAACATTCTGCATACAAAACATCATAAAATATGTCCGCAGTTTTTGCAATACTTGTCATACAACATATTTTCTGTTTTACACGAACTGCATTGGCGGATCAAATTCGTTCCGCATTCAGAACAATAGTGATCATTTCTATCTACAGGCATACTGCATACCGGACATTGGCCCCTTTTCTTGTGTATTTGCATCCTTCTCTCGGGTGTGAAATATCTTTTTTGCACAAAATATATTGTAGTTCCGAAAAGCATGGCACCTAAAAACCCTGCAGCAACTTCGGGTAAACAATCAAAAAGAAAAAAGATAATGGTACTCATCAGTAAGGAAACACCAAACCACAACAAGGCACGATTGATGGCAGCCATGAACCGGGATTCTTGATGTATGGTGAGCACGGCTATACCGAGTGAAGTCCCGGCAAAGAAAAAAGCAACCCCGTACCGAATAATACGTTCCCTGATAAAATAATGGTATTTCACCCATCCTTCGAACCATTTGTCGGTCATCAAATGACCCAATTCCCAGGTAGCTAAAAACATACACCCGACGATACCAATAATCAGCGTCAGCTCAATCTTCGAAATATGGTTTTCCTCTTTCATTCAGGTGCATGTTAAAGATAAGAAACACTTTCATTTTATTCCTGTGAGCTTATTCTGTTTGAATCTTATCCGGCGTCGCATGAAGAAAAAGAAGAGAACGCCGATCACAATAAATGGCCAGCCATAACTCAATCCGATCAAAAAACGCAACAGATTATTCCAGCCGCTTTGCAATCCTCTATTGAACCTTTCACCGAACAAACTCCTCTTTTCCGTGACCTGATAATAGGTAATGTCCACTGTAGCCCAGTGCACATCTTTTTGTATGTTTTGTATTCTACCCTCCATCGCTTCAATATCTGCACGCAATATCCCGATCTGCTTTTCGATCTCTAACATATCGGGAACCGTTTTTGCCTGCTCCAGTAATTGCAAATATCTGTTTTCCATTTCCTTCTTTGCATGTAAACGGGAATCCAGATCGGCATACACATCCGTAACATCTTCCACATGGACCTCCCGTCTGTCAAATTTTTCAATTCCTTCAGTAATATCTTTTAAAAAGATCTCGAAAGAATCAGACGGTATGCGCAGTACAAGATTGGTTCGCATTTGCGGAGGAGCGTTCTTTGTTTCGTCGTTCTCGGCATAACCACCACAAATATGCAGTGCAGCAAATATTTTTTTCCTGTCGGCTTTGGGATCATGCGTTTCAAACTCCAGTTCTGCGGTCATTTCCAGCATGCGATCCGCAGGCAACACGGAGGCGCGTGATTCGGTGTTGGACATCTCCTGTAAGGTAACCGCAGCATCGTCTGCCGTTTGCACATTGCCATTTCGGCAAGCGGAAGTAATGAGAAGCATTATAAATACAGGCAGGAACGCCTTTCGGGCAAAGATGGTTTTCATACGTGTGTTTAGCGTAAAACCTTTTAATGTTGTCTTTAGTATGTAGTGTTATTCCTTTTACAAAGGTTTTACGAAGCTCATCATGAACATGGTTTTGAAAGAAAACAATGGCTGGCAGCAGGACCATCGATTTCTGCTTCATGCCAGCCATTATATAAGTTTCCGCTCAAAACCGGTACGCCAATCCCAACTTTCCATAAAATGGGATCAGCGGTATAGATGTGATATCCATGTTGCGCAATATTCCTGCAGAGAGAGATATATCCAATGTATGTATAGAGCTCCCGGCTGTAATACCAAAAGACCATTCGCCCCCCGGAAAAGGACCATACCACCCACTGACAGCATCGGGATACTGACCGAGATATGCTTCGCTATGCTGAATATGTGTAGCGATAGATGCATCTATCCCAACTTCAGCAAGTAAAAAGAAATGCGTGCGATAATAACCTCCGGCAACACCGGCATACATACCCGGCGCCCACATACGGGCAAATACATTTTCATTTCTGCGCAGTGAAAATCCACCATTCGCACTCAGGCCCCAATAACCATGTTGTACAAGTAGTGTTTGCACACCGGCAGTGATCGCCATATCATCTCCGATATCTTCTCCGGATAAAGTCATCAGATGTATATCCAGAAACAACGGCAACTTCTGAACAGGTAGTTTATGCGCATAACCCGCGTCAAAAACTACTCCGTTCTCAACGCTTCCGCTGAGGCTTACCCATTGATCAAAAGTACTATCCGTTGTATTCCAATTGATATATTGTGCTTGCAGACATGCGCTCATTGCGCACAGCATGCATAATAACATTACATATTTGATTCGCATAGATTTATTTTTATCTGGATTGAAAATAACTGAGTATGTGCGGCATGGTAACCGTTTGCCATTTTTCTGCATCTGTGATGATACCATCGTGCCCTGTTCCGTTCACCTTTATAACTTCAACGGTGTCATACACATCGGTTATTCTTTCTGCCCAACTATCGGGATAAGCCATGTTATCTGAACTGTAAAAAAACAGGACCGGTGTATGGAATTGTTCTATCCCTTCTGCCAGATCCGGTTGATAGGTCTCACCTATTTGCAGAAAGGTTGCGTTTATTATTGCGCCCGCTCTCCAGGAACTTGCGGGTGCAACATTATGCTCACCCGTAATGTTGTTTTCCGATCCCATCAGCATTAATTTATAATCGGCCACTTCATGTGCATCGGCATAGGTGCTGATGAATGCATCCATATATGCTGCATCATTCAATTGTTCTCCCCAGAATCCGAATTCAAATTCATTGGAGATATAGGTGCGCACATCATCCCAGTGCAATCCGCCGGGCTCGCATGCCACCAGACCCTGAATATCATCCGGATGTTTACCGGTGTATGCCGTTGCCATCATGGCACCCCAGGAATGTCCAATGAGAAATACTTTTTGATCGGCAGAGGTACGATAATAGGCAATGACCGCACTCAGATCGTCATACATAAGATCCAAAGCTGCTTCCCTTTTGTCCAGATAATAATCCGCGTCGAAGCGCTGCGACAAACCCGAACCGCGCTGGTCATAGAATACCACACGATAGCCTGCATCTGCCAGGTCTTTGCAATGCAAAAGATATCTGTAATCAGAACCCGGACCACCATGCAACACGATGACCAGTGTGCTATCCGGCGGGCCAAATGCCTCGGCATGCAGAAATACGCCGTTCACATAAATAGCAGGAAGTGATGCATCCTCATCCACCGTTTTCGGGACCAGATTTCCGGGTTCATCTACCTGCAGGCAAGCACTTAGCTGCAACAGCAACCAGGCGATACCAACAAAACCTAAGAACTTTTTCATTGTCTTTTTTTTGCGAAGATGTCGCAAACGCAAGCGCAGAGCGTATCATCAGGAAGGATGATACCTGTTAAAAATGGTGAATGGTGAATGTCCTTTGGACCCCTTTGGGGGTGAGTGGTGAATGTCTGCCTGCATGTGAAGGCAGTGCTTTAAACAATTATCTTTCCCTCATGACCAATGGTCCAGTCTCAGTCGCAGTCGCAGTCACAGTCTGACATAAAGTAAGTACTATGGACAATAACGGCCCTAACACCTAACCCATAACTCTTAACCCCTAACCCTTAACCCCTAACCTTTATTCAAATACATACTCGGCGAGGTGCCCATGATCTTCTTAAAGTTCCTGTTGAAGGATGCCTTTGAATTGAACCCGCAGTCGAATGCGAGTGCAAGCAAGGTATAACGGATGTCATCCCCATTCTGCGTTTTGCGCAGGAACTCTTCTACCCGCAGGGTATTGATATAATCGTAGAAATTTTTTCCTTCCAGGCTGTTGATCACCTGCGACAGGTGGTCGGGTTGTACCTGTAAGATGGCTGCAAGTGCATCGAGCGTGAGTTCCGGATCCGTAAACGGTTTTTGCTCCGCCATCCGTTTTTGCAGCGCATTGTGTATCCTGATTGCCTCTTCTGCCTGGAGCGCAGAACGGCTGTATTTTACCTTAGTGTGCTCGGATCCATCCATCTCATTTTCCTGCACATGGTCTTGGCTCGTTGTAAAATAGGTCCAGTCCACCTCGGCATGCTGATTAAACACCTGTGATTGCTTAATACCGTAATACCCAAGCCATAAAATAAATAATGCCGAAGAAGCAAAGATCAAGTGGTCCTCTCCTACGAACAGGATCACGACCCAAATACATGCAATACCAATAATAAGATATAATAACCAGTTGAAACGGATCTTATCCGTATTGGAAAAGCGATCGACGATCTTTTTGCGAAAAGAAAGCAAGCGCCGCATCGACAAAACAATATATATTACGCCGGATACCATAATGGCGATCACATTGACCGACATCTGCACCATATATCCTTTCCCTTCTTCCTGAAACACCCTTACCTGATCGGCATATGAAAGCAAATAAAAAGGGAAAAACATCAGAAGGGAACACAAAGCCGGTGCAAAATGCAAAAGGTCCTTCCTGCGAAAAGCATTGTTTCCGGTTTGATACTTTGTATATAAAAATAAGAAGGGTCCCTGCAGGAGTGGCATAGGGAAACCAAGCGCCGTAACAGCGGGCATGTGCGTATATGCACCGGTAAAAAATAAAAAGAAGGTGAACAGATCGGCACCGGAAACCAACAGCCATATCCCGAGGATGATATCGGGCGTCGTCTTTTTATTTTTAGAAAATAAAATAAAAGAAAGGAAGAGAGATAATACTATTCCGGAAATATATAATATGTCTTCGGGTCCTGTGTAGCCTGGCATATATCCATACAAAGGTAAAAATTGCATGCGTGCGATAACTATACCGGAAGATAACTCAACCTTTTAAAGTTCGCCAACTAAGTGCATGCAAAATAATGCGTGCCAAAGCGAATGGAGGACCGAACGGATGTGCAAACCTAAAATAATACATACGTTCGAGCGGGATAAGACACATGCTGAGGATCGCACAGCACTTCAGACCCTGACAGATACCGCAGGCTGCTATATATTGCAGGACACATACGGTAAGAAATCCGGCCATGAACGGCATGTTGGTCTGTATGCCAAAGACTGCGAATGGGCCGTTGGCATAGGTAGGAAAACCCATAAACTGGAGGATGGACTTCTTCTTCCACAGATTTCATATACCATATACACAGGGCAAACCAAATTCAATACCCCGAAACCAATTACAAATTGCCTCAAACTTTATCATTTAGTTGCAGAAAAGTATGCACTTCAATTGTACGTAAATGTTGCCGCTATTTTAATCGCAGAAGCACACCTTTTCGCTTTACAATATTTTTATAATCCCATTGTATGGCACGCGCTTTTTGTAACCAGCGCTCAAGATCCTCCGTATCGATCTGATCGACAGCCGTATAGCGCATTTCCGCAGCTTTAAATTTTCCCTCCACCTGCAATTTTGATTCTTCAAAGGACTGACCACTCCAGAACAAAAGCCGTATACTATCCTTGAGTTTGCTGTAACCGGCTACCGGATTACCATCGAGGAACCATACAGGATGCGCATGCCATATTTTGTTCTCTGCATCGGGAAGCGCTTTGTCTATTTCACGAGCGAGCATATCGCATATGGATTTTTCTGCTGCGGATTGTTTTTTGTTGTATTGGAGAATTTCAGGATCGAGCATATCTTCTATTAATAAAATGATAAATGTCTTAATTGAATGCAAATAATTTACATTATACTCTTTATCTCATTATTCAATACCCAAGTCACGGACAATACTTTTAGCCGGGTCGATCTCATCCACGGGAACGCCCAATGTATCATGAATGATCCCAATAGTTATAGCTTCCAGATCCTTATCCATAAAATGTAAACCCGGTTTAAACAATTCTTTATATTGTAACGCCATAATCCAATACACCAGATCACTTACTACACCTTCTGTGAGCGGCTTTTTTCTTGACCACATCCGCACCCCAAAGACAGCTATTTGTTCAGGGGCTTCCGGATGCGTGTCGAGGTAATTCAGCTTGGGCAATCTCATGCCAATATATTCTGCCAATGACTTCCAGGTATGGGTTCTATCATTACCCAATATCTCAAACAATTTTGTTTGCGGTGTTAATTGCTCCTTTAAAAACCCCTTTTCCTGTATAAAATATTGCCTTATTCGATAAAACAGTTCTTGTCCAAGACAATGATCACTTTTCCCTGGTTGTATTTTACCTTTTATACAATGGATAAGATCTGAAACCGTAAAAATTTCCGCAGCTTCACTATCTGATATTTCAATTTGAAAATAAGACTCGATTCGCATCAATAATTCCAAACCATCCAAACCCATTTTCGAAAGATTTTTAGGAGCGACTTATTAAATAAACAACATCGAACTATTTCTCCAGTACAGTCTTTAGATTATCTAAACTTTTTGCAATGTCTTTGCCCAACATCTTTTGGAACATGCCTTTGAATAAACTCATCGGGAACTTGGTAGGACCGCTGAAATTCCAGGTAACTTTTGTCCCACTTCCGGCCTCTGCAAGCGTGAATACAGAGACACCTACGTTCTTCATCGGACGTTCAAAACGCAGTTCATATTCTATGCGCTCATCCGGATTCATTTTCTTTATCTCCTGACTTCCGGCGCCCACGTTTTTGTTGGTGCTGTCCCAGGAATAAACAAATCCAACTTCTCCATCCGTTCCTGTGTAATTTGTTTTCTTTTCCGGATCGGCCATATTCCAAACAGAGAATTGATCCTGATTTCTGCAATATTTTAAATAATTATATACTTCGCTTTTTGAACGTGCTATTTCGACACTTTTTTCGATGTAAAGTCCTTTTGGCATACTTGTAGATTTTGTTGACGAAAATAGTGTTTTTTTGATGTATGGCATTTAAGGAACGGTCGGAGAACTGAATAAGGTTATGCAAGTCTGGAGATTTTGCAGAGCATGCAGGTCGGAGACCTGAATAAAGTTCTGCAAGTCTGGAGACTTTGCAGAGCGGGATTAATAGATCAGGTAATAGTTGATCAATAATGTATGGCCATCATGCCATTTGATCCAGCCGGAGGCAAGTGTACTGTCGGTCCATTCATTCTCCAGACATGGTCCGAAGGTGGTGATCTCCATCCAGGCTCCCTGCACTTGTTTTACACTAAAACAATCCTGGCCATCATATTTCAATGTAGAAGCCTTTTCATCAGGTACTGTATAGATAGGTTGTGGATTTGAGCGCTCTATCGTAAGCACATTTTCAAGGAAATCTTTCCAACTTCTGAATGTATAGGTAGCAGCGGCAGGGATCCAATATTGCGCATGTGTTCCACTATCGACCTCTATTAAATATCTGCCGCTCAGGGTATCCATGCATCTCAGCAGAAAAATATCGTAATCGGGAAAATAAGCTTCCGGATGAAACCATGTGTCCACCGAATCCCTATTTGCAAGATCCATAGTATACGATTCCTCGTCGAAACCAAAATTCAATTGTTTTGCCGGAATAGTATCACTCAACTTTGCGAAAAGGTCTATCTGAAAAGTGGTTTGTACATCCACCTGAATAACACCTAAACCGACCTGAGATCTAAGGAGAGTGCTGCTGAGAATCCCAAAAACAAAGACAAGCAATGTGCGCATATCTATTAAAAATACGTATTACCGGTCAACTTACCTTAATGCAACAAAGCGCGCATCTGCTTCGCAATAAAACGTGTGGCAAAACCTGGTGCTAGTCGGTATAATCTATCCATGAATCTGGAATCCTTGCCGACAAATATGCGCACCGTATTTTTCTCCATACCATGCACAATTATCGCGGCGGCTTTTTCGGGAGATAGTGTTTTGGCCTGTGCTTTCTGCATATCCTTTCCCACATTTGGCATATCCACTCCTGAATTTTCTGTGATATGCGTGCCCACGGCACCGGGAAATACAACAGAAACATGCACATGCGTCTCGCGCAATTCGGCATATAACGCCTCAGTCATTAGTTTAATCGCCGCTTTAGATGCGCCATAGATCCCTTGTCCCGGAACAGGTAAAAATCCGCCCATACTCGACGTATTTACAATATGTGCCTCTTCGCGTTGCAGCAAATGTGGCAGGAAAGCTTTGGTCATGTACAAGGCTCCAAAAAAATTCACCTGCATTACTTTTTGTATATGCTCCATATCCAAATCATTGATGCGCACAAATGGCTGTATGATCCCGGCGTTATTTATCAGTCCGTGGATCGCACCATGTATTGCAATGATTTGCTCCGGCAGCGATCGCACCGCTTCAGCGTCGGTGATATTTACAGCATGCACAGACATATGATCAGCCGATGCACCCGCCAACTTTTTGGTCTCATTCAGGGATTCGGTGCGTATATCCACGCCCGCTACTTTTGCACCTTTCTTCAATAATAATAAGGCCAACTCCCTGCCCATACCATTACCTGCTCCGGTAACAACCTATACTTTATCTTCCACTCGCATATAGGATCTTTTCAATCTCCCGGAATCCATTTTCGGAATACAGACCAAAAATACTCTGCTTTACCAGCGATATGTGGTGATTTTATACCGTCTGCTTACAGATTTAGGTCACCCGCAGAAGCACTTAGTGCAACGTTCAGAAATAACCGTCGCCTTGTTTTGGTGTTTTTATCTTCAAACGTTGCGTGACAAAAAACGGAATGAGGTTATAGGAAAGAAATAAGATCAGCGAAAGATGTGTATTATAAAATGCGATCCACATCATGCCACCCAACAAAACGAAGATGATCCACAAGGCCATTTCCAGCCTTTTTATTTCCGGCAGATCCGCATCCGGATGAAAAAGATTCTTTTTGCGGCAATGCCGGATAAAGAAAAAGGAATTCACCACTAAAGCCTGACACACCCCACCAAAAGCTACAAAGGAAATAGGGTTCTCAGGATAATTCCCCACCAGATAACAACAAAACGGAATGAGCGAAATAATAATGAGGTACAATACCAGATCGGCAACAAAGAAATTATCGATGCGTATCAGGGTTCTTTGCAAATTGAAAACAGAGATCCAATTACCGCCCACCAACACTGCACTGAGTAAAAAAGCGAGGAAATGCGGTAACATCTCCTGTAAAGCATGCAACATGCCGACAGGAGTTTCTGTTTCTGCGTGATCGGGAAGGCGTAGTTCCAATACCAGGAGCGTAAGTACAATAGCAAACACCGCATCGTTGAACATCACTGCTCTTTCAAGGTCTTTGCTATTACCCTTTTCGTGCGACATAGGATGGTGCCGGTTTGGATCAGAAAACTACAGCAAAGTTTTGACAATTCAGGGATACAAATAAGGTTCTTTCTTATCAGCTAGTCTGCGTATATTCTCCATAACCTTTTTCATATACACATGCCAGAACCATTTGGTAAAAAGCCAGTTCAATGGAAAGAATAAAATAGTGCGTGCATGTAAGGTATAGGTATAGTCGATCTGGACGGTGTTCTCTGCAAGCTCTGTAGTTTTCCAGGTGCCCGTGAAGCGATCGAAACCCAGCATCCAGCTTTTGAAATCACTTACTTCAATGATCCAGTATTTATTCTCCACTCGCTCAATGACCTTGTCCATCGACACTTCGCCGCCTTTAAAAGTCAGCGACCTGGCGGCATACACTTTTTTAGTGCCGCCCGGTTTTCCCCAGTTGGCATCATCAGAGCAATGCGTAATGGCAGGCATCAGGCCGTATCCTGTGTGCACCTTGGAAACATCACAGAGCATGGGTGTTTTAAATGCACGTTCGAGGGAACAATGGAAAATAGCGCGCACAGATGTAGTAAAAGAAACGGGCATAGGAGCAAAGATACTTTAGCAGAGTATACTTGCGTAAATAAAAAAAGATCATCTGTAATTTGGTACAAAGCTGTTTTCAACAATTAGAATAAAAGTATTTATTATACTATAGATATAAGTTCAGGGTGCATATATTAGCAATAGGAGGGGTTTGACAACCACCGGATGGGGCCCAGGCAATACGGTTAAATGGATACGTAAAAAAAGAACATGTATCCTACATGAGAAAAAGACTGTATTTTTAGCATATGAAACTACCATTACTTTTTACTTTTATTTATATACTATGTTTACATACACATGCTCAAACTGTGCTATGGCAAAAAGCGATTGGAGGTAATTATGATGATGTAATAAGCAAAGCCATAGTTGATACAAATGGAAATATCCTTATCGCAGCATACTCAGCTTCATCAGCAGGTTTCGAGAAATCGGAGAATAGTTTAGGATTTTACGATTACTGGATAATTAAAACAGATCCCGACGGAAATTTGATTTGGGAGAATACTATTGGTGCTGCCGGTTACGACTATGCAACATGTATCATACAAACCGAAGATGGTGGCTATTTGGTTGGTGGTTATTCATCCTCAGCCCCCGCATATGATAAAACCGCTGTTTTGTACGGAAGTTTTGATTATTGGTTAGTTAAACTGGATAATGATGGAGAGGTGCTTTGGGACCGTAGTTATGGCGGAGACGAAGAAGACTATCTTTATCAGATTGCACCCGCTTATGGTGGTGGGTATATTTTAATGGGTGAATCCGGTTCCCTGATTTCCGGTAACAAAACGGTAGAAAACTGCTTTCCGCCTTTGCCGTACCCGGATTATTGGTATATTAAAATTGATGAAACTGGCGATATTATCTGGCAAAAAGAGATGGGAGGATTTTCAAACGATTGGGGCAGATGTATTATATCTACGTCAGATGGTGGATATCTTATTGGTGGAAGCTCAGATTCTGATATTAACTGTTTAAAAGAAGCAGATCAAATTGGTGGAATAGACTATTATATAACTAAAATTAATGCGGAAGGAAATAGTATTTGGCAAAAAGATTTTGGCGGAAATGTAAATGACTATTTATCGGATATAATACAAACTTTTGACAATGGCTTTTTATTAGTTGGATATTCAGCTTCCGGAATTAATGGCAATAAAACTGAAGCCAGTATTGGACTTTTTGATTACTGGGTAGTCAAATTAGATCCTTACGGACACATACAGTGGCAAAATACCATAGGGGCTGATCAAAATGAACGTCTATATCATGCGATTCAAACAATAGATGGCAACTATTTATTGGCCGGCGAATCCAGCTCAGGAATATTTGCCGATAAAACTGAAGCCTCTTTCGGAGATTACGACTATTGGTTTGTTGAATTAGACCCACTTGGGAATATTTTACAGGATATCACCTTTGGCGGAACAAATGACGATCAATTAGCAGACGTTGTACAAACAAATGATTATGCTTATGTGCTATGCGGCACTTCTGGTTCATTATTGAACGGGAATAAAACGGTAACATCTCATGGAGGAGATGATATTTGGATCGTGAAGATATCGCACGATCTCAATCTTGTACAAGGAGATATCGGAGTAGACTTTGATGCAAATGGAATTATTGATGGAGATGACTTTTATTGGATCAATATGCTGATACAGGATGAAACATCCGGCTCGATCACATTATCAAAAGCAGATGGCAGCTATACACTTGGCATCCCTGAAACGGGCACATATATAGTTTCTGCACCAGCCTTAATGTATTATGACCTTGTTCCATCCTCTTATTCAAATACATATGGAGCGTTTGGAAACGTGGATACTGGAAAATCCTTTGTTTATCAGCCCTACGGAGATTTTAATGATCTATGTATTGATGCGTTCGCACTGACCCCTTTCCGACCGGGATTTACAGCATGCTATGGAATGTATTATTTTAATATGGGTACCACTACCCTACCAGGAACCATAACATTCTATCCTTCTGAATATATCACTTATGATTCTTGCACTGTCAGTCCAGACCTGCTCAGCGAGGATTCCATTGTCTGGGAAACTCCCGTCCTTGACCCATTTGAAGGAGGGGTTTACATTTTGTTCGTAACAGTAAATGAAGATGCACCTTTTGATTCCACTTATGCCGTTTCCCATTTTAAAATAGACCCTATAATAGATGATGCAGGTCCTGAATGCAATTTTGATACAGTCTCTGTACTAATTACAAGTTCTTTCGATCCAAATAACATTTATGTGGATAAAGAATTGTTATCCTTTAATGATCTACCTTCCAATCCGCTCTTAGAATATACTATAAATTTTCAAAATACAGGAACAGATACAGCTTTCTTTGTGCGCTTGCAAAATACATTACCGGAAGGCCTTATAGTTGAAAGCATTACCATTAAAGCTGTATCAGACACTATCACTTATTTCGCACTGGATGCAGCTAACAATCTGATTTTCGATTTTTCTAATATTAAACTACCATATGCTGATATAGATGAAGCGGGTAGCCATGGCTATCTCGTATATGAAATTAGGACAAGGTCGGATCTGGCTCCAGGCGATTTTATCGAAAATAGCGCATCCATTATTTTCGATTATAACGCTCCCATACTTACTGATACCGCCAAGACACTTATTTACCTACCGCAAGTTAATATCAACGACAATGCGCCATTGGAAATTTCAATTTCTCCGAATCCAACCGGTGGATTGGCAAAAATGCAGCTTAATTGCTATGTTGACAACGCCATATTTCAATTGACAGGTTTAGATGGGAAAACCATACAAGAACAAAAGTTTTCGGGTAGCTTCTATGCTTTTTCTTGTGCAAACCTTCCGGCAGGGATATATCTAATTCATGTTCTAATACCTAATCAAGGAGAATTTAATAGTCGAATTGTGGTACAATAAGGCTTTTAGGGGGAATCTTAATAAGCAATTCTTAATACTTTATTTAGCGTCACTGAATTTACTACATATAGGTGCAACTACAGTCTATATAACTGGAAAAACACATAAGCAAGACATACTAATCCAAACAGAAAAGGATAATAGAGGATATAGACGCACAAATCCTTTTTTCATTCAATCAATATCTATTTATTGCAACGTTATAGCACGCGCGAAAGCCGATCACATCTTGCGATAAAAATGTGCACGCATATAATTATATGTAACGGATACAAAAGCAAGGATTAAAAAGTATTGAAAATTTTTATCTCATGGATGCCGAATCGCCGATGTGCAAAGCCTGATCGGCCACACACAAAACGGAGGTATGCGTTTGGTTATAAAGGGCATTTACCGGCTATAGCGATAGCCCTCGCTTTTAGATGTAAACTGCCATCTCGCTGTATCGGAAGTTTGTTTTGCAGATGCCGGAACAATCTTTCCCTGTTATTTTCATTTAGGGAGGCAACATATCCGGGAGCAGGACCTTGTCCGCTCAGGAATGGCGACCAATAATCCTCCATATCCTGAAATACCGTTTCGATCTCCATGAATCCGGTCTCGATATGTTCCAATTTAGCCTGGAGAAAATGTTGCCTCAGGAACGCAGGCGTATATTGCGCAAAACGGACCGCTTCATCCAGCTTTTTTGCTGCAGGATCCAGTTCTATGACCGCACTCCAAAAAATGCGCAACATATCCATTACACCGGCATAATCCCATATGTATGCAGCTATGGTCCCTCCCGGTTTCGTTGCTCTGCATATCTCCTGCAACGCAGCCTGCATGGATGGAAAAAAATTCATTGCCAATCCCGATACCACTACATCAAAGTTATCATCGGCGAAAGGAATATGTTCCGCATCACCAACTGCATACGTTGCTTGCATATCTAACATCTTTTGCGTTTTTTCCAGGAAAGCTGCTGAAGGATCTATGCAATATAATTTCCGGGGATCATTTCGCCTGGAAATAGCTACACTTAGAGCACCGGCACCGCAACCCAGGTCGAGCCAATCCAAATGCGCCGGCATTTGCAGCCATCGGAGAAATTGTTCAGCTGCCAGACTGCTCCATCGACCCATGTAGCGGGTATAGAGTTCGCCTTCGTTCCAAGGATCATTTACGGTTGACATTTATTCAATTAAGATAATAAAATACATTCACAATAAAAAATAAACCAGGCAAATAAAAATGAATGGCATAACGATCTGCTATCCTTTTATCAAAAACCCTACACATATCATACCGCAAAATGCCAAGCAGAAAAGAAAACCATAATAAGTATGAAAGGCAAGCATTTCACCCGGCGCATTGCCGGCCAACAAACCGAAAATAAATTTTTCAGCACCGGGTGCATATGGCGAGATCAGCAATTGCTTTTCCGGGATGAACAAGGCCATCAGACTTTCCCGATATCCATTGGTTCTCATTACAACGTGTGGTACAGGTTGAGCCTTTTTTTCATAAACCATATAAGGCCACCTGCCGGCATCTGCTCCATGCATGGTAAAAGGGCCAGTTATGGTATCTGCAAGCTTATCTACAAAATAAAATGTATATGCGTCAGAAAAAATACATGCGCCCAGGGTATCTAACTGATCAACCCACCAAATATTTACCACCTCCAAAACATCCACGCCCTTGTACTCGGGAGGAAATAAAGTCATTTCACCATTGCAGTTGGTGTACTTATCGTAGTTTGATCTATAGTGAAATGTATCGATTATCTTGCCGCTTGTATCGCCTGCATAAATATGAAATCTGCCGTTTTGATAATAATAAAAGTAGGCAGAGCACATCGGCAAATTAAATACTCCGGGAAAAGTCCGCTCTTGGTCAATTTTATCCACTAGAGTACCTGGCGCTTTCATAATATGTGAAATTTCCAATGGAGAAATAGATCGAATGGTATCCTTGCGGGGGTAATAGGTATTACTAAATCCATAAAAATCCGTATCCAGTACTTTTTGTCTTTTGATGATCTCAGATCTTTGCTGAATGGCATTGTCTAACACGGTAATTATCTGACGAAAATCCACTTCATGACTAAAATACAATTTCAAGCCTGTATAGTGTGTGGAGTCTATACGACCGTTGATATAATCGAAAAAATCAAAGCTTCCATAGCCGACTGCGATGTCTGTTGAATCGAACAAAAAATATCCGACACAAAGCAACACTGGTTCATCCTGATAGCCGCCTTCCTGCATAGTTTTTTTAACTAAAGCATATAGGATATTTCCCTTGTTCATGTCATAGAAATCACCACCCGTTGTAGAATAACTAAATACAAGGTTTTTTTCTCGTTGGGTGTACGTAGGCGTTTCGAATCCCAACAAAGGACTCAAACAGAGTGTAAGATAGAGCAGGAGAAAACAGCGCATTTTAGCATCGCTTTTCAGTATAACGACCGCTTGAAGCGAAAATTACTTGACTTTCTAAGGCAATTATTTACAAGCGGTCACTTTACACGCAAGGGACCACACTATGCTTTTTGGTGTTTCGGGATCTCCCCATACCGCACGCAGGTCATTTTCAATACTATTGAGTGGATCAGAACCATATGCCTGTATATATTTCTGCACTGCAGACCAGGTGCGCAGGTAATCACAAAATGTATGCAGATCGAATGTTTTTATCGATGTAAACGCAGGAACTTGTATTTCCGGAAAAGGGAAATACAGATCCCGGTATGCATTTTCTACCAGACGATTCGCTTCCACCCAAAATGAACCGAGCACTTCATCATGCAATGTGCGCACAATGCCATCTACTGATTCATTGACCCCCGGAATACCATAACACCATGCTGCGAATATGCCGCCCGGTTTCAACACTTTTTCTGCTACAGGATAAAAAGCCTGCAGATCGAACCAATGCAATGCATTAGCTGCGGTAATGAGATCTACGGATGCTTTTGGCAGATCGCAATCTTCGGCGCGCTGCACGGTATAGCGTATTTGCTCATGTTGAGTAGCATGCGCTATCTGCTCTGCACTGGGATCTGTTGCGATAACCTGTTTATAATGTCCGGTTAAACTTAAAGCAGATTGCCCGTTGCCACAACCGACATCCCAGGAAAGTTCATGTCCGGAGGTCAGCCCCGACAAAAAAGAAAACAATGCATCCGGATATTGCGGACGCAATCTGGCGTAGAGGGCAGACTGAGCAGAAAAATTATCCTGGAATTTCATTGATTGTTGCAAAAACTTATTCCGGTATCAACTCATCCATCCAATCGCGGATAACGAAAGAACCTACAAGCCCTTCCAAAATAAAAGGATCTTCGCGCACAAATTGCTCAGCCGCTTCCCGTGTTTTGAAAATGGCCATATTGCCGGAGCCACTGAAGCGCCCGATGCCGATCACTACCCCCATGGCGATGAATTTTTCGGCAACCGCTTTGTGGCGCGGATACACTTCCATTATTTTTTCCATGCTTGCGCCGGATGATTCTCCGATAACTACTGTTTTCATTATTTGTCCATTAAAAGGAAATGGGCTAAACGCCGTGCGTACTTTACCCTTCCATCTTACCTGTTAAAATTATTGAAGGAGTATCAATCATTCAAACCCCGCCCTTGCATAATTGCCGGAATGCACTTCTGCACTCTGGCTTCCCGCGTCTTTGCCTGCTTGGGTTGGGAGAAATGCAGCAGATAGGCACGCTGGCGGCCGGGAGTCAATGCATAGAATGCTTTTTTGAGCTTTGCACTTTTGCTCAGCTGTATTTCAAATTCTTCCGCCATGTCGAAAGCTTCGGGTTCTTTTAATACAACTTTCAATCCGGCTTTTTCCACTTCTATCGCCTGAAAAATATATGTCTTCAGTACTTTTTCCAGCTCTTTGATCTGTTTAAGGTTCGTGAAGCGGATCTGCCTGGGTGATTGCACATTTTTAGTCTGCTGGATCAGAAGCTTATCGGTGTCTTTGAGTAAAGCACCTTTAAAGAACAAGTAGGCGCAATATTCTTTGAAGCCATGAATAAGAACTATGTTTTTACCGTTGAGGGTATAGCAGGGACAACCCCATTTTACATCTTCCACCAAATTACAATCCAGTGCGATGCTGCGCATTTTGGCATATTCTTTTTGCCACTGCGTCGGTTTATCGAAGAAGAAATTTGCTTTAGGGTTCATACATCATTTCATTTGTATCCGGCGAGGCCGCTATGACAGAATCAGCACAAAGGTACACCAGGAAATTCCTTATTCATTATTCCCCTAAGGGGTCCTTCGGACCTAATTCCTAAATTTCACGCAGTGTGCCGTCCCTGCGGGAGGCAAATCGCAGAGTTCTTCGCTGAGGGCGCAGAGGGACTATTTGTTATTGTTACGGATCATTCCTAATTCCTCATTTTTGTATAAGTGACGCAATGCTACGTCCTGCAACGATATGTGATTACCGATTTCATTTTTCCTCTTTCATTTTTCATCTTTCCACCCTACGGGTGATCCGCCTACCGGCGGACATTTTTCATTTTTCATTTTTCATCTTTCATTTTTCATTTTTCATTTCTTCACACCACCAATCTCCCCCTGAAACCTCTTGCTGCATAATACGATTCGGCGCCGTTGTGGTAGATGAAAATGCGACCGAAACGGCAATCACCGAAAATGGCTCCGCCGAGCTCGCGAACGGCATCCGGTGTTCTTACCCAACTGGAAGTTTTATTGTCGAAAGGACCGAATTGCTGCAAAAACTTGTATTGCTCCTCATCCAATAATTCTATCCCCATTTCAGCAGCAGCCTCCAATGCACTGTGTTTGGGTTTGTGCTCTTTGCGCGACATCAGGGCCTCATAATCATAACAATAACTACGTCTGCCCTTCGGACTTTCCTCTGCGCAATCATAAAATACGATCGCACCGGTTTTTTTATCTCTTTCTATCACATCCGGCTCTCCGCCAGTTTCTTCCATAGCCTGTAAAGCGTGGATTGCTTTCGGATTTTTTTCCAGTCTGACCAGCACATCATCCCATGTTATGCCTTTATGCCTGTGCATATGTTTGGCAAAACGCCTGTGTACTATTTCTATCAGGGCGTCGCGATCTTTTGCGGATAATTCTTTTTTCATTTCTGTATTTTTTATACGGGTGAGACCAATTTTCTGTTGGTCGGTCGGAAATACCAAGATACAATGGTAAGTACAATTAACAGCAAGGCAGGAATTAATTCTGCAACGGTATCCCCAACTGCGATATGCGACCATATTGCTCCGAACATCAGGAAAAAACATCCGGCATATGCCCATTCTTTTATTAAAGGAAAGCGCGGGATAAGCAAGGCGACCGCTGCCGCCACTTTCAACAGACCCAACATGGTGAGCATATATACAGGATAACCCAAATGTGTCATCATCTCTGTTGCCCCAGGACCTTTTTGCACATGACGTAATTGCGCACTTCCGGTCGAGACCATGCCCAGGCAAAGCCACACCGTGGCTATCCAATATATGATCCTGTTTCTTTTTTGCATAACGTTATTTTAATGATTGAAGAATTTCCTGCAAACGATCGTGGGCCATATTTATGCCATACGCAAAAGGTAATTTCAACATGGCATCTCGAAGTTCCACTGATTCATAAATGGAATGCATCTGCAAACTGCTTGTATTTTCATCGATGGATTTGAATTCCAGAATTTCCAACTGCACACCAAAGGCAGCATTTTCCATTTCGAAGGTGCGCACCAGTTTTTCTTCCGGTATAAGTATATGTATGGTCCCGTTCGCTTTAAAGGCAACATTGCCCGATGGGTCCAGCGTTTCAAATTGCCAGCTGCCATGTGTCTTACTTTCCAGTTTGATCACATGGGTGTTCATCCACTGTTGTACGATATCCGCTTCCGTAAAAGCGCGGTACAACAGATCCACAGGAAGTTCGAATACACGTGTGATCAGCAGATCCTGTCTGCCCGCTTCGGCATGCACTTGCGTTTTGCGTTCCATATACTTTATTTTTTGCGTTTATATTTTTTCATGACTGATTCCAGCTTATGAAATCTATGCTCCCACATCATGCGGAAGGGTTCTATATAGTCGGCTATTTCTTTCATACCCTGAGCGTTCAAATGATAATACACCTCCCTGCCGTTGTGTTCCTGCGACAACAGTTCACATTCCGTGAGTATCTGCAGGTGCTTGGAGACGGTTGGCCTTGCCGTATCGAAATTAGCTGCTATGGCACCGGCACTCATACTTTGCGAAGCCAGCAACAAGAGAATGGCCCGGCGGGTGGGGTCGGCTATGGCCTGGAAAACATCGCGTCGGAGGTTCATTATGTAGCTATTTGACTACAAATATATATGTAGTTATTTGACTACGCAAATGTTTGGAGATAATTTTTTTGGGGAGATGGTTAATGTGGGTGAGAGACAGGGTTGATGCTGCAAGTCTGGAGACATAGCAGAGCGTGTTAAAAATGGGTCGGAGACCCGGGATTAGCGCTGCAAGTCTGGAGACTTTGCAGAGCAGTAGTGCGTGCTGCAAGTCTGGAGACTTTGCAGTGCGTGTTAAAAATGGGTCGGAGACCCGGGAATAGTGCTGCAAATCTGGAGACTTAGCAGAGCCTGCAGAGCGGTTTGCTGCAAGTCGGAGACTTTGCAGAGCGTGCAGAGCGGGTTATTGTTTAATAAAGGATACTGTGCAGATCTTGTTATTTGATATACAGGTAAGAAAATAACAACCCGGTTGCAATGCAGAAACAGGACAAATGGCGTTGCTCTCATCCGAAATGCCGGTTGCTATTAATGCACCCGGCATATCTGTAACCTGGTATTCAAAAGCTGTAAAAGAAGTGGATACAAATAACAGATCTGACGTGGGATTTGGGTATAGCAATACATCTTGCAAGGATGGATCATTTGTTTCCCTGCACGGAACTGATACAGTGATCTTATTGGAAATTCCCGTGCATCCCGTGGCCACTTTGGTTACGGCACATCTGTAATTGCCATCAGCAAAAGCTTCAAAGGAGGTGCTTGTTGCACCGGGTATTGGTGTATGTCCTATATACCATTGATAGGAGCATCCGCCAAATGGAGTCTCGATCAATGTTACACTATCACCACTGCAAAATGTGACAGGTCCATCTGCATCAATACTGGCATTTGGAATTTTGTTTGCTGTCACATCGATGATGGAAGAAATAGCAAAGCCACAATCGCTGCTTGTCTGACATGTATATAATCCTGTTTTGGTGGCCGTGTAAGTTATGTCCGTAGCACCTGGAATATCTTCACCATTTTTTTTCCATTGCACACCGGTGCCTGTATAGGATACAACGTTCAGGTCAACGCTCTCTCCTTTGCAAAACGTTACCGGACCGGCAGGCGATACAACAATGCTCTCTACAACACCATTGTCGGCAATACCATCGCAATTATCATCTATACCATTGCATAATTCAATGGTTGGCACACAGGCGGCACTCGCCAATTTAACGATCCAGGTTCCGTCGTATAACGAAGCTTTATCAGATATATCTCCTTCATCATCATGTCCGGCATAACCACTCACCAGATATCCACCATCTGCCGTCTCCCGAACAAATGCAACGCCATCATCATCACCGGAACCCAAGGCATTATCCCAAACATGGTTGCCCATAGAATCTGTTTTAACCACCCACATATCCCAACCTTCCCATCCATAATCATTTGCAGGTTTATTCGGATCCGTTTTATCTGTCCAATAATCCGTACTGGAAGAGCCTCCCAATATATACCCACCGTCCATTGTCTTGCTTATACTTTTCAAATCCGAATTAGGTGCATCCAATATATGTTCCCAAATAAGTTCACCATCCGCACTTAAACGGAGCACTTGAAAATTCAAACCAAAATAGTTACCACCCGAACCTCCTAATGTAAATGTGCCATCATCTTCGCGTATGATATCAGCTGACCAATCACTATATAAACCACCAAGGGTTTTATCCCATACAACATCACCGCCATTATTCAATTTAACGATCCAGTAATCAGTATACCCTGGAGTTAAATTGGCTTCTGTTTTATCACCGGATATCGGAGATGCGGATGTACCCGCACATATATAACCACCATCGGGCAATTGATGCACGGCACTTACCCAATCATTTTCCGTACCGCCAATTGTATTTTGCCACATGATATTTCCGGACGGATTCAGCTTTAATATCCAAAAATCGTCATTTGTAGTGCCCCCAATTACATCTTCCATTTTATCTCCCGATAAATGAGAATTTGAAGTGCAGCTCAATATATAAGCGCCGCTCGTAGTCTGTTCAATATATGCATCCCATTCTCCATAATTTCCACCAATTGTATTTTGCCATTGTATGTTTCCCACTGAATCGAGTTTAATAATCCACATATCATCAGAAAAAGGATAGGTCAAGTCCTGACGAGGTTCAGTTTTATCTCCTGATATCGGCGAATTTGAAGCTCCGGCTAAAATAAATCCGCCATCACTGGTTTTATTTATACAAGAAAGTTTATCATCACCCGAGCCTCCGATCACATTTTGCCATATGATATTTCCAATTGAATCTATTCTATATATCCAGTAATCATAACCACCTTCCCCATATTCGGATTTTTCACAATATATATTTGTTTTTGCAGAAGTTCCAATAACAGCTCCACCATCATTCATCAGAACAAAAGTCGCATCATTATAGGGACCATCACAATATAAATGCTCCCATTGTATTGCCGGTGCCTGGGCATTGCCAACAGTAGATAAAACGCAGATGCAAAAAAAGAATAAGGCATTCCGGACACTTGCTGAACGGTAAAAAAACATAATATTATTTTTTAATGAATTTGAATTTACATGCGCATATCAAATGTAACTAAAAGATGTTACAATTGGAGTAGAATATGAAAAGCGTGTGATGCTTTTGTACTTTAATATGTATAATACCGAAGGCTTTATAAGCTGGTCGGAGACCAGGAAATGGTTCTGCATGTCGGAGACATTGCAGAGCGGAAGAGCGGTGCTGCAAGTCGGAGACTTTGCAGAGCAGAACGTGCTGCAAGTCTGGAGACTTTGCAGAGCTGTGCATTACTGCATGTCGGAGACATTGCAGAGCGGAAGAGCGTGCTGCAAGTCTGGAGACTTTGCAGAGCAGAACGTGCTGCAAGTCTGGAGACTTTGCAGAGCAGAGCGTGCTGCAAGTCTGGAGACTTTGCAGAACTGTGCATTACTGCAAGTCTGGAGACTTTGCAGAGCGGAAGAGCGGATGAAAAAAACGAATGGCACCCGACATAACGGGTGCCATTTAATCATATTTTACTCCAAATATTTTAATGGGCAGATGGTGATAGAAAGTAATGCATTGCTGTCCGGTTACATACCTTCCTGCACTTCCAATACTTCTGTCGGGATGAGGCCATGTGCTTCTGTATGTGTTTTGATCACATCTTCTGCTTCGTCGGCCTGTGAAAGACAGATCACAACACCTTCGGCTTCATCTACCCAATAGTTGATAAAGTGCACACCGTATTTTGATTGCGTTGCAAGATCTTTTTCGTGTGCACCGGCTACCGCGGTTGCTGTTACATTTCCTGCACCCAGATAATGGATATCCAAAAACAATTTCTTGCCGGATAACATCTGATCGGCGGTGCCATCGGTAACCTCATAAATATGATCGGGTATCAAACCATGTGCTTCGGCATGTGTTTGTTTGATATCCGCACTATCCGATGCAGAAGATAAACAATATACCAAACCTTCTTTTTCATCTACCCAGAATTTCAGGAACTGAACTCCATATTTTGCCTCTGTTGCGAGATCTTTCTGATGTGCAGCCTCCACATCGGAGAAAGTTACGGAGCCGGGTTCTAGTTTATGGACATCGAGATATAAATGCTGTGTGCCGGAATTATCTGCACTTGTTTGTGCATGAACGGAAAGCGCGATGCATTGTATAAAGAGGATCGCGAGTATGCTTGTTCTTTTTTTCATTGTAGTACGTTTTACTTTTTGCCTGAATAATTTTTTATGCTACTAATTCTGCAGTTGCCGGACTGAAAGTTCCTTTCACTTCGAAGATATTGTCGAGCGGGAAAGGACCGCGGCGCGCATGCTCACGCAATACTTCTTCATTTTCTGCCTGGTATACACACCACAGGTTATCAGCGGTGATATAGCTGTGGTCCCAAACCAAATGGTCATGGCCAAGTTCTTCTATCACGGCGCAGGAGCGTTGTGCAATGGAAATTTTTTGTTCGAGTGTGAGGGTTCCCGCATTGGGAAGATTCCTTTGGATCAAATACGTTTTCATAATTATTGATTTTGATTTGTTTGTTTTTGTAAGAGCAAAGAAAGAGCGGGAAATGCTCCCCGGCTGTAACAAATCAACCATTCCATGGCACCGGCATGGTAAAATCTGTCCAAAGGATGGTAAAATTCATGCAGACACTTGGTGTACAATACTTCTGCTATCACTGCCGTTGCAGCAGCTCAATATATTCCATGGGCAAGAGTCCGTATCTGGACTTAAAGCATTTGGTAAAATAGGAAGGACTGGAAAAGCCTGTGTCAAAGGCTACCTGAGAGATAGAATGGATTCCTTTCTGCATAAATTCCTTTGCCTTTTCCAGGCGGAATTCTTTTAACAATGCATTGGAGGCGTGTCCGGTGAGTGTGGTCAGCTTGCGATACAACTGCGTTTGGCTCATGGCCATGGCGCGGGAAAATTCAGAGAGATCGAAATACTGGTCGGCATATTTCTCTTCGAGTGTAGCATACAATAATTTCAGCAGATCTTCATCGGCTTGCGATAATATGTACAAACGACCTTTCTGATTTTGCACCAGTTCTTTAGAAGCGAGTTCTTTTATCTGGGCAGATAATGCCACTCTTTCTTTGCTTAAAATAGAACACAAGTAATGTCCGAACTGTATAGCATCGCCAAACAGATTGTTGCTTTTCTCAATGGGCTCACCACCATTGATGGCCATATGCAGATCCAGAGATTGCGCAACTTCTTCAGGCAATTGGTCCTTAATGGCCAGGGTGCATTTCACGGCCTGTGAGGCAGATGCAAAAGAAACCAGAAAACCTTCTCCCGGGTGTTCCACTTCGCTTCCATTATGCAACAATAACTGCTTTCTGACCTCAGCGTTGAATGTCGCGATCAAGGTATTTGCTGCATCCGTTCCAAGGTGGCTCCGCATCAGAGTTTGATCCATGGTCTCTGCGATCAGGAGTACACGAAAGCCCGGATTGGCAAATACCTTGAGGCCATTTTCCATGACGGCATCATCCGGGTCATATATTCTGCCCAAAAAAGATTGCACAATATTGCTGCTCACTTCAATGATCTTATGCGGCACCAGTCCATGCGCTTTGCTATGCATGTTCTTAACGGCATCTCTGTCGGTAGCCTCGATCAGACAAAAAATGGTTTCTCTATCCTCATCTATCCAGTAGGTCATGCAGTTACATCCATATTCCCCCTGATGCAACAGGTCCATGCGATGTGCTTCAGCAACATCCCGCGACTTGACGCCCGGAACGCTGTGGATGTCCATATAGAGTGGCATAAATGAGATTGGGTGGATAAAACTAAGGAATTTGACATTGAAATAATACCCTTCCTTTATACATCGAGTGACAGGCCATCCGGCGCCTTCGGTTAAAGATCAGCACTTTAATAGGTTTACTGCTACAGATCGCATTTCGCCTGTAAACAAATTGCCTTCGGCCCGGAAACAATCTTTTGGCTATAACCAAAGTCATGGTAATTCCGGAACATCCCTTTCTATATTCTTTTAAGAACACTCTTTTAAGGTGAACACATCATATATACCTCGACGCGTGGTATCGTTTGATATCTGTAAAGGCTAATCTTTTTTTCTCCGCTTACCTTTATGATAAGTATATATTTGCCCGCCGGCATCCTGCAATATAATGGTCCCTTTTTGAATAGAAATTACCCTATAGAAACTGAGCACATTTTTTATCTGTAACGGATCATCCATATAGAAACGACAGTGAAGTAAATAATCCTTTTTTGCATCCAACGTAAAAAGTTCAGAACTCTGCCCAAGAAAAGTAGACTGCACACGTATCTGTTCTGCACCTAATGGAAGATATACGCCGGCTACTCCATCCTGATCAGTTTTTGCCGTCTGAATAATATGTGTTGTGTCACCCTGATAATAATATGTCATACTGATATATGCGGAGGAAAGCGGCATTTCCTGATCATCCGTAACGATTATCGTAATTAGGGCAGAATCGGATACTGCTGAACTTTCTCTTTCCACAGTAAAAAGGTGCAACTCAGTTGAATCCATGGGATCAAATCGGAGGACCAGGGAATCATTACCCAGCAAGTAAGTGCCCGTACCTATAGAAGATCCAAAACAACCCCATGCATCATATTGAAATGTTTTGTCCTTTTTGAAATGGATGCAATCGCCAACAAAACCATTATTGGTGCAATATGTTCCATGCAACGACTGAGCAAAAAGCGGATAGCTTTTGCAAGAAATAAAAAGAAGAAAAATGATATGTATTCTTCCCTGCATCTTGTATTCTTAATAGTTAATGCTCAGTCAAAATTTCTTCGTGTGATATTTAATTAATTAAAGAGAACTACATTGCAATATATACAAGTACTTACAGAGCTTGTCCGAAGGTCAACAAATTATTATCCGGATCCAGCAGGGAAAATTCTCTTTGTCCCCAGGGTTTATTTTGCAGGTTGCCACTGGGATGTATGAGCACCTGATTGTCTAGAAAATCCTGATACAATACATCAATATCCTGCACCCGGATATACACTTGTCCGTAATTATCTGCCGGAACGAGTCCTTCAAAAATAAAGAACTGCAACTCCACTTGTTCTTTTTGCAGGATCAGATAAGCGGGATAATCGGCACTTCCAATATCGCGGAAACCCAGCTTTTCTGTATAAAATGCACGTGTCTGTATCTTATCGCGCATAGGTAGTTTGGGAACGATATCTGTCAGCATACACTATTTTGTACAAAGATGCTGAAAAGGGATCAATCAATTTGTTTTGTATTTTATGTACAACTGAAAGCTGAGAAAGAATTTACAGACTTTATAAGGTTTGTGTTGTGTAATTGGTGCGGCAAGTCGGAGACTTTGCAGAGCTGTGCATTACTGCAAGTCGGAGACTTTGCAGAGCTGTAGTGGGTGCTGCAAGTCTGAAGACTTAGCAGAGCAGTAGTGCGTGCTGCAAGTCGGAGACTTTGCAGAGCAGTGCATTATTGCAAGTCTGGAGACTTTGCAGAGCGTGCGGAGCGGGGTTGCAATATATATTCAAATCAATTGCGCGCGCATCTGCAAGGCGCCAGTACGGCACTGCCACCGGGCGCTACTTTATATATAGAATAGGTGGAAGCATCTCCGTTGTAATTCGACAAGAGTATAACATCGATATTCTGCGGATTTCCCGCCGTTTCTGTGGTCGACCACATATACGTACTGTATTCAATACTGGTCCAGTTTATACCATTAAAAATATCTGAAGGCAATGCGTTAAATCCACTGCTGTTTGTTGCACCGGTATTCGGATCTGCCCACAGATCAGTGCTTTTCATGGCACCTCCGGCAAGTGAAATTCCACCCAGCGCATTAATCAATGTATTCCATTCTGCAATACTTGGTACATGAAATCCATCCGGGCAAACTCCCTGCACACCGCTGGGTTCCGCCGATGATGAAGATGCACCATTCATAATGGTTGACCAGTCGTATAATCGACCGTATATATTGCAATTATCAAAAGCCTCCTGATAGCAATCGCTCCCCGGGGCATTGTACTTTAAGTTCTCTGCCATCCAGGTTTGATCTCCGATGCAAACGAGCGCATAGGTTTGTCCGTCGCGGTCATCGGTAAATTGTCCGCCGCAACCAAAACACCAACTATCCTGGCCATAATGCAGAAACTGAAGTTGCGTTGTTATATATGGCGGATCAAGTGTGTCTTCCATCACCGTTGTTTGATTTGCCAGATGCGCGATCCCCGTACTGTCATAATCAATAACAAGAGATGTCACCAGAGAATCTTCAAAGCGCTTTGCAAAAATATCAGTTACTGAACGTGAATAACCACCGGGGCGGGTATATGCATAATAGCTTATCGGATTTTTATTTATCCATGTAGTACCAATAGGGTTATTAATATTTTTGTCGGGTCGCGCAGTGGTCCAGCCACTATTACACATATTGCCATATAAAATGGTATTCGGCAGATCCGGAATATTTTCCTGTATAAATAAAGAACTGATCCAAACATAATATGGTCGGATGGTATCTGTATAGGTCCACCAATGATCTGTAGTAGAATTGAATGGGAAATGCAGGAATTGTGCATAATCGCCATGTATGATCCCATTGAGTATCTCCACACCTGCCTGGTCAATAATGACTTGCCTAACTTCATCTTCTGAAGTGGGCTTTGTGTCATATTTAAAATGGATGCCTGTCCTGAAACCTTCCGGCTCCCCATGCGTGTCCAGGATCACTAAACCGTAATCCGGGAAGGAGTTAACGACATACGGACTGCATTGCGCATTTTTCAGTAAAGTGACATTAAAATCGGACGAGCTATTCTCGAAAATACTCAGAATTTGCTCCATCTCACCAGGCTTATAGAATTCATCAAAAGCAGCAGCATAGATCAACACATTATTATTCGTCATTGCATTGGTGCAATTGCCGGTCAGTGTTGTCAGTTTATCTCCGCCACCTCCACCTCGAAAAATGGAATATCCATCTGCATCCGTAGGATAAAAAGTTATACCGGTTTTCAAACCACTTTCCATATAGATGAACAGATATACACCATCCAGGCCAACCGCGGTGTCAATACCTGCCTGATCGCTCAGCCATAATGCCGTTTCATCCAAGCCGGAAAAAATATCGCCTCCATTTACATCGAGAGTTGATTTGAGATGTTCCCATGCCATATCCACGGCATTATGCGCATCCAATAAAGTAGTGTCGCTATTTTCTGTTACCGGTGGTTCGTCTTTTTTACAGGTATTTAAAAGCAGAACAGCTGTAAGGCAAACAAGTGGGATCCGGATCTTCATTGTGCAGGAGTTTTATTGGTTCGTGCTCGCAATGGGAAGCAAAAGTTAAAACAATTTTTTCATTTTCTGCAAGTGCATCCTCCTCCCGCAATTCAGGGTTTATCCCGCCCGACAAATCTTTCTTCGCCCAATAAAAAGCGAATTGCGCGATGTATGTTTCTTTCCAAAGCCTCTTCGCTTTTCAGATTGGCCAGGTAACGGACAATTTCCTTGCGCCTGGAGGCAGGCAATTGTTCGAAAACGGAACGCGCTTTTTTATTTGCCTGTAAGGCATTTGCAAACCTTTCCGGCATCTGCACATCCCTGGGCATCGGATCGAACTGCAACTGGATCTCAAGTGTTTCCCCAATGCGTTTTGGCGAGCGGGGCAACATGGTAGTATTGATGTATAAACGCCATTCATTCTTATAACGGACCAGTGTTTGGGTGAATGGTTTCCCGTTTACTTTTCCGCTTACCGGAACCGGGCCTTTGTGCTTTCCTGCTTGCGTAAAAATATCCGACAGCACTGCATCAGGCACAAATACAAATGGATTCACTCCAATGATCTGCAGTTGCGCCTTAAAAGAATGCTGCATAAAACGAAGTTGACAAAATGCCGAAAAGTGTCAATGTAAATATTGACGTGTACTTTTTTTGTTGAGGAACCAGACCAGCACACAAAAAATAGCGGTCCAGAAAATACCGGAACCAAAGATGGCTGCACCAATGAAGCGATATACAGGTTCATCATTGATCTCCGCATACATGGCCAGATCCATTTTCCAGATGACAGCGATAAGCAGGCAGGAGATGACAGAGATCAATAGTGCGGCCCAGCGCTTGCATTTTCTGAGGAAAAGGCCGCCGATCAGATAGCCCGCACCTAAGACTATCATCCATACACTTATTTCCAGATAGTGTCGGAATAAAAATTGCATAGGCATGGATTCATCGGTATGATTCAGTTCGTCCAGAAAATCAAATGCGCGCATGATCAGGGAGCCCATGGCATTTGCCAGGATGATGAGGCCACCGTAAATAGCGATGACCAGTCCCATTGTTTTAATGCTGTTTGCTTGTTTATCTTCCATATTCTCTTGCGGATAACATATAACACATGCGTTGATTATTCTACGCGCAGAATTTTTTCCATTTTTCTTCCTTTGGCCAATTCATCCACTAATTTATCTAAATATCTGACCTTTTGGGTCAACGGGTTCTCAATTTCTTCTACCCGGATACCGCATACCACTCCTGTGATCAATCTGGCATTCGGATGCAATTTCGCTTTAGCAAAGAAATCTTTAAAAAGCACCTTTTCATCTATCAGCTTTTGCATTTCTTTTTGATCATATCCTGTAAGCCAGGAAATGACCTGATCTAATTCGACTTTGGTCCTGCCTTTCCGCTCTACTTTGTTCAAATATGCAGGATATACAGAAGCGAATGACATGTTTGCGATACGTTGGTCTGAACTGGATAACATGATAAAGACTTATAGAGTAGAAAAATAGATAAAAATGATAAAATAGGATGTATAGCCGGGAAAAATTCAGCAGCACTAACTTATCGGTCCATCTGCAAATTGCTTTATCGCCATTTCTTCCTTCATAGCATCCAGCACTTCATCGAGTTCTGCTAAAGTATCCAGCGTTACCAATTGCGATCTCCAATATTTGATATTCGGTAAGCCTTTGAAATAATTGGCATAGTGACGGCGCATTTCCAATATGCCCAATGTTTCACCTTTCCAGTTGATCGACCTGTGTAAATGTCCGCGACATACTTCCACACGTTCATCTACAGAAGGCGTGTCCAAATGTTTACCCGTAGCAAGAAAATGTTTTATTTCGCGGAATATCCAGGGATTGCCAATGGCAGCACGGCCTATCATCACACCATCTACACCATATCTGTTCTTCATCTCAAGTGCTTTTTCTGGTGTGTCCACATCGCCGTTGCCAAAAATGGGTATGCGCATGCGACTGTTATTCTTCACTGCGCCGATCAGTGTCCAGTCGGCCTCCCCTTTATACATCTGTGCGCGCGTTCTTCCATGAATCGCTAAAGCGGCAATACCAATGTCCTGCAATCGCTCTGCTACTTCCACTATGTTCTTACTGTTGTCATCCCAACCCAGACGGGTCTTCACCGTAACCGGCAACTTCGATTTTTTCACTATGCTTTCTGTGAGTTTGATCATGCGTGGTATGTCGCGCAGAATGCCTGCGCCGGCATCCTTGCATACCACTTTTTTTACCGGACATCCGAAATTGATATCCAGCAGATCGGGTCCGGCGTCTTCAATGATCTCTACACAGCCTTCCATCACTTCGATGTCGGCACCGAAAATCTGGATGCCTATCGGACGTTCTTCCGGATAAAACTCCAGTTTTTTGGTGCTTTTCACCGCGCCGCGAAAAAGGCCCTCGGTGGAGATGAACTCCGTGTACATAAGGTCTGCCCCCAGCTCTTTACACGCTAAGCGGAATGGCGGGTCGCTCACATCCTCCATGGGCGCCAGGAGGAGCGGAAAATCGGGAAGTACTATGTTGCCGATCTGTGGCATGGTACAAAGGTAGCACACAGATGACACGGATGGAACGTATTTGCACAGATTTCATACTATCGGTTAGATTGAGTTGAGCTATATTCTTTCATGTTTGGAAAATGGAAAAGAAGTTTTATTTGTATTTGATATATAATACGATTTAGATACATGCAGCCGGCATGCCAGCAAATAGATCTTTCCCTTGTGCCTTCATAGAGCCTTGATGTCCTGGTAGCCTCGAAACCTCCTATAATTTGCAAATGAATACATCCAACAAGAAAACAGCATATTTGCATGGTGAACGCATTCGCTCAAACACATTGGATCGGAAAATTCCTCATGCTCGCCGGGATCTATCTTTTAGGTGAAGTTGCATTCGGATTGATGAGCATGTATGTGGTTGATCTGCTTATTCCCGCTGCCGGCTTCAGGGAATTGATCATGTCGATGTCGGGCAATACCGACGCACCGCAATTTACCTCCGCTCAGATCAATGCCCTGCAATTGTATCAGGCACTCACATCTCTCGGTCGTTTTATATTGGTTGGATATCTGTTTTTGCGATTGATGGACCAAACCGCGATCGCTTATCTGCATCTTAATTCCTGTATCCATCCCCGCAGCATATTATTGTTATTGCTCATTGCCGTTTTTGCCACCGGCAGTATCAGCATCATAACCGAATGGAATCAGAACATGCATCTACCCTCCTTTTTGCATGGATTTGAAGAATCGGCGCGCAAAATGGAATCGGCTGCTGAAGCGCAAACAAAAGCATTTTTATCTACTGCATCTGTAAGCGGTTTCATCGTTAATCTTTTAGTGATCGGCGTTATTGCTGCCATTGCCGAAGAATATTTTTTCCGGGGTGTCTTGCTCAGAACGGTGTTGGACGGAACCCGCAAGCCGCATTTTGCTATTTGGTTCAGCGCATTCTTTTTCAGTTTGATCCATTATCAGTTCTTCGGGTTTTTCCCGCGTTTGATCCTGGGCGCCATCCTTGGCTATCTCTTTTACTGGAGCGGCAGTTTGTGGGCAAGCATCATCGCCCATTTTTTCAACAATGCGATGTCGGTCGTTGGATATTTTTTTATAGCACGCGGCACGGTAAGTGAATCCTCCACCGACCCCAATCCCTGGGTGGCCAGCTTGGTATCTCTTCCGATTTTTATACTTTTACTGATCGCGTTCAGAAAACAGGAAAGCTATAAATGGAAATGGAATGGAGAAAGACTGGATGATGGTATTCACAACAACGGATAAGGTGCGCGCCGACTTCGTAAAAAGCGTATTGGAAGATAATCAAATATTGGTGGTGCTGTTCAATAAAACCGATAACCCGTATACCGACAGCAGTTTCCGCGGAATATTTGAATTATACGTGCACTGGAAACAAGCCGAAGAAGCCCTGGAACATATATACAATCTGCCCGAATGAACAACCTCACTTTGCGCATCATCACCGCTGTTGTCGGCGCTGCCGTTTTTATCGGTTGCTTGTTCAATATTTATACCTTTCTTTTTGTTTTTATCGCACTCGCTCTTTTATTGCATATCGAATATGTGCGTCTGATAAAACCTGCCGACCTGAAAGGACCATATTACGCAGCCGGATTGTCTGTTGCGTTTGGGATAATGATATTATTTCTAGCTAGTCCACGACCTAATTTTAATCAACCATTAATTGCACCTGATACCTATTTTGATCCGGTAAGATATTATTTACCTTTTCTAATCTTCCTTATGCTTCCGGTCGCATTCACAGTTGCTGTATTGTCACCTGCAAAAGATACTATACATAATGCCGCATATCAGATAATGGGTATTTTGTATATCCCTTTAGGGGTCGGGACTTTTATTCTCGAAGCTACTACTACCAATTCTGTGCAAATATGGTATGCACTCGGATTGCTTTTTATGGTTTGGACCAATGATTCTTTCGCTTACTTTTCCGGCAGATTATTCGGCAAACGGAAATTGATGGAACGCATCTCACCGAATAAAACGGTAGAAGGATTTATTGGCGGGGTAGTAATGACCATCCTTTGCGCATTTATTTTCAGCCTGTTTTTTGATGAGATAAATACGGTGGAGTGGCTGGTCTGGGGATTGCTGGTTGCCGTTGTGGGCACCATAGGCGACCTGGCAGAATCCCTCCTGAAACGCAGCCTGCAGATCAAGGACAGCGGCAGTATCCTGCCCGGACACGGCGGCTTCCTCGACCGCTTTGATGCCTTTTTGCTCGTCGCGCCTGTATCCATGGTGTATATGGAGATCCTGCGGGCTATTGACGGCCTCCTTTGAACCGCAGTAGCCTGCCCTTTGCCGAAATATGAACCTTTCCAAGCCTGATTTGTATTACTTTTGCTGTCCTTACCGTTCAAAGGAGACCTAAAGATGTTGAGATTCATACACCGAGAAGGCCGCAAGATTATTATCGCATTTCTTGCTTTCCTAGTTATTCTGAACCTTGCCACTCACTTTCTGATGCCGGAAGAAAGGCTCTTCAACACCCTTGTGCTGATAGCTTCCCTGGGCGGCATCCTCTTTGTCATGATGTTCTTCCGCAACCCGAAACGCAGGCTGTTCGTGGAAGAAGGTGCTGTGATAGCCCCGGCCGACGGCAAAGTGGTGGTGATTGAAGAAACCGAAGAAAACGAGTATTTCGGCGACCGCCGCCTGCAGATCTCCATTTTCATGAGCGTGAAGAATGTCCATGTGAACCGCACTCCTATAGGCGGACAGGTGAAATACTTCAAATATCATCCGGGTAAATATTTACTGGCCTGGAATCCGAAATCATCTACAGCCAATGAACGCACCACTTTCGTGATAGAAGATGAGGACGATAATCTCGAGATCCTCATGCGCCAGATCGCAGGGACCGTTGCGCGCCGTATCAAATTCTATGTGGAAGAAGGCGAAACCGTGGAGCAGGGCGCCGAGCTGGGTTTCATCAAATTCGGTTCACGTGTAGACCTATTCCTGCCTTTGCATTCGCAGGTGGAAGTGAATATCGGCGATAAGGTGAAAGGTGGACAGACCGTAATTGCCAGGGTCATCCGCGACAAAGCTTAATCGTCGCTTTCCGGCGTTTCTTTTTTCTCTTTATTCGGATTTACCGTTGTAAAACCAATGGTCACTTCCTGACAGGAAGATGCAGGTTTTGTTTCTGTTCCCGCTTCTGAAGAAGTATTGCCTTGATCGCCCGTTACAGCGGCAGCTTTATTTACACCATGACAGCAAGAACCTCCGGGCATCGGGCACTGCACATTGCCGTTCAAAGCATCAACGGCATTTACAGCAGGTGTCACAACTTTGGCATCTTTGGTCTGCGCAGTGCTTTGTGCGTGCACAACAGTGAATATGCCGAGGGTAAAGAGTATGGTGAAGAGTTTTTTCATAATATGGAATTCTACATAAATATAGGGGTTTTGGATTGAAAGGGATAGGGTTAGGGGTTAAGAGTTAGGGGTTAGGGGCTGTATTAATTATGAGTGCTCATACTTGAGTCAGACTGTGACTGCGACTGTGACTGCGACTTCTTAAAGGGGCTAGGGGCTAAGAGCTAGGAGCTATGTTCGTTATTATTTATGAGTACTCATACTTTAGTCAGACTGCGACTGAGACTTCGTCAGGAGTCAGGAGTCAGGGGTCAGGGGTCAGGGGCTGTATTAATTATGAGTACTCATACTTGAGTCAGACTGCGACTGTGACTGCGACTGCGACTTCGTCAGGAGTCAGGAGTCAGGGGTCAGGGGTTGTATTAATTATGAGTACTCATACTTGAGTCAGACTGCCCCTGCCCCTGCTCCTGCTTCCAATAACCTTATTACAAAATCCGCTCAATTTCCTCCAGAGTCTTCACTTCATGAAACCCGTATGTATTTTCCCTCCCGTCCGGGTTGAACCAAATGAATTGCAAACCGGCACCCGTTGCTCCTTGTCCGTCGGTTTCGGGTGAATCGCCGATGTACAAACAATGTTCCGGCGCTGCGGGTATCTGTTGCAAAGCGTGCTGAAATATTTTGGCATCCGGTTTTAATGATTGGGCGGTCTCCGCGGTGGTCACCGTATCGAAAAAAGCATCCAACCCGCAATTTTTTAATTTGAAGAATTGCACCTCATTGAAACCATTCGTGATGACATGTAAGGTATATTTCTTCTGCAAATATTGAAGCAGCTCCGCAGCGTATGGCAGTAATTGTTTTTGATTGCGCGTATGGGTGATATAATGATCTGCAGCTTGTGTTGCGAGCACATAATCATCTACGCCAAAATCATGTAAGGTATATCTAAAGCGATTCAGGCGAACATCATCGCGCGAAACCTCGCCCATGGCATATTTATACCACAACGCTTCATTGCGGAAAATGTATTGTTTGTGGAATGCATGGAAATCGGTAATGCCTTTTGATGCCAATTGCATATCTGTATAGATCTCTTTCAGTATGCGCTCTGAATTACCCGCAAAATCCCAGAGGGTATTGTCCAGATCAAAAAGTATGTGTTGAATGTTACTTTTTACTTCCATCTGCATAATAATCCTTGTGCAACTTAGTGACTTTGTGCCCTAGTGGCCTCGCCTTGCTAGCTTCGGTTGGCAGGCTCTTCAAAAGGTATCGGTTTATATGTACCATTGTCTTTTTCAAATAAAAAAGCTTGAGCAGCATCGCGCACCGCATCCGCAACAGGAATAAAAGTATACGCTAAGCGCTCGCAAATTTTGTGGTTATCAAAATACACGGTTTTATTTGCAATGCGCGCCGTTTGTTTGGTAACGGTCGGCTCTTTGCCTGTAAAAAGAGAACGCAGTTTATCTGCCCGCCAGGCAAGACCACTTAAAAAAGCACCTGCATGTGTTTTCGGTCCTTGTACATCGAGCTCTTTTGCCATCATCTGCAACAGATCACGGTAGACGATATTTTCACTATTTAAAATAAAGCGTTCTCCGCTCACATCGCTTTCCATTAATCGATAGGCGATCTGCACCACATCGCGCACATCTACGTAACCGGTGACACCTGTTGTATAAAACTTAAATCCAATATATACGGTAGTAAATAATTTGCAGGAACCGGAATCCCACTTACCACTTCCCAATATGATGGACGGATTGATGATCACCGCCTGCAAGCCTTCGGCAATACCTCGCCACACTTCGCGCTCAGCAGAAAATTTACTGATGCTGTAATCCGATGTCAGTTTTTTCCGCTCCCAGGGTGTTTGTTCATCTATGGTCTCCCCGTCTTTTCCCGTTCTGCCCAAAGCGGCGATGCTGCTTACGTAAACCAATTTTCTTATTCCGGCATATAAGCAGGCGTTCACCACATTTTCAGTGCCTTCGCAATTGATGCGCATGAGATCATCATGACGGCTCCGCACATACGAAATGAGCGCCGCGCAGTGATACACTTTTTCTACACCCTGCAATGCATCTTCCAGACTTCCCGGATCCAGGATATCGCCTTCTACCCACTCTATTTTATCCCGCACATCGGCGATGAGAGAAAAATCAGATTGTGCACGATAGCATGCGCGCACCTGTTCACCCTGCATGATCAAATATCTGCATAGATAACTACCTACCAATCCTGTTGCACCTGTAACGAATACCATTTAATCCGGATAATGTATTTCACCACCACATGCCGCAAAGCGCGCACCCGTGACGGAAGGTATAAAATTCGGTTTTTTTTCCATGCGCAAAACGGCCATACATGCCATGGCAAGCGATTCCTTAAATTCGATCATGTACCTATTGGTTGGAATAACACCCACGCCACATAATTTGGCAATGCGATAAACCAGATAATTATTGTAGGCGCCACCTCCTGTGATGAACAAGGTATAGGAAAAAATCTCCTTTCCTTCGATCTGCGCATGCCGTTTTACATGATCCGAGATCTGCGTTGTAATATGTTCCACAGCCGTAGCCATCTTGTCTTCCGCACTGCCTTCGGACCGCAAAAGCAACTGTGTAAAATGTGCGTCTACATAACCATTATCCAATGAACGAGGATATGGCTTTTGTAAAAAAGGATCGGCGTTCAATTTTTCAAACAAATCCTTTTTAACGCGACCGCTTCTGGCTATCTCACCATTATGATCATACGTATTACCGGTAAGTGCAGCACATGCATTCAGCAGTTGATTGGCACCGCATATATCATAACCTACTCTTTTACCACCAACTTCAAAAGATATATTTGCTATACCGCCAATATTCAAACAGGCATCATATGCTGAAAAAAGCAACACATCACACATGGGAACCAGCGGAGCGCCCTGACCGCCGGCATCGATATCTGCCTGGCGGAAATTATTGATCACCGGAAAACCAATGGCATTCGCCAAAGTTTGTCCATCTCCTATTTGCAATGTTTTTCCCAACTCCGGATGATGCCAGATCGTATGTCCGTGCGAAGCGATACAATCCAGCTGTTCAATATGATTTTCGGCTATAAAATCCAGGACGAAACGGGACGAAATTTCAGCGAAATGTACACTTTCAGCAGATGTATCTACAGATACATCTTTGGATACTTGCTGTAAAAAAGCAATATCTTCTCTTGTATACGGAAAGGTCTTTGCAGCTATTATTTCTGCCTGAAAAGTGCTGCCGGTTCGTATTTTGCACCAGGCTATATCCAATCCATCGAGTGAACTCCCCGACATCAATCCGAGCACCTGGTATTCCCGGCCCTTGTCCATTAATTCTTCAACGTTTCTGTATACTCTGCAACCTGACGTATCTGTTCAGGTGATAATTGTTCTTTCCAGGATGGCATGGCTTTTCTCCCATTTGTGATCACCTGCACCTTTTCATCCACAGTAAGTGCGGTGATGCGCAAATTGGCTGCACCACTTACGCCGAGATCTCCTTTGGAGCCGTGACAAATACGGCAATTCGTATCAAAAACAGATTTGCCCGGCAATTCCGGAACTGCCGCAGCTTTGGTCGTGCTTTTGGCACCGGAGCTTTTTGTGCAGGAAACATAGATCATCCCGCTGATAAGTAAACAAATGACAACTATCTTTTTCATTTGAATATGCAATACAAAGGTACTAGAACCATTTGCAAAAAGCTCGATCAGGGATGCATTTTTAGGTATCCCCGGCATCTTTTATTTCCTGTAAAAGAAATACCCCCGCATATAAGCACATAAAAAAATCCCTCCTATGCAAGACACAGGAGGGATCTGTATATTTAGTTTGCTTTTATCGCACGAGTGTAATATTACCCTGACGAACAAATTCTTCGCCGCCCAGGCCTATGGCGCGAACAAGATATACATAGGTGCCCATGGCAGCCTCTTCGCCGTCAACTTTACCATTCCATCCCCGGTTGATATCTGTAGTTGTGAAAACTAATTCTCCCCACCTGTTATAAATACTGTATTCCAGTAATTCTGCCACCTCGTGATTGAGGACAAATATCTCATCATTGATGCCGTCGCCATTTGGTGAAAATGCATTCGGCACTTCCACAATGGTTATTTGTTTTACATAGATCGTAACGGTATCTGTTTCAGTACAACCATCCGGACTTGTCACCGTAAGAATAAAGGTGGTTGTTTCCGTAAGATGCACTTCCGGATTCGGATCGGTCAGGCTGCTGATAGTAGCCGGCCAAACAATGGGATTACCCGGGAACCACAAGAAAGTGCCTACCCCTGAACCATTCAGTGTATATCCTTCCAGGTATACTGTTGAATCATCTGCACCTGCATTTGCAAAAGGCAATTCACCGATATGTATATCATAGGATGATGTATCTGTACATCCATTTGCTGAATAAGCGATAAGGGTCACGGTATAATCACCGGGTGCATCATAAAAATGGAAAGGCTCTTCTTCGGTACTGCTGCTGCCATCTCCGAAATCCCAGTCATAACCCGTGATGGTTCCCGTCAATATGGTGGTAAGGTTGTTAAAGGCTGCGGGTTCATTCTGACACACATCACTCACAACAAAATCGGTATGCGGACCCGGTTCCACATTCACATTATATGTGACCGTTGAGACGCAACCTTTATCCGTGGTGACCGTCAGGACAACCGGATAATCGCCTCCATCGGAATATTCGTGTTCCGGATTTTCATCCGAACTGGATGAACCATCTGCAAAGTCCCAATCCCAGCTGATGATATCACCGGCTTCAGTACTCACAGACTGATCGTCAAATACTACCGGTATACCGGAGCAACCCGCATCAAAATCATAATCGGCTGTCAGTGTATTGTATAAATGTATTTCTGCAATAGCAGTATCGGCGCAAACAAAACCGGGGTTCACAATAAGGGTTACAAAATAGGTTCCCGTATCGGCGTAAATATGTGAAGGATCTTCTTCTGTAGAAGTACTGCCATCTCCGAAGTCCCAGAAATAATCATCGCCACCTATAGAGAAGTTATCGAAATTCACGAGGAAATCCTGGCAATTGAGATAAGGAACATCCGGATCGGTGTCATCAAAAATAATTCCCGCAATATCCATTTGCGCGACGATGGTCGGAGTACACGCGACGACATTGAATTGAAAATCGCGGATATGATCCCCCAGCCAAACACCATCGCGATATTCTTTCACCATGATACCTACCACATATCTTCCTTCTGAGGTAGCTGTTCCGGTGAGTATGCCTGTTTCCGGATCAATGGCAAAGGCAGGTGTGGCATCGATCGGGTAGGTCTCATCATAACCACCAACCCAGGCGACTCCACCATACGGAGGAGGTGAAGCTACCGTTGGAGCCGGGTCAATAGCCGAAGCACCTTCATACGGATGATAAAATTGATATACCAAACTATCTCCGTCAGGATCGATAGCGCTGTGGTCAAAAACGATGGGGTCACCTACACAAATAACGGTAGGCGGAAAATCGGTGAAGATCGGCGAGTTGTTACAAACGGCATCACCGGTAGGTGGAACTTCCTGTGTGTAGGTACCACCTGTTGCATCCGGGGAAATGATATTTACGATACCGGCATTTCGGCAACAACGCTGATACACCAGGATATATCCTTCATCGCTGTCGGCCAGCGTAATGGTTTTCGTATATATAGCTTGTTCCACACAAATATCATCGGGCGCATCCAGACAGGGGTTATCCGATTCTGCCGGCACACCGGTGATCAAAGGAGAAGTGAGTGTGAAATTGCCGACATAATCGCCCGATTGGGTATAAATGGACATATATGCCGGGTTATCGAATGGCGTGAGACTGGTGCAGTCACGGTAAAGGATCAGTGTGACCTGATAAGATGTTCCGCCGAGACAAGTTACCACTACCTCACCACCAATGATATGAGAGGCTCTGGAAAGGAAAGGTGTGCAAAGGAGGATCGCGAGGAGTAAATTCTTCAAATACTTCATGAAAAGGTATATTGAGGTTCAGGTACTAAAATAAGGATATTATCGCAAAAGTGTGACACTGCCACTCAGAGATTGCAGTATACCGTCACATTGCGTATGTATAATGAAAAGATAGGTGCCTACTTCCTGTTGTACTCCATTCCCGTCGCTCCCATCCCAGCCTTCTTCGAGGTTGTCGGTGCTGAAGATGAGTTGCCCCCATCGGTTGTATATCTGCATGTCCACAAGGGCGTCATCGCCATTGGTGACGAACCGGAACCGGTCATTTACCCCATCTCCATTCGGTGAAAAGGCATTTACGGTGGCGAAATGAAAACAATCAGGTATGATGTATACCAGGGCTGTATCTACCGTTGAACATCCATTCTTTCCGGTGCCCGTTATAATATATTGGGTGGTGGCATCGGGCAGCGCGATCGGATCGGCGATAAACGGATCTGACAATCCTTCCGCGGGCGACCAACTGTACAGGTCTGCACCAAAGGCCCACATCTGAACAGGGTGGTTGTGGTATACAATGGTATCAGGACCTGCCTCCATTTCCGGTGCCGGCAACACCCCCACGGTCACCTGCGCAATATCCTCAGTACATTGATCCGCAACCGTAATGGTATAGGTTGTAGTTACGTCCGGGAACACAATGGGATCTGCGACGGCCGGGTCGGAAACGCTGCCAGCAGGCGACCAAACATATGCCGTCCCGCCTTCAGCTATCAATTGTATGGAATCTCCGGCACAGATAGTGACATCTGCCGGTGGTATGGCTGAAACAGGTTCGGGCACATGTATGAATCCGGAGATGGAATCTATACAACCCAAATTACTTGTAGCCGTGAGCGTGATCGGATAATCGCCCGGAGAATCAAAGTAATAATCAAATGTGTCACCGGTAAAGGTGTCGCCATTTTCAAATTCCCATTGATAATCTGTAATGGTATTACCCGGGAAGATGACAGAAGTGCTGTACACCGTTCCTGTTTGTCCCGGGCAGGCATGATCATAAGCGAACATCGGATATGGCAAATGTTCAACATGCACGGATTGCGAATAATTTTCGGTACAGCCGTAACTATTTTTTACTTGTAAAGTGACATTATATGTACCCGGTTCAACATAAACATGATCCGGATCTTCTGTATCACTTTCTGTCCCATCTCCAAAATTCCACTGCCAATCCGTTATGGTACCGTACATCGAGGTCGACATATCATCAAAATGCATGGGATTTTGCGCACAAGCCGTGGAGGCATCCATATCTGCAATTAATTCAGGATACACCAACACGGTAGCGTAAGCTGTATCAGAACATATCTGACCGGGAAATGCGATGAGCATTACCTGATATGTTCCGGTATCGGGATATGTATAAGATGGATCTTCTTCAATGCTGGTATCTGAAGTGATACCGGGAACACCAAAATCCCAATAAAATGCGTCTGTCCCGTAACTCCAGTTTTGAAAGTGTACGGTGTAATCGCTGCAATGATTTATTTCATTGGGCATGGCCGCCACAAGGGCCGGTTCACAATCGGTGATGTTGAACTGAAAGTCGCGGTAATGCGTACCGATCAAAACACCATCGCGATATTCCCGCACGGCTATCCCTACCACATACTGTCCGAATGCAGTAGGCGTTCCGGCCAGTGTTCCCGTTATCGGATCTATCGTAAAAGCAGGATCTGATTCTATAGGATAGGATTCACTAAAGGGCGGATAAAAAACAACCGGATCGAATGGAGGCCCCGGTGCAGGTGCTGGAAGTGGAAAATCAAAACTTGCGCCGGCATAAGGTGTAAAAAAATCATATACCAATTGATCGCCATCCGGATCTGTTGCACTGTGATCAAATACAAAGGGGAAATTTCCGCAGATCACAATGGGTGGAAAATTGGTAAAGCGTGGAGAAGAATTAATGATGGTTCCCGGATCGGGAATATGTTCGGTGTACGTTGCACCGGTTTGCAATGGATTATAAATATTTACGATTGTACTGTTCCGGCAGCAGCGTTGATATACCAGATCATATCCTCCCACACTGGGCGGCAGCGTAACCACAGTAGTATATATACCTTCCTGCACACAGAGGTCGGGCAGATTGGTCATACAAGGATTGGAAAGATCGGGATTTATATAATCGGCACCCGGAAAATTGATGGAAATGGTTTGCACCAAAATGCCGGAAGCGTTATAAATGTAAAGCAATAATGGATCGTCGAAATCCGCTGCATCCGGTGCACTGCAATCTCTGTAAATCTTTAATTTCAATTCATAATCATAACCGCTCAGATGTGTATAGATCATTTCGCCGCCTATGATATGCCAGGCAAAAAGAGGGCGGCCTGTCAACAGCAATAGCGTGATGCATGATATTTTGAGCAGTTTTACCACAACTTATAAAATTACACCGATACACTGTTAAAGACTGTAAAATGGGTGTAAAAGTTGGAGCAGAAGAGAGGAATTCACGTAAAAAGGAGGCCCTTTTGTCGTTTAGCTCCCGCTGTTTACGGCAAAGTGCAGAAAATCGGTAATATGCCGGGCACTGAGCACAGGTTCTTCCAGCATGCCCATATGGCCGGAATGTTCAAGAATATGCACCGTTTTTTTCTTAACCGGTGCGGTCTGTTGCATCAAAGTATCCACCGGCATTAAGGTGTCCTGCCGGCCAAAAAGAAATAAAAATGGAATATCGGCGCTCTCCAACACATGTTGTGTATCCCTGCGCTGCATCATGGTATGCAATGCGGTGGTCAATCCGTCGGCAGGTGTAGCTAAAATGGTGCGGATATGTTCCTGTAAAACAGCGTCGTCAGTTTCAGCAGCAAAAAGTTTTTTTGCGAAATTGCGCAAATATATTTCTGTACCGTTATTTCGAATAAATGCGATGGATCTTTCTCGCACGGAACGCTGTTCTTCACTATCGGCAAATACATGACTGTGCAATAATCCGGCAGCGATCAACTGCTCCGGAAATCGTTCTGCAAAAGCCATGGTAATATAACCGCCCATGCTATGGCCAAGTAACAGGATACGCTCGCCGGAATGCAGATATGTTTGCCTGAAATGTTGGGCATAAGCATCGATATCCGGTAAAGGAACCGGTGATGAAGCACCAAAGCCGGGAAGGTCAGGAACAATGTACGTGTATTCAACAGGTAACAGCGGACGCAGCAGCGACCAGAATGCACTGTTCTCTGCAAAACCGTGTAACAAAAAAATTCTGGGGAGTTCTGATGTTGACATGCTATTGAAATTACATCCCATGCCCGTCATTTCAAAGTTTCGGATTTAACAGCCTTTAACCACAAGGATATTATCTTAGCAATCCATAATTCTGTATATGAAGAAATTTTCAGGCATCTTTTTGCTTTTCCTGATCACGGGCTCTTTTGCGCAGGTTACCTATCCTGTTAATGGGGTTGCTGATGAACGCAGCGGTAAATGCGCATTTATTCATGCTTCGCTGATCGTGCGCGCAGATTCAGTCACCACCAATGGCATGTTGTTCATTGAAGATGGTCTTATCACGTATGCCGGTGTGGCCACTGAAATTCCGAAGGATGCTGTAGTGTATGACCTGAAAGGGAAATATATCTATCCTGCATTTATTGATCTCGATGCCGATTACGGTTTACCGAAAAAAGAAAATCCTCCCGCTGCACGCGGACCACAATTTCTAAATAACAATACTGAAGCTGTGAGCTGGAATCAGGCGATCACTCCTGAATTCAATAGCAATGATGTATTCGCTCCGGATGCAGGATCCGCGGAACAGTACCGTATGAATGGATTTGCGATGGTGCTCACCAGCAGGCATGACGGCATTATGCGCGGAACCGGTGCCTTCGTTTTTACCGGAGATGAAAGAGCCGGCGAAATGATCGCACTGCTGCATGCAAGCAACAATCTTTCTTTCAATAAGGGAAGCAGTACACAAGACTACCCGTCTTCAGAAATGGGCGTGATCGCACTGTTACGTCAAACCTATTATGATGCCGATTGGTACGCAAAAGGCGGCCAGGCGGAAGAAAAAAATAATGCTTTACAAGCGATAAATGCGAACAGCAAACTCCCAAGTATCATACAAGTATCAGATAAATTACAGGTATTGCGCGCCGATAAGGTGGGGGATGAATTCAACATACAATATATCATTCGCGGTGGCGGCGATGCATATCAACGCGTTGATGAGATCAAAAAAACAGGCGCCGGATTGATCATACCGTTGAATTTTCCAAAAACACCGGACGTCAGCAATCCTTATGATGCTGAATTATTGACACTCGGTGATCTGAAACATTGGGAAATGGCACCGGCAAATGCCGCCATGCTACAATATGCCGGCATCCCTTTTGCCATCACGTCATCCGGCCTTGAAAATGCAAAAGATTTTCTGCCCAATTTGCGCAAAGCAGTTGCCTATGGCCTCGATAAAAATGCAGCCCTGGATGCGCTCACAATGACCCCTGCTACATGGATACATGCCGAAACAGAAACAGGCAGTTTGCAAAAAGGCAAGTATGCGAATTTCTTCATTGCATCCGGAGATATTTTCGACAAGAATACCACCATCTATCAGGAATGGGTAAAAGGGAAACCATATATGGTGAATACATGGGTAGATGATGATCCGCGAGGCGTTTATGCTTTGCATATTAAAAATAAAACGTATGGTTTGATCATTGGAGGCCGTGCAAATAAACCAAGCTTTGATGTGATCAAATTAGCAGATACCATACACGCAGAAGGGAGCATAGAAAATGGCATCATCAACCTGACCTTTTTTGATGCAACAGAAATTCGCTTGTCGGGTTGGATGCAGGATAAAAACTTTGCCGGCACAGGTCAGATAGCTGGCACATGGACAGATTGGAACGCACAATTTGCCAACGTATATGCAGATAAAAATAATCCGGCAAAAGAAGTCAAATATGATGTGGGCAAAGTATGTTATCCATTCACAGCCTTCGGTTGGGAGGAAGCTCCGGAACAAAAAGATATTCTTATTACGAATGCTACGATTTGGACCGGCGAAAAGGAAGGTGTTTTAGAACATGCCGATATCTTGTTGTCTAACGGCAAGATAATGAAGATCGGTAAAAATATTTCTGCTAAAAATGCCCTGGTGATTGATGGCACCGGAAAATATGTAACAGCGGGGATCATTGATGAACATTCGCATATTGCTATTTCCAACGGAGTGAATGAAGGTACACAAGCCGTAACTTCTGAAGTGCGCATTGGTGATGTATTGGATTGTGAAGACATCAATATATACAGACAATTATCCGGTGGCGTCACCTGCTCGCATTTATTGCATGGTTCTGCCAATCCGATAGGCGGGCAAACACAGTTGATCAAATTGCGCTGGGGAAGATCACCGGAGGAAATGAAGTTCGCCGGATGGCCCGGATTTATCAAATTCGCCCTGGGAGAAAATGTAAAACAATCGAACTGGGGAGATAACAACACAACGCGCTTCCCGCAAACGCGCATGGGTGTGGAGCAGGTGTATGAAGATGCATTTACGCGTGCCGAAGCATATATGGCTGCGAAGAAGGACAGGACGGCCCTGCTGCGCACCGACCTGGAATTAGAGGCATTGGAAGAAATTCTGGAATCCAAAAGATTTATTACCTGCCACAGTTATGTGCAGAGTGAGATCAATATGCTGATGCATGTTGCCCAGAGACACGGATTTCGTGTAAACACCTTTACACATATTCTGGAGGGATACAAAGTAGCGGATAAAATGGTTGCGCATGGAGCAGGTGGTTCAACCTTCAGCGACTGGTGGGCATATAAATTCGAAGTATATGAGGCCATTCCGCAAAATGCCGGTATCATGATGCGCGAAGGCGTGGTGGTTGCGATAAATTCCGATGATGCGGAAATGGGCAGAAGACTGAATCAGGAAGCCGCTAAATCCATAAAATATATGGGTATGTCGGAACAGGATGCATGGAAAATGGTGACGATAAACCCTGCTAAACTCCTGCACGTGGACGATAAAGTAGGAAGCCTCAAAGAAGGTAAAGATGCAGATGTGGTGGTTTGGAGCAACGATCCTTTAAGTATTTACGCGATAGCTGAAAAGACGATCATCGACGGTATTATTTATTACGACCGCGATAAAGAAGCCATACTGCGCAGCAGCAACGATGCAGAACGCGCGCGCATTATCGCTAAAATGCTCAAAGCGAAAAATAATGGCGATGAAGTAGTTCCTGTAGAAGGCAGTGATCAAAAAGAATACCATTGCGATGATATGTTTGATTTTGTAAAAGGTAACCAATGAAAAAAGTGCGGATCATGAATATGTTCAGAACAGTATGTACAGCATATATAATATGTGCAGCGACCCAATTGCATGCACAGGATTTTCCGGTGATCTTTCAGCATGCAGAGATACACACCGGAACAGGTGCAGTGATCAGCAACGGGATGCTCACGATGCAATATGGGAAGATAACCTATATCGGGCCAACGATCGAACTAAATGGCGCAAATGCAAATACGCTGATTTATGATATGACGGGTAAAGTCATGTATCCCGGTATGATCGCTTTAAATGAACAACTCGGTCTGAACGAAATTGAATTGGTGCGCTCAACGAATGATATGCGCGAGGTGGGCACATACAATCCGAATGTACGTTCACTGATAGCGTTCAACACCGATTCACGTGTCATACCAACGGTGCGCAGCAATGGCATAGCGCTGGTGCAGGTGGCACCGGTCGCAGGTGTTATCAGCGGCACATCTTCCGTCATGCGCCTGAACGGGTGGAACTGGGAAGATGCAGCAGTAAAAATGGACGATAATATGTTTCTGAATTGGCCGGCAGTTTATGCATATAATTACCGCGAAGGCAGATATAGTGTCAATGCCGATTATCCGAATGCAGTGGAATCATTGTTGCAATTTTTGCGTGAAGCAAAAGCGTATTGCCAGATCAAGCAACCGATAAGTGATAAGAATTTGCGCTTTGAGGCGATGCGCCCTGTATTTAGCGGAGAACAAAAAATATTTATCAGCGCCAATTACGAGCGACAGATCATCGCTGCAGTGGATATGGCAAAAACACTTGGGATACATATTGTCATTGTTGGGGGAAGAGAATCCTATAAAGTGATCCCACTGCTTACAGATAACAACATTCCGGTATTATTGGAAACAACGCATGATCTGCCTTTGCTACAGCAGGAAGATGTTGATCTGCCTTATAAACTTCCCGCCATGCTGGTGCATGCCGGCGTGCTAGTTGGCCTTACATTAAGTGATGAAGGTTCTTCCTACTGGAATATGCGGAATCTGCCTTACATCGCAGGCACGGCTGCAGCGTACGGACTGACCAAAGAAGAAGCACTACAATTGATCACGATCAACAATGCAAAACTATGTGGTGTGGATGCCATGTATGGTTCATTGGAAAAAGGCAAAAGCGCCACCTTCTTCATATCAGAAGGCGATGCACTCGATATGCGCAGCAGCGTTGTGACCACCATATATATCGACGGACAAAAAATAGATCCGGATAACTGGCAGAATGAGTTGGCTAAAAAGTATTTGGTTAAGTACGGTATCAGGAAATAACTGACCTGTTCATGCAGGATGTATAGGGCACATGCAGAAAGTGCAGCATTGCCTGCATGCAGGCCGAACGGTCCTTGCGCCGCACATTTTGATTTTCCGGTTATTACAACACACTGGTCACCCGGAATGTAAAATAGAGGTGCCGGACACACATTTCAGGAGCACTTTATTCGTTTAGCTTGAAAGTTTCTAACTTGACATTTCAAAATACGCACTATGAGTATTTCCTCGAACATGCAGCAAGAAAAAGCACATGAATTTGAAAGAGCAAAGAAGATATTACAATTAAAACAGCTGCCGCCACCGAAACCCGAATCTTTCATTCACATACCGGAATCCGGAAACTACACGGAAAAAGGAAGGCGTGAGCGTTTGGAATGCCTGACAAAAGATCTGCAAAAAAATGTGGATCACCTGAGTGGATCAAAACATTTTGATGACCCTGGTTTACTTAAGGGAAATATTGAACATTTCATAGGAATGGCACAAATACCTGTTGGTATTGCAGGCCCAATGCTTGTAAACGGAACGGAAGCGTCCGGCGCCTATTATGTCCCGTTGGCTACAACAGAAGGTGCCCTTGTGGCCTCTTATGCCAGAGGGATGCGCGCCTGCAGAGAAAGCGGATACATCACCTCGGTATGCCTCATTGAAAGTGTGCAAAGAAGCCCTATATTCCGATTCAATTCCATTACCGATATGGGGCAGTTTGCCATCTGGATTATGGATAAACTGCCTGTATTCACTGAATTAGTGAAAAAAGTAACACGCCATGGGATGCTGAAAGATATGAGTCTCAATCTGGAAGGAAATAATTTAACGGTAACATTTGAGTATTTCACAGGCGATGCCGCCGGCCAGAATATGGTTACCATTTGCACAGACCACATATGCCATTTCATAGTGGAACAAGCACCGGTTAAACCGAAGCAATGGTTTTTGGAAAGCAATTACTCCGGAGATAAAAAAGCAACTGCCTTGTCCTTTACAAATGTGCGAGGTAAAAAAGTAACTGCGGAGATAGTCCTGCCGAAAGAAATAGTGCACAAGGTATTGAAGTCTACACCCGCATTAATGACCGACTATTGGAGAACATCAACCATTTCTGTTGTGCAAAGCGGGGCCATTGGCGCTCAGGGACATATTGCCAATGGCATTGCGGCAATTTTTATTGCTTGTGGGCAGGATGTTGCATGTGTTTCGGAAGCTTCGATCGGAATTACCAGAATGGAACTGACAGAAAATAACGACCTCTATGCAACGGTAACACTTCCCGGATTGATTGTCGGCACAGTAGGCGGAGGCACTTCGCTTCCAACACAACGTGAATGTCTCGAACTGCTTGATTGTTTCGGCTCAGGTAAGGCTCGGAAATTCGCTGAAATATGCGGTGCAATGATTCTCGCAGGTGAAATTTCGATAGCTGCTGCACTTGCCTCCGGTCATTTTTCACAAGCCCATGCTATATTCGGCAGAAAAAACACCTGAGCGTATATGCATGTAGAAGGTACACTTCCATTTTTCACCCGACTGCGCGTGTATCTGAAAGAACGCTTTCCGGTTTTTGGCAATGGACTACTGATCGCTGTTTTTACATTCTCCGCTATTGCGTATTCCAGGATCTGCAGAGGTGCGGCAGGATTTATTCCAATAACTGATTTTATTATCGGCATTTTTGCTACGATCACTTTGTTCTTACTAGTTCGGATATTCGATGAACACAAAGACAAAACGGAGGACGCACAATTTCGCGCATATCTTCCGGTTCCCCGAGGTTTGATCACACTGGCAGAATTGCGTAAAGTTGGCTGGACCATTGCGATCGTGCAAATTATTGTGATCACAATTTTTCAACCAAGGATGTTTTTTCTCTATGCTCTGGTGATTGGCTATCTACTTTTGATGGGCAAAGAATTTTTTATTTCCGCCTGGCTTAAGCGCCATCATTTGATCTATATCACATCACACATGCTGATCATACCACTCGTGGATATGTATTCCAGCGGCCTGGATTGGTTATTGGGAAACGCACAACCGCATTGGACGCTCGCATGGTTTTTTGCTGTATCCTTCATGAACGGAATGGTATTGGAATTTGGGAGGAAATTACGCGCACCCGCAGATGAAGAAACTGGTGTTATCTCCTATACCGGTTTATATGGCTTGCGGACAGGAACATGGATCTGGATCTCGCTTCTCGTTACCACGATGATATTAGCCATCGCAGCAGGAAAATATGCGGGCTTTGGAATGCACGCGATTATCGTATTTCCCATTGAATGTATGTTTTGCATGATACCGGCATTTGTTTTTTTACGCAAACCGGGTAAAAAAACCGCTAAATACATCGAGATCGCTTCTGCCGTCTGGACTGCACTCATGTATTTGTCGCTCGGGGCTATTCCTATGATAAACAGACTACTGCAGACATGATGCACCTATATACCGGAGAAGAGCACGTAACTCCTTCCAAAAAAGAAGTTGGAGGCAAAGCCGCACAGTTATTTGCATTGCAGAAAGCCGGATTTCAGCTACTGCCTGGGCGGTTATCCCGGCACACATCCCGATTGCATTATGCGGCCTGGACTTGGCAGAGGACCCGGAAGAAGCGCGAAAACGAATTTCGGATATTTCTTTTCCTGAATATATTTCGGAACAGCTTCTCGCATTTTTTGGTGCAGATGCAAGTGCCAAATTTTATGCGGTGCGTTCTTCTGCAATAGATGAAGACGGAAAGGAACATTCTTTTGCCGGGCAATTTGACACCTTCCTAAATGTCCCATATGGTCATATTGTACAACGGATAAAAGATATCTGGCTTTCCGCTGCAAATGAGCGCGTGCTGACCTATAGAAAAACGCATGGCCTAACCATACAATATGGCATTGCTGTGATCATTCAGGAAATGCTGGTGCCCGAGGTTTCCGGTGTGGCGTTCGGGATGGACCCTGTCTCCGGAAATACCGAGACCAAAGTGATCAACGCTGTATATGGAGCAGGCGAAGGCCTGGTTTCAGGTGCACTTAATGCGGATACATTTATCATCACACCGGGTGGTATAGAAAAACGCATAGCACATAAAACACATGCGTATTATCCTGTACCATATGGGGAAGGACTATCCAGTATGGAACTTTCTGCAGGAATGCAGGATGTGGCATGCCTGACCAATGAACAGATACACAGCCTTGGCAACACACTGAATACACTTGAAAAACTATTCGGAGGAGCGCAAGACGTTGAATTTGCCATTGTAAAAAACACCATTTGGTATTTACAGTCACGACCGGTGACCGCAGCAGCCCAAACCAGCGAAGAATATATTTTATGGGACAACAGCAACATAGTGGAATCCTATCCCGGAATTACAACACCTCTTACCTTCTCTTTTATTAAAAAGATGTATGCCGCTGTGTATGAGAATTTTGTAGCCTTGCTGGGCGTTTCTCCCCGTCAAATAAAAAAATACAGGTATGTGTTCGAAAACACATTAGGCCTTGTGCGTGGCAGAGTGTATTATAATTTATTGAGTTGGTATAAAATGCTTGCCATGGTGCCGGGTTACAGCATAAATGCCGGCTTTATGGAAAATATGATGGGTGTAAAAGAACGTTTTACACTTAGGGAAGATTTTCGCTTGAGCAAACAAACGGCCTGGCTGAGGACTCTATGGATCATCTGCAAATTATTCTGGTTACATTTTCGCTTGCCCGCATTGCGCCGGTCTTTCAACAAACACCTGGAAAAAACAATGTTGGAATATAAGGATCTGCATTTTGAGGAGATGGGCATCCCCGAAATAATTCAAAAATATCTGACCTTTGAATACACACTCGTTGAAAAGTGGAAAGCTCCGCTGATCAATGATTTTTTTGCCATGATATGGTTTGGCTTGTTGCAAAAACAAACCGACTCCATACTCCCACAAGGACAACAGAATATACACAATGACCTCTTATGCAATAGCAAGGACATTATTTCTGTTGAGCCGGTGCACATGATCATGCACATAGTGGAAATGATTTACAATGATCCTGAAGCGCACACTTTATTTATTACAGAAGAAGCGGAAATTCTTTGGGGGAAACTGCAAAGCCCGCATTTTATTGAACTGCAAAATGCTATCCATGCTTATATTGCAACATTTGGCGAACGCTGTATAGGCGAATTAAAACTGGAGTCAGAATCTATCACACAAAACCCACTGCTACTCATCACTACACTACAGGCTTATACCAAACAAGGTCTCAGGGGCAGTTTTGCCCGGCAGCATATAGAGCAAAATGTGCGCGAACACGCGGAACAAAGTATGCGCCGGGCCTTGCGCAAAAAGCCGCTAAAGCGTTTGTTGTTTCATTACACACTACGCAACGCACGTACGATGGTCAGCAACCGCGAGAACCTCCGCTTTGAACGGACAAAGGGATTCGGCATGGTGCGTAAAATGTTTTTTGCTATCGGAAAAAAACTGCAAAGCACAGGCGCTATATCGGATGTCAAGGATGTTTTTTATCTCACATTGGATGAGGTATTACATTTGCATGCGGAATTTGATTCCGCCTTACAGAAAAATATTGCCGCCCGCAAAGCTGCATTTGAAGCATATCACTTGCAACCAGCACCAAAAGAACGCTTTTATACTTACGGACAGCACTTTACGGATGCATTCATTTATTCTGATGACAAAATAGAGAAGGCAAAAAACACTTTACAAGGCATCGGTTGTTGCCCGGGTGAACTGGAAGGCACCGTTCGTGTGGTAAGCAACCCTTATGCAGAAACACATTTACAGGGAGATATACTGGTAACCACTAGTACAGACCCGGGATGGATCACTCTATTCCCGACGGCTTCTGCTATTTTAGTGGAACGTGGCAGTTTGCTGAGCCACTCTGCAATCGTTTCCCGGGAGTTGGGCATACCCTGTATTGTGGGTATTTCCGGTTTATTGCGCTCGGTAAAAACCGGCGACAGGATCTATATGAACGGCAGTACGGGAGAGGTCAAATTACTTAACACATGAGCAACAGTATGCATCAAATCCGTCATGATTTCATCCGTTATGCTAATTGTTGGGAGGATGCAGATATTCTAACGCAAGCGCTCCAAATAGGTCCGGAACATATAAGTTTTATCTATAGGTTCGGCAGGCGACAATAGTTTTATGTTGCTTGCACAGGATCCGGCGCTGGTTGTCGCTGTAGATATTAATACTGCCCAATTAATGCTTATCGCATTGAAGAAAGCAGCTATTTCTATCCTGGACGAAAAAGATCTACTCGCTTTTTTGGGTGTCCGGGAAATGAAAAACAGAACTAAGTGGATGCAGGATGTATTTTCGGTTCTTGGTCCATCAGAAAAAATCTATTGGGAAGAAAGAAAAAAGCAAATTGGATCTGGCATCATTCATGCAGGAAAATTTGAACGCTACTTTCAATTATTCCGGAAATACATTCTTGCATGGATCCATAATAAGAAAACCATTGCGGCGCTCCTATCAGAAAAAAATGCAGAAGAGCAACGGATATTCTATCAGACAACATGGAACACCTGGCAGTGGCGCATGCTCTTCCGCATATTTTTCAGCAAATCGGTTATGGGCAGGGCTGGACGGGATCCATCCTTTTTGCAGGAGGTACAGATACCGGTGAGCCGGTATGTTTTTGATAAAGCTGCCTCACATCTCAGCTCCGTACGCAGCCAGCAAAATTATATGCTCCAATATATACTTACGGGTAACTTCCAGGATCAGCTACCTCCATATCTCTATCCGGTAAATCTGGAAAAGATCAGGCGGAATCTGCACAAACTGGAAATATGTCAGGGGTATTTGGAAACGGCATTAGTCCGACATGGCGCGTTCGATCGTTTTAATCTTTCTGATATATTTGAATATATGGATGATATACAATTTCAACAAATCGCAGAAAATATTGCTTTGCACGCGCATCAGAATGCGATCATCGCTTATTGGAATCTCATGGTGCCGCGAAAACTTTCATCGGCAGCATCCCACTTGTTCAGGGAAATAACCGAAATATCAGATGCTTACAATAAAGTCGACAGAGGGTTCTTCTATAACCGCTTTCAGGTAGATTCCAGATTATGAGCGAAAACGTTTTACATACTCTATTACTCGCTACAGCCTTCATTGTGTTATTTGGAATAGCTGAAATAATGTACCACACATTCTCTGTGCCTGCTGAAACAACCAGAAAGATCGTGCACGTAGGGACAGGCTTACTTACCTTATTATTTCCGGTGTATATAAGTGATCATTGGTTCGTGCTGGCACTCTGCAGTAGTTTTTTTATTCTGCTTTGGGCGAGTCAACATAAAGGATGGTTCCCATCCATTCATGCCGTAGACCGCGAAACGGTGGGAGGACTTATGTTTCCCATTATTGTATATGGATGCTTTTTGCTATTCAAACAATTCGGTGAAATGCACATGTATTATATCCCCATTCTCATTTTAACGTTCAGCGACACCTGTGCAGAACTGGCAGGCAAAAAATGGCCTTTAAAAAAATATCATTTCGGGGGTTCCCAAAAATCCATCGGCGGGAGTCTGGCATTTTTTATTTCTGCCTTGATCATTGCATTTCTGTTTCTGCAAAGCAACGCGCATGTACCTCTTTTGAATCTTATTTTATATAGTACAAGTATTGCAGTATGCACAACCATTGCCGAAGGACTAAGCGGAAAGGGATATGACAACCTCACTATTCCGGCAGTCACAGCAATTTTGCTGCTTGTTTTGCATACCTTTGACTGTGTGCAAACATGATGGATATTCAATTATACACAACTAAACCGGGTGAGAATGATTTTTCAAATTTCCTCACATTTCCGGAAAAGCTGTACGGCACCGAACATAAAAAGTATATTCATTCCTTTGTTGAAACAAACCTGCATGCTTGCTTATATGTCGTACAGAATAGCGAAGTTGCCGGCCGGGTGGCGATATACGCAAATCCGAATCTGAAATGGCAGGGTGAAACCTGCCTTTGCTTTGGAGCATATGAATGTTTGGATGACCCGGAAGTTTCAAATTGTTTGTTGGATAGGATTGAAAAAACTGCCGAAGAGCTGCAAACAAAGTGGATCATCGGTCCTTTGTCGGGCTCAACATGGAACACATACCGGTTTAGCCTGCAAAATAACAAACCCCATTTTTTCCTTGAACCATATCATCCGGATTATTATAACACGCAGGTAAAGGCAGCAGGGTATTCCGCAATAGCTGAATACTTTTCAACGCTTGATGAAGAGATGCATATTGATACGGAACAAATGAAGACCTTTGCCGCCCGGTTCGCTTCCCTGGGAGCGGTTATTCGTCCATTTAACGTGACAGATCCGAAAGGTGAATTGCTCCGCATAGGCCAATTCTGCATTGAATCTTTTCAAAATAATTTGCTGTACACACCCATTTCACCCGATACTTTCGCGGATGCATACGCCCCGTATGTAAATCTTTTTGAACCGACATTCATCCTTCTGGCAGAAAACAATAATAAAGAATTGCAAGCATTGTTTTTTGCCATGCCTGATCATACCGACAGCTCCAAAAAAACGATTATCATTAAAAGCATTGCCAGGAAAAAAGGATCGTCATTTCGCGGCATATCTACATATCTGTGCTATTTAGTGTATCAGAAAGCGAAGTCAATGGGATATACACGTGCCATTCATGCATTTATGCATAAGGAAAATATCTCCGGCGCCCTGTCAGCACGATTTAGCCTGGACCGGTTTAAACAATACGTTTTATATGGCAAACGCGTAGCATGAATATAACAGAGCTCTTTCTTCAGGCCGCCGAAAAATATCCTGATCATATTGCTATTCAGGAAGAAAAACGATCGATCACCTATGCACAACTCCGTGACTCGATGCACAAAACAGCAGGATATTTCCGGAAAAAAGGCATACAAAAAGGCGATAGAGTGCTGGTATTTATTCCCATGTGCATAGATCTGTATAGAACGGTCCTCGCATTATTTCATATCGGAGCCGTAGCGGTTTTTCTTGATGAATGGGTGAGTAGGAAACGTCTGGAGTTGTGTTGTGATCTGGCAGATTGCACCGGATTTATTGGTATTCGGAAAGCCAGGATCTATTCTATTTTTTCACCGGCATTGCGACGCATTCCGGTCAAACTTTCGATGAACACGCAAATGGAAACATTGTTTCCTTCAGCACCTATTGAAGAAAACGATCCGGCTTTGATCACCTTTACTACAGGAAGCACCGGCACACCCAAAGCGGCATTGCGCTCACATGGATTTTTACGCCAACAATTCCAGGCTCTGATGCGCGAAATACAACCAACTCCATATGATGTGGATATGCCGGTTTTACCTATAGTATTGTTCATGAATTTAGGTGTGGGAGCAGTATCTGTCATTTCCCCATTCAATCAAAAAAAACCGCATGCGGAATCTATGCAGAAACAAGCTGCCTGCTTGGAAAAATTTTCAATTGACCGTATAACCGCGTCGCCGTATTTCCTATACCGCCTTGCAGAACGTTGCCTCGGGGATGGCCGGGATACCCGGGGCATCAAAAAAATATTCACCGGAGGTGCAGCCGTTTTTCCGGCTTCCGCAGATCTTCTTTTGCGCGGATTTCCGGAAGCGGATATCCAGATAGTATATGGAAGTACTGAAGCAGAACCTATCAGTGCTATCTCAGCCATTGAACTTGCAAAGGCGCATATTGAAGAAACCCATGGTTTGCCGGTTGGAAGAGTGAATGAACATATTGCTCTCCGGATCATTCCCGTAATGGAATCGAACATCAGCAACGAAAAAAAAGAGCTTCATACGATGTTTTTAGCCGACCGGGAGATCGGAGAGATCATCGTTGCCGGGCCGCACGTATTGGCTGCCTACTATAAAAATGAGAATGCCTTTTCCAGAAATAAGATCATTGATGCGGACAGGATCTGGCATCGAACCGGCGATAGTGGTTTTACCATAAATGGCAATTTGTTTTTAACGGGTCCATGCAAACAATTGATCCGGAGAAAGGACAGGTATATTTCACCTTTTATTACAGAGTATATTCTGAGTTTCATACCCGGTATTGCAGCCGGCACCATCATAGAAAAAAATGGAAGGCTTATTGTCTTTTTGGAAAGTAAGCATAAGGATGTAGTGCGACTAATTCCGACTGAAATACCATATGATGAAGTACGCTTCATCCATCGTATTCCCCGGGACCCACGTCATTATTCCAAAATCGATTATAACAAGTTAATGGAGATGCTGTAACAATCAACTGCAATCGGAAGCCACTCACTGATCACTTGCATTGCAATGGATGCTTATCTTCGGCCCCGTCGCTTACACTTTTATGTATCTTAAGAATCGCCTGCGGCCATCCCTAAAGTGCGGGCTAAAATCTTTTTTAACGCCGACACTACGATAGTGTGAGTACTTCGGTTGGTGTCCCCACCGAAAATTGCAGATAGTATATTATTGGATTGCCTGCGGCCATCCCTGAGATGGGGAGCGTCAAAGTCAATGCTGATGCTGCACTTCGTGCAGATCATTTTTATTTCATCCTTCCCTTCGCAACTGCGTTGCAGGGATTCCTGAAATAAAAATGCCCGCGGTGCGGGCATCAACATTGACTTTGCGGAGAGAGAGGGATTCGAACCCTCGATACCCTTTTGAAGTATACACACTTTCCAGGCGTGCTCCTTAAACCACTCGGACATCTCTCCAATTCCGGAAAGGCAAAATTACATGTTTCGGTTAAATATTCTGGCAGCATTGGCATTTGTGGTTTCTATCACCTCCTCCGTACTCACCTGAAGGATTTCAGCCAGCCGATCACAAATATATGTGAGATATGCCGGCTCATTGCGCTTGCCACGAAACGGAACCGGGGAAAGATAGGGAGCATCTGTCTCCAATACCAAATGACGCAAATGTTGTTTCTCCAGAATTTTATCCAGCCCGCCATTTTTAAACGTACTCACTCCGCCTATTCCCGCATAAAATCCCATTGCACAAATATGTTCCAATTGGTCGAACCTGCCACTAAAACAATGGAAAATACCGTACAATTCGGGTGACATTGCAGTGTCTATCATGGCAATGGTATCATCCAGTGAATCGCGTGAATGAATAATAATTGGTTTGTTGTATTTACTGGCAAGAGCGATCTGTCTGCCGAATGCTTCCTTCTGCTGGCCAACAAAAGTTTTGTCCCAATAATAATCCAAACCACATTCACCCACCCCGGAATAAAAGTCGGCATTTGCCTCCCAATTTTTTTCTACCAGGAGCAATTCTTTTTCAAAATTTTCCCGTACACTGCATGGATGCAATCCCATCATTGGAAAACAATATCCCGGATATTGTTGCACAAGAGCCATCATATCTGCTGTGCTGCTGCTGTCGATATTCGGCATATAAATAGCTTCCACCCCTGCATGCCGTGCACGTTGGATCATCTCGCTCCTGTCGGTATCGAATTCAGGTAAATAAATATGGCTATGCGTGTCGATCATTCCTGTGGTATGGTCTTAAAAATAAACCCTTTAGCTAAAAGCTCCGGTATCACCTTTTCAATGCTTGGCAAAACCCGCGCCTTCGCTTTTTCACTATCGTGATAAACAATGATACTTCCTTCAACTGTATTTTGCAGTACATGTTCCGTGCATGTATCAGCATGAATATGTGTATCAAAATCACCACTCAGTACATCCCACATAACTATGCGAAATTTTTTCCGCAGATATTGGATCTGATGATAGCCAATCCTGCCATATGGTGGCCGGAATAAGGTGCTGTTTACCTGATCTGCGCACGTGAGCACATCGCGGAAATAACTGACATTTTCCGTTTTCCAGCCATTCAGGTGATTTTGTGTATGATTGCCTATCGCATGACCCTCTGTTTTGATCCGCTCAAATATATCCGGGTGCGCCGCCACATTCTTCCCAATGCAGAAAAAGGTAGCCTGAACGGCGTAATACCGCAAAATATCCAAAACCTTTTCCGTTACATCCGGAACAGGGCCATCGTCGAAAGTGAGGTATATGCCCTGGTCCTTTTGCAAGTCCCAGATCAGGCTGGGATACAAACGCTTCAGATAATGTGGCGTTTTGACCAGGTACATATATGCAAAAGTAATACCTGCTGATAAATTCTCTTTTTCAAAACGGATCTCAGCATTCCATTGGCGGAATAGCGCAGCGACAATTAAATTTGCAACCTATTTACCTTATACATGGCTTCAGAAATCAGATTGCGGTATGCCCCAAGTCCAACAGGTGCTCAACACCTGGGAGGCATCCGTACGGCACTATATAATTATCTCTATGTACAACATATGGGTGGAAAACTCATATTGCGTATAGAAGATACGGATCAGTCGAGATACGTCCCGGGTGCCGAACAATATGTGATCGAAAGCTGTGCCTGGGCCGGCATCACTTTTGACGAAAGTCCGCAACAAGGCGGCCCGTATGGCCCGTATCGTCAAAGCGAACGCAAAGAGATGTACAGGGAATATGCCATGCAATTGATCCAATCCGGCCATGCCTATTATGCTTTTGACACACCGGAGGAACTGGAGGAAATGCGCAACCGATTAACGGCACAAGGTAACCCTGCAGCGGCATACGATCATATTACAAGGCAATACATGAAAAATTCTACTGCTTTATCACAAGATGAGGTAGAAAAGCGATTGGCTTCGGGAGATCCTTATGTGATCCGCATGAAAATGCCGCGCAATGAAGAAGTGAAATTTCATGATCTGATACGCGGATGGGTGGTTTTTAATACATCTCAGTTAGATGATAAAGTATTGTTTAAAAGTGATGGTATGCCGACGTACCACCTCGCCAATGTGGTGGACGATCATTTAATGCATATCTCCCATGTTGTTCGCGGTGAAGAATGGTTGCCCAGTGCCCCCACGCATGTAATGTTGTACGCGATGTTGGGCTGGTCAGAAACCATGCCGCAGTTCGCGCATTTGCCGCTCATCCTCAAACCTGAAGGCAACGGAAAACTCAGCAAGCGCGATGGCGATAAACATGGCTTTCCATTATATTCCCTGGATTGGAAAGAGCAGAATATCAGCGGATTAAAAGAAAAGGGATTTCTGCCTGAAGCGTACATCAATTTCCTCGCATTTCTCGGCTGGAATCCCGGAACCGATCAGGAAATATTCAGCAGAAAAGAACTGATAGATGCTTTTGGTTTTGAACGCATTGGAAAATCCGGAGCGCGTTTCGATCCGGAAAAAGCAAAGTGGTTCAACCAGCAGCATATGCGCCTGAAAAGTGGCGACGAACTTGCTGCTTTATTGCACCCTTTTCTGGATGCACAAGGTATAACGGTGGATCCTGTATATCTGGCATCTGTATGTGAACTCATGAAAGAACGTGCTGTTTTTATACCCGACCTCTATGCAATGGGTAAGTACTTTTTTGAGGAAATCGACAGCTACGATACAAGTACATTGCGTAAAAAATGGAAACCTGAAAGTGCCGCATTATTCAGGTCGCTTACCGCCGGACTCGATGCGCTGCCGGTATTTGATGCAACAGAAATTGAACAATACATTAAATCTTTTATGCTGGAAAAGGGAATGGGAATGGGGGATATCATGCCGATATTGCGCATAGCCCTCGCCGGAGGCCTCCAGGGCCCCCCTGTTTTTAACATGATGAACGTATTAGGAAAAAAAATTTCTGTAGAACGCTTGTATAATTCAATTGAAAAATTTGATAACTTTCAGTGAAAATTAACAGCCCTTATGCCTAAGAAGAAACCAATGGAGGGAAAGCCCGAAGTGCACAAAGACCTGGAGGGCTTCGAGATGAACATCAATGAATTTGGTGAGATATCCTCGAATATGGATGTCGATAAACTCAACAAATTTCTAAATAAGAATGTGGATGATAAAAAATTCCGTGGGCTGGACGAAATACCCTATGCGAAGGCCGAAGATGAAGAAGAAGACGAGAACTTTAATCCGGATGACGATCTGAATGAGATCGCCGATGAGTTTGAAGAGTTCCGCCAGTTCAATGACAAAGATTTTAAAGATGAATTTGATTACGATGAAAAAGAACACGAATACGAGGATATGGATGAATTAGAAAAAGACGAGAAAGAAGACAATGATGACGATGATGATGATTTTGATGACGAAGAATTCCTCGACGAATTTGCAGATGAATTCGGCGAAGAAGACAACTACAATTTCGACGAAAATGATTTCGATAATTAACGAAAATAAAAGAGAGAATAAAAAACCCCGGTAATACCGGGGTTTTTTTATTTCAACGCGAGGTAAAAATCTCTCGTCAATTCTTTACATGCTTCAGAAAAGGATTCTACCGTTGCCCCTCCGATCACCAATTGATCGATCGCACAGGAACAAGGCAGTATGCAAAACTCCAGCATCAATCTGATAGCCGCTTCCCCTGTATGCGAGGATACACTTGTCCGCCTTCTGCAATACAAACCTCTGCGCACACTCTCCACCAACATGTCCATTCCTTCTTTAACAGGCAGGATCACACAAAGTGAAGCCGCTTCTGTTCCATTTCCAATCAACATATCCAATAATAATGTATGCGGCAAGTGCCTTGCATCACGGGCCAGGTCCCGGCTTACATTGGTAGTTGCCGGACCTTCTGCGTAAAACGGGGGATTGCAAACCAGCAGGTCATATTTTTTCCCTCTGCCCACCAATTTTGCAGCATCATATTCTGCCACTTTTAACCGCTTTCCCCAAGGTGATGCAGAAAAATTAATGGTTGCATCTGCAACTGCACCCGGATCTATATCAATAGCATCGATCTGTGCCTGTGAAAATCTTTGCGCCAGCATTAAAGCGATCAAGCCGGTACCGGTGCCGATATCCAGAATGGTATCACAGGAAGCTCCTGCTGCCCAGGCACCCAACAATACCCCGTCGGTTCCGACACGCATGGCCGCTTTTTCCTGCTGTACTGTGAACCGCTTAAACTGAAAGGATCCCATTTTATATCCGCCTGTTCACACTGAATTTTTGGGTGTATTGCCTGTTTCTGCTCTGTATCATAATGATATAGTTCCCGGGCGGAAGTTGAACAACCGGAAAAGAGTATGGGTTTTGCTTGTCGAGGGTGGCCTTCTTTTCACTCATTTTCCGACCCTCTATATCGTAAACAGATATTGTTGCAAGAGGAATATTTTCAGGTACACGTATATATATTTTATCCGTGGCGGGATTTGGATAGATCAACAGATCATCATGAAATGCATTTTCAATTTGTGCAGGCTGTTCAAAATATCGCTTGCACTCCCAGGTACCGCGACCATACGTTCCGAATCTTGCCGCATGTATATCATCCACATACTCTACACTCCAATATGTTTGCAATGGAGCATCCATCGAAGATATATCATACCATTTGTTTTCTGCTTTTACAAACACATACGGCGCAACTTCTGTAGCGGCAAACAATAGGCTGTCATCCGGTGTTATGGCCAGATCATACACCAAGGTAGAAGGCAATCCATCGGTTAACGGATCAAACGAAACGCCATTGTTGGTTGTAACATACACGGCAGGATTATCATATCCGCTTCCACCCACATAAACCGTTCCCAGTTCAGTGCGCGAAGGTTCTATGGTTGCGCCATAAAAATATTGCGGACCGGGCCCGGTAAAACCGGCACTCAGTGTCCATTCCAAACCACGATCCGTAGAATAGTAGAATTTCCCGTTTGATGTCAGCAGATACCAATAATTATGATCAATTGGAGAAGTTGCCATTGCGGAAATATAGCCGCCACCTGCCACCGCGAAATTCTTTGCCTGCTGTTCTGCTGCAATAGAAGTCCCTGCTGTCAATTTCCACAAATAACTCCCTCCTGCCAAACTGCTACCGCCCCACCAGGCAACGAGCGGATCATCCGGATCGGCCATGACCGGTGCCATCCAAAGATGATTGTCGCCAACAAAATCCCAGGTTTTAAAATCACCTGAAGTTGCCGATGATGCATCCGGAATAAATAAGACAAATCCGGGATATACCATCCAGACATTTTCACCGCCATCTGCACTCACAATATGGCCATAGTCACCACTCCACAACTGATCAAAATAATAAGCGCCTGCAATATCATAGGTGCTGCGCTGTATTCCCTGATCCTGCGCACCTGCATACATGATATCCGTAAGTGGTTTGTATGAATACACATCATAATATTGTGCATTGCGCATTCCCGTTTGTGTGATATTTGTCCAGGTCAATCCGGTATTGGTTGATTTGAATAAGCCCCCGTCTGTACTTGTCAGCAGAACTTCATTGTTTGTTAAAGTATCCAGAAAGGAACAAATAAAAGGTATGTCGGCATGCAGGTTGGAAATGATATCATCATAGTATTGATACCATTCATTATTCAATACCCAACTTGCGCCGGCTGTAACTGTACGGTAACTATTCACGCCTCCATAATACAGATAACCCGGATTTTTCTGTGACGAAGCAAAACTTGTTTTACTGAAATTATATTGCTCAACGTAACCGGTATAGTTCCAGCTAACTCCGCCATCCTGTGAACGGTAGCAATAGGTATTGCCATCCGCTCCATCATATCTGGCTACATATAATTCCTGTACACCTGCATGATCTATTCCCTGCATCATTTTATTTCCCGGATCCGTGAAGGGCAACGTTCCTGTAAATTGGGGAGATCCATCCATAGGATCCAAGGTATAACAATTGTTATTTTCCAAAAAGTAAACGGTAGAATCTCCATATCGCGATGTCCATAAAGAAAAATTATCGGCACCTCCATAAGTGGGTACATCATAAGAAATGATGTGCTGAAAACTGGCGCCTAAATCGCTTGATCTGTAAATCGAAACGATATCATACCAATTCACATAGTCCCATTCATACGCAAGAACATATATCGTGTTTTCTGCATCATGCGCCATTTGTGCAGTAAATATATTTCCCCAGCTTGCTACATTTTCCAACCCAGTGGTTTCCTGCCAGCTTACACCTTCATCATCCGTATAAAAAATACCTTGTAATCCCCATTCACTTGTTGACACCACAAGCCTGTTTCCGACTTTCCGCAACATATTTGTTCCGCGCAATCTGAAATTATCATTTAAAACGGCCCAGTTGCTGCCATCGAGTTCTCCTTTCCACAAATTACCGCCATCACTAAAAGCATACACCTGATCATCGGTAAAATCTACTTCCGTTGCCCAGATGCGTCCTGCTACATTATAGCTTCCCAGTTCATTCCAATTACTTATCAGATATCCATTTGCCAACGTATCCCATGCACCTCCCTGCATTTTACCGTAGTATGCACTTGCCCTTTCCTGCATTTTTTGATAGCGCAGGTCGGCGTCCATCTTTCTCCAATTAGTACCCGGGGCAGACTTATGCATCAATGCAAAATACGCTTCCCTTTCTTGTTCGTGTTCTTCTTCACCCGGTTGCAGTGTACTTTCTACCGGAACAGGTGGCGTTTCTTCGTGATGAAAGTTGTCTTTATTTTTTTGCAGATTAAAAACAATGAACATTACGATACAGGTCAGCAAAATAGTACCGAGAATGATCAGAAAAGCTATTTTCTTACGCATAAAACAGATTAAGGCAGGTTAACGGCCGAGAAAGATACTATACTTCGCGCATACAGACACTATTCAATGTTCAAGTACCGGAACTATTGGCTTTCCCACACAACCATTCGGTTCGGAAATGCGCAATATGGCAGCCAGCGTTGGAGCAATATCTGTAATATGCACCGTATCATATAAAGTGCCGGGATGCACTTACAATCCAAACCAGATCAGCGGAACATGCGTATCATAGGAAAAGTGTGTGCCGTGGGTCGTACCGGTTGGCCGGTATGCTTCTATCCAATATGGATCAAATAAT